>NZ_CP143541.1:2400000-3011848 GCF_040126055.1 Pseudalkalibacillus sp. SCS-8
CATCTGGCTCCAGTGTCTTTTCAAGTGCTTGTATGCACATCACTGTCGTAGGGTGTGTGCCGGTTCCGAACGCCATACCTGGATCGAGTTCAATGATCAATTCATCTGTACTGACTTTCTCATACTCTTCCCATGTGGGGATGATGGTGATCCGTTCAGATATTTTGACCGGTTTATAGTACTTCTTCCATGCTGTGGCCCACTCTTCTTCATGAACCTCACTGATGGTGATCCGGTTATGTCCGAGGTCGATATCATGCAATAAGAGACCATTGATCGCTTCTTTAATTTCCTCGACCGTTTCACCTAAAAAGCTGTTAACCGGCAAATAAGCCTTTACGATGACCCCCTCGTCAGGGTAATCATCTGGATTCAGTTGGTAGATCTCACCCATAGAAGTATCCCATACTTTCACAAGGTCCTGTGGATCTTCGATAACGACACCGCTCGCTCCGGATTCATGCAATATATTCGAAATCGGTTCAATTGCTTCCTGTGTTGTTAGAATACTGATTTCAGACCACTTCATGAGATCTACCATCTACCTTTCCTTTTTCATTGCAAAGCCTTATTCACCTTTAAAAGCTCTTTTCACTTTACTGAACAGATTTCCATGTTGTTCATCAACGGATTCGCCGCTCAACTCAGCAAATTCTCGCAACAACGCCTTCTGACGCTCGCTCAAATTCTGCGGTGTGACGACTTTTATTCTTACGTGTTGGTCACCTTGACCATATCCGCGGACATTCTGTACACCTTTTCCGCGTAAACGGAATACCTTACCGGATTGTGTGCCGGCAGGAATTTTCAGTTTCACATTTCCGTGCAGCGTAGGGACCTCAATCTCATCTCCAAGAGAGACTTGAGTAAATGTAAGCGGCATGTCGACGTGAATGTCATCACCTTCACGTTTATAAAACTCGTGTGGCGTTACACGCACGACAACATAAAGATCCCCTGGAGGACCTCCGTTTTCACCAGCTTCACCTTTTCCAGCGACACGGATCTGTTGACCATGATCAATTCCAGCAGGAATCTTGACATGGATTTTCTTCTGTTTACGTACTTTTCCTTTTCCGTGACAAGTGTTGCATTTGTCCTTGATGAATTTCCCTGTTCCATTACAGTGATGACACACACGACGGTTCACGACGCGTCCGAACGGTGTATTCTGTTCGACATTCAATTGTCCGCTTCCACCACAATGCGAGCAGGTTTCAGGTTTCGTACCTGGTTTAGCACCAGATCCAAAACAAGTCTCACATTCTTCTTCACGTGGAATTTGAATATCGGTTTCTTTTCCGAACACCGCTTCTTCAAACTTCAACGTCATCGTATATTGAAGATCCGCTCCTTGGCGAGGTGCATTCGGGTTACGACGACCGCCGCCACCGAAGAACATGTCAAAGATATCTCCAAAGCCTCCGAAGTCAGCTCCACCTGCACCGAATCCTTGATTTGGATCCGAATGGCCAAACTGATCATAGTGTGTCTTCTTCTGAGGATCACTTAACACATCGTAAGCTTCTTTTACTTCTTTAAATTTTTCTTCTGCATCCGCTTCTTTATTAACGTCCGGATGATATTTTCTCGCGAGTTTTCGATAAGCTTTTTTAACCTCATCTGTCGAAGCGTTCTTATCGACGCCTAAGACTTCATAATAATCTCGCTTACTCAAGACACTCACTCCCGGTTCTTTTACATAACGATTATCATATCACTATATTCTATGAATCCGCAACAGGCTGCACAGTTTTTTACAATTCCATAACATACGGAAAACTTGGCATCGCCAAGCTTTCCGAATTTTAAGCTTCATGTTATGAAATTCACTCTGTGCGTTACAAATTTCATATTCTTCATTAGCGGAAAAAAGTCAAAGCCTAGAAGACTGACTTTGACTTTTCCCTATCATTCACGATTACTTCTTTTCGTTATCGTCGTTCATTTCTTCGTATTCAGCATCTACGACATCATCGTCTGATTTTTGTTCTTCTCCGCCCTGTTGTTGAGCTTGCTGTGCTTGTGCCGCTTGCTCATAAAGCTTCGTAGAAAGCTCTTGTACAACCTGTTGAAGCTCATCTTTCGCAGTGCGGATCGCTTCAAGATCTTCGCCTTCCAATGCAGACTTCACTTTGTCTTTTGCCTCGTTCGCTTTCGTCACTTCTGCTTCGTCTACGTTACCTTCGAGGTCCTTCAACGTTTTTTCTGTAGTGAAGACGAGTTGGTCCGCTTCGTTGCGAAGGTCTACTTCTTCACGACGCTTCTTGTCTGCTTCAGCATTTTCTTCTGCATCTTTAACCATCTTTTCGATTTCGTCTTCGGAAAGACCGGAAGAAGATGTGATCGTGATGGATTGTTCTTTGTTTGTTCCTAGGTCTTTCGCTTTAACGTTAACGATACCGTTCGCATCAATATCGAATGTTACTTCGATTTGTGGTACACCACGTGGTGCTGGCGGGATGTCAGTCAATTGGAAACGACCAAGTGTCTTGTTGTCTGCTGCCATTTCACGCTCACCTTGGAGCACGTGGATGTCAACAGATGGTTGGTTATCCGCAGCAGTCGAGAATACTTGTGACTTACTTGTCGGAATCGTCGTATTACGCTCAATCAGCTTCGTGAATACGCCACCCATCGTCTCGATACCTAGAGATAGTGGTGTTACGTCGAGAAGAACGACGTCTTTCACATCACCAGTCAAGACACCAGCTTGAACCGCTGCACCAAGAGCAACGACTTCATCAGGGTTTACGCCTTTGTGTGGGTCTTTACCAGTAACTTTTTTGATCGCTTCTTGTACGGCTGGAATACGAGTAGATCCACCGACAAGGACGATCTTATCAACATCTGAAGGAGTAAGACCAGCATCTTTAAGTGCTTGACGAGTTGGTCCCATTGTACGTTCAACAAGATCAGCTGTCATTTCTTCAAACTTCGCACGAGTCAATGTAAGTTCAAGGTGCTTAGGACCAGAAGAATCAGCTGTGATAAACGGCAAGGAAATTTGAGTTTGTGTAACGCCAGAAAGATCCTTCTTCGCTTTTTCAGCAGCGTCTTTCAAACGTTGCAATGCCATTTTATCTTGAGAAAGGTCGATGCCGTTCTCTTTTTTGAATTCACTTACAAGGTAGTCGATGATTTTTTGGTCGAAGTCATCTCCACCTAGTTCGTTATCTCCAGAAGTCGCTTTAACTTCGAAGAAGCCATCGCCAAGCTCAAGGATGGATACGTCAAATGTACCTCCACCTAGGTCATAGACAAGGATGGTTTGATCTTCTTCTTTTTCAAGGCCGTATGCAAGTGCAGCTGCAGTCGGCTCGTTGACGATACGTTCAACTTCAAGACCCGCAATCTTACCTGCGTCTTTTGTCGCTTGACGCTGAGAGTCGTTGAAGTATGCCGGAACTGTAATTACAGCTTTCGTTACTTTTTCACCTAAGTAAGCTTCAGCGTCAGACTTTAATTTTTGAAGGATGATCGCAGAAACTTCTTGAGGTGTGTACTCTTTACCTTCTGCTTCTACTTTATAATCTGTTCCCATATGACGCTTGATGGAAATGATCGTGTTCTTGTTTGTAACAGCTTGGCGCTTTGCTACTTCACCAACTTGACGCTCACCGTCTTTGAAAGCGACGACGGATGGCGTTGTACGGTTCCCTTCCGGATTCGGGATAACAGTTGCCTCTCCGCCTTCCATAACTGCTACACAAGAGTTTGTTGTACCTAAGTCAATACCAATTACTTTGCTCATGACATATACCTCCTATTTAAATATGTAGTCCAATGACTTTTTATTTCGAGTTCACCTTGACCATTGCTGGCCGGATGACACGGTCTTTCAGCAAGTAGCCTTTTTGCAAGACTTCAACGACTGTATTGTCTTCATAATCGTCTTCTTGTACTTGCATGACAGCTTGATGTTGATGCGGATCGAATGTAGCTCCTTCCGCTTCAATCTCTTCAACACCTTCGTTTTTCAGGGCTTCAATCAGTTGATTGTAAACCATTTTCATCCCTTGAAGAAACGAATCAGTCTGTTCACTGCTGTTCGTTTGAAGAGCACGCTCAAAGTTATCAATTACAGGAAGCAATCCTTCAACAATTCCTTGAGCACGGTATTTCGCAGCAGCTTCTTTTTCCTCGCGCGTACGGCGACGGAAATTGTCATAATCAGCCTGAGTACGAATCAGACGGTTTTTTATTTCATCGAGTTCCTGTTCAAGCTCAGTCACTCGGTCCATTTCTTCAGTCTCAGTTGACTCAGATGTTTCTTCCACCTGCTCCTCAACTGTTTCAGATTTCTCCTCAACTGTTTCTTCTTGTTGTTGCTTATTCTCTTCCACTTCATTCACCTCCCTGACCTAATAAAGCTTTATTTGTGAAACATTTTATCTGGACATGAAAAGAAGGGAGAGGTGATCTCCCACTCTAAATGTATTTCCATTATCAGTTTGAATAATACCGCTGTGTCAGGACCTTCGTCAAATCTTTTGATAGTAAGTCGAGAAGACCGATCACACGTGGATATTCCATCCTTGTAGGACCAAGGATCGCGAGTGTTCCCATGTGCTGTCCACCTATGGAATAACTTGCGGAAATCAGACTGCAGTTCTTCATCTCCTGGATCGTGTTTTCAGCTCCAATTTTCACCTTGATACCAGAAGTACCATCCTGATGAAGAAGCTGCTGGACAAGGTCCTGCTTTTCAATCGCATTATAAAGGTCTTTCACCTTATTGACATCCTGGAATTCAGGTTGGTTCAATATGTTGGTTTTACCTCCATAATAGACTTTGTCCGATTTCTCAGTTTGAAACAACTGGTCCAAGAAATCAAGTGTCTGCTTATAATTTTCCGTATGAGTCCTCAACAGGCCTTCAACTTCTGATTGAAGCCTCAATTTCAGATGTGAAAAAGGAACACCCTTCAAACGTTCATTCAAGATATTCACTGTGCGTTCAATATCCGCAGAATCCATTTCCTCCGGCAAGTCGACCGTATATTTCTCGACATGGCCTGTATCGGTAATCAAGACGAAAATTGCAGTTCCTTTAGAAATCGGAACAATTTGAAGATGCTTCAGCTTCGTCTCATAGACTTCAGGTCCCAAGATAATGGATGTGTAATTTGTAATTTCAGAGAGTAAGGTCGCTGAATGCTCGATCAAGAGTTCCAGCTCATACATTTTTTCATGAAATAGGGAGTGAATCCTCGCCATATCATGCTGTTTCAATTGGACAGGAGAAAGCAGGTTATCTACGTAAAAGCGATAGCCTTTCTCAGATGGTATCCGCCCTGAAGAGCTATGGGTCTTTTCAATGAATCCCATATCCTCCAAGTCTGCAAGTTCATTACGAATCGTTGCGGAACTGTACGTGATGTCCTGTCTTTTCGAAATACTACGAGATCCCAGGGGCTCTGCATTTTGAATATACTCGTCTATAAGAATCTGGAGAATTAACAGCTGACGATCTGTTAACATCAATTCTCATCCCCCTTTGTTAGCACTCTGTCTGTTCGAGTGCTAATTCTACTTTATAAATTACCAAATCGGAATTTAGTTTGTCAATGTTTAAATCACACCGATGAACTCCTGGAATACTTCGTTGCCGAGAAACACACCTTTATCCGTTAACCGTAAGTTTTTCGGGGTACTGATCAGCAACCCTTTCGATACGAGTTTATCAATTTGGGCGCCGAAAACCTCGTCCATTTCGACCTTGAATTTCTGATGGAACAACGCCTTATCTACTCCAGACCTTTTACGAAGGCCGAGAAATACCTCTTCTTCCATTTGCTCATTCACAGTCAGTTCATTGACAGCCCGTTGGGGCAACTCCCCTTCTTCGATTTTACGGATATAATGCGGTAATGGTTTTATATTTTCATACCGCTTATTTTCAATATACCCATGTGCTCCGGCGCCGATGCCATAGTACTCTTCATTTTTCCAGTACACGAGGTTATGACGGCTTTCGTAACCAGGCTTACCGAAATTACTGATTTCATATTGGTTAAAGCCGTTCTGCTTCAATGTCTCGATCAAATACGTAAACATTTCCGATTCCTGCTCTTCCCCAGGCAGTGTCAATTGACCTTTTCGATCCCTGATATAAAAAACGGTCTGCTTCTCCACTTGAAGCGAGTAGGCAGAGATATGAGGAACGTCCAGATCGATCGCGTGTTGTACGGACTGCTTGAACATCTCCAATGTTTGGCCAGGAAGCCCGAACATCAAGTCGATGGAGATGTTTTCGAATCCGACGGCTTGTGCCTCAGCAATCATCTTCCATACGTCGTCCTGACGGTGGTTTCGGTTGAGCGTGGATAACAGCGTATCTTGAAAGGCTTGTACACCTATGCTTAATCGGTTTACGCCTGCTTCCTTCAAGATGTCCAGTTTATTCCGGTCCGTCACAGATGGATTGGCCTCTACCGTAAATTCAACGTCAGAATGAATCGGCTGCAGGTTCGTCTTCACACTCTCGAGCATCTTTTTTAACTGATCCTCACTTAGTGCAGTAGGTGTCCCCCCGCCAATATAAATCGTTTCAATCGGTTCTTGATCGGTTGTACGGACGAGCCTTTTCATTTCCAGGTCCATCGCATCCAAATAATCATCGACTGGCTGACCTTCCAAGAGAAATTTATTAAAATCACAATAATGACAGATCTGTTCACAAAACGGGATATGAACATAAGCGGCTTTAACCATATCAATCACACTTTCAATCAGATAATTGAATTGCACTTTTCCAAAACCCTTAAAATAAAGGTTTTACATCGTAAAAAGAAGACTGGCTTGTGTATCCTAATCGCCAGTCTTAACCAGTTTGTATTTAGTCGTCAGAATCCATACGGAGTACAGACATGAATGCTTCTTGTGGTACTTCAACATTTCCGACGGTCTTCATTCGTTTCTTACCTTCTTTTTGTTTTTCGAGGAGCTTACGCTTACGAGAGATGTCTCCTCCATAACATTTAGCAAGTACATTTTTACGTAACGCCCGGATATTCGTTCTTGCTACGATTTTTTGGCCAATCGCAGCTTGGACCGGAATTTCGAATTGATGACGCGGTATCAATTCACGTAGCTTTTCAACGACTGCTTTTCCGCGGTCATATGCAAAATCACGGTGGACGATAACCGATAGTGCGTCGATCTTCTCACCATTCAAGAGGATATCCATCTTGACGAGCTTGGATGTACGGTATCCAATCAGCTCATAATCAAGAGATGCATAACCCTTCGTACTTGATTTCAATTGATCGAAGAAATCATAAACGATCTCAGATAACGGAATTTCGTAAATGACATTGACTCGGATATCATCCAAGTATTCCATCGTAATGAAGTTCCCACGTTTCTTCTGACAGATCTCCATGACTGGACCTACGTAGTCGTTCGGCGTCATGATGGAAGCCTTCACGTATGGTTCTTCTACGTGATCGACCGTTTGCGGGTCTGGCATGTTGGACGGGTTATCGACGACAAGCTTTTCGCCATTCGTCAAATGGACATTGTAGATAACGCTTGGTGCTGTCGTGATCAAATCGATACCGAATTCACGCTCGATACGTTCCTGGATGATTTCCATGTGCAAAAGACCAAGGAAGCCGCAACGGAATCCGAAGCCTAACGCCTGGGACGTTTCAGGCTCATATTGTAACGATGAATCATTCAGCTCAAGACGTTCCAACGCTTCACGCAAATCGTTATAGTTGTTTGAATCGACTGGATACAAACCACAGAAAACCATAGGGTTCATACGACGATAACCAGGAAGTGGTGTATCCGCTCCCCTTTTCGCATGAGTGATCGTATCACCAACGCGGGAATCACCTACGTTCTTGATGGAAGCCGTTAGGAAGCCTACGTCACCAACTGTCAGTTCATCTTTCATGACCGGCTTTGGTGTGAATACGCCAATCTCATTGACTTCGAATTCTTTTCCAGTCGCCATCATTTTGATCTTATCTCCGACTTTGACCGTACCTTCTTTAATCTGGATGTAAGCGACGACACCTCGATAGCTGTCGTAAAGGGAGTCGAAAATCAATGCTTTCAATGGAGCTTCAGGATCCCCTTGAGGAGCAGGTACTTTTTCAACGACCTGTTCAAGGATATCTTCAATTCCAATGCCGCTCTTGGCAGAAGCGAGGACGGCATCGGAAGCATCAAGACCGATTACATCTTCAATTTCTTTTCGTACCCGTTCCGGTTCGGCACTTGGCAGATCGATCTTATTAATGACTGGAATGATTTCAAGATCGTTTTCCAATGCAAGATAAACATTCGCAAGCGTTTGCGCCTCAATCCCTTGCGCTGCGTCTACAATCAATAAGGCACCCTCACAGGCAGCCAGACTTCGGGAAACTTCATAAGAGAAGTCGACGTGTCCCGGTGTATCAATCAAGTGGAAGATGTATTCTTCCCCATCTTTCGCTTTATACATCAATTGAACAGCATTCAGTTTTATCGTAATACCACGTTCACGCTCAAGGTCCATGGCATCCAGCATTTGCTCTTTCATTTCTCTTTTTGTAAGAGCACTCGTCATTTCCAAAATCCGGTCTGCTAAAGTCGATTTCCCATGGTCAATATGGGCGATGATCGAAAAGTTCCGGATTCTTTTTTGACGTTCCAACTTATCATTTTTGCTCATTCTCTTCACTCCTAAAGGTCGTACAACTAAGCTAGCATTGATTATAGCAATAGCACACACTTTATTCAATTCTTTCTATAGTGGTTATGTGCTTGATTCTCGACTAGAGCGTGATACGGACCAATTTTTCAGGAAGCTGATTGCACATAGAAAAAAGAATTGATCCGACCTTGAATGATCGAACCAATTCATAACCGTGCATTATGAGAATAAGAAGTAAAGGATTTCAGACACAATCGTTCCAACCATCGTCATGATGAAGGTGAGGACATCGCTGATCAATGATGAGATCATTGCACCTAGTTTGGAAAAGAGATTGAAGGCTTCGACTTCTTCAAGCTGTTGTTGTTTTTCTTTTATATCATGGCTTGTAATCTGCTTTCCGAATACTTCCGCTTCAACTGCCCCTTCATCATTGATCTTCCATTCCAGGGCGCGGCTGCTCTCCACACCCTTCATCTTATCCATCTGACTTCCGACTTGCTGCATCCCGATTACGATACCGACAAGGAGGACAGAAATCAGCACCATACTCTTCAACAAGAACCGAATCATCTATATCCCTCCAACATCTTCATCCGTTTCGACCGTTTAGGTTTTGGTACAAGCCTATGACTGTGAAAACGACCTTAGAACCTAATGTGTGTAAGAACCGCTGTTTTTTTGGTCAATTTGACCGTGCAAGGCAGCATTCAATCCCCCGGCAATGACATTCGCCATATCCTCGATGAACACATCGACCTCTTTCGGCGTCACCATCAAGTTATGTCCGAGTGGTGCCAATACTTCTTTAATCAGCTGTCGTTTCTGTTGATCGCCCAACGTCCCGATCAACCCCAGATAGGCTTGTCTGTTCTCCTCATCCGGTAAATCTTCATCTGACAGTTCCCTTCGTTCTCCGAAAGTCATTCCTGCAGGAGTCAACGCTTTGGATGGGTCATCCTTCTCACGCATCTCCCGACCGAAATGCTTCAAAATGTAATCGATCGTATCACTTGTAATGGTAACGGCATCCACGACAGTAGGAACACCGATTGCAATAACAGGAATTCCGAGCGTTTCTTTGCTCAATTCCTTCCGTTTGTTCCCGACACCAGATCCCGGATGGATCCCCGTATCGGATATTTGGATCGTCGTGTTCACACGTTGTACTGCTCTAGATGCTAATGAGTCCACCGCAATGACGAAATCGGGTTTGGACTTTTCAATGACCCCGACGATGATATCGCTCGTTTCTATTCCAGTCGTACCCATTACACCAGGTGAAATCGCACTCACAGGTCGGAATCCTTCTTCCACGTTCTCTGGTGCCACTTCAAAGAGATGTCTCGTAACCATGAGGTTTTCTGTCGTCAGTGGTCCTAATGCATCTGGTGTCACATTGATATTCCCTAGTCCGACGACCAGGCAAGTTGCGTCTTTTGGAATATTGAGTTCTACCAGAAAGTTGTGAACTTCATGAGAAAAGACATCCTGGACACGCTGCTGGAGAGCAGTATCCTGATTCCGGATCCCTTGCATTTCCATGGTCAGATAGACACCAGGCTTCTTTCCTGTCGCTTCTACTCCGGCTTCTTCAATTTCCACCCGGGTCAGTTTGATTCCATCCATTTCTCGTTCTTTGACAATGACACCATCAATCGTCTGTTTCGATTTTTCTTCTTGTTCTTTCGTAATGACTTCATTCGCTTCAATCGCTAAATCTGTTCTGACATTATACAGTTCCAGTTCCTTATCCATAATCGGTTCTCACCTCGGGTTCTTTATCGCATTATGATTTAGGATGACCGCCTTTTTCGTATTTCATTCTTGTTGCTATAAAATGCGTGTTTTGTTATTGATTGTAGCGCAAGGTGCGAGACTCCTGCGGGAAAAGCGAGCCAGGCAAGACCCCACAGTGAGCAACGCGATCGAGGAGGCTTGCGGATCGCCCGCGGAAAGCGAGCAACCTTAAGAGAAAATCAATAACAAAACTTCACAATGCCTATTGAAAAGAGATTGCAATTATACGTACCGTTTGATAGAATACTTTGTGTTGTATTTATCGCAATTTCGGTTGCATTCAAGGAGGTGAACGGAATTGGCAAACATTAAATCCGCTATTAAACGTGTAAAAACAAACGATAAGCGTCGTGCTGTAAATGCATCTTATAAATCAGCAATGCGTACTGCCGTCAAGAACTTCGAAACAAAAGTGGCAAACAACGATGTTGAAGGTGCTAAAGATGCTTTCTTGGTTGCAACCAAAAAGCTAGACAAGGCAGCAGGTAAAGGAATTCTTCACAAAAATGCTGTAGCGAGAAAGAAATCAAGTCTTGCAAAGCAGCTTAACAACCTTAGCGCTTAATGAATTGTATTGAAATAAACGACCTAATCTAAGGTCGTTTTTTATTTTCTAGAGAAAGTTACAGGGCGTTTCCATGCGTCCCTGAAATTGAGAAAAACGCAAAATGGGGGACGCATGAACGTGTTATGCGTCCCCGAAATCGAGAAAAACGCAAAATGGGGGACGCATGAAGGCGTTATGCGTCCCCGAAATCAAGAAAAACGCAAAATGGAGGACGCATGAACGTGTGATGTATCCCCGAAATCGAGAAAAACGCAAAATGTAGTGCCTAACGCTATGGCGCTAACCATGAATGACTTCCCTTTTGAAAAAATGAAAAAAGAGCTTGAGATCACCTCATTGATCTCAAGCTCTTTTAATGTGAAATTAATTCGTTTGTTTCGCCTTGTGGATCCCTGTCATGAACAGCTCGAGGGAGAGTTGTTTATCCCGTTGGCCTGTCTTCATTTCGAAATCCGCATCTGCTGCACGAATTAACAGATCTTTCAGTTCTTCTTCTGAAAAAGCTCTGCTTTGTCTGCTGGCTATTTTTACGGCGTAAGGATGCAGAGATAGGATGGAAGCCATTTTTTTCTCAGTGAAACCTTGAGCTTTCAACTGTTTGACTTGGAGGATGATCCGGAACTGCCGGGCTAGCAGTGCCATAAGCTTGATCGACTCTTCATTCTGTTTCAAGAGGTCATAACAAATGCGGAGCGCCGCATCAATACGTCGATTGGCAACATGTTCTACCATTGTAAATACATTGCTTTCCAGCGATCGGGAAATCAATTCATCAACGATTGACGGTTCTATAACACCGCCCTCACCAACGTAAAGCGCCATTTTGTTCACTTCTCCAATAAGCAGTCCGAGGTTTTCACCTTGGAGTTCAATCAAACGTTCGACCGCTTCATCCGTCATTTTGACGTTTGCTTCTTTTGACGCATGATTAATCCATTCTTTTTGGAGCTGAACATTCATTTTTTCAGCTTGGATGACTTCTCCTTGCTTTTTAAGCGCCTTGACGATTTTTTTCCGTTCATCCAATTTTTCATAAGGAGCAATGAAGATAACAATCGCTTGTTCAGATGGATTCTGAAGGTATTGCTCAAGTTTTTTCAGGTCGTGTTCAACCTTTTGCTTCACTTTTGCGCCTGTAAGGAAATATGGATTCTGAATGATCACCACTCGATGATCCCCCATAAAAGGAAGTGTTTCAGCATCTTCAATGGCAGCTTCGATCGGCTGTTCCTCCATATCGTATGAAGACAAGTTGAAATCTGCCGACCCTTCGTCAAGAACAGCTTGTACAATCAGCTTCTGAGAGTACTCTAATATGTATTTTTCTTTTCCATATAATAAATAAAGCGAAGAATAAGCTTCATTCTTCAACTTCTTGGTCAATTCATTAATCGACAAACTCATCACCTCACTAATATCCTAAGCATATATGATAAGTTTGCCAAGGTACAGGGTAAAAGGAGGCTCAACTATAAAAGTTAACCCTCCATTTATATGAACGCTGACAGTGAAGACCCGGGAAACAACACTGTCAACGATAACACTCTTCCCCGTAAGCTTATTGTTATGTTATCCTATGCAATGTGAAACTATAGGTGTCAACTCTTAGCAATATGGGCTACTTTTTAGGTAATATGGAAAAGACAAGCAAGCATAAGTTTCACGTAATCGTAAAAAATACAAATATGGATTTTTTTCAGCGAATACCGTATACTTGAGTTGAAACAGGAGGGTTGCGGAAATGAATGAATTTGAAAAGGATGTTCAGGCGAAGTCCAACGATGCAATTGAATCCGGTCTTGGTTTCGTATTTTCGTTTTTGTTCTTTACAATCATTTTCTTTATCGGTGTGATCATTAAGGCAGTCGCTCTATAGGGCAAGATTGTCTTACGTATGAATCAACCCATACGGGTACATATACGGAGTTGAAAAAGCGGAGGCCAATTGCCTCCGCTTTTTCACGTTCCCCTCTCATTCACTTTGCATCGTTTTTTCTACATGTACCTTTTCAGGGTGGATGGTGATCTTAATTCCACCAGATTTCCCAGTTTGTAGCACCTTCACCCCTTTTTCTGCAAGTCTCGATAATACATCAGCGTCAGGATGACCGTAGCGATTTTTTTCACCAGCGGAGATGATGGCGACTTTCGGATCAACATAATCCAAAAATTCCTCCGTGGTGGATGTCTGACTGCCATGATGAGCAACCTTAAGAAACTCCGCCTTCAAAAAAGGATATTGTTCGATAAGATTGATTTCCCGCTCACTTTCAATGTCTCCTGTAAATAAAAATCTCTGTCCGTAAAAATTTGCATGAATGATCAAGGACCGATTGTTACGGTCGGGATATTCCTGATCCTTACCCAACAGACGGATGTGTCCTCCATTTACCGGCCATTCCAAGTCTTCTTTTATAGCTAACAAAGGAACTTGATGATGTTTCAATTTACGCATGGATGACGTTTCATCCCATACACCCGTAATAATCCGAAGGACTTCAACATTTTCAATCAGTCCGGCGGTTCCTCCGATATGGTCATAATCGGGATGGGTCAAGATCAAGGCATCTATTTTCCGGATGCCTCTCGCTTTTAAATAAGTGGCAACGATATCTTTACCTGTATCGAACGTGCTGCTCCGCTCCATCCAGTCTTCCTGCTGAAATTGAAGCCTTCCACCTGTATCAATGACATACACAGCCTGTCGGAACGGGGCTTCCAAAACAATGGCATCTCCTTGCCCGACATCAAGCACAGTCACATAAGCATTCCGATCAAGCTTAGGAAGAGTAAAGATGATCACAAATGTAAGGAAGCATATGAAGCTCCCTTGGATAAAAGATTTTGCTGTTCTTCGATTTTCCCAAATGAAGAGCCATACCAGGATGGATAAGGTAAGGAGAATCGCTACGATACTGGGGAGTTTTCCTGTTGTCACCGTCCCGAGGGGGAGTGCCTCAAACCAGTCCATCAAGCTATGGATCACTCCGAAGATCTTCTCCACAACATAGCTTGAAATTCTCCAAACAGGAAAAGGAAAAAACGTATACAAGAGGTACGTTAAGAAGACGGCAGGCAGCAGGATGAGCGTCATGATCGGGATATAGATGATATTCAAAGGCAAAGTCCAAATCGAAACCTCAAAGAAATGCCAGAGCACGATCGGTAAGGAGACAAGGGTCGCGATGAATGAACTGCTTAACAACTGCTTGAACGGTGATAATCTTTTTAGAATGTATGTATTGGACAATAGGAGTGAAGCTGTAATCAAAAACGAAAGCTGAAATCCAATATGAAAGATGTAGGTGGGCTTGATCAGTAACATGACTAAAGCGACAAGTGACATCTGGTCAATCATTCTCATCTTCAACCGCAATAGCAACCCAACACAAGCGGTTCCAGCCATCAATCCAGCTCGGATGACAGACGGTGCTCCTCCTGTAAGCAAGATCAGCAGTGGTATGGTACAAAGAATGGATATGATGGCTGCTTCCTTTATAACGCCGCAACGAATGAACACAACATACATAAGTCCGAGCATTGTACCCACATGAAGGCCAGAGACAGCGAGGAGATGGATCAGGCCTAATTTCTGATATTGTTCAAGGAGCGATTCACTTAATCCAGATCGTTCACCAAACACTAATGTGTTCATAAGACCACTGAGTGTTTCCGGATAATCACGCTGTATTGATTCGATCCTTTCCTTTCGATATTCATGAAGTCGGATGATGGGTCCATCAGTAGTATGGCAGTCCCGCATATCGATATGATCAAGTTTCAGCAGCCAATGGATGTTAAAGGTCCGTTTCAAATAGGATCGGTAATTGAATGCATAGGGATTTCGATTTACAGAGGGCTTTTGCAATCGTCCTGATAAAGAACAACGATCCCCATACGCAAGCATTTTCACCTTTTTCTGTTCTTCGATTGACGGGATTGTATATTGAACGAGGATCTGCTCGTTATGAGGAAGGGTGTAGCGAAAGGAGAGCTTATTGCCATCAATAAGGGGATTCGAAGATATTAGGCCGGTAAAATCGGTCCATTCACTGTTCAGCCTCGTTGCATGAAGGTCTTCATACCACGTTGTATAAAAGGAAAAAACGATAAAAATTAGCAGAATTGGAATCGAGGAGAGAGTTAGGAAGGCGTGCTTACGGATTACGAGAAATAATAGGAGGAATAAGAAAAGCCACCAACGGTCATAGGTAGTCAGTATACCGAAGATGGCTGCCATTACAATCATATGTAGCTGCATTCTCATGTAATCATGGTCGGTTTGTCGTTCTCATACAAAGCTTTGAACTTCTCCTTCAAGTGTTCAACGGTTTCCGTGTCAGCATCACTTTTCATCAATTCTGATAAAAGCTCTTCAGTGAACGCCATCTTCCTGTGTGAGGATTGTGAGGTCAAATCATATTGCTTTTCAAGCGGAACAAGCTCTGTTTCTACACCTGATTGTTGGAAGAGTTCAATGGCATAAGGGTGGTTCCGATAATCTTCTGCATAATACACCTTCTTGATTCCACTCTGAATAATGGCTTTGCAACACTGAAGACATGGAAAGTGTGTGACATATATTTCAGCACCTGAAGTCGGTACTCCGAACTTCGCACATTGAAGGAGTGCATTCATTTCTGCGTGGATCGTCCTCACACAATGTCCATCAATGACATAGCATCCTTCATCTCGACAATGGACCCCGCCTGATATCGATCCATTATAGCCTCCTGCAATAATTCGTTTATCCCGTACAATTGTAGCTCCAACTGAGAGCCTTTCGCACGTGCTTCGTAACGCAAGTAAAGAACTTTGGGCCATGAAATATTGATTCCAGGATATACGACTCAAACCTTATCATCCCCTTCCCATTGTTCCTTTAAGTTTATCGATACTTCAGAAACTTCGCAATGTCAATTGGACACCATTATCGATTCCTTGATTCTCTCCAACGTCTTTTCTCCGATCCCTGCGACCTTCGTCAAATCTTCCACCTTGGAAAACAGGCCATTTTCCTCCCTGTAATTCAATATAGCTGCCGCTTTCGATGGACCGATTCCAGGAATCGTCTCCAGCTCCTGTTGATCAGCTTTGTTGATATCTACTTTTCCAGAATCCTTTTTTTGAAGTTCGAATACAGGAGACTCCTCACCTTTTCTAGGTACAAATACAACCGCTTCATCTTGAAGGACTTCTGCCAAATTCACCCTGTCAGCATCCGCATCGTTCTGAAAACCACCTGCGAGCATGATCAGATCATTGATCCGTTGACCGGGCTTCATCTGATATACACCTGGTTTCACCACCGCACCTTTCAAATCAACAAGGATGACATTTTCCTCTTTTTGGTGAGCAGCAGGTGGTTCCTCTTCTTCTTCCATGACGTTCATTTGGTTCATCATTTGGAAAGGGTCCTCCTGCTGCTCGCTTTCCTTCCATGTCTGCCACACAACTATGAGAATCAAAATGATGATAATCAGTGCCAGAACGGCTTCCAACCTTGAAAATTCCTTTAATTTCAGCCGTTAAACCTCCCTTCTTCTTATGCTCCATTCATGATCAATCACCCAGAAGCTTCCTGAGAAAGGTACAATACACCTTTGTCACATACATAATTAATTAGATTCGTTCATACATTTGAAGATAGAAGACGGTCAAAAGGAGGGTTATAAATGAAAGTAGGCATTATAGGTACAGGGAACATGGGGACGATATTAATTTCTGCTTTTATCGATTCGTTAGCCGTAAGGCCGTCCGAATTAATGATCATCAACCGAACAGCTCAAAAAGCTGAAGCGTTAAAACTTCAATACCCTGACCTACTTGTGGGTAAATCCAACAGTGAGGTTGCGGAATTCGCCGATATTCTTTTTGTATGTGTGAAACCTCTGGAGTATTATGCATTGATTGAACGCATATCACCTTACTTGACGAATGATAAATTAGTGGTCTCCATTACAAGCCCGATATCTGTTGAACAGCTTGAAGAACTAACACCCTGTTCGGTTGCAAGAGCGATACCAAGCATCACGAATCGCGCTTTGTCGGGGGCATCTTTAATCACATACGGAAAACGCTGCTCAGAGGATCAAAAGAAGAATTTAGAACAATTGATGGGATGTATTTCAACACCAGTTGAAATAGACCAGGCAATAACAAGGGTAGCCTCGGACCTTTCGAGCTGTGGTCCAGCTTTCTTCAGTTATCTTCTGCAAGCCTATATTGAAAGTGCAGTGGAGGAAACAGAGATCTCAAAAGAGCAGGCGACCTATCTGGTCAGCGAGATGATCATCGGCATGGGTAAGTTGCTTGAAAAGGAAATTTATACGTTACCGACTTTGATGAAGAAAGTATGCGTGAAAGGTGGCGTTACAGGAGAGGCGTTGAAGGTATTCGATGCGGAGTTAGGTCCTCTTTTCAATCATGTCATCGATCGGACACATAAAAAGTATGAAGAAGACTGTGAATTAGTGGAGAGACAGTTCACTAAACAGTATTAGCATTAAGCTCTTATTCTCCATTCAACTGCATTTCCCTTCAACCAACACAAAATTAAATCAAAAGGAAAGGGACTGCCGTAAAGGCAGTCCCTTTCATCCTTTTTGGATCTTTTTTGCGATGAAGAATAATCGTTCTGTTTGTTCGTCTGGTTCACGGTCTGAAAAGTCAGAAGTGATCGAGCACACTTCAAAGCCAGCATCCTTCAACAGATGAACGTATGTATCCATTGGATAGGTGATTTGATAATGAGATTCATCATATCGGTTGTAAACAGATTCCTTCTCCTGCACGAAAAAGGATAGATCATGGTGAATACTCCCAGCTTTAGCTCCCTGGTGGCATTCCCAGATATAACTGATTTCCTCTTCATTCAACGTAAACGTCTCGTTTCCGAACACCTCTTCGATTTTATAAAGACTATGGACGTCAAACATGAATAGTCCATCGTCTTTCAAAGTGTGTGCGATACGTTCGAACGTCACTTTGACATCTTCTATGGTTGGGAGGTAGTTCAAGGAGTCGCAGAAAATGATCGCTGCATCCAAGTTTGAAAACCCCTCCAACTCCCTCATATCTTGTTGGAAAAACGGGATTTCTAAGTCATGATTTTCAGCCTTTTTCCTCGCGACCGCAAGCATCTCTTCAGAAAGGTCGATTCCCTGGACATGATATCCCTCAAGACCAAGACGTACGGAGATTTCACCTGTTCCACATCCGACATCAAGCACGTCCAATGTATTGTTTATTCCATAGCGATCGATGGCATTTCTGAAGAAACTCACCCACATATCGTAGGGAGCATCCTCCATCAATCGATCATATAATCCTGCAAACTGTTGATAATTCATGTTGTCACTCCACTAAGCCAGCATTGATGCAACGTTTAAAGTCGGGGCATCTCCCCATAATTTCTCCAGATTGTAATAAGAGCGGTCGTCCTTATGGAAGACGTGTACTAAGACATCACCTAAGTCAATCAACACCCATCTGGATTGATCCAATCCCTCAAGGCGTTTGATGTCAAGTCCACTCTCTTGCGCACGGTCCTTCAACTCTCGAGCGATGGCTTCTACCTGCTTCTCAGAGTTCCCATGACAAATCATGAAGTAATCCGCTACCAGAGAGATCCCTTGAACATCTAGTACGACAATATCTTCTGCTCTTTTATCATCAGCAGCTTGTACTGAAACTTTCACCAATTCATTTGCTGTCATCCGTGATTTCCTCCTTGTTGACTTACAATATCATTATATGTGTGCAGCGTTCCCGGGTACACCAATTGATTCCGTTTCATCAAAAAGGTGATTGTATTTTTAATCGATTGCTTAACCGCTTCATCAAGGTCATCTTGAGCGATTTCACGAACTTCTTCAACCCCTGGGAAGTGTCTTCCTGGTTCAATATAGTCGGCCAGAAAGACGATTTTTTCAAGCGTGGTCATTTGAACCCTTCCTGATGTATGGCTTCGTATGGCTTGAAGGATTTCATCATCCTGAATCCCGACCTCTTTCTGGACGAGGTATGCCCCGACAGGAGCATGCCACAGTTCAGACCCGTACTGAAGAAGTTCGTCTCCAAGCTTTTGTTCAATGATGACTGCCTTCATCTCATCCTTTGGACGAAATTTCGCATAATCATGAAAAATGGCTGCCATTCTTGCTTTTTCTACATCTGCTCCGAACCTTTCAGCAAGTTCTACGGCAGTGTCCATGACACCGATCGTATGCTGATAACGATGGTCCGTCAATTGTGCTTTAACGATCTCCAGTGCTTCTTCTTTATTCATAAAGTCGATTCACCTCAATGTACTTCTGCACTTCCTCTGTCACGTAATATTTCGTGTTACGATTCTTTGCAAACCGCTCACGCAAGAGTGTAGAAGATAGTTCAATCATTGGCGTTTCAATCTGAACGATTGAATCCATGAAGGGACTATCAAATTGATATCCCGGGCGCTTCACCCCGATGAAGGTCACCATCTCCAGCAATTGTTCGATCCGATCCCACGTATGAAGGGAATCAACCATATCCGCTCCAATGATGAAGTAGAAATCCCACTCAGGATGTCGTTCCTTAAGCGCGCTGATCGTATCGACTGTATAGGAAGGACCCGTGCGATCGAATTCAATCCGTTCCAACTCAAATTTCTCTTGATTTTCGATCATCCTTTGGACCATTTGGATACGATGCTTCCCTGAAGAGATCTTTCTATTTTTGTGTGGGGGGATCGCACTCGGCATGAATAGCACTTTGTCAAGGCTGCACTGTTCCAGGGCTTCTGTTGCAATGATCAAGTGACCAAGATGAGGAGGATCGAATGTCCCCCCGAGAATACCGATCTTCTTCTTACTCATGACGAATCAGGATGGCAGCTCGATCGTTTTTTTCTCTGTGGATTCTTTGTACAAGACGATTGTGTTTCCGATGACTTGTACAAGTTCAGCCCCAGTATTTTCAGTCAATCGTTCAGCAACTGTCTCCTTATCCTCTTCACAGTTTTGCAGAACACTAACTTTGATCAATTCACGCGCCTCAAGTGCATCGTTAATTTGCTTATACATATTCGGGTTTGTTCCTCCCTTGCCGACTTGAAAAATCGGGTCAAGGTGGTGTGCTTTAGATCGTAAAAAGCGCTTTTGCTTTCCTGTTAACATTACTTCTTCCCTCCAAGTTTCTTTATGACGATATCCTCCATTATCTTGCTATCTGGTTCCTGTCCCGTCCAAAGCTCAAAAGCTAGTGCTGCCTGGTGAACAAACATCGGAACACCATTTTGGACTGTACAACCTATCCTACGACCTTGCTTTAGAAATTCCGTCATCAATGGATTATAGATGATATCGATTAAAGCTGTACCCGAATCGATCGTACGAATGGATAAGGGTATCTCATCCGTGTTTGGATACATGCCGATCGGTGTCGTATTGATGATAATGTCGAATGATTCGAGATTATGTTCTGCTGCTGAAATGGTAATAGCTTGTCCATATCTGCTTCCGTTCAAAAGACCATGTGCTTTCTCAACGGTCCGGTTGGCGATGGTTACGTTTCTTACCCCTTGCTTTATCAAGGTTTTTACAATTGCACGGGATGCACCACCTGCACCGAGGATCAGAATGGAAGTTGCCTTCAGGTCTCTTTTATAAAATGCCCTCAATCCCTTGAAAAAGCCAAGCCCGTCCGTATTATAACCTTTCAGTCGTCCATTTTCGATGACGACGGTATTCACCGCTCCGATTTCATTTGCCAATGGATCGATTTCATCCAGATGCTCCATGATTTTCACTTTATGAGGAATGGTCACATTAAACCCTTTACAACCAGTCTCCCTCAACTCCTCAATCATGTTCGGAAGTTCATCGCTTCGAACCCGTATCGCTTCGTAGACTGCATCCATATGATGATGTTCAAGACAAGCATTATGGATTTCAGGTGACATGGAATGAGCAATCGGATCGCCGATTACGGCATAATAAGGACGATTTCCCTTAAATGAGTGCATGACGAAGGTAGACCCCCACTCCTTCAGGGGCATAGGCAGTAACACTGCTTCCCCCAGTCGAGACAGTGATCCAACCTAGCCCAGAAAATACGATATCCATCTTATCTTCTTTAATGGAGAAATCGTGCCTGACAAGCTTCGGCATGTGCTCAAGACTATCTGCATCAGGCGGACTCAACATTTCACCAAGATGGTTCTCATACAGCTTCGATGCGTTTTCAAGTTTCGTCCGATGAATCGGCAGCTCATTGGATAGATAACAAATGAAAGATTGATTTGGACCAGAGGCATAATCAAATCGGGCCAATCCACCCAAGAATAGGGTTTGTCCATCTTTCAATTGATACACCTTCGGTTTGACTTCTTTTTTCGGTGTGATCTTTTTAAGATCCGTTTTACTTATATAATGTGCAATTTGATGATGATTGATGATACCAGGTGTATCATACAACGAGCTTTGTTCATCCAATGGAATTTCAATCAAATCCAACGTTGTTCCCGGATAATGGGAGGTTGTAATCAATGAAGACGTTTCTTCGCTATATTCCTGGATGAGCTGATTGATGAACGTCGACTTCCCGACATTGGTTGCACCAACAATATAGACATCTCTTCCGTTCCGATAACTCTCGATTGCCTCTGCAACTTCCTGGATTCGCATCCTCTTGCCTGCACTCATCAGTTCAACATCGATTGGTTTCACGCCTTGTTGACTTGCTTCGTATTTCATCCAATGTTTGATTTTATTCGGCTTTACGGATTTCGGTAAAAGATCAAACTTATTCCCAACCAATAAAATGGGGTTCTTACCGACGAAACGATGAATCCCCGGAAGCCAGCTGCCGCTGAAATCGAAAATGTCTACAATTTTCACAATCAAGGCATCTTCTGATCCGATACCCGATAAAATTTTACGATAATCATCGTCAGTCAATGAAACATCTTGTACTTCATTATAGTGCTTCAGACGAAAGCACCGCTGACAAATCACTTGTTCACGCTCGAGAGCGGAGGGTGGCGCATATCCAAGTTCGTTTTTATCCTCCGTTTGGATGGTTACCCCGCAACCTTCACACTGTATTTGATTACTCAAAAGATCATTCCTCCCAATTAATTAAACCTTTCCGCTTGAACCACTCAAGCACATGTCTTTCCATATATCTGTTTAACTTAGTAGCTAGTCCATCATTCTTTGCTACCGGCACGACGAGGATCGTGTGTAACCCCAATCGATTGCCTCCTAAAACATCCGTGAAAATCTGGTCACCAACCACCACAACTTCTTCATGTTTCAGCCTCATATTCTTAGCTGCCCGCTTGAACGCTTTCGTCATCGGTTTCCTGGCTCTGAAAATGAACGGGATGTTTAAGGGATAGGAGAAGCTCCTTACTCTCTCCTCATTATTATTCGATACGATCGTCACTTGTAGTCCCTTTTCTTTCAGCATCGCAAACCACTTGATCAGTTCAGGGGTCGCTTCGGGACGGTCCCATTCTACAAGGGTATTGTCCAAATCCGTAATGATACCCTTGATGCCTCTTTCAAGCAATTCATTCGCATCAATATCATATATAGACGGAACATGTTCATTCGGTAATAATCGTTTCAGCAACAAGAACACCTCATTCGTTTCATTTCAATCAATCTTATTGTACCAATAACTCATACTTGAACAATGATTTTTAATCACTTCACTATATACAGAAAAATCATAATAGACAAAAACTTTTCGACAAATTTCGATAATCTTTCATTTGTGGATAACTTTACTCACATTATACACATTGAAAGGGAACCAAATATTTACTTTATGAACAGTTTACCCACAACTTATCCACTTCTTTTTGTGGATAATAGAACGATTGTTCCTCATTTGGATTCGTGGTAAGCTAGGTTTACATCATAACATAACAGGTTATGAGAACTCTCCAATCATTATGACTGATTATAAATTACACGATTGAAATTTATCCTCATAGATCACCTTGAACCGATTTCTGACCTTATTACATTCATCCGATTCGTAAAATTTTGTTTAAAACAACATCAAAACCGTCTGGAGGTGCGAAGGCCATTTTCGGCTCTACTTATGGAAAATTTATCTGACGAGCTCCTTATCGAATCCTATCACAAAGCCAAGGAATTGAAACTCAGTCAAGACTTTATCAGTTTGATCAAACAAGAGATTGACCGTCGCCACTTATCACCGAAACTCATAACGACGCACTTATAATCGAGCCAACGATTTTGTTGGTTCTTTTTTTTTGAATTCTTTTAGATGTATTTTGTGTGATTTAAGCATATTTACTGTTAAAGTCCTGAAGTTAGGCGATAATATAGAGGAAACTATTGGTGTTTGAAGATTACGTATTTTGATTTTCAAGGTCAAAAGACGTTAAAAAAGTTGAAAACCTAAAGTTATTTTGCTTACAATGATAATGGTCTACATACATATTCGTTTTCTGAAAACTCGATAGGAGGATTTTTTATAATGTTACAATTTGCAATCCTTGCTCCTTTTCTAACGGCATTATTCGTGCCGTTTTTGTTTCGATACATACGGCAGATCCATACTGGGTGGTTCATCCTTCCAGTCCCATTTGGTGTGTTCATCTACTTCTTGACTCAAATGGGCTCGGTGTCGAACGGAAACAACATTGAAGCCTTTGTAGAATGGATTCCATCTCTTGGAATGAATTTCAGCTTCCATCTTGATGGACTTAGCTTGTTATTTTCATTATTGATTAGTGGAATCGGAACACTTGTTACTTTATATTCCATTTTCTATCTGAATAAAAACGAAAAACTAAACAATTTCTATGTCTTTCTGTTTTTATTCATGGGAGCGATGCTAGGTGTCGTCCTATCTGACAATGTTTACGTCTTATATTTCTTCTGGGAATTGACGAGTATATCATCGTTCCTGCTAATCGGTTATTGGTATGAGCGGGAAGCCTCACGATACGGCGCTCTCAAATCCATGGTCATAACCGTTTTAGGTGGTTTATCCATGCTCGGTGGATTCATCCTATTATCGTATGTGACCGGCACGACGAGCATCCGTGAAATGATTGAGGTATCGGATGTCGTCCTGGATAGTCCATACTTTACTGGGATTTTACTTCTGATCTTGCTAGGGGCATTCACGAAGTCAGCCCAATTTCCTTTTCACATCTGGTTGCCGGATGCAATGGAAGCACCGACTCCGGTCAGTGCATTCTTGCATTCAGCGACAATGGTTAAAGCCGGCATCTATTTAACGGCGAGACTGTTCTTATTGTTCGGAGGAACGGATTTATTCTTCGTCCTTGTAACAGGATTCGGATTACTCACCCTATGTTGGGGTTCTTACATGGCCGTACGACAAACCGATTTGAAAGCGATACTCGCCTTTTCGACCATCAGTCAGCTCGGAATGATCATGGCCATGCTCGGCTTTGGTACGAAGGCTGCCATTTTTGCAGCCGTGTTCCACATTTTCAACCATGCTACATTTAAAGGAAGCTTATTCATGATTGCGGGGATCGTCGATCACGAAACGGGTACCCGTGACATTCGTAAATTAGGTGGACTTATGACGCTTATGCCGATTTCAGCTACATTGGCGTTATTCGGTGCTTTTTCAATGGCAGGGGTTCCACTCCCAATTTTCAATGGCTTTTTAAGTAAGGAGATGTTCTTTGAAACCTCTATCCATTTGGAGTCAACCTCCGAGCTGGTCATGACGCTGGCACCTATACTACCAGTATTAGCAGTGCTCGGGAGTATTTTCACGTTCGTCTATTCGATGTATTTCTTCTTCCATACGTTCACAGGAGAGACGAAAGGGGAATTGCCTGTAAAACCACATGAAGCACCAATCGGAATGTTATTATCCCCGATTGTGCTGGTCATCTTCGTTGTGGTGATCGGGCTGCTTCCGAACCTAATAAACGGTCCGATCCTCCAACCTGCAACAGCTGCAGTGTTCGGAGAAGTACCTGATAAACATATTAAGTTCTGGCATGGCATTGATAACCCAGCACTCTATATGTCACTTGCCGTCGTAGCGATTGGGACACTCTTATATGTATCCATGAAAAAGTGGAAATCAGTATATAATTGGCTTCCTGGTCCATTAAGTGCAAATAAAGTCTATGATTTCACTTATAATGGACAGTTCAAACTTGCCGAGAAAACGACTCGCACTTACATGACAGGCTCATTAAGACATTATGTGCTTTACATTCTCCTTTTCTTAGTAGGAGCCACCGGAACCACTCTGGTTGTAACGGATGGTTTCGTTATCTCGACGGAAAATCTGGCACCTATATCATGGCCGGAAATCATTGTTGCAGTTGTGATGGCCATTGCAGCGTTCGGAACGATCGTCATGAAAAACAGGATTGCCGCGATTCTCGTCCTTGGAGTAGTCGGTTTCGGACTGTCATTATTGTTCGTGTTCTTCCGAGCTCCTGACCTGGCATTAACACAATTGATCGTCGAAACCGTTACGGTCGCTTTGTTCTTATTGTGTTTCTACCATTTACCAAAGCTTGATACTGAGAAACAACCTGTTTTCTCGAAGATGATCAATATCATCATTTCTGGGTCTGTTGGTCTGATCGTGACACTGGTGGCAATCGCTTCACACAGTTCAAAACGTTTTGAAACGATCTCACATTATTTCATTAAAGAGTCCCATCACCTTGGTGGTGGAGATAACGTCGTCAATGTCATCCTCGTTGATATGCGTGGATTGGATACGTTGTTTGAAATCACGGTACTCGGCTTAGCTGCATTAGGTATTTATGCAATGATTCGACTCCGTAAAGAGGAGGAGATGTAGTAATGGAAATCATCATGGCCATACTTGCCGGCATACTGTTTTCGGCGGGTGTCTATCTGTTGCTGCAACGTCAGCTTTTGAAGATCATATTCGGGACTGCATTGATTTCCCATGGGGCCCACCTTCTCATCTTGACGATGGGAAAACTGAACCGGGGTGCCCCTCCGATACTGGAAAAGGGGATTAAGGCATACGCCGATCCCCTTCCGCAAGCTTTAATCCTTACCTCGATCGTCATCAGCTTCGGGGTAACGTCTTTCCTGCTTGTCCTTGCTTACCGGGCATACAAGACGAACAAGACAGACAACATGGAGCAATTAAGGGGATCCGATCATGACTAATCTAATTACATTACCGATCTTAATACCACTCATAGCGGCAACCATGTTTGTCTTTTGGAGAAAGAGACTTTCCGCTATCCGAGTCGGAACGCAAATCATCACAATTGTAAACCTTGCCGTCACAGCATATATCATGTCCGTTGTCTTACGTGATGGATCAATCATATTGGAAACAGGTGGCTGGATAGCTCCGTACGGTATCATCCTTGTAGGTGATACACTATCCATCTCATTGCTGTTGGCTACGAACGTCATTGCTGTGGCTGCGGCATTTTATGCTCCGTATTCTCTGGATGAAGGTAGGGAGAAACATTATTTCTATACATTCTTCCTCATCCTTATCGCTGGTGTAAGTGGAGCGTTTCTAACAGGTGACATCTTCAACCTATTCGTCTTTTTCGAAGTTCTGTTGATGGCTTCATACGGAATGATCGTCCTAGGTGGAACAAGACAACAGCTTCGTGAATCGATCAAGTATGTACTGCTGAATTTATTTTCTTCTATGCTTTTTGTTACTACTGTAAGTTTTTTGTATTCCGTTACAGGAACCGTCAACATGGCGCAGCTTTCTGAACGTGTTGGCCAAGTCAATCAGGAAGGCATTCTGACGACCATCGGGATTTTGTTCTTTGTCGTTTTTGCAACGAAGGGAGCGTTATTCCCGCTCTATTTCTGGATGCCTCATGCTTATGCTAAGCCACCAGCAGTCATTTCAGCATTATTTGGTGCACTTTTGACGAAGGTTGGTATTTATTCGATCCTTAGAGTCTTCACTCTGATCTTTAACGGGAACGTTGATTATACACACAGCTTTTTCATCATACTCGCCGGTTTTACATTGATTTTTGGTGTAATCGGCGCAATGTCGACGAACAATATCAAATTGATCATCGCATACAATATCATACCTGCAATCGGCTTTATGATTCTCGGTATCGGTGTATTTACGGAAGGCTCTCTAGCGGGGTCTGTCTACTACCTGCTCCATGATATGGTCATCAAAGGGGCATTGTTCCTGCTCGTCGGGGCAATCGCAATCGTTGCTGGTACATCTGACCTTCGTAAAATCAGTGGACTTATCAAAACGTATCCGCTGCTTGGCTGGCTCTTCTTCTTAGCAACCTTGACTCTTGCCGGTTTGCCTCCGTTCAGTGGTTTCATCGGCAAATTGCTGTTATTGAAGGGTGCTTTTGAAAACGGTCATTACGTGGTAGCTGCAATCGGGTTGATTACAAGTTTACTTATTCTCGTATCTGTCATGCGTATTTTCATCAACGGATTTTGGGGTGAGAGCATGACCTTGCCAAAAGAGAGACGATCGATTAAACCACTCTATTTACCGATTTCATTTTTACTTGTATTCTCAGTCATCCTTGGAGTCGGAGCTGAGTGGTTCCTACCACATATCCAACAAATCGGTGTTGATCTAATGGACCCTTCCATCTATGTCGACGCCGTATTAAAGGAGTAGTTTGACATGGCTTTTCAACTTTTGATCAACCTGGCTATTGCACTAATCTGGATGTTCTTGACGGAAACGTACACGTTTGTAACGTTCTTGATCGGTTTCCTGATCGGGATCTTTCTGTTATTCTTGCTGAACCGATTCATACCGGATACGTTTTACTTCCGGTATGTGTGGTCGATATGGAAGCTGATCTTATTGTTCTTAAAGGAATTGCTCATCGCAAATATAGACGTGTTGAAAATGGTCTATAAGCCGAAAATGGATATGCAGCCAGGTATCATCGCATTACCCACAGATCTTAGATCGAACTGGGAAATTACGTTATTAGCAAACTTGATAACCCTCACACCTGGAACATTATCTGTCGATGTATCTGCAGATAACAATTTCATTTATATCCATGCGATGGATTTACCGGATGTCGACGAAACCATCAATCAGATTAAAGGGACATTCGAGAAAGCAATAAAGGATGTGACACGATGAGCTTATTACTGCATAACGTCATCTGGCTTTGTATGATCGTGATTGCCATTTCAATTCTCATGTTGCTCTATCGTGCAATTAAAGGACCATCTAATCCTGATCGGGCTGTAGCAATCGATACGATCGGTATCAATTTGATTGCGATGACAGGACTTGTCGCAATTCAACTGAATACCACACGATTGAACGACGTAATCTTGTTGATTGGTATATTGACATTCATCGCAACGATAGCCATTGCGAAATTCTTAGAAAAGGGTGTTATCATTGACCGAAGTCGTGATTAGTGTCCTCTTGTTGATGGGTACGTTCTTCGTCTTCTCGAGTTCACTAGGAATTTTACGTTTTCCAGATGTATATTCCAGACTCCATGCAGCTACGAAAAGTGCGACCTTAGGAGTTTCTGGTGTGATGCTCGCCGCATTCCTCTTTTTCTTATTTGAAGGGAACATGGTCAGCGGAAAGTTGATCTTGGGAATCTTATTTGTGCTATTGACAGCTCCGGTTAGTGGTCACATGATATCACGGGCGGCTTATCGTACAGGTGTGCCATTATCTGAGCGAACCATCAAGGATGAATTACAGAAGAGATACAAAGACTGATTCGTATAAAAGTAAAAATTCGTTAGGAGGGTGACCCAAAGATCTAGTCTGACACCTCCAAGCCTGCCTTTCCTTAGTTAGGAATGGAGGTAGAAATCAAGGTGTCGACTGGTGCGGGTCACCTTTTTGAATTGTAAGGATTTTGTAAATCAACCCTTTCCTAATCACCAATTGTGGCATATAATAGTTTTAATACGTTGGCTTTAGCCACGATATAAAAAGTTCATATGGATTGGGTTTTCACACGAAAAACCAATAAGGAGTGACAACCATCATGATTTTTCAAGAACGGGTTGACCACACCGTTAAGAGGATGAGGAGTCAAGCGGCAAATGCGATGACGTTATTGAATTTGACACTTGGCGCGATTGCGATCGTATTCATTCTTAAAGGTCAATTGGAAGTAAGCTTTTGGTTCATTTTTCTTTGTGCACTCTTTGATCGATTTGATGGTATGATTGCAAGAAAGCTGCAAATTGAATCCGAGTTCGGTAAACAACTCGATTCCTTATGTGATTTGATTTCATTCGGTGTAGCCCCTGCTTTTCTCTTGTATGAGGCAGTTCTTTACGAGTTTGGTATACCTGGAATTGTATTCATCATCCTTTATATCATTTGTGGTGCAGTACGACTCGCTCGCTTCAACGTAACGGAATTTAATGGTCATTTTACTGGTGTTCCGATTACTATTGCAGGCTGTCTTCTTGCACTATCCTATCTGACAATCAACCTATTCCCTGATTATGTTTTCATGTTTCTCGTACTCATCCTTTCATTCTTTATGATTAGTGATATTCGTATACAAAAGAGATAACATTAAAAAACAAAAGTGACCCGGAAAATATTCCGAGGTCACTTTTTGCTGCGCTTTTCTTTTTTGTTATTTCGTCAGTTTCAAGAACTCTTCTACATCTTCTACCGCTAATTGGATGGCACGCTTCCAAAATTTCGGCTTCGTCAGATCTTCCCCGAGGTGTTTTTCTGCCAACTCTTCCACTGACATTCTTCCAGTATCTTGAAGCAACGCAATATATTTATCCTCAAAAGAAGCACCTTGTTCTTTCGCAATTGCATAGATTCCCGCACTGAACAGATATCCGAACGTGTATGGGAAGTTATAGAACGGAACATCTGTAATGTAGAAATGCAGCTTCGAAGCCCAGAAGTGTGGATGATATTCACCAAGAGAATCACAGAAAGCCTCTCTTTGTGCTTCTTCCATCAATGCCTTCAAACGATCCACGGAAACAAGCCCTTTCGAACGTTCTTCATAAAAACGTGTTTCAAATAAGAAACGAGCATGGATATTCATGAAGAATGCGACTGAGCGTTGGATCTTATCTTCAAGCAATACGAGACGTTCTTCTTCTGACTTTGCCGTTTCAACCGCTGCATCAGAGACAAGCATTTCAGCATAAGTGGATGCCGTTTCTGCTACGTTCATCGCATAGTTCTGATTCATGTAAGGAAGTTCATCCATCACGTGCTGATGATACGCATGGCCTAATTCATGAGCTAAGGTAGAAATATTGCTTGGTGTGCCTGAGAATGTCATGAAAATGCGTGTTTCTTTCGCATTCGGGAAGCTTGTACAGAAGCCCCCAGGACGTTTCCCAGTACGATCTTCTGCTTCAATCCAGGACTTTTCGAAAGCTTGGCGAGAGAATTCGCTCATTTTCGGATTGAATTGTTTGAACTGGTCGATGATGAAATTCGCTGCTTCATCATAGGAAACCTTCGAATCCGTCTTCGCAATTGGAGCATCAACATCTGTCCAACCAAGTTTTTCGAGATTCAACATCTCCGCTTTACGATCAAGGTATTTTACGAACGTCGATTTGTGGTCTGTGATGACCTTCCACATCGTATCAAGGGTTTCTTGAGACATACGGTTGATTTTCAACGGTTCCTTCAATACGGAATCCCACTTACGATGCTCATAGGTGCTCAGGCGGAAACCTGCCAGGTGATTCAATGCTTCTGCACAAAAATCCTCCTGCTCTTCCCAAGCTTTTTGGTAAGCTTCAAAGGCACGTTCTCGTACTTCTTTACTCTGACTGGAGAGCTTGTTATCGAGCTGCCCGACAGAAAGCTCTTTCACTTCTCCGTCCTCTTCGAACGGGATGGTCATTTTACCGACAACCAAATCATAAAGGTTGGACCAAGCATGGTAACCATCTACTGCGAGATCGTTAATGAGTGATTCCTGGTCGAAGCTCAGCTTCTCGACGGCGTTTTGACGACGCTCATTCAAAACGAATGAATAAGGATAGAGATTATCGTATTGCAATAATGTCTTCCACTCATTATCTGTAATTTGCGTAAGCTTCTCATCGAATTGCGTCCAAAGTGAGTGATATTTTGCACTGATTTGGTCAAGTTTTCCTCGGATGGCTACAGCCTCTTTATCCTTTACATCCTGGGCTACGAGACAGCCGACGAACGCGCTGCTTTCATGAAGCCGTGAAGAAAGACGGCTCAACTCTTCAACGACATTCGATAATTGTTCATGATCGGATGGATTACACGATTCGATGGTTCCTTTCAATTCCGCCACTTGTGTTTCGATGGATTGGATGTAGGCTTTCAATTCTTCTGATTGACTGCCTCCTGAGAAAATGTTTTCTAAGTTCCATTGCTGAGACAATTGTGCAAGTTTCATGGGTATCCTCCCTAATTCTTATGTAATAACTCCATTATAAGGAAAATTCAAAAAATAAAAAAGAGAATCGACTTTTAAATCAAAAGAAAAACTGACCCGAGCATGTTTCGGGTCAGTTTCTTCTTAATCAAAAGCACATGCGTACATGAAATAAATGAGCATCAGTATGAGGGTACCACTGAAGATCATCTCCTGCATTTTGAAATCTCCTCCTCTTTCTTTTATTTATCCTAGTATCTATAATTCCACATCTTCACAAGGAGTAATCTTAAATCAACAAAAAGAGGATGGAATGACCATCCTCTTGCACTTCATAATCAATAAGTCTCTTCCGCTTCCAACGCATCTGCCTTTGTAGGATGAACGGTCCCAAATGGATGTTCAGGTGGTGCATAAATAGCGTAAACCTTCATCGGTTCATTGCCCGTGTTCGTTACATTATGCCACTTCCCGGCAGGTATGAAGATCGCATAGTCATCGAACACTTCGGCTTCATAATCTAGATTCTCGGGATCGTCTCCCATTTGGACCAGCCCTTGTCCTTGTTCAAGGCGGATGAATTGATCCAATTCCGGATGAACCTCCAGCCCAATATCCTCTCCGACAGGGATACTCATCAACGTCAACTGCAGGTTATCTCCTGTCCATAACGCCGTACGGAACGTATCATTCTGTAAAGTGGCCTTTTCAATATCAATGACGAATGGTTCTCCGCCATAGTCTTTCAACTTTAAAGGAACATTCTTGTTCAAGAACTTGAGTCGTGCAGCATATTCTCTTTCCAGATTAGAAGCTTGATAAAAGGCGTTTCGAACAAGTGGATGTTGGGCTGAATAACAGCTCTTTTGGTATTCCTTAAAACCTTGTATTTCTGCTTGATATGCTTTTTGTATGCCCTCCTGATAACGAGCGAATTGGACATCATCCGCTTCATAACCAGGCTGTTCCCCTGTAAGCATGACAAAAAGATCCGTAAAATGTTTCAATTGGTGTTTTTTGTTTTGGAGTGTGTGTAGAATAGCATACTTATGTCTTTGATTCGGTGCTGTTTGCGCTAATCGACTATATAGCTGAACAGCAGTCGCCTCTCTGTTGATTCCAGCTTGCAATGCATTGATGAGGTGGCGATAGTCGGTCTCCATCTCCTCATTCCTTTCCTAGGCTTTCTAACGTTATCATATGCCCAGGTATTGAAATGGTACTTCCCAAATAGTTAATGGGCGGATTATGCGCACTCCCATAAATCGCAATTCCTATCCTTTATCTCTTAGGATTTCATACAACTCATGATACGAGTCGACATGAAAGTCCACTTCTTCAATATTCGGTGCCTGGAAACTGCAAGTTGGAATCCCTAATTCTTTTGCCGGTAACAGATCCAGTTCTCGATCGCCGACCACCAGATCAATGTCATAATCTTTTAATAGATGCTTATAAGCAGCTGCGTCTGGTTTTCTTGGAAATTCGTCCTCACGACCGATTATTTTTGTAAAATATTGACCAAGATTATGATGCTGTAGCACATTGTTGACGACTTCTCTGGAGTTATGTGTGACCACAAAGTTATGTTCAGCAAGCTTCAACACATCCTCGAGACCTTCAAACTTTTCAAAATCTGCAGGTTCCAACTCACGCTCTAACGAATAGAAATCATTCTTTTGTTCGTCTGTAACGCCATAATGGTCAAAAGCGTGGCCGAACGATACCTTCAAATGAGAAAGAATTTCATCCTCGGGTGTATCATCTCCTAGCATCTTCTTAAAGAGTTTGACAAATAGCCTATAGCTATCCACTAATGTCCCATCAAAGTCCCATAAAATATTCATTTGCGATCGATCCCTCCTCACTTAAGCTACTTACAGTTTCCCCAATTCCCTGTCTCTATCCTGCAATCTACTTCGAAATTCATCAATAGACATAAAGAAGCACATATCGTAATACCTTATTTTAAGTCATCCCTACGCTAAAGGGGGAATCCGATGTCTACCTTTGACCCGCAAAAATTAAGCACCACTTTCTTGCCTCCCGTTAATCCGTTTTGGCCAAGGGTCGGGAGAAAATATACACTGACCCATTCAGACATTACGGGTGAATTGTTTCTGACTGTTGGGTGTGTGTATGATTACGAAAGTATTGATCAAAAAATGCGAGATGAGGTTTTAGCTGAATGGCTAAGAGACCGACAAGGAAGGTACTATCTATCCGGTGAGGTTTATGTAGATGGTGGGGAATTCAGTAAAGAAGTAGCAGAAATGCGCTTTAAAATCTTTCAAAGGGAAATGGGGACAGCATTAAAAGGGATGCTTTATGGCGACAAATCCTTTCTTTCCAACTATCCGTACCTTCTAGATGCACCGATTTCTATCACGTTCAAAACCACCTTCCCCTCCTTCAGCCGGACCCTTTCTTTTGGTACGCTACGAGATTATATATAAGCTCTCGGAGAGTTTCCGAGAGCTTTTTTAATGTACTTTTAACTTCAACAAAGAAGTCCTTTGACCGATATTATAAACAGTCTGTAAAAATAGGGTGATTTTCTTGGGATTTTGGAGTGGTTTCATCATCGGTAACCTTGTATCAGGTGAAGCAAATGAAAGCAATCAATCGGCCAACGGTGGTTGTATGATGTTGGTCATCGGATCAATCGGCTTATATGGAACAGGATGGGGCCTCCATCAAATGGGCCTATTGGAAAGTACCATGAATGTCTTTCTTGCTATGCTTTATCCATCCTTATGGGATTTTTATCATGATATCGGCATTGGACACAAAGGAAAAATAACGCTTATTACGTTTTTCCTATTCAGTGTCGCTGTCAGCGTATCGTTCCTCATCCTGGATGCTCTTAAGTCTTATAAAATCGTTCGAAGCATGAGATGGTTATTTAAAGCTTTGGAAGTCGTGTTCATTGTAAATGGTGGCCTGATTCTTGTGAGACTGATCTATTACTTCATTCGATCTTTGTACAATTAGCTCTCGAGAAAAGTTTCCCCGAGAGCTTTTTTATATTCAGGCATGACGATTTCCGTAAAGATGGATGAGCCGTTTCGTATGGAGGACAATGACCTTCAGAACAGCATAGGTCGGAATCGCAAGAATAAGACCTAAAATGCCAGCCAGACTGCTTGCAACAAGGAGAAGGAAAATGATCGTCACCGGATGCATATCCAATCGCCTTCCCATCACCTGAGGCGAAATGAGGTTGCTCTCGATTTGTTGTATGATGGCCACACCGATAATGACATACAGAGCTTTTATCGGGTCGTCGATTAATGCCACTATCACACTCGGTGCCGTCCCGATAATCGGACCGATGAAGGGGACTACATTCAGGAAGAGGGCTACAAGAGCAAGGATCAACGCATATTTCAAATCGATGATCAGATAAAGGATATAAACGAACGTACCGACGAACAGACTAACGATCAATTGACCCTGGATAAACCCGCTCAGCGCTTCATCCATATCATTTAAAATTCTTTTTCCTTCCTCATGATGTTTTTCCGGGAGAAAGCGCAAAATGGCGTCTGGCAGCCTGTCTCCATCCTTCAGCATATAAAAGAGCACGAATGGAAGGAGAATGAGGATGACCAGGATATTCGTCAGGATACTTAAGAACGAAAAGATATAATCACTTGCCGATGAAGTAACATCGCTTATGTAACCTGTCAGTTTCTCTCCGAGATTTTTTTCCTTCACCATTTCGCTGTTCATGAATCTTGAAACGACTGGACTTTGCTTCCACTCCTCCACTTTATCCTTCAAATCATCCGCAAGCTCAGGCGAGCCTTCCACAAGACCTTTTACCTGCTGCTGCAGCTCCGGTCCGAAAGCCCACGTGGCGCCTGTAAACATCCCGGCGAAAAAGAGGTAAACGATGAGAATTGCTAATACTTTTGGAATCTTCCACTTATGAAGCTGCTTGACGATTGGGCGGAATAAGTAAAAGAACACACCGGAAACGACGATTGGAAAAAATAAAGTCGTAATTAGGATTGCGATCGGCTTGAACAAAAATGAGATATCGGTTCCTATCCAGATGATGACGAACAACAATAAGACCCAGATCATCCCACGGAATAGCTTAGACTGTAACATACTCCCTCCTCCTTTCTTTTTAACGGTACCTTCCCCTTTACCCTTTTGAATGCATGAAAAAACAGCCCCGGCTTATTCGCCGTAAGCTGTTCTTCGATTCCCATTATCCTTTTTCTTTATCGTTCCGCTGCCGATAAAACTCGTGGAACAATTTCATCAATGCGCGTTTTTCAATACGAGAGACATAGCTTCTCGAGATTCCCAGGTCTTTTGCGATCTCTCGTTGGGTCCGTTCCTTTTCCATGTCGAGTCCGAAGCGTCCGACGATGACTTCCTTTTCTCGATCATCCAAAATATGAATGTGCTCATAAATCTGCTTCTTCTCCATTTTGAGCTGGATCGTATCGACGATGTCATCGAGATCCGCCTTCAGGACATCAATCAGTGTTATCTCATTGCCCTCTTTATCCGTACCGATCGGATCATGCAAGGAGACATCCTTCTTCGTCTTCTTGATCGCACGCAGATGCATGAGGATTTCCATTCTAATGTCATTACCTAGCGTAAATATATGTTAATTAGAAGGTGTATATTTTTATCCGATCTTCATATACCCTGATTTCTTTTACAACATGGCGGATGAGTGATTTTTTATCTTCAAAAGTGAGGTTCTGTTGTCCTTTTGAGAAGTAAAATTCAGCTGCTTCTTGTAGCAACTTTTTACCGTAAATGTGTTGATCATTTTTTTTTCTTACCTTCTCCAGTTCTTCTAGTTGTTTCGAGAGGCGTTCTTCTTTTTCCTTCAGCTCTTTTAAAGACTCTCTAATTTCTTCTTCAGATATATCTAATCCTTCTGAAAATAAATTCAACAGCTTTTTTCTTCCGGCCTTTACTTTGCCAATTTCAGAATGAAGTCTTTCAATCTCAATTTCATCAAAGTCAGGGGTATCTTCTTCTCCATCTCTTTCGGTTGCAGCTGCAATCTCCTCTGGAGCATTCAACCAGTTAAGTATCGTTTCCCAAACTTCTTGATCTAGCTTCGAAACGTTTATTCTACGTCCACATCCAGGATGCTTTGCTCCTGCATAATTTTTAACATCCGTATAGATATAAACGGTTTGCCCCCAATTCGTTGTTTTTATCCCTACCATTGTATTGTTGCAGTCACCACAACGGATTAAACCACTTAACAAATAGTCATTTTTGGATTTTTTCGCCCAACGTCTTCTGGATTGTTCAAGTAATGTTTGAGCATGTTTAAATGTTTCTTCATCGATGATAGCTGGACAATCAATTGGAATCCATTCCTCTTTTGGACGTTCTTTCATCGGAACACGTTCGTCTTTTGACTTATATTTATTTCCAAGCATACCTTCAGTGTTCCAACGATTTTGAAAGAATTTACCTGTATATACTTGGTTCATCAATAACTGACGAACTACTTGACGGTGCCATATTTTTGCACCTCGTTTTGTTGGAATGCCTTTGTTAGTTAAGTACTTGGCAATTCCATTAATTCCTTCTACGAGGTCATTTGGTTTAGTAAATAAATCAAAAATCAGTTTAACAACATTCGCTTCTTCTTGATTTATAATTATTCGGGAAGTTTCTTTATCATAGTCGTAGCCGTAAATTTGGAAGTTTCTTAGCACTTTTCCCTGTCTTGCTTTTTCACGTCGTCCTCTGCTCATTCGTTCATTAATTTTTGCTTTTTCAAATTCTGCAATCGCACCACGCATACTATAAAACAGATTGCCTTCAGGTGTCTTAGTATACTCACTGGTGACAAAAACAAGCTCAACACCGCGTTTTTCAATTTCATCAGTTATAATCAATTGGTTCATCAGTTTACGGGAAAGACGATCTGGATCTAAACATACGACTTTCGTTATCAAACCTTCTCGAACATCATTTCTTAATTTTGTTAAGGCATGACGGTCCAAAAATTCACCGGACATTCCCCTGTCCACATATTCAATCACTTCTTCAGAGTTTGCTTTCTTCCGACACTCCTTTAACTGATCCTCCAGACTGAACCCCTTCTTCGCCTGTTCCTCCGTGCTCACCCTTGCATAAATCGCAATCATTGAGTTTCTCCTTCCTGTATTTTTCCTTCAGATAAGAGTAACAAGAATACCGAATCCGGTCAGTAGAACTTCCTTCAATGATTTCGACATGCACCTCGCATCACCTCTTTAAATAAAAAGGTATGCGATTACGGCTTGGTTACTTTCATGTTTGTATATAAAAGATGTCATTATAAAAAACCTCTAGTGTCCCCAAAAGATCTTGAATAAAGGGTTCAGGTTACTAACGGAGAAAAGAGACAAACCTGTTAATCTACCTAGACCACCATCTTATCATTGGATTATAACGTATTGGAGCGTACAAAATGAATGTTTTACTTTAGATTATCGGGTAATGCTTTCTAACTATATCAAATATTGTAGCTCCTTCTCTTTACGTTTTTGGCCTTTCTTTACCTAAAGGTTTATTAAAGCTATTGATAGAATCATGACCAAAACCAATATTATTCCAATAATCTCTTCTTAATCGTACTAATTTCGCCTAAATATATCGTGTATGAACCTTTCGTTGTGTCATCCATAATTTCATAACTAACACGGTACTTAGGATCTTTTAAACCGAACATAACATCTTCAGAAACTTCCTTCACTATAACTTTATTTTTTAAATCCACATATACAGGTTTTCTCTTGTATATAATTCCTTTCAAAAGAATTTCTTATAATAAATGAAATAGTACTTACAAAACAAGACAATATGTTGGATATGGGTACAATAGATCCTACAATAAATATGTAGTTTTTTTCATTTTTCCAAGTTATCATGTATTGGGAGAGAAATCCTGATTTGTTTTTTAAAAGTAGTTTTTTGGGGGGTTATGCCCATAACTAAATATTCCTTAATAGAAAGTTTAGGAAAAGCACTCAAACGCAATCAAATAGAATAGTAAAAAAGTAAAGGGCTTCTTCAAAGGACCAATTATGGTCCTTTTGAGGAAGCCCTATTTTTACTTCTTCCAATATAAGTTAGGAGTTGTTGGATTTATACAATTTTTTATTAAAGATTAATAAAAACCACCACACCAAAATAAACATATAGCCTATTATTACATATATGGACCAAAATGTTCCATGTTCTAATTCTTTAATAAAATATTCATATTCGTTCAGTCCTTCTTCCCTTCCAATACTGTTAAAAATACTAACTATAGGTACAGTTATTGCAAAAAAAATGGCGATAATAGCAATTTTCTTAAAAAATTTTCGACTAATACTAAATATGGCTGAAGCAAATGTAATAGCTAAAAAGCTGAAATATAAAGTCCAAACCCAACCTGGTAGTGATTCCCAGTACATGACAATCCTCTCCTTTTCTTTTCATGTTATTACAAAGGATATAAGCTGAAAATATTTCAAAATACCTAATTAAATTTAATCGTTAATATTGTCGATAAAATAAATTTGGTCACTGTTATCTAAGGTAATCTTATTTTTAATTCCAAGTAATCGTGTATCTCTAATCGTAAGGACTGTTTTATTATTTACATATGATCTGGTATAAACTTCATTTGCATCATAATCAATATTTAGAATATCTTCATTTACAGTACTCTGAATTATCTCTAGTTTAGGAACGTTCTTTCCAAAAGAAATTTTATTTAAGAGATGGATTTTATCTGTTATAGTTTCAATCTCCATATCTACAAGGATACTTTTTGAATTTAGCACTACATTTTTATTATATTTTACTCTTAGTATATCACTAGAAATCTCACTTAAATTTAATTCATGTATCTTATGATTTAAACTACTATCTATTTCTACTATGTCCCCATCGTACATAAATAGATACAATCTTTTATTATCTAAGCTAGTATAAGTAAAATAATTTGGCACTTTGTTAAGTGTGATCTCATTTAAAAATTTTAAATCTCGGTCGTATTTTTTTATTTTTACAACTTCTCTTTCCCCAGATTTATCAACAGCTACTACCATAATATAGTTTTCCAAAGTAGATACAGTGTGTACTCTAAACTCTCCAAATAATTTCACACATTTATTCAGTTGCAAATCACAAAACTCATTATCATCATTCTTATCCATCACAGTAACTATGTAATCTGACACGTTATCTTTATAATATTTTTCTATGTATTTTTTTTGATTTGTATTAATTAGAGATAATTTTCTTTTTGTAGGTTGATACTCTACTACCTTAGTATCCCCAGAATATGCTCCACTTGCAAAATAATAATTTTGCTCATAATAAAATACATCCGAAGGAGCAAAGAGTTTATCTTTGATTTTGTGTTTTTTTGCAACTTGACCACTATTGTTTATCTCTAATATGTAGCCCTCTGTTTCAAATGGATCTATAAAATGAAAAAGTAAATAATCACCATCATTATTTGTTGAGAACTGGGTAATTTGATCAATTTCTTTATCTGGAGTACATCCAATTAGAACTATTAACAAAATAATTATTATTAGTTTCTTAATCATTTAATTTCCCCTTCAATAGAGTTAAAATTTTATTCTAAAAAGATTATAGGCATGTCATACTAAAATGACTACCTATAATCTTTTAATTTAAATTAATAAGGATTATTTTTATACTTTACCGTATCCCAATCAGCAATTATACTTTTTGGGAGTACAAGACCTAGGTATGCATCATATGTCCCCACATGATACCCTGCATATCTCCAAGCTTTATACACTAGTTTAGAGCAGTACCATTGAGAAGTATCATTTAGACTTGTTTTTAATTTATAAGGTTCACCTATTTGATTTTTCGCATACTCTACAGCTTGTATATAATCTACATCAGCGGCCCCTCTCACATAATATTGACCTTCATCAGAAACACCACTCCAATATTTAGTTGCAGAATGCTGTACAACGCCATGGCCAGGTAAAGCCTCAATAGCATAATCCCGGATAGTACTCAGAATAGCTGCATGACCGTGAGGGAAATTATAAGTTTTTGCCTCTAGGCTTATTAAAATATCTCCTTTACCACTCCAGTAAGTATAACCTCCACCGCCTGGGTCAATATCAACACTTTGTGTTTCTATTGAACTTTCCTTATTATTTTTTTTAAAACTAATAGATTTACTCCCAAAATTAGTGTTTCCCTTTTCAATTTTTACATTGTACATTAAACCGTCTATTTCATCTAAACTATTAAATAAAGTTGATAACTCTTGATTTGTTAAATTACGATTCTTATCTAAAAATTTATTCACTAGTTTATATGACTCTTTACTTATTTTTTCCTTTTCATTTAGTGAAATATCCATTTTTCCTTCTATACTTTCCTTTGTTGAATTTAAGTGAGAAACTACATCTTGGTAAGATAAACTGGAAGTAGAATTATTTGCGTATACAGAATTTGTGAGTAGACTTGTACTTAGTGCAACTGCTACTGAAAATACACTTATTTTCTTAAACATTTTTTAACTCCTTTTTTAATTTAACACCGGTGATATGCATTACATCCTAGGTAATTTGTAACACAATATAAAAATACCAAATTAAACCACAAAAAAATACATTTTTTTCTAATTTTAATATTGGGAAATAAAGGTTATTACTAACCTATTTTTCACATGATACACAGATCTATTTTCCCAATATTTTTAAAGAAATTTATATTGACAAACATCGTTCATTGAATAAATTGTAAAAATTTGTTCTTCCATTCGTTGAAACAAATGCTCTTAACGTATATTTAAACCCACCTCAAAAGAGGTGGGTTTTTATTAGAATTTCTTTTTCAGTTTGTTTAACAAATTTTCAGCCTTTTCCATAGCTTCATCCGTTTCTTCTTTAAGGATTTGATATGAAGGTTTGCCGTTTATTAAAAGCTTTTCCTCTACAATATCCCCTACTTTTACGTCTTTCGGTAGATAATGAAGGGGAACATCCTTTTGCTTTGTTTCATCACTTCGGTCAAGTAATACAGCTAAGTCGCCCTCAAAGCGGTCAACTGTGTATTTACTTGGATAACTCATCAATTAACTTCCCTTGTGGATCATATAATCTTGCTGCATCCCCTGAATTGTTCCAGATATAAGCCTTAGACCACAACAAGACTGTGGGAGGATTTGCAACCGCGCCTCGACCAGCTACAATCTTAACAGTTGCTCCCTTTTTCAAAACAAAATCGCTAGGGAATTCATAGGTTTGATTACCTTCAACACTGACAAGAGTCCAACCATCCATTGGAATATCCTTGGTATCAATGTTCTTTATGGTTACATATTCGTCACTCAAGCTAAGAGAAGTAATATCCAGTTTACCTGTCGTAGGTTTGGGCTCTGGTTTAGGTTCTGGATTCACATTAGTACCACAGCTGTCAGCGCCCTGGAATGGATCAGCATCCACTTTATAGTTCACGCCATCAGATGCAACTGTAATCGTCCCTGCATCACAAGTTGAATAAAGTGTAGCCCCATAATTCCACATACGGTTTACCACATCAGAATCAGGATGGCCGTAACTGTTATCACCATACGATAAAATGCCGACCTCTGGTTTTACCGCATTAATGAATGCTTGTGAAGTTGAAGTGGAAGAACCATGATGCCCAAGCTTTAGAATTTCTGCTTCGACATTGTATTTATTCATCATGTTTGCCTCATTTTCAGTGCTCGCATCTCCTGTAAGCAAGAAGTCAACATCATTATAACTTACTTTAAGGACGAGAGAAGATTCATTACGGTCACTGCTGTTATTAAATGCATTAAGCACTTTAATAACAAGTATGTTATCAAAATTGATCTTACTTCCTTCGTTCGGTACATCGAAAGGAATATTCTTCTGATCAATTAAATTAAGATACTCCATGTAAGTATTTGTGGTATGGGATTTCCCACTATCCAATACCTTATGAACCTTCATTTGCTCTAAAACATCGATTAGTCCACCAATATGGTCTGCATCCGGGTGAGTAGCAACCATTAAGTCAATGGAACTTACACCAGCTTGTTTGAGATAATCTACGACTTTTTGTCCCGCTGACTTACGACCACCATCAATTAGAATTGTCTTTCCTGAAGGAGATTGAATTAAGATACTATCTCCTTGTCCAACATCGATAAAGTGAACCAACAAATCACTCATAGGTCTGAAATCTTCGTTAATGGTTCGTGCAAGTACAACTGAGAATTCTGCTCTTGTAATATTGTTTTTAGGCTTAAAAGTACCATCTGTATATCCATTAATGATATTGGCAGATGACAGATCTAAAATACTTTCCAATGCCCAAGGTACACTAGCTAGGTCAGTGAAGCCTGTGGCAGAACCTTTTCGTGCTATTTTATAGGCCCGATCGATTAGAACCGCCGTTTCAGCCCTCGTTATATTTGCAGAAGGCCTAAACGTATTATCCGGATACCCTGTAATAAGACCTTTCTCTGCGGCCACTGCTATTGCATTATAGTAGAAGTTATTCTTGGATAGGTCCTTGAATCCTGGATTCTTTGAAGCATTCTCTCCAGGATACAATGCTTTAACAAGCATCAGTGCAGCTTGAGCACGAGTTATGTTGTCATTTGGCCCAAACCTACCATCACCATAACCATTGATAATCCCTAAGTCACTTAGATAATAGATATGTTCCTTTGCCCAAGGAACTTTACCTAAGTCTGAAAAATGCGAATGAGCACTAACTTGATTGTGGTTAACAAATGAAAGAACTAAAGCGAAAACCATGAAAAATGATAAAAACTTTTTCAAAAACAATCCCTCCTAATTATTCTCATAAACTATTATAATAAAGAATTAGGGATAATTGGTTATTTTTTGTAAATAAACTTTAATTTGTATCACTTCTTCATAGTGAAGACCATTATAGCGCTCATTCCATTACTCAGAACATGTTTTTTGTGTATTGCGATCTTCGATAGATAATGATTTGAATACTACCGATACTGAAATAGTCTAAGATATATATTTTGTTATAAAGGAATGATTTTCAGATAATGTATCAGCTTGTTCCCTTGTTAACCGTTGAGTATGTGCAATTTGATTTCGAATTGGATATACGTTGTGTAAGTGTAAATAAAAATTTGGAGGAAGATCTTTAAAAGGTTGATAAATACGAAGAAAGGAACGTTCCAGTTCATATAGATATAGTTTCTCTATCGATGCTCTAGGAGGGTTTCTCTGAAGAAGTTTAGGAGCTTTGTAAAACCATAGAGGGCCATAACGTTCTCTCATACGCCTTGAAATAAAATTCCGTAACATATTCTCAATCTCGTATAACTTCCGATATGCAGCTTGCATCATTTTTATTTCTTCACTTTCAATCAAACGGATCACCTCACAAAATAATAATTTATTGAATTATGTGAAAATCCCTTTTTTTCAGTTACCAATTTAATATAAATAGATCATTTCTATATAGAAATCGACCATTTCTAATTAATAATGTAATGAAAGTGAGCAAAAGAGAATTTTCATTTCTTGGGCAGTAGTTTTACAGTGGAAATATAAAGGAGATGATGAATAATGAAACGAACTTATTATGTTGAAGAAGGAGTTCCAGTAGTTAGTTATGATTTGAACAAAGATTCAAATGGAGACATGCCTATTAAAAGGGTAAATGTATTTAATGGACGGAGAGTTGAAGAGTTCTTAAATCCATTTCAAGGGAAGAAAATAAGGGTCACCATTGAATTACTAGAAGAGGACCTAACCAATGTATTAGAGAAGTTTTGACTTAATTAAACATTTAGCTAGAAGGAATTTTTATGATCAGAAAAGGAAGGAGCCAAGCTCCTCCTTAAGTTCTTAAAAATATATATCAGTCTGCACATCCATTGAGTAAATTATTTATAAACTTCAAATATCTACATTAATCAGCTCTTACAATATTTAGTTGATTAGCTCGTATCCTTCTAAAAATAACTTTGTTGATGAGTTAAGGTATTCTCCTGCGGTTATCCATGAAAGATCATCATCGGTATTTTCAAGTCCTTTTTTTATAAATTTATTGGCTTCCCTTTGCTTTGTAATCATTTCAATAGTGATTGAATAAAGTTTTTTGTCTAGTTCGTTTGTAGGTTTTGCATTGTCCGTATAGACATCCAATAATTCATCAAATTCATTTGTCCAAATAATTAAATCATCAATTAAGTTTGAACTGTAATTGCCTTCATATATTAGTTCAAAGTTTCCACCAATAAGATCTAAATTATTTTTAAAAGCTGTATAGTACTTATCATTATACTCTAAGAAATCTTCTGTAAGTAATTCTGTTTGTTGTTCAACTACTATTGCAATTCCGGTTTCACTTGATTCTCCTACAGTCTCAGCATTCGTACCCTCTTCTTCAGCTACTGTTTCCTCTGTTATCTTGGATTCTGTTTCACTAGTAACTTTTTTAGTATTATCTATTGCACACGCTGTCAAAAATAAAAGTAAAACAATTGCAATTATAATCCATTTAAATCTGTACACAACTTAATCCCCCTCTATTTAACTCTTAGTTATTATACATGGAAAATGTTGTATATAAAAGTGGATTTACATTTATTTATTTCGATTATTATCTTATTTAAATATGAGTTACTTAGAAACAAGCTTATTTTGAAGGTGAAAAGATTATGTCCTATACTTGACCTATGACAAAACATAAAAAATAAAATGGAAGGAGCTTAGCTCCTTCCAAATTTTTATACATATCCTTTTTCTTTTAAGCTGGTATATCCCGCTCCTGCATTGACAATCAGATGATCCAGCACCTCAACTCCAATCAAATGACCTGCTTCAACAAGACGTTTAGTGACCTCAATATCCTCTTGAGATGGATTCGTATCTTGAGAAGGGTGCTGGTGACAAAGGATGATTGCTGCACTGTTATTCAGAATTGCACTTTTGAATACTTCTCTGGGATGAACAATGCTGGCATTGATTGATCCTACATGACAACGATGAACTGCAACAACTCTGTTTTTCGTATTGAGACACATGACGAAGAACACTTCACGATCATCTTCCCCGATAAATTCAACAGCAACTTTTGCAGCATCTTCTGGAGAACGGATGATGTATGGTTCCCCTCCTTCTACCTCTAAGATTACTTGTCTGATCCGTTGAATTTCATAAATTGTTTCCATCTTGAAACAACTCCTTTCTTTGTTTGAAAAGAAAGGAATTTTTGCGAAAACGAGTGTAGAAGGAGACGAAAGTATGCGAAGCATCAAGTGGGAGTTACGGACATATGCAAAACCCAATGACTTAGCCAGCGTTTCCACCAGTGATTTCATCTTGTTACGTTGGCTTAGCCGACTTGGTTTTGTTTGTGGCCGTTCGACCACGCAGATCCTTTACCGAGTGATGAGCAAATAATTACAATGAGGAGAACAAAGGAAGGAAAATTATAGACATAGTGAAAGGCGGTGGAATATCTCTGATGGGATTCACCGCCATAAGCATGAGGATTCGAGATCCGAAAGGCATTAAGATGTTTGCCTTTCATTTTTAAAGTTTTCTTTAATAAATTTATATAACGTACTTCTACCCACTTTTGTAATATCGCAGATTTCCTGGACCGTCATACAGTTTTGATTACGTTCTTCAAACAATTGAACTGCATGTAACAGGCTTTTGTTTTTATTCGTATATTTTTTGGGACGACCCTTATAAGCGCCTCTTTTTTTGGCTTCAGCTATGCCTTCAGCCTGTCTTTCCTTGTTCAGACCCAATTCAAATTCCGCAATACCGCTTAAAACTGTTAACATTAGTCTTCCTAAAGGGGTCGTCGTATCAAGGGTATCTCCCCCCATATTTAACACTACAAGCCCGACTTCCTTTTGGTTCAGGATTTCGATGATGTTCAATGCATCTCTTGTGGATCTTGCAAACCTGTCCAATTTTGTGACGACAATTGCATCATCTTTTTCAACCTGGTCTATTAGTTTCTGAAATTGTTGACGATTGTTTGCACTTTTACCACTTATTTTTTCTTGAAAAATCGTTTCGCAGCCATTGTCTTTCAGTTGTGCAATTTGTCCCTCGAGATTTTGTCCTGTTGATGACACTCTTGCATAACCATATCTGGTCATAATAGACACCTCTATTTTGGACGTGTATTTTGGACATTATAAACCTATATTACTCCATAGTCCCAAGAGTGTCCATTTTGACCTTACTCATATGGATACAAACTTTTTAAAACCACATGATAGAGGGGACTCAATGGGAGGAAGGGCTCAAGTTTAATACTTTTTACATGGTATATAATATAAATTCTAAAATTTTTATTATATTAATTTTCAGTTTTCGAGATCTTTTTTCACACTGCTATGGTGTTGTTCTCTAAAAAACGATATAAATGAGGATATGGAGATTGTTAGAAGTACAAATATTGTACTAATACCAGTAAAGATAGCTTCTATTGAATCATAGTTTAACTTGCTTTTATCTAAATAGATTGAAAATATTATTGAAATTATTATTATTAAAGCTAGTATGTAATATCTCCTATTAAAAAGAAACTTAACTTTAAATCTATCATTAAGTAATTTAAACAAATCCCTCAAAGCCATTACAAAACTAATAAATGTAAAATAATATATTACATAAAATAAAAAAGGCATTTTCATAGTTGAGTATTCATAATAGAATGTATGAAATATTGATAAAAACAATGTATACAATCCGAATGAAAATACCACAAGTACTAGAATGGTTAGTACTACAGAAATACTCTTATTTATGAATTCGATTTTAAATTTAATATTCGGTTTTATGAAACTATATATTATTCCAGAATTCCAAAAAAAAGTTACAACAATATAAAATGCTAATGCAATTGAGATAATAATCATGTTTAACTTGTTGTTATTGAGAAATTCCATTAATCTTTGAATATCTTTATTCTTTTCTAAAACAACTCCAAATATTACAGCATAAACTAAAGTTGTTATTGCTACAAATAGCTTTATAGACGAAAGATACCCCATTACTTGCCTCCTTATTAGCAAGAGATTTTTCCATTCTATAACAATTTAACACAGATTCTCTTCCATTGGAGAATTGTCAATTATCATAGCAAAATTTTCTCAACAATTGTTTAAGTCAACTCCTATAAGAAATAAGATTACCCCCAATCATTTAATATCAAAAGTTGAATTTAAACTATTGTCTAATACGAACAGATGGATCACCCCTAAAATTAAAAGTATAATCTCGTGAAATTATGCCTATTACTAGCAATTTATTAAATCAAATTCTGGACCGAATTATTGATAAATGTTATAATACACCTATCAATAAAAAGTACAAGCTTCTAGAAGGTGTTAATTATATGTATAGAAATGCGATTTCCTTATTTGCTGGTGCAGGTGGACTTGACATCGGAATAAAAAAAGCTGGTTTTGACGTAAAACTTGCTGTAGAAATTGAGCCAACTTATTGTAAGACTCTCCAGGCTAACTTCCCTTCCCTAACAGTAAAAGAAGGAAATGTTATGGATTATTCTCGTGATCGTATTTACGAGGAAGCCGATCTGAATGACGATGAAGAAATAGATTTATTCATTGGGGGAAGTCCTTGCCAATCTTTTTCAACCGCAGGAAAAAGACAAGCATTTGAAGATCCTAGAGGACAAGCTATGTTAAAGTTTGCAAATCTAGTTCAAGAAGTACAACCAAAAGTATTTCTACTTGAGAATGTTAGAGGGCTTCTCTCATCTGCTTTAAAACATGTTCCTCTTGCAGAACGAGAAACAAGACCTTTAGAGCCAGATGAACAACGGGGTAGTGCATTTAGACACTTACTTGAACACTTTGGAAACTATGAAGTGTCTGTTGCATTGATCAACGCTGCTGATTATGGTGTAGCTCAAACTCGTGAACGTGTATTTATCGTTGGAGTTCGTGAAGATTTTAGAACAGAATATTCATTTCCTGAACCTACCCACGATAAACATGGGACTAACGGAAAAGATTATTGGAGAACTGTTGGTGACATTTTCGAAGAGTTAAATGTCTCGAAACATAACCATGTTAATTACTCTGCTGATCGGTTGAAATGGATGAAAATGATTCCTAAAGGCGGAGGAAACTGGAGAGATTTACGGCAATACGGTGAAGACGTTGTTAGAGAAGCTATGGGTGGTGCCTATGAATCTGGCGGAGGTAAAGTAGGATTTTTCAGACGTGTTAGTCTCAATAAACCAGCCCCTACTCTACTAACTTCCCCTAGCCAAAAAAGTACAAATTTGGGACATCCTTTAGAAGATAGACCATTAAGTATTGAAGAATATTTGGCTATTCAAGAGTTTCCAAAAGGTTATTATGTAGCAGGAACACTTTCACAACAATACACTCAAATTGGAAATGCTGTTCCAATTCGATTAGCACAAGTATTAGGCGAGTCCATATTTAATATGTTAAATAAAATAGAAAAACCCCAAGAATTGTCAAATAGTATGGTAAGATAGGATATAGGGAAATTTTCCCTATATCTTTTTTATTTTGGGGGTATGTTATGTCTATTAATTGTATTAGAAAAATAGACGGTACAGATATTACACCGGAGATCCAAGAGATCATGGAAAAATATCTGAAAAATGTGTTCAAAAATTTATATAAGTTGCAACTAGATGATTTAACACCCAACCCTCTACTAATGAAGTTGGTTGGGTCAGCAGCTGAATTAAATTCCGCTGATAAATTAGTAGAATACATGATTAACGCTCGGCTGGAACGCTCTACAAGTACTGGATTTGGTATGACAATACAAAAGATTGCAACTGCTTTTTGTGAAAAAACAGGTGTTGGGGGTGCCGACATTTCAATTGTTAAAGACAATGAAAATGGTATTCCAATCCGTTGGTATATACAGATGAAATCTGGGCCAAACACTGTTAATAAAGATATATGTGTCCAAATTAGTAGTGAACTTCAATCGGCTATTAGACGGGCTCCTGGTTCAGCTGGAATGTTAGGAATTACATATGGAAAAACGGATCGAGTAAGTGGAATCACGCAACAATATTTGAGTTTTGATTTTGAAGCAGGTCGAGACTTTTGGGAGTTTATTTCAAATGACCCTGATTGTTACAAAAAACTATGGCTTCTTACAATTTCAATATCTGAAGGTTATGAGGATAGTCGGGGCCTCACTTTAAAAGAATTAATTGATAAAAAACGCAATGAATTAACTGACCAGTTTATTTCAAAGTATGGAATATCTGGGGAGAAAATGTGGAACACCTTTCTGGAAGAAAACATGTGAAAATTAAAATCTATAATAGGGATGTGTGGTAAATGGCAAGACCTATAATGTTTGATATCAATGATGATATTGTTACTCACAGAGATTTACAAGATAAAGGCGCATGGTGTAATCATGGGGAAGAAAAGGAAGAAGTATTTATTGAAAATTATGGTCAACAGCTAGAATTAATTATCAATCCAGCAAAACAAACAAATCGTTATGCTCCTGACATTTCAGACATTTCTGGGGAAAAATTATCGGATCTAAAAACACAAAACACCCCTTTTTTTACAGCAGCTAGATATGGATCTGATCCTCAATTTACAGTTACCTTTAACAGAAATGATGCTGATCGATATAGAGAAGAACATTCTGATATAGACATTTATTTTTGGGTAGATTGGATAGCTGTTAGGTATTTTAAAGAAAGTACCAATCCATATTTTGGAGATACTAACATTCAGGTTAACCCTATGCAAGGAGTATGGAAAGTATCGTTTCAGGATTTAGACTCTATTATACAAAACTCACCTCTCCATACGTATCAACAAAGAGTAAATGATAATCGGGGTAACGCACCAGATAGTTATTTAATTGACTTAAGATATTTACAAAGAGTTATCTAATATTTTACTTGATTCATAGACGTTTTCCCACACTGGATTACGTCTTTTTTCCACCAAAAAAACCACCCACATAGACGTTTTTATCTTGACTTCATTTTACAGGAAATTCATAAACAAGCTTTAGTAGCATTACTAAAATTGTTACATTGATGTATGCAATTTCCTAAATAAAATCCACATAAAAAGGGAATTTTTGATTTTCTCTAGCCCCTTCTTGAACAGTAAGGTTCATTAATAATTTTCTACAAAGTAATACAGTTGTATTATATAAGCCTGAAGAAATTACTTTTCCGGTTTCTCTAAATAACATTCCAAGCGATTCAGGTAAGTGTTCCACACTTGCATGAATTTTTGGGCTCGGTAAATGAATACCTATATCAAATTGTAAAAAAGTTGGGTAGTTACACCCTGTACATACTAGAGTATATGCACCAATTTCCTGAAAGCCGTGTTCATTTCTTCTTTCCAAAAGATACTCACTGGTTGGTGAAGTTGCTGTATCACAATGACCACACGTAAAATTTTAACCATAAACATCTTCTAGATCTCGCTATTCCCCTAGTTTTTTAAAAAAACTCCCTCCATTTATGAATAGCTGATCAATCTTTTGTTAATCTCTTAACTTCATTTATACTTTCACCAAAATCATAAGGTTGGCTGTAAAAGTTCTCTTTATCATGAAAAAGAATTAAAACCTGAATGTACAATTTGTTCATTATCATCACCAGGATTTTCTCAAATATAATCTTTCCTCCGTTTAACTAAAACTCTAATGTACACACTAAACAACAAAATCGCACCCATTTTTGAGTGCGATTTTGACTTATGGTTATATTTATACGAGCTTATTTTGATAATAATTTTTTCTGCTTTCTGGAATAACATAATCTTTAATCTAAGTCATAATTACATTCGCCCAATGAGTTCTTATTTTACATATTATAAGATAAATGTATTCTCTTGATTTTTCTTTTCTAATACATTCATAATCACCCAGTTCGGCCTTCTTATTAAATCAAAGATATCATAATTAGTTAACATATGACCTTTGTTTTCGTAATGTTCAGTTAGCTCTAATAGACTAGATCTAAATTTGTTCCTATCTACTTTTTCCAAAAATGGGTGAACAAAAATTAAACTAACTGATTTATCCTCGAATGGTAAGGTTAAAACAGGAAATCCATTTATCCAAGTTGCTGATGTACCTCCATAATTGGCGAGAATACTCTTGATAGCATTATTCACTAAAGGTTTCCACTTACTATCAATACTAGGGATAAAACTACTATCCTTATAAATGGATGCTACATCTAAACCAAGCCTCCAATCTAAAATTGGATGGTACCCCATATTTTCGTATGTTCTTAAACAATCGTAACATGATGTATCACAATTATGGTTTTTAATTGTAGGGATATTACGAAACACCCCTGTTAAATCCGTAATTATTTCATCTAATAACTTATTATTTGATAAATGTTTCGAATAACCGGCACCATTGATTAGTCTATCAGCTATAAAGATTTCACCTATAGTATTATTGTTGATAGTATCAACTTTTGACCTGATACCAACTTGAAGTTCATCTGCATCAACATCAAGTAGTGTAGTAGCAACACGTCTAAACAAATAACCGAAGGAAATAAGCCCTGATTTTACACCTAAATTTGTTGGATCAAAAGTAATTTCAGACGTCAAATCTTTAGGACTAAGAACAAGCACCTCAGTATTTTTAATAGAAGCTAGTGCTACATTTTCAATAGCATCTTCCATGAGATAAGGGTTAAATCCCTCTTTATTTAATGTACTGGTTTCAATCCAACCATCGTATTCATTTTTCGCTTTTTTGAATGTAAATAACTGACCATAATTGTCATTTATTGAATAAACATTTCCATCCTGTGATGCGTATTTTATATTATAAAGGTGGTTAATATCTTGATTTATTGATGCATCATCCGCTAACCTTGGAATCGAACTTCGAGAGCTCCATTCAAAATCTTCTTTATAATCTCTATTTATCCATTCGCTTCTAAATCCTTGAGGTTCAGAGATAGGTGTTTTTCTAAAATCAAAGCTTCTATCTTCACCTAAAGGAGATTTACAGGAAGGACAAATAATAGGAAAAAGAGATTCGTCGTCAAAAAGTAAATGACAATTATTACAAATTGCAACATGTCGTATTTTACCTAAAGGATTCTCTTCAGGAACTACTTGACGACCTCGTACCCAGTAATGTGCAATTCCAACTGCCTTGTGCTTAACCTTATCTTTTATTATTTCAGATCCAGGTGAATATTCACTAATTGCTATTTCAAGGTCTCTATCTACAGTTCCATATTCCAAAAATTGAGGGGGCATATTTCGTGATCTTCTTTCATGATGGAACATCCTAACTCTAGTTGGAAACCCAAACATTGGAAGTAAACCTGCAGCAGCTAAGTTTTCACTCAAAGAGTTTGAAGAGTATCTTGAATCCTTTGATATTTCAGTGATTTTCTTAGTAAAATTACCATTTACAATAGATATTTTAAGTTTTTCTATCTCACTAGATTTGATTTTAGATTGAAATGATAATGCATCCACTATACTATTTAGTCGAACATTACCTTCTTTTGATTGGAGGTAAGCCTGTATTCTATCATTATATAATTCCCAATCGTCTTTATGGCCGAACTCACCATGGACACTATCTCCACCATCAATCTCCTCTATCAAACCTGTAGCAGCAAATGAATGAAACAAAATCTCCTTATATAGTACTCTTGAAAAAATCTTTTGAGATTTTAAATCAATATAAGGTTGCGGAGGAGGATCACCTGTCATTTTATCTAAATTATCAAAATACCAATCATCATGACTACGTCCTCTACATAAAGTCAAACTTACTGAAAGTGCTGAACCTCTTCGTCCGCAACGACCAACACGTTGTTGATAATTAAACCTTTGTGGTGGCATGTTTGACATTGCAACTAGTTGTAATGAGCCTATATCTACACCAGCCTCCATAGTTGTAGTCACACTTAAAATATCAATCTCATTAACTAATGGAATATCATCAAAATCATATATTGATTGAAACAACTGTTGTCTTCTGGAAGCAAGTTCTGCATCAGTTTGACCTGTCATTTCTTCCGAATGAAATCTCCTATAGGTTTTTTTATCCATTGATAAAAACCTGTAATAATCATTTATTTTAATACTATCAAATGTTTTTTCTTTTAAAGCCGAAAAACAATCCGTACAAACATTACAAGAAGCATGCAAATGATTTCTTCCACATTTTTTACATTCAAATACTTTTTGTTCTGCTGGTACAATATAAATCTCATTCGAATTAATTAGATAATCTTTTACTCCCCTTAAATTTTCAAAAATCCTCACGGTATTATTAATTAAAGCTTCCTCTTTTAAATTGTTAGATTTCGCAACAGCCTTCCAATATTTTTTTAATAAACTTGGTGGATTATCTGTTGGTGCTCTATTTAAATCATATCTTCTTAACCCACCTAAGATTCTAATAGAACTATCTACTAATTGTCGCCAAAAATCCGGTTCTTTTCCCATATTCTCCGTCAATAACATTTCGATATCAGTAGTAAGTCTTGCTATACACAAAGATTCAAAATCCCTTTTTCTTTGTGAAAACAAAACATTCGCTAGTACATTATCTTTTAGACTTTCTATAATTTTCTTTCGTAATCTCTCAAGATCTATAGGAAGTGTTTCTAATTTAGGTATTGGCCTTTCTATATTACTCCAATCATATAATTGTACCCATTTGTACCCATTTTGTTCATAAAGAGAAATTTCTGATCCCCCAGGATTAATTCCCAGTTTAATCAGACTATGTTCAATTGGGTTCCATAATTCAATAAGCTTTACAGGTTTATCTAGAGAGTCTAATATTTTTTTAATTTGTTCCTTTCTTTGTGGAGCAAGTATGCCTCCTTGATAATAAAGTTGTAACAACATTGCCTGATTTTCATGATTGTATAAATAATCTTCAGCTTCTAATTTTTCACTAGGGCTTAATTTAAGACCTTGCAATTGTTTAATAAATGATTTAAGTGGAGTCTGTTCTTTCCCCAATACTGAAACCACAATATATCTTAAAATATGATAATAATGATTTAATTCAATTTTAGCTGAAAGTTTTGCTGCATCTTGTCTGCTATCTGAAAATAGCACAGCTTTTTGCGCTTCTTTATTTGGTAGCTCTCTCATTAGGGAGTCAAGCATAACTTGTGCTATCATATCAAAACCAGTTTTTTGCCCTCTAATTGGCGATCTAGTTCTTTTGGTACTTTCTAGAGGTTCGGTTTTTGTAAGTGGACCTTTCAATTCCCAATCATCTGCACAGTTTGGACACTTAATTGGAAATGCAGGCATTTTAGCTTTATATTCTTCATCTCCTTCAATTAAAAACATATAAACGTTTGGGTCATCAAAGCTATCTCTTTTAATTTGGCCAATTTTATCTCCATAATTAGCCTTAACCCATGAAAAACTTAATTTATTTTTTTTATTATTAGTATCTATTGTTCTCTTCCATGATTTTATATCTTCATCAATATCCAAGGATGGCCAAAAAAGAGCATATTCTCCGTATCTTTTTTGAAAAGGAATCTTATCAGGTAACCCTTCCAGGTTAGGGTAATCTGCAGTTAAGTAATAAGCACTTTCCTCATCGGCCTTACTCTTATATCCTCCTAAAAATGAGTCACTACAATTCTGACAATAATAGAAATCTAAAACTCTAGAGCCACAGCTACATTGAACTCTAGGTTGATTGTATAACTTTCCTATCCTCCTTTCGTTAAATTTAAATTTCTCGTCTACCGAAGAACAACTCGGATTTGAACACGCCCACAACCCTTGGAAATTCTTAAAAAACAAATGTGTCCTAATCGGTATTACAACCTCACCATTTTTCTTTGAATTAATTAATGCATGAAGAAGACCACCAATAGCGTTAATAGATTTAGTATTTGTACCAAATATTTTTTTATTAAGTTCTTTTAAGGATGTTGGTTTTTCACATTCCTTAATAAATTCATTTAAGATTCCAGATTTATTAAGAACATTATATAAAGATTCCTCACAACTGTTCTCTTCAAATGGTTGTTCAAACTCATTACATAGTCTTTTTACAGCAGTTGTGTAATCGTTATTACATAACTTGTAATAATCTATAAAAGCATTAGAAGTATTTTTAAATGCTTTGTTCTCTTCGAATAAGTTAGCTCTTTCTCTATCTCCGGTAATGATTTCAAATTTATCAATAGGTATACCAAAAAATTGTTCTAAAAACTCTTTTCCGCTTTTATCTAAAGAGGCACTAGTAGCAATTACCCTAAGTTGCGGACTTTCGGGTGTTAGCCCTAGACGACTTAGAAGTGCTCTTATTACATAAGCCACCTCTGTCCCTGCTGTTCCCCTATATGTATGTAATTCATCTAAAATTAAAAAAAATGTATTATTAGAATCTTCTTCTAACCACTCTTTTGTTTTTTCAAACATTCTCTGTTCAATTGATCTAGTTAATATGATATTTAGCATACTAAAGTTTGTAATCAAAATATCCGGTGGATACTCTTGCATATCCCATCTTGAAATCATTTCTGAACCGCCAATTTGATTAATATACGTTATTTTTTCATGGTATTTTTCTTTTAGCTTAGTTTTAATATGATAAATTTCATCACTATTCCAAGTGTTTAAATTTAGCAACTCATTAGTCACTTCACTTTGTAACTCAAGTTTTACTTTTTGTTTTATTTCTTGACTGGGCTCACTTGAAATATTTTGAATTAGGTGCATAAAATGTTTTTCTAATTCGATTTGTTTTCTATACATCTGCTTTTTTAAGCCTCGTAATTTTTTTACTTTAACCTTATTTGCGGGATTTCCAGGAACTGGGGTTTTGCCGGTATACCTCCCAAAATGAATTCTATTTCCTTCTCTATTATGGTCAAGCCACTCCTTCGCTTCTTCACTATCTAGTGATTTCCTTAAACGTACTAACTGATCCTCGACTAGGGCATTTAATGGATACAAAATTAATCCTCGAATCGCTGGTTTACGTCTTTCATTACTTCTCGAAGGTACCCATGTATCTCCTACTTGCCACCAAGGAGTTGGTTCTTCTCCTGGCTTTTCCCAACTTTTTGCTTCGTTTAATATATTTGCAATTAAAGGGAGAAGAAAACTTTCTGTTTTACCAGACCCCGTACCTGAAGTAACTACAACATTTTTATTGTTTTTCAAAACTTCCTTAAAAGCACTGTATTGATGTAGATGTAAGCTATGATTGTTATTAAAAAGACCTTTTGAGGCAAAATCTCCGAAATCAGTAGACCATCCAATTGATTTACAGGAACTAGTAACATTTTTACCAGAACTTTTAAATGGAGGCATCGCTTCAATATATGGATATTGATATACGTTACCTGGCTCACTTAATATTGTTTCTCGTTCTTCCATTAATTTTTCATGCCCTAAGGCAAAAGGACTATCCATATATCTTATATACATCTCTTTCATTCTATTAAAAACACCTAATACATCATTCATTCTATACACCATCCTAATGATAGTAGTTTAATTGAAAACCTAATTTATATACCAAAGAAATAGCTATTTCATGAGGAACATTTCTATAAACCCTATAACCGTTACTCACTTCTGGACATTGACCAATACAAGAGGTTAACACCCTTTCATATAGTTCCGGCAACTCATATGCTTGCTTAACCTTTAACTCGTAATTTTTATAATTAAAAATTGGTATCCCTTGTTGTCGTGCGTAATAAAGTTTTCCTATATCTCTATCTATTTTGATAGTATTTTTACTAGTTGCCCTATATAAACAAATATATTGACCAAAACTATTTATAAGTAATTTTAATGGTGATTCCTTATCTTTGATCCATTTATGACTAAACAGATCCCAGCCTTTGACTATCCAATATGAATTCCCAATTATCGGTTCTGAAATCGGTTCAGCACCTTTTATATACGAGCTTAACTCAGGCAAGCATCTTAAAAGATCATAGCTAAAGTAATCTAATCCCCAGTTATATTTAATATTTAGATTGTTTAAAAATTTTTTTAATTCATCTACTGATTTTCCTAATAAAAATATTGATAACGGTTCATGACTTGAATTAGGTATAGATTGTAAATGCGTGACTTCTCCATACGTTAATTTTAAAAGTTGTCTTACTGATTCCCTTGTACGACCCCCAGTTAAGTATACAATTGGATCATTGGAAGGGATAACAGCAACAGATGTTGGAATGACATTCCAATAGTGCCTATTAAAATCCTTATCTTTTACAAACTCCACAAACCCGAGCTGGGAAAGTTTTTGTCTTACCTTATACGCTGTAAGTCCAATATTTTCACTACCAAAACACCATTTTATACCTTTTAAAAAAGCATCCCAGTTGCCTTCTTTTCTGATAGTTAAATATTCAAAAAATAAGTCAATAGGTCTAAAGTGAGTTAAATTCTCATTAACAAAGCTTATCCCCATATCTTTATATTCGCGGTTTAAATTAAACGGCATAGCATTAATAAAGTTAGGGACTTTCTTTGCTACGCTTTTTTCTTTATTGCTTGTGTTTAAATAAGCTATGAAGCCTTTTTGCTTAAAAGGTCTAGGAAAGGATTCTAAAGATTCATAAATATAGGTTCCTGCAATTTTAAGCTTTTCGTTAGAATATTGCTTAGGGTTAAAACCTGAAAATGTAATCAAGTTTTCATGATTGTTCTTTAATAAGATTGTTTTCTCAATATCATTGAAACTAATTTTATAAATTTGAGACTTTTTTAAAAGTAAGTTTTTAAAGTTAATAGTATCCTCACCATCTATTAAACTAAAAAACGGTGTATCATTTACTGAAATAGTTGTTTTAGGTTTTGTAATAATTGAAACTTCTGGTGGCCCATCTAATAGCCACTCCATGTAGCCTACTTTTAGGCCACCTAAAAATGTTATTTTATCTTGATCATTTTTTAAGACAAAACTGTTTAGTACATCTTCTGAGCCTATTATTTCCCTATTATGTATTTTAAGAAATATACACTTCCAAGAAGAAGGGAGATTTGAAATTATTATATCCTTACTTTTGAACTCATTTATAACTAGCCACTCTTTTATAACACTTTCCATCTCTGTATTAAAAACTACTAAATGATCTTTACCTTTCACTATATTATCTCTATTTATCCAGCCATTAATTCCTAAATCAACACCACGACGGAAAAAAAATAAATTTCCACCTTCAAACACTAACTTAAGTTGATTAAGAATAGTATATGTATGTCTAGTTACTAAGTTATTTTGTTGAATATTAACTTCCTTATAAAAAGTGTTATTTTTATAGCAAAATCCTTTTAGGTCTTCTGTTTCTAAAATTTCTTCAGAAATATTATCTTCGTCTATAATAGAGAAAAAGCCCATTTTTACTTTTGGATTAAAAAAGTTAGTTTGCCTATCTTCGTCAATACGTAAAAACATATTATATCTTTTTACTAAGCTTTTTATTTGTGGATCAATTGTATTAGCTTCAAATTGATTATCTTTTGATCCAGTCCAATTTTTATACTCGAAGAGTACAGCTTGAATAATACCTTCACGTATACCTTTTTTATTTTTAAAAAATAGATTTGATAGACGATTAACCTTCGTTGAAAGGTATAATTCTAGTTGCTCTAACATTGAATTAGTATTAACATTGAGTCCTGGACGTAGACCAGCCCAATAAAAAAAATCATAAATTTGTTCTCTATCAGCATCTCTTACTAAGCACTGTGACTTTGGATATCCTATATATGCTTGACCATACTTAAATACGTTTGTATAACCATACATTCCATTATTTTCCTTTTGCCAAGTGATAAGATGTTGCCATAGATATTTAGTCTTCTCAAAATAAAAAGGCTTTCCTTCTCCATTTAATTCAAGTAAATACCTTAGTCTGTGATAATAGTTTCCTGCACCTATTCCCTTTTTTCTATTTGATTTCATTTTTGTTGCCGCAAGAACTGTTATGGCCAACACTCCAACAAATGGTGGAAACCCAACTTTCCCCTGCTTAAACCACTTTCTTCCCCATATATACGCCTTTTCAAAAACTAATTCCGGGTCATTTCTTCCATATGATTGAATACTTTTACAGAATGAATACATGGCCTCTTCTTTATTTAATTTTAGTTTAGCACCTAATTTTATAATTAGATTCTCATTTACATAAAGGTAAACTATTTTATTCTCATTATGTTTACCAAAAAAATATTCACACAATACTTGATTCCAACTTTTATAATCTATGAGGGTTTTAGTATTAACTGTATTTTTTAGTGTCACATAACCGCCCCCTTAATAATTTTAAATATTCAGAAATAAAGAGATAAAAATCTAAAAGATTAGGAATTTTCTACCGTAAGACCTTATATATAAATATTATTATTATGCTAATAAGAATACAAGCATTAAAATTCCAGATAATACCTTAACCTAAAGACAAATCAGAAATAACAAAAAACTTTAATGACCTTGAAATAAAACAATTACATATAAGATTTATCCTTTATTAATATAGACAGTGCTAAATTTTTTTAAGAATATACCTTTTTTTAGAATATTGACTCAACCTTAATGAATTTGTATTTAATCAAGTTGTAGAAAATTAACGACAATCCAGTTTTCTTCTTCTTTCCGTAGAAGGACTTCAACAGTAAGCCTTATCTTATTACTTTTATTATTTGCTAAATTTTTTGCTGTATGATTAAAAATTAGATAGGCAGATGCATTCTCCCTATCCAGTCTTGTATACACTCTTAAGTCTTCTACATCATGCTCGTATAGTAGTTTCTCAGACTCGTCAGAAAAAATTTGTTTAAATAACTCCTGACTTAAAACCCTCTCTGCATTCGATCTTCTCTCTTTGTAGTTATCTTCTTGAACGTTGAAAACTGACCGAACGAACAGATTGATAGTTTCCTCTATTTTTTGATTATCTGTTTCCTTATAAAATTGAGTTTTCATCTGATTATTATTTTTTAAAAAGCTAATTTGATTTTTTTGTCTCTGTGTTGTTTCTTTTAACTTTTCTATTTCTACTTCTTGCTGTTCTATGGTGGTTAAACTGAACCAACCTCCAACTATAACTATGATGGCAATAATTAATAAAACAGTCTTAATTATGAAGTCCTTTGTGTTCATCTAATCACCCTTGTTTGCAAATAAACCTTTAGGATTTTGGTGACCACTCCATTTGTTTGTTTTCCATTCGAAGTGAAGATGTGGGCCAGTTGAGGAACCAGTGGTTCCGCAAACCCCTACTTGCTGCCCTCTCTCTACAATATCTCCTTTTTTAACTGATAAATCTGAAAGATGGGCGTAAGCAGTGATGAATCCTTTCCCATGTTGGATCATCACTAGGTTCCCGTATCCAGGTGTTCCATCACTATTTGTATGGAACTCTGAATAGATAACCTTACCAGCATTGACCGATTGGATTGGTGTGACATAGTTGATGCAGCCGAAGTCCATACCTTGATGCAAATCCTTTGATCCATCAAATGGATCTTTACGATAGCCATAATTTGATGTCACTTTCTTTATGCCATCAACCGGGAAGGTCCATTCACCTTCAGCAGCTACAAGAGTTGAATAATCATAGTACTGCATGACTGAGTCAACATAATAAATATCCCCATAGCAGGCTTCATACTGTACAGCTTCAGGTCTTACACAGCTGTATTCGCCTGTTTCCTTCAATTTGTCATACATCATCGATGAGTATTCGATTGCAAGCTCTTGTGTATACTGGCCACCGTTATCAAATACATAAGGGATGAACCCAGTACCAAAGTTATAGGATTGCACAGCGAGTTTGACATCACCTTTGGCTTTCTCTAGTACATTGGAAAAATACTTTACACCCTGTTTAATTGATAGCTCTGAATCATCAATACATCCAACCTTACCGCAATAACTTTCAGATGCTTGCATGGGGTCATCCCCACGACCTCCCGACTCTTGCATCATCAAGGCAAGAAGCATCCCCACATGTTTTTCAACACCATATTCCTTCGCATACTTTTCAACCGTCGGTTTGTGCTGCAAAACATCTTTAGACAGATTTGCTCCATTATTTCCATCAAGAGACGTAGATTGATTGTTTACAAGTTGATCCGCGAACATTAACAACATGAAAAGAAGACTGAATAAAAGGGCAGAAGCAAGGAGAAAGGGGAACAGATACTTTAGGAATAATCCTAACGCCACTTTTTTTGTTTTCACTTCTAGCGCTTGGCGGAACAAAGCATCTCCTCCCTACTCGTTATTTGATGAATAAAAGTGAGATTTCCGGTTTAATAGACCTTCTGAATTTCCTCCCACTCTTCTTTTATCTTTGGTTTGTATTGATGGTTGTTTATGGTGATTATAAGGGTTTCGAGCTGATTTTGATGGCTCATGGTTCAACGATTGAGTTGATTCGCTTACATTCTGTGAAGGTGATGTTTTTGTATTACTCTGCTTCGAGCCTTTTCGTGAGGTGTTTCTAACATTCTTAGTATTTACGTGTTTAGTAGAATTGGATTGATTATTTGATAGGACAGATACCTTATCATTTTGATAAACATTCTCCCTCTCATCTGTTGCTGTAGTCGGTTCAGGATGGAACCCCTGTTTTTGAAAGCTTTGTTTTCCACCAAATTGAGCTTGTCCGATTCGATTTCGTGCTTGTTGTACTTTTTCATTGATCGATCCACTTACATTCCGAGCAGACTGTCCAATTGACGACAACCCATTTCCGGCTTTCGTTCGACTCCGTGAGACGACTTGTCGACCCTTTTTTAGTCCACTTCCTGTTTTCTTTTTCATTTGAGAGGCATGACGAAGTCCTTGTTGTGTTCGAGATAGCGTCGTTCGACCCGTTCGTGCTGCCCCCATATCACCGAGACTTGGTGACGCCCCTTCCAACATGCTGAAGACAAATTGACGTTTCATGTACATGAAGATGATAGCGACACTGAAGACGATTTGAATGAATATACGGTAATAGAGATCGTTGGACATGTTCGTCATATCATAACCGAGCGTAATGAAGCTTGTAGCCACTAGAATGAAGAACATTGTAATCGCTTTGAAAAAGACTAGAATAAAAGTCCCTTTGGCATATTTGGCAACCAATGCTTCAAACGATGGGAAAATACTCATGAACAAAATGAAAGGTGCAAGTAGCATCATCAAAATGAACGCAAATTGCAGCATAATCCGAACCAAAGCGATGAAGAAAAAGACGATACCTTGAATAGTGGTCGACAATAACATGACCATGATGTAACCAGCTTGTTTGAAGGCATTCCCAGCAAAGATTTGTTTGTTCCCGTATTCTTCGTATTCTTTTTGAGAAATTTCTTCACGTTTTTTCATACCTTTTTCTGTGCTTGGATCAGCATTTAAATACTCTTCAACGCGATCAGATTGTTCAGCATTGATTTTTGCTTTATCCGCACTCCCGTATTGAAGTAAAAGATACGGTTGATAGATCAACGCATCAAACACCTTGTTCTCGACTGAGACAGATACAGAACGGGCTGAATTTTCATCGAAACTGACAAAATTAAATGAATCATCCTCCGTCAATGACGGATTCACCTGCATTACTGCATTTTCAAGAGTTGTAGAAAATCCGTGTAGGAGATCGATGTAATTGAACTTATCGGTCTGTATGGAGAAGAGCAACGTCAAACTGAGCATAATCAATGTGAGAAGCTTGAAAAACGCCTGCCAATTCTGTTGGATATAAGCCCGGACTACGATGCCAAGAGAGGCTACAGCTAATGCAAATAATCCAAAGTTATAGGTCAGAGTACCAGCTGTACTCGATGTTATCTCTTCAACAGCACCTTTGGTCATATCGATGATGTCAAGCGAAAATAGCTGATATACAATCATGAGAACGATATTCGCTACAACGATGTTGATCATCCAAATGAAGCTTTTGATAGAAGTCGCAACAGAGGAACCTGTCTTCCCTGCCACATCCCACCAGCTATCATCGGCATAGGTCATTAATTCATAACGATTTTCATCAAACTGTTTGGATTTCCTTTCATCTTCCAGTGATTCTGCGTACCCATCAGTGGATATATTTAATGAAATTAAAAGGAGGATGAACAAGGAAAACAGAAGCTTACGTTTCATAGGATTACCTCCTATTAAAAGTTGTGCAGCTATCTTTTATTTCCTCATAGTTGTTTGTTCCGTAGTTAATTTCATATTCTTTCATCATAAACTTTCTTTGATATTCTCCGTCCGCAGTTTGCCAGTGAACAATATAATTTCCATCAAAACCCTTTTCCTCATTGCCTTTTTCAGTTGCTTCACAAACCTTTAAAACTTCAATTTCCTCTTTTTTATAATTGCCTTCTTCGATCACCTTTTGTTGTAATGCACGATTTGCCACAGCATCTTTCACTTTTTCTTCATCATGGTCAAATTCATTTCCCCCACAACCTCCAAGGACAAGTAAAATGGTAGATATAAATAGTAGTATTGTTTTTTTCATCTTCAGCACCCTTTCTTCAGCTGTAGGCTTCTTCTAAATGTACGGCTTCTGATTCTTTTTCAGTGGTCTTGAAAGCTTCAAACCACTCATCAAAAAGAATATCAATTGCAATCGCTTGATTACGTCCTAAATGGTCCTGAAACAGACACATACCCGATTTTAGATTACTGACGATTTCGATATTTTCTTGGTTCTCTTCCATATCGAAAAAACGTAAGACAGGTTTAATCGATTCATCGGATTTCGGTCGGAAAGCGAATTTGATTCCGATTTGTTCCTTTGTTGTATCGACATTGAAATCATCATACGCCTGGGTGACAAGAACAATATCTGTTCGTAATGAACGACCGGTCCGCAGCATTTCATCGATCAGATCCTGACCGTTGGAAGAACGCTTCAATGTCCATGCCTCATCAAAGATGATCATCGCTTCCTCTTCTTTCTTGGTTGAGAAGGTATGGACGTATTTGGAGATCGACATCATGAGGCAGAGCCCGATCCGTTCCTCTTCGTTCATGTTGTCTGACGCCGGAAGACGCAAGCCTTGAAGACCCAATACATTGATTTGGCGCTCAAAATCTAATCCCATTGATTGTTTGCTGCCGAACAGCATACGCCCCAGTCCATAACGGTATTTTTGTATGAACTTCCCTAACGTCACATCCTTCTCAATGATCCGTTCAACTACACCTGTCAATGTCGGATACTCATTGGTCTCCACCTCTTCAATGATCGAATCATAGATGATGACGGATTCACCTCTCGACCCTCGAACCTCAGCTAATGTATTGAGGATCATCATTGCCGTTTGGATTGCTTGGTCCCCTTTCAGGAATACAAGAGGATCAAGCGCACCGTGGTACTCGCTTTTTTCAGATAGATGGATGAAGTTAATCCGTTCATACAGTTCCTTGAATTCGGGTATGTCTCCGTATTTGTGCAAAGCATCTTGATAATAACGCTGAAATTCATTTTTTGGATCGACGTAAAGAACCTTAGAACCAAAGAATGTACACCATGTGAAGAAGTTCTTCACCAGAACTGATTTCCCACTCCCAGGAGGTCCTGTAATTAAAATGTTACCGTTGGTATGGGTAGCACCGGAAATGGCCTTTTTCGTTAGTAACGGGTTAAAAACAACAATGTTGTTATTGATTTCACGCGCCTGCTCCACACTGGACAATTTCTTTCCAGTGATCACTTTTCCAAGGACCATGCCAAATCGATTTCCGACTTTGTTGGACAGATCCATGGCAGACTGGGCAAGATACGTCTCATCGACGACCTGTTCAAAGTACCTGTAATCATGGTAGGAAGCTGGCAAACTCTGTGAAAAGAGAGTTAATTGATCAACAAGGGGCTTCGATAGACAAAATCCTGTATTCTTGAACAAGTTTTGTAGTGCTTCCTGCTTCTCCTTCATTCCTCTCTTGGATCTATCGGCTATCACAAGTGTGAAGGACATATGAAGAACCTTTCGTGCATCGTGTTTGAGATCCTCCAATAGCGCCTCCAATCTGTCTGATGCCATTTCTACGACTGAATCGTCATCTGCTGTATGGGTAGAACGGATTTCTCGATCGAAATTGGTGAAACGTCTTTTTAATTTTCGGACCTGACGGATGTTAGTCGTTTGATCTTTGAAGTGATAACGGATTTGGAACTCAACAGGGAAATCAATACTCTCGAGAATGTCCTGAATGAACCGATAATTCTCAACCGATACGGGCATTTCTGAAAACGGCATAAAACAGAGGTATTCGGTATGGTCCTCATGTTTGACCGTCATATGACCGTACTCGTTCTTAACGACTCCTTCGGTCAGGTTATATGACCCTTCCGGTGTATCGAAGCCATCGCTGGTTCGGTGGAACATGTAATAAATGAACCGGTTGATTTCCTTTTCGGTACACTTCTTGAAGTTCTTATGATAGGCGACCTTGTTGCTGAAGGATCGTTCCAGCTCCGCGTAATACTCGAAATCATCTTCAACATGTGTCTGAAACGTCATCAGTTTCGAAAGATCGTCCCGCACCCTTTTCGTGAACTTCTTCATAAAGTCCCCGACATCCACCATCACTTTGTTATCCATTTTGTTCAGATGGATTCCGATGTATAAATCGTATTCATGCAGGAACACTTCGTTTTCCAACGTTAAAGAAGCTCGATCAAAGTACACCCGTCCGATATCCGAGAATTCCCCTTTTACGATGTTATCGTTGATGACACTTGTAAAGGTCGGAAAGTCAAACTTTTTCGGGATGATCATGATGTGATAGTCGTATTCCGTGTGTGACAGAAAGGCTGCCGTCCGTTCAACATATCGCTGGAACTCAATTGCACTGTTCAGGCGAATATGTTCCTCATCCAGTTTGTAGAATGCCCAGACCTGTTTTCGTTTGTTGAAGATCATATTCTGATGTTTGAGCTCAATCGGGAACTCAAGCATAGCCTTCATTCATCTTCACCTGCTTTCATATGCGGTTCGAACACCATCTCTTTTCCCATTTGCTCACTTGCCACTTCAATGAAATGTTCATAAGAGGTCTCTTTGGTCCGATAAAACCGGACGCGACCCTTTAGAAACGGAATGAACTTTTTGTTGTCATATTGTAGGTTGAATACGACGAATGTAATGATCCCAGGTATAACAGTGATAAGGATCAGCCAGTTTTTTGCTACGAAGCCTAGGAGGTTATGGTCGCCCTGGACCCCGATCATCACAAAACCGATGACGAGAAGTATTGCCAATACGAAGGAAAAAATCATTTTTCTTACCTCCAGCCCATTCGCAAATTCAATGGAACCGATCCGGTAAATTTTAATCGGATATTTATACTCCGGGGTGAAGTTTTCTCCTTTGAGCTTCATACAAAAACCTCCTTACTGGAATACGGTTTTTCCGATCGTTTTCGCAAGCTCCTGGAATTGTGGACCAAAGAAGACAACAATCAAGCAGCAGATTCCAAGTGCGAGTCCAGACCAGAACTGTCCCCAATCCTCACGGGTATAGGCAACTAATGCCCGTATGACCATTATGAGCAAAACCAGAAAACCGATTTGTGATACGAGGTTTGTCGTCACTTCTTGTAAAGTGAAATTCATCTGTACATCCTCCTTATTCCATGGATTCAATGAAAAATTTATTGTTTTCAAATGAGAGCTGTAGTTTATACGTGTAAAGACTGTTCAGTGATGTTTGGTTGTTTTGGTATTGAACATCTACAATCGCTCGATAGGATGCTCTGTGGTCTTTGGCAACCTGACGGATGGTGACGCTTTGAAGGATTTGATCGTTCAACCCTCTTTCCACTTCAGCCATGAAGGGAAGTTTTTCATCACTCGTCCCATAAGAAGTGAAAAATTCGGTTAGGAACGATTGGAGTTTCTTATATTCTGAAGACGTAGGTAACTCCCCTTCCAGTTCGTTTGGTTCAGCGTTCATTGTGGTTCTCAAATCACTTTCAACCAGACGAGGATTTTGATACACAGCATATCCTTTACCGTCTGTCGTAACGGGTACAACGATCTCAACACGATTCGCTACCTTTTTCGGATCGTTTTCTTTATTGTCTCCCTCCTTCGATTCTCCCGGATTTTCAACAATTTCGTATTTAGCTATAAAATGAACATTTGCCTGATTTCTGCTGATTTGTTCTGTATCCATGTATTGAAGATCTTTTAACACTCGACTTCCTTTGAAGTCGTCCAGATTTCCTAAACGCTGGAGATCATAACCACTGACAAAATAGGTGCTGAGCGTTTCAAGACGCTTCTTACGTTCATCCTCACTTTCGGGAATCCCAAAATATTGCTGTAAGAATTGATCCGTGAAAACGACAATCGAATGGGAATGGATGAGATTGGAATCATGAACCTGATTGAGTTCTTCTTCGATCGAGTTTTCTTGTGCCTTAACTGAGTTTCGAATGGTTTGGTATTTGCTGAAAAAGATGACGTTGAATACTAAAGAGAATAGGATCACCGTGAAAAAAACGATGCTTGTGATTCGTGTGGCGGTCCTTCTGGAATAGGGAACTTTCCGTGCCCCTTTTTCCTTGTTCATCTTTTCTGATGGTTTTCGTTTACGCTTCATAACTTCACTCCCTTTTGAGGATGTAAAAGAGTTAAGCTTTCAACGGATGTCGGATGTATATGATTTGGGGTTCTAAGATATCTTTTGCCGCTTTTCGGGCGATGATAAATTGCCCTGTTCGAAGATCGCGAATTTCATCGGGCGTGATTTTGAACTTCTGTACATTTCGCATCGTACCCATTTCTGATTTTTGATCGACACGTTTCAAGCGTCCGGCCTGCTCTTTCGTCTGTATCGTTAAATCAATATCCTTGAATGTGCCCAGTGTGTTGGCCCAAGCCTCCACTTCCTTCGGGCTATTCGTTTGACCGATGGCGAAGGTGTTGGTGTTTCCAATAACCTGTTTGGCTAGTACCGGATCCACCTTTTCTAGATCCGCTATCGTTTGGGTTGCGATGATACAATGGAAACCACCGGACCGTGACTTGTTGACGGTATCGACAATCTTGTCATTCGCATAGACGGAAAACTCATCGTAGATGGCGAGCAACGGCTTGTCGTTCATCTGCTTCCGGTTTCGGTATGACACGAGGTAGTTCAAATCCAGAATCAAAAACCTTGCGATGATTTTGATGAACGTGTTGTAAATCAAGCCGTCAAAGCTGACAAACAGCGCTTTTTTCTGATCACTCACCTGGATCAAATCGAGACCGTTTTCGTTTTCTTCGAACAGGTGACCCAGTTCGCTGTCCAAAAGAAGATAGAGCTGAGTACGGACCGACGATGCATTCGTAAACAAATACATCTCCCCGTCTTCTTCGTGCTCATAACGTTCGAAAAACCGCAGGTAATGTTTCTTTGCACGTTCACTTCTGACTTTTTTCGTCATTTTTTCTTTTACAGCTGTTTCAGTTGTTCCTGTATCTTTATTGGACTCCTCTAAAAAGGATGAGTATAACGCTTTCTCTCCTTGTACCTTCTCATCGTCAACTGTTTGGACTTCAACCACGTCTGCCTGTAAGACCTTCTTGATTTCGTTAGGGTTCAAGTATTTTGCAAACGTCCATAGATCCCGTTTGAAACCATAATCATCGATAAACTGGATAATGGCTTGCACCAGGGAAGTCGAGATTTCCGTATAGTAATGACTTTCTGTTGCAATTAATTGTTCGAGCTTATCTTTGATGACCGTCGCATTCCCGTACCGAAGTGGGTTATAGGTAAGCTCCCCCTCATCCGAAAAAACTTCCAGCGTTTTCCCGTTACGATCGCATAATGCTCGGACATCGTCGATACTCTCTGCGGAACCTTTGCCGTCTATGAAAATAAAAGGGTAGTTTTTGAGTAACGCATACTCGATATAATTCAGAAGCAGAACCGTTTTCCCTCCACCAGTCGTTGCCGGAACGAACATATGCTGGTTGACTTCTTTGAAATCCATGTAATAGGGCTGTCCAGTCTCCGTTATCCCGATTAATAATCGGTCGGTTTTCCCTTTCGCGAAGTCCTCCCGCCATTTCTGTTGGGTTTGCTGGGTTAGCCGGAATCGCTGCTCATACGTTATTCGGAATACGGTAGATTGCTTCAAAGCGTCTCGTTTTGCTTCTTTGGAATGGACTCGTCTCGATCGGAAGTAGTCCGTCAAAACCGACCAGAGATAAGCTATTACTAAACCTCCGCTTGCGTAAAGGACGTATGAAGCAGCACTGAATTCTACAGGTTTGTGGACCAAAGAGGTCAACCAGGAGAAATCGACTGGTAATACCTCATAGAGAGCAAAATAACTTTCAGGCTGATTTATGATCACAAATGTGAAAACAAGTAACCCCAAAATCGATAAGGTTAAATGGACGTTGGGTCTATTGATCAAGCGTGTGATAACATAGAACGGTAATGAAAAGAGAAAGAGTGGGAAGATCAACAATACTGCAAGTAATAAACCGATTCCAAAGGCGAATTCCTTGCTCACTTCTTCATTGCTTTTGGCCAATGGCAAGCAACCTCCCAATCAGGTCCAGTTGCAGCATGTTTGATTCCACCCCAGCACGTTTCGCGTGGGTAATGACGGTCTTTTTGATTTGGTCCGTTTCACATAAGTAACGAACCCTGCTGTACCGTCCCTTCATAATTTCATCTTGATACCGTTTCATTTTTTCCAAGTACCGTTTTGCGGATTTTTGGGTCAATTCGACTTCGTAGGCGATCCGCCGTTCCCCTTCCATGATGACGAAATCAGGGATCCGATCAGCGACCTGTTTTAGTTTAGTTGGATTCTTTCGTTCGTTTTTCGTAAAATTCTGATCGAGGTACTCGCTTCTAAGTTCCCGTTCAGTCAAGAAATGGAGTTTTTGATTCTTCTCGTTGGTGAGCTTCTTGAAGGTTAACAGACAATCATTCATGAGCATTTGGTGTTTCAATTGGCTGAGGTTGATCTTGGTGAATGCCGTCAATGGACTGCCGAGATAGTCGACACCCCGGGGGCGGACGGCAAGAATAAGAGTGTAACCGATTTTCTTTTCCGTGATGAAGCCGAGTGAAAGGAGTTTCTTTTTGGTGTTGTAGACCGTTACGTGAGAGATGTCCCCTTCCAAAAAGTCGACGAGTTGAGTAGATGTAATGACACCGAACCGATTAATCACTTTCAGGATGCGTTCCTGCTTCACTGCAAGTAGGTTCGATTGGCTGGCTTCCAATTGTAGACAACCTCCTCACTCTTCTGAATTTTTCTAATTTTCACTTTAAAGAAAAAATTATGCTTGTATATTATCACTCTCCAAAATCAAAAACAACCGTTCGCATAAAAACTTTACAAAAGGCATCTGCGCCGCCGTGGTACGTTGACCTCACACAGAGTGATGTTGTCTGTGTGAGGTCAACGTATATTCGCAGCGATAGCGAAGAATAAACAAGGCGCAGATACCTTATCATTGTTGGGAAAACATCTGCTCACCTTTAATAAAAAACATCCCTAAATTAAACAGTTTTTAAAGCTCTTTTAAACACTTAAGAATGATCGTTTTAACCTACTTCCGTAGTGAATTGGATTCATTTACACTTATTGGTAATATTATCCTTATATAAATGATTTTTAGTTAGTTGCTGTTCGCTTTACCAACTGGATTGTACTTCCCCTCATCCAATTGCTTTTTTACAATGCTCGCCATGAATGCCCATGCCGAGGATTGCAGCTTTTCTTTTTCAGCTAATGGACCTTTGACAATCGTGACTTCGAACTGCTTTCCGGCTTTTGTCATATGAGCACTCCTTTTATCAGGTTCCATTTTGCTGTTTTAGCAAAAAGTTTTTTTAAAAATTATAGTACCTTTCCTAACCCAAACGCTGGTTTAACACTTTTTTATTCCCCTGGATAAGAACGGTGTAATGGCTACACATTTCATAGATGCGTGTTCCCAGAGCTTCGTCGACAGATTCCAATTCATCTACAGTCAACTCAGAGGAAACTAATATGGGCAGATGGTTTAAGTAGCGATAATTGACTAAGGCATACATTCTTTCAATTTGCCATTCAGTAGCCCTCGGCTTCCGGTTTCGTCCAATTGGTTTGAAGAGATCATCGATAAACAGAACATCCACCTTCTTCATTCGCTCCATTTTCTCTTCCAGTATTTCAAAATCGTCCTTTAAGTCATCAAACCCTTCCACATACGGAAAGTAAAGTACAGAGACCTGCTTCTCCACCATCAAGTGGTTGGAGATCGCCGTTAGTAAATGGGTTTTCCCACTACCGGGTTGTCCCAATAAAGCAATACTGTTGGCTCTTGTATCCCGAATTTCTGTGAAGTCCAGAATATACTCTTGTGCACATTGCAGCGCATCTTTGATCATTGGATGCTTCCCTTCCGTGACAAAGTTTTCAAACGTATTTTTTCGGAAAGCTTCGGTAATTTCAGAGGAAAGGAGCAATTGTTCAACGTTCTTTTGTTTTACACAGCTACACCGTTCCGAGTAACAATCGTGCCATTGCCAAGCCTGTTCGGGACAGCATACACTCCCTGAAAGGTAGTCCTTTTCAGGAACCTTACTGGCTGGAAACCTGAAATGTGATCGTTCATCCCAATGCCATTCTGTATCTTTGTGAACCCGGTAAAAGATAATGCCTTTATCTTCGCATATCGGACATTCATGAGCTTCCTCTCCTTCGGATCCGTCCGGTTTGTCCTCCAGTGATTGAAGATGTCTCTGACGGAGAGTCTCGATGATGCTTTCCAAACGATTTTCCACGGTCACCCTCCTTTCGGTTGTTCAAAAACTCGAGATCAAGTGCTCCAACATCATCCAATGTTTGAACATTATGTTTCGTCCACTTTGAAAGAATGCCCCTTGCATAGGTCCATGACGGTTTATTTAAATCGATGGAACGTATCAATGCCTCGATGACCAGTTCTTCATCTAGAACCTTATTCCATACTTCTATTTCTTTTTTGATTTTGGAATTGGCTTTTCCGATGTGTTGTTTGTAAAAATCATATGCCTTTATACTTTTGGTTTTAAATTTATCTTTTCCGTTTTTTCTTTCAGAATCTTTTTCTATATCTTTATCTATATCTCTTTCTAATTCTTTATCTATATCTGTTGCGTTACCATCCGTTACCGTAACGTTACATGTACCGTTACCTGATTGGAGTCGCTTCTTTTCCCGGTGTCTCGCCACTCGTTCCCGGGTTTGTTTTCGGATTTTATCAAGCCCTTCGACGTTCTGATGTTTTTCCCAGTTGCTGATGGTGATGAAATGATCATCCTTAATTTCGATCATTCCGAATTCCTCAAAAGTTCTCAGGGCTAACCTGACAATATTAAGAGGACGATTGAATATCGTTGCCAGCATTTCATCGGTATAGGGGATTGTTTCATTCAAATAGATGTAACCATTGGCATTGGTCTTTCCTGCTTGTGTCAATAACTTGATCCAGATGATTAACAGTGCATCGGATTCAGGCATACACTCGATCAGTCGGATCTTTTCATCTTCAAACATTTGAGTACTCAGCTTAATCCATTTTACTTCAGGCATTTTCAACACTCCTTTTCAGGATATCTGGGAAAAGGAAAAAGATTTTATAAGCGACTGTGTATGATAAGGCAGGATTTCCAGGTGACGAGATTGAAAGAATGAGTGGTAGATTCGTGTTACATATTTCGTAAGAGGTTCATTGCAGAATTCCGAGTGTTTATAATTCGTTTTTGCTGATTCAGCAAAGTTATTCCCAAAAAAAAGCTGATTAAGATCACATCGAAGTTCTCTCGCAATCAACGGCAAGTGATGTGCTTTAAAACAATAGTCCCCCTTCTCATACTTCAAGTATGTGGAGGCATGCTTAAAGCCAAGCAATCGAGCCATATGTTGTTGCGTAATCCTGAGGTTTATCCGTCTTGATTTGATATATTTCAGATTAATATATTCCATGATCAACCTCCCTTCCCGAGATTTTTTGCTGATTCAGCAAATCCTTAACCTTATTATAATTTGCTGAATTCGCAAAATCAACCCTGTATTTGTTGTTTTAGCAAATTTATTTTTCTGGTTTAGAAAAATGGTACAATAGTTATGCTGTATTAGAAAAGGTGGGGATTCCATGTCCGTAATTGGTCATCGTATAAAAAAGCTGAGGGAACAGAGGAATTGGTCTCAACTTACTCTGTCCAAAAAGATTGGGATCAATAATAGTGTTTTGTCCCGTATTGAAGCTGGCAAGCGAAATGTTGAGGATGATCTAATAACAAAATTTGTTGAATTATTTGAGGTTACCTCTGATTATTTACTGGGGTATACAGACAATCCGGATAAAACCGTAACGAACAAATTAGATAATATTGATGAATCCGAATGGCCAGAAGCTTATAATGTGCTACGAAGAGCTAATAAGAAGCTAACAGATAAAGAGAAAAGGAAAATGCTTAGACTAATCGAAGAGCTATTTTTAGACGACGAGGAGGAAGAGCAAAAAGATGGGAAAGCAGACGAAGGTGGTACCGGAAAAAGTTAGGATGGATTTGATCAAGGAAGAAGTAAGTAAGTGCTTGCGATCCAATTCCTTTAATTCACCACCCATCAATGCCAAAGGAATCATTCAAACAGTTACCAATACCAAAATTCAAGAAACAACTGAGATTGACGATGCATTTGTCGTCTACAATAAAGAAAATGATGAATATGGCATTGTCATCAACACGGATCATGTTGAAGGCAGAATCAACTGGACGTACGCACATGAGCTTGGTCATATCCTATTGGATCATGTAGCTTATTTGAATGATTCTGATCTTACAGAAAATCAACGAAAAATCATTGAACGGGAAGCCCATGTATTTGCACGAGAGCTGTTAATGCCTGAAGAAGTACTTCGAGAGAATTTAATAGACCCCATCACTGTCCAACAAATTGGGAAATTAACTGAGTGTTTTAATGTCTCCTGGACAGCGATCATCAATCGGTTGGATGAACTAGGGATAAAATCGAGAGAAGAAATTCTAGATATGATAGAGAATCGTAATAAGACGGAGAAGTTGACTTGCACCGCGCAGGATGTATACATAAATGTAAACAAACAATTTCCTAATAATGAAATGAGATTTAAAGAATGTCCACAATGTAAAAATAATGATTTCTCCGAGCATGCTGAGTACTGTAAAAAGTGTGGATACCATTTGTATAATCAATGTGGGGAAACAGAGTGTGAAAAGATAAACGTTGTCGATGCTTTGTATTGTGAATTTTGTGGAGCCTTAACACTCCTAGGAGGTATATCAGAAGGAAAATTCACTTCTATTTAAAGTAAAAAAACTACTCATTAAGAGTAGTTAAAAAAATATATAAAACTAACTTGTCTCCAAAAAACTTTTCTTTTTGTTATCTAATTCACTAATAAGGTTGTCAATATTATCATCTTTTAAACATAAAAGACCATATAAACCTTGCAATCCTTTTACTTTTTCTATCAAATACTCAAGATAAGATTTGTCTTCATTTCCAAAGAACTTATCTAAGTTAATATAATTCTGTTTATTTATATTAATAATTTTCATACTTTCAGATACAAACCTTTGTTGTAATGCCAACAATAATACTGTTTTCTGTAAACAATATTTATATGATGCAGGGCTAAAGCTCAAGTTAATAGATAAATGTGATGTAATTTCTTTACTTAACGTTAGATCAGGAGTGGTATTTTTTCTATTTTTAAAGATATCTGTTATTTCATAATTAAGCAATTTCTGATCAAAGTTTTTAATAATTACTTTTATTAAGAAACCCGCGCAATTGTAATGACCTAATTCAATTGATTTGATAATACCAAATATCATTATTTTCACAATTTTACGTTGTATATCCTCACTTTTATGTATTTTTTGATTAGTTATTTTTTTTACACTAATTCTTTTGCTAAATTTAGTTTTTGGTATTTTATTCTCAGGTTTTCTAAGGTTTTCTTGCTCTAAACTTTTTATAAAAAATTTAAAATAATTATTTGTTATATCTGTTAGTACTTTTAAATTTCGGGTTTCTATTGAATTATAGAATAAGGCTGAAGTAAGAGTTAAAAAGTCATTCTCACTAATAAACCTCCTATTATCAAATTCATGGGCTATTAATCTTTCAAAAATATATGTAGTCCTGCTATCATTTTTCTTGTAAAGGTTCAACAATATTTTATACATTATAAAATAATAATGATTAAAGAACTCTTTAAGCATGAACTCTAGATTTTGATACCTATCATCATTCCTTTTATATACAATCCATTCAGCATAATCTTCTTTCCTCACCTGAAAAAGAAATGGTTTTATATCACAAAATGTGTCATTTATTAATTGGACTTCTTTTTCCCTACCAGTCTCTAAAGACACTTCAAGTAAGTTACTCAGATTTTTTAAAATCAAAATATAAAGATCAAAATATTTTGTTCCTGATAAAGGAACAATTTTACTAAATATTTCTTCATCTTTATTATACTCAACAAGTTTATTAAATAAAGTAGAATTAATTGTTCTTAAAGAACTACTAAAGTTATTAGTTAATTTATACTTTTCTTTAGTAATTAAAATCTGAAAGTTAATCTCTGTTGCAACTATTATATTATCTAGTTGCTTTTGAATTTCTTTAGCCTTATATGCTTCATTTTTTTCTTTTATCACCATTATCTTGTCTATTTTTTTAAAGGCCTTATTTATAAGAGAGGTATTTGTTCTAAATTCATCAATAATGTTAATATTTTTTAATATTGATCTATATGAAGTAACTGAAGAAATTATCCACCACAAACTTATTAGCATTATTGTTAATAATGCTAACGTATCTAAATTGGTTACATTCTTCGCGTTTTCTTTAGTGGATCCAGGAGTTTGAGTAGGTACTTGTTCCGAAGATAATTGGAGATGGTAACTATAAAATTGCATAGCTATTAGTAATAATATTGAAGATACTATAAAAGAAACCGTCTGCCATTTTTTCTTTCTTTTTAATAATGAGTAAGCTACTTCCCTTTGTTCCCTGTATGCAAAAATAAAAATAGTAAAACTTAATGGAATTACCACTTTATAAATGCCATTTATAATATTTATAAATCCTTCAACAAAAATATTAAATAACATGACTACCTCTCAACTATATATTCCTGTGCAAAATACGCCCTTATCTCTTGAGGATTAATTTCATTGTCACCATAATCATAAGGAGCTAGTCCTTCCCTCGCCTGTATCCAAGGAGGTTCAGTATGTGAAAGTCTTTCTAAGTCCTTACCATTATATCTCCCAAAGTTCCTCCAAACCTCATCTAATAGCTCAATTTCTACTTGAGTGAGTTCAAGAACTTCGTCATGATAATTTATGTTAATATCCTTGTAAGAAAAACCCTTAAATTCACGATAAACTTCAGGTACTACAGGACCATGAACCCAAGCTTGTATTTCCTCGTCAAATAAAGGTTCATCTGTGTCATTCAATGCCATAAAAAAGCCTTGGGCATAATATAACAACTTTTGTAATTTTAAATTTGTGATATTCTCATTAGTTCCAGGTTGACTTAAATTAATAAAATACTTTGCAACATCTATTGCACTAGCCATATACACATCACCCCCATATTAATAATTTCGACAACATATTATTCGTTTCCTCTTTATTATTGTTTATCATACATTTTATTCGTTGAATTTTCTTATGTATAGATGTTTGTATCAATGTTTCTCAAAATTATTAACTGTATAATAATTTTAGGAATCTCATTAGAACATATTTCTTATAGTTTTTGATGAAATTAAATAAATAGAGCCTCTTTAATTCTGAAATCAATTTTTCTTACTTTTCTTCTATATTGGTTATTCCCATAGTATTTACCTTCATCTATTGTACTACATTCAAAATCAATAAAAAATATGGAAAACTGATAAACAACACATAACTGCAAGTAACTGATTAAACGTGAACCATTAAAAAATCGAACTATAGCATGCTTGCAATCGCACTGGTAATGACATTAGAATCTCATTCTCAATACACCTCGCTGCGTACGTTGCGAGCTTCGTTCCTTTTCCTCGGGAGTAACTTTCGATCGCTTTGATCAAGCCGATTGTTCCGATTGAGATCAAGTCCTCGGTGTCTTCTCCTGTGTTTTCGAACTTCTTACAAATATGGGCGACTAACCGTAAATTGTGTTCAATCAGACGATTGCGTGCTTCTTCACTACCTTCCGCCATTTCCTTCAGATACCGGGTTTCCTCTTTGGGTGACAAAGGCTGTGGAAATGCATTGTTCTTCACGTAGGAGACGAAGAACATGACTTCTTTGAAGAAATAAGCCAGTGCCGCGATGATGCTTGACACACCCTCACCTCCATAGGCAGCTTTCACACATACTTATACCTATGATGGGATGGGCTTGGTTGTGTCTGTACGAGGAAAGAAATGATGAGGAGGTACCATCTTGCACTTATAAAAAAGCAAGCGGTGGCGACCCCCGCTTGCTTCGTTAACGTTACATCATGTTTATATAATAAGCTGACTTGTGACGTGCTTCTTCCATGATGGCTTCGACACGTTGTTGATGCTGCAGCTTTTCAAGATTTCTCTCTTTATTCCTGACCTTTTTCATGACCAGAATAAACAAGTGAAATGGCATCATATCGCTTCACTCCTTTTCATACCGATTCTTTCAGGTTGTATCCATCTCCGTTACAATCCAATCGAGAAATACTTTTCCTTTTATCATCCTGTTCATCCTCCTTTTTATTCGACACTACATCCAATTCATGTAGTGGAATGCTTTTTCACGTGACTCGTTATAGAATTCTTCAATTTGCTTCTGTTTGTTCGAATCTTCGTACGTCATTTCTTGCTTCAATACTTTGTGTACCATCGTTAACAAGAATAAATGGACTGGCATCATAGCGGATCCCTCCTTTCTATGATTGAACTATTGAGAAAATACCTCCTGCTTGAGCCTAATCGTTTTTCTTTGTTTCTCATTCCACATGTTGCTCTCCTCCTTTCAATTTGTTCATATAAAAACGCCACAGGATAGACCCCTGTGGCGTAAAAAAGTTAATTAACGTAAAACTCACGTCAAAAGGCATATAAAAGCCACAGGCAGTCGTCGACCTGTGGCGATTTTAACGAGTTGTCAAATTACATGTACTGCATGTCACTGGCCGAACTACTTTTATTAAGTTTGAGTTGGATTGCTTTTGTTTGAATGATCATCATTTCGTTCGACCTCCTTTAGTAATTTTAACCTGCAGAGTAAAGTATACCCATGCGCCAATGAAATGTAAACCTTAAATTGGAAAATTATTTCGTTTTTTCGAAAAATGGGTTCTTCCACTCCATCAATAGCCCATAATTCGCGGATTCAGGGTCATCTAAATAGTCCGGCAACAGCTTGACGGGTGTGCGTCCAGCTTTCATCAAGAACGTGACGACAGGATCCTTTCGCTCTCCATTCAGAATCGATTCCACATAATGTTCAGGAGTAAGTTTGTCTTTCACGCGCTCATATCCTGGCATGCGGCTGCCGCCTAGAACCGATTCAAGCTTCAGTTCCACAACTAGATGATATAAGGACTGCATCAAAAGCTTCCCTAGTCCGGTCTTCCGGTATTTAGGCCGTACACTGATATCGACCACATATAAGGCATTGCCATGTGGATCGTGGGTTACGATACTTCCGTTATCGGTGATTTCTTCCCATGTATGGTCCTGTCCTTTGTAAGTGATGATCAAGGTCGTTATCGATCCTGCTATCTCCCCATTAATTTCTGCACATATTGCACCTTGTGGAAAATGACGGATATGCGAGCCGAGTTGATCTTCAGACCACCAGAGGTCTGAAGGGAAAGGTGGAGGAAAGCATTCTTTCTGAATGTCGATCAGTTCATTGAAGTCCGCTTCCGTATAATTGCGGATCGTCGTTTTCAACGGTTTATCAGCTTGGAACAAATATTGTGTAAGCAGCATAGGACGCGGCCCCCTCTATCTGGTAAAAATCTTACCTATAGATTAGCTACGTAAGGGGAAGAATCCTGGTTGTTTGTAGATAAAATCTGATTTTTATTGGGAGAAAGATAACTTCCTCTATCTTGGATTTCAACATTTCTTCAATATGGAGGATAGAATCTGCCTCTTTCTATCCGCCATTTCAACATTTCTCCAATATGGCGGATAGATTCGACCTTTTTCTATCCGCCATTTCAGCATTTCTCCGATATGGCGGATAGATTCGGCCTTTTTCTATCCGCCATTTCAGCATTTCTCCGATATGGCGGATAGATTCGGCCTTTTTCTATCCGCCATTTCAACATTTCTCCAATATGGCGGATAGATTCGACTTTTTTCTATCCGCCATTTCAGCATTTCTCCGATATGGCGAATAGATTCGACCTTTTTCTATCCGCCATTTCAGCATTTCTCCGATATGGTGGATAGATCCGGCCTTTTTCTATCCGCCATTTCAACATTTCTCCGATATGGTGGATAGATCCGGCCTCTTTCCTTTGAAAATTCATAAAGAGGCTGACCTCGTTTGGTCAGCCTCTTGTCAATTTATCGTTCTTCATTCAATTGTTTTTTCCATATTGCAACTTTTCGGTAAAAAAGAATCGCAACACCTATTAACGTATAACTCGCACTTAAGAGGACGAGTTGATCAGTGGCCTCTTTCCCATCAAAAGGCACGATGCTTCCAATATATAAGAAAGCACTCAATGAAAGGAGGACCAAGCTGAAACGTTTGAAATCTGCAATCTTCTCTTGAATGTTCTTAACCATTTCCTTTGACACTTTCCCCACCCCTTCTGCAATCATCTTAACACGATTGTTGTGCAGAAACGGGTATTTTCAGAAAATTCCTCAACTTACCAATGTAACATTTGGCAGTAAAAAAGAGCATGGGGACCCATGCTCTTCAACTCGTTTATCCTTCTAGCGCTTGTTTCAAGTCTTCAATCAAGTCTTCTGCATCTTCAATTCCGACTGAAATACGGAGTAATCCATCTGTGATTCCGAGTTCATCACGGCGATCCTTTGGAATAGATGCATGCGTCATACGGGCTGGTGCAGAAATCAAGCTCTCAACCGCGCCTAAGCTTTCAGCAAGTGTGAAGTATTTCGTCTTGCTCAACACTTGATCCGCTCGCTCTTGGCTGCCGACATCAAAGGAGATCATGCCGCCGAATCCGCCAGCTTGACGCTTCGACAGTTCATGCCCCGGATGAGACTCAAGACCAGGATAATAGATTTTCGTCACAGCAGGATGACCATCTAAAAACTCAGCGATTTGTTTCGTGTTGCTTTCCGTTGCTTCCATCCGGAGGCCGAGTGTTTTGATTCCACGGATCAACAGCCATGAATCTTGTGGTCCAAGCACCGCTCCTGCGGAATTTTGGATGAAGTGAAGCTCTTCAGCCAGCTCTTTCGAGTTGACGACTGCAAGACCAGCAACAACATCACTGTGTCCACCGATATACTTCGTTGCACTGTGCAGGACGATATCAGCACCATGCGTGATCGGTGTTTGCCAGTATGGAGTGTTGAACGTGTTATCGACGATCAACAACAGGTCATTTGCCTTCGCAATCTTTGAAGCGCCTGCAATATCAGTCACCTTCAACAACGGATTGGTCGGAGTTTCCACATAGATCGCTTTCGTGTTTTCTTGAATTGCATTCTCAATGTTTTCGAGGTTGCTTGTATCAACGAACGTAGATTCCAAGCCTAGACGATTCAACACTTTGGAAACGAGACGATACGTTCCACCATACACATCATCTGTGAAGACGACATGGTCTCCTGTATTGAACATCATCATGATCGAATTGATTGCGGCCATTCCGGAACCGAAGGCAAAGCCAGCTTCCCCTTCTTCAAGGTCCTTTATCAATTCTTCTAATGCGTGACGCGTCGGGTTTCCTGTACGGGAATATTCATAGCCTTTGAAATTCCCGACACTCTCTTGTTTATACGTACTCACCTGGTAGATCGGCGTCGATACAGCACCTGTGTGCTCATCTCCGAAAATACCAGCGTGGATCATTTTCGTTTTTGGCTTCATTTTACATGCCTCCTTCATAGATCTTTTTACTTAAGTAACGTTCACTGCTGTCTGGAAAGACCGTAACGATATGGCTGCCAGGCTTTGCTTCTGCTGCCTCGATCAAGGCGGCATGTAACGCAGCTCCAGAGGAACTGCCGACGAGAAGCCCTTCTCGTTGAGCGAGCTCCTTCACGCGTCTGAAGGCATCTTCATCCTCGATCGTATGGATCGCATCAAAATAAGATGTGTCCATATAATCTGGCAAGAATTCCATCCCGATCCCTTCTGTTTTGTGAGGACCAGGCTCACCGCCATTGAGAATGGATCCCTCAGGCTCAACAATGACCGTTTTGACGTTCGGATCCTGTTCTTTCAGATACTGGGATGTCCCCATGAAGGTTCCACCCGTACCAGCGCCTGCGAGAAACACATCCACTTTCCCATCAAGTGCTTCCCAGATTTCAGGACCGAGGGATTTATAATACGTAGCCGGATTGGCAGCGTTCGCAAATTGGGCTGGGTAATATGAATTTTCAATCAGTATTTCCAGCTCTTTCGCCTTTTCAATCGCGCCTCGCATCCCTTTTTCCGTGTCGGTATTCACGATTTTCGCGCCTAATGCGCGCATCAATTCTTGCTTTTCGACACTGAACTTTTCCGGGACGACGAAGATGACGTTGATGTCTTTGTTGACTGCCGCCAGCGCTAGACCGATCCCCGTGTTACCGGCTGTCGGTTCAATGACCGTTCCGCCTGGCTTCAGCTTGCCGCTTGCAAAGGCTTCCTCAAGAAGCTCTTTTCCTAACCGATCCTTAATACTGCCACCCGGATTATAAAATTCCAGCTTTGCAAAAAGGCGTACGCCGTTCGGGAGGCCAAACTGTGTAATCTCCACCAACGGCGTATGGCCAATCAATTCCTGTACATTTTTGAAGTACTTCATAACCTGTTCCTCTCTGACTGTTGCTTATTCCTCTCCGAACACGTCTTTCCATTCGCTACGTTTTGCTAACATATCGCGGGCGATCTCTTTTGCCCCTTCTAGGCTGTGATTAGCTGCCCATCCGCATTGTACTTCGTTACATGCAGGAACTTCATCTGCTTCAAGAACATCATTCAATGTTTTTTCCAGCACATCATGGATTTCATCATGGTCCGTTTGATTTAGAACTGCAAGGTAAAAACCAGTTTGACAACCCATAGGACCAATATCAATGATGCGATCGTGATGATTACGGATATTTTCAGCCATTAAATGCTCGATAGAGTGAAGACCGGCCATATCCATATGTTCCTTGTTCGGTTGCTTAAAGCGAATGTCGTACTTCGCGATTTCGTCTCCGTGTTGTCCTTTTGTTATACCTACAAGACGTACATAAGGGGCACGTACCTTTGTATGATCGAGATTAAAACTTTCTACATTCATTTTTTTAGCCATGTTTCTTCAGCTCCTTTACCATTTTTAAAATTAATTCCGTGGAATTCTTTGCTGCTACCTTCAAGAATTGGTCAAATGACATCGGTGCATCCTTACCGGCGATGTCGGATAGGGAACGGATGACCACAAAGGGAACCTTAAACTGATGACAAACCTGGGCGATCGCTGCTGCTTCCATTTCGGCAGCATAGAGCTCAGGGAATTTCCCTCTCACATCTTCGACACGGACAGCATCATTCATGAAGGAGTCCCCAGATGCGATAAGTCCTTTGACGATTTGTTTGTCAGTCACATCTTTTGCACTGTCTTCTGCAATTTCAACCAACATTGGATCTGGCATGTAAAATGCAGGTAGTTGTGGGACCTGGCCATATTCATACCCGAAAGCCGTCACATCAACATCATGGTGACGGATTTCAGAAGAGATGACAACATCCCCCACATTCAATTCCGAGTTGAATCCACCAGCAGATCCTGTATTGATGACATAGTCTGGTTTGTATAATTGGTTCAATAAAGTCGTCGCAATCGCTGCATTTACTTTACCGATTCCGGATTTCAACAATATAACTTCCTGGTCATAGATCGTACCAGTATAAAAGGTGCATCCTGCAATTGTTTCTGTTTCGCAGTCTTCGATTAATTCCTGCATGAGGATGACTTCTTCGTCCATAGCTCCGATAATTGCGATCTTCATATCCACATTCCTTTACGAATCTTTTTTTACGGCATTCATCAGCCAAACATATCGGTTCAAACGCTCGAATTCAACCTCGAAACCATTAGAGGTGAAGATGTCTGATAACACACCGATTGTCGTATAGTATTCTGTTTGTAAGTCATGAAGCAGATTTTCATAACCTTGTTCTCTGACTCGGTCATGGATTTCTTTCTTTGCCTCTTCATGCTCATATACAGTGTCCGCAAATACAATTCTACCATTCTTCCCAAGGAGCTTTCCATAATTATGGATGGCTTTCTCCTTTTCTTCATCCGTTAAATGATGGAAGGCATATGTGCTGACGATCGTATCGATTTTTTCATTCAACTCAGGGAATGTGATGAAATCGCCATCCAGGAGTTTCATGTCAGGGAAGCGTTTCTTCGCCTTTTCCCTCATTGCTTTTGAAGGTTCGATGCCAATGACCTTTCGTTTCTTCTCTCTTAATACGAAGGAGAGGTTCCCCGTACCGACACCGAATTCAAGAACTGTTCCCTTTGATTCTCGTGCGACACGCTCCAAGATTTCACCATATTTATCAAAGACTTCATGGTATTCATTATCTTTACCTGAAACCGTCTCGTCGTAAGAATCCGCCCACTCATCAAAGAGTTCAATAAACTCTCTACCCACTTCTCCACTCTCCTATCTATTAATCTTTATTATTCCTATCATTATAGTATGAATTAAAATGAATATGGCTACAAGATACCACACTAATCCCTGGATATCAAGATTGTAATCCTTGTTTGTAGGAACTTCGTGTAAGAACGATAATTAACTATAAAGAATGAACGTCTACCATTATTCGTGCCTGTCATGGTAAAATGATCTGGAAATATGAATCGTCCCTTTAAAAGGGCCTGATCAATTAATTGTGAAATTAGGAGTGTAGATCAAAATGGAACTGCATCTTGATTACATTGAAGATAAGGTCGAATTTTACGAAGCGACAGAAATGGGAAAATTGGAAGCAATCGTGCAGGAGAAAATCGAACAGAATAAAGCATTATTACTGCGTGTTCATCATGTTTCTCATCAAGTCAGCATTGATCCGTCCAGCGGAAAGCGACTATATTCAGCAGTCGTACATTTTCGTTACAAAGGATGAAAGAATGATGAAGAGGACCTGGCATCATCTTTTTGCCAGGTCCTCTTTTTTTATAAGGCTTAAGGCTGAGTTTAATTTCATGCTAAAGAGCATTGTTCCATCCTGATAATTGGATTAAGATGGAAGATATCAACAGATGAAAGCAGGGGGTATGAATGAAAACGATCGCTGTTCTATTACTCATTTTGATTGGGGGGTACCTTATTTTGACGGAGTCCAGTTTCTCCACTTTTTCCTTAACGTCTGAAGACGAAAAAGTCCAATCGGATTCTATGGACGGAATGAGAAAGGTTGAGGTGGATGTGGCTGGCGCAGAGACGACGATCATCACTGAAAAGCGTGACGATATATTGGCAGAGTTGGATGGAAAAGGGACACTTGAGCTTGATCAAAAGGGCAAAACGGTCCGGATCAAAGTGAGGCAAGGCTGGTTCAATTGGTTTAATTTCGAAAGATCCGAATTGACGATATTCCTTCCCGAAAACTTCAATCAAGAGATGGAATTGGATATTGGCTCTGGAAGCCTGGAATTGAAAGGTCCCTCAGCTGATGAACCATTGAGTCTTACAGAGTTGACTGTCCATATCGGCTCAGGGGATGTTTCTTTAGAAAACATTCATGCTACTGAATTCATCCATAACGGATCCTCAGGAGATGTGGACATTAAACATCTGACGACAGAATCAGGTACCTTTGATCTCAGTTCAGGCGGGGTACACATCGACCATTATCAAGGACCATTGAAAGCAGATTTGTCCTCTGGCGAACTGAATGTCCAAATGGATCAATTAGTCGGTGATATCGAAGTGGACGTAAGCTCTGGATCCGCTAACATCGATTTACCGGAGGATTCAGATTTCACGTTATCTGGAACGGTGAGCAGCGGAGATATCCACTGTAAATTTCCTCTGAAGAACCAATCGACAGAAAGCAGGAAGATTCAAGGCAGTTACGGATCTGGGGAGCACTCGATCGATCTATCCGTATCAAGCGGCAGTGTAAATATATATTAGAATATAAAAAAAGCTGCCGAGATTTCCTCGACAGCTTTTCGTAATTAATGACCATCAGCAGCTCCTGGTTCACGTTCGACAGATACCGGTTTCCACCCTTCACCATCGACCCATTCAAGCATGACGACATAAGGATTGTCCTTATTGGAGGCCTTACTTACGATCCCTTTGGCTGTATTTGGTGATCCGCCATTTCCGATCCACCAGTATACAATTTCATCAGGTGACAACCCTGTTGCATATTGGAGTGCTTTCTCCTTTTCCTTCCAATCGAGTGAGTCCATTTCAAAGCTATTTTGATGCTCACCCTCCTGCTTCGTTCCGATTGGCTCCCATTCACCATCTTCTCCAGCTGATTCATCCTTGTGCGTTTTATATCCGCTGTTGTCTTCTTCAGCTGAGGCGTCTTCCTCTGAATCCTCTTCTTTCATTTCAACACTTTCTGAATCTTCTTCCTCTGAAGCCTTTTTATCTTGTTCGTCCGTAGACGATTCGTTTCCTTCTTCGTTCGTCGTTTCATTTGTTTCTTCATTATTTGTATCATTCGTCTCTTCTGTAGAAGCAGATTCATTCTGTTGGTTGGCTTGCTCCTTAGAAGCCGGTTCATCATCCCCAAATAAAAATGTTGCGCCGACAGCTAAAATCCCTACAAAAACGACACCGATGAGAACATTGAGTATGATGTTTTGTTTTTTTGACTTTTGAGTACGTTCGTATCTTGAGTAATTATTCATCGATTCACCCTCCATTCCTACATATCATTCTATCACTCTACATTGATTCGAAGAAGTGCTATTTTTTGTACCGTCACTTGAAATATTGTATAATGAATATTGAGAATATTTGTAATATTTAAACTTGTTTTGTCGTTTAAAAGGAATTTGAGCATGTTATCACCAATATAACTAAGAAGGAGGGGTACAATATGCAATTCACGACATTTCATTCTGAAGATTGGAATTTGAAAACGTTTCATACGATCGGTTATCAAAAAGAAACGGAAACGCTGCATGTTTGTCTCCATGGCGGTTCGACCCTTGAGGTTCTTGGTGTAACAGAACATAAGCTCTTCGAATTCATCCTGGCACCTTATAAAGAACAATACCTTCAAGAACAACTGCTCCCAAACCACGAAGTTAAAATCGTCCAACCTAATTCATAGAATTACGACTTTCGGCTGGTTGTTGCCGGTTATAAAGTTGTCGGACAATCTCCGCAAAAGCTTTGTTTGTAGCGGTATCGAATTCTTTTGCATCCAAGTCGACAACAACCAGCGCATACTTCGCTTCTTCCGCAGGGAAATATCCCGCAAACCATTTGTTATACGTTTTCGTTTGCCCTTTCTCAGCGGTCCCTGATTTACCAGCCACCTTCCAAGGCAGGTCATGAAAGGATTGGTACCCTGTCCCTTTCGGATTGTGAACCACACCCTCCAGAAGGTCTTGAAGTTTACGGACTGTATAAGGGGACAAGGAATCTCCTTTGAGTTCCTTCTCTTTAAATTCAACCAATGTCGTATCATTCTTGTAGAGGACTGCATGGGCGGCTCGGACCTGCTTCTTTGCTCCACCACGGGCAATTGTGGCCATCATGTTGGCTACGGACAAAGGCGAAAGGCGGACATTCAGTTGCCCGATTGCCGTCTGAGCGATCGCTCGGGATACAGATTTGTCCGTTTCATCATTCCAAATCACATTCCTTCGTTCCTGCGGAAAATGCTTAAAGGCATTTAAATGAAAGACATCATCCTCCCATCCTACCCGATCGACCATCCCTAAACTGTGTGCATAATGCTCAAGAATGGACCGATCCGTATCCATCAGTTCATTCAATAGAGTTGCAAACGTATAGTTACAGCTTTGGAAAAAGCTATCCTCAAATGAGAGCATCCCTAAATTCCGCTTCTCATCCCCGTCATCATATGTATTTTGGCTGCAATCAAATGTGCGGTCGGCCGTCACATGGTTTTGATCAATGGCCGCTGCGGCGGTCACAAGTTTAAAAACCGAACCAGGTATTTGCGGAAGAAGCATGTGATTGCCTGTCCCATCAGCTTGCGGATTTTTCTTAGGAGGTAATGGACGACTCACCAGTCCAAGTACATCGCTTGTCTCAATATCGAGTAAAACAGCTCCACCCTTCGTAATTCCAAATTGATCGACTGCAGCTTCCACGATTTGTTGCGCATTCCGATCCAATGTCGTTAGGAGAGACACAGGATAAAAAGGATTAGAAGGTGCAGTATATTTTACATCTAATCCGAATAACGGTTTACCAGATTGTTGGACATGATAAATAAGCTTGGATTCACCCTCGGAAAGTAGGAATGGATCGAAAGCTTGCTGAATTCCATTTATCCCCACTTTCGTCGTTTTGCTTACCAATCCTTTTTCCAAGCGATCAGGATACCGTTCTAATACTTGTTTCGGATTCTCTCTGACGGCTCCGATGAAATGGAAGGCAAAGGACATGTCTTCATCAGGGTTCAATAGCTGGCCATACACCCCTGGAACCTCCATCTCATTGATTGCGCTCACCATCGTCTTCGATATGTCTTGTTTCAACACGAGAGGAGTCTTTGACATCGTCAATTGATCCTTCAATCCTTGAGCTGGCATGTTCAACACTTGAGCGATCTTTCGCAAGATTTCCTCTTCATTCTGAAGAAATGGAAATAGAATGATTGCCGGGACATGAAGATCTTCCAGCAATTCACCATGTCGGTCAAGCATTTTCCCACGTCCATCATCTAAAGCGACTGAATGGATACGTTGCTTTACACTTTCTTCAACTAGATTGACCTTGTTCTTGGAGAAGGAAAGTGGATCTATGAGCTGAATATGGGCTAGGCGCCCAATCAGGATCAACAATAAGATTCCAAAAAGAACAGGTATATGATAAAGACGCTTCGGATTTTGCATGATGTTCCACCTCATCCATCATTTTCACCCGAAAGAGCCATTTTTAACCTGTTTTGATTCAGTCTTGATAGATCCAGAATCCTTGCATTTATTACGCAATAAAAAAACCAGCTTTGTCTTAAAGACAAAGCCGGTAGTTCGTCCATTTATTTTGATTAGCCAACTTCCGTAATACGGACGTTCATTTCTCCACCAGGTGTTTGTACAGATACTTCATCGCCTACTGTACGTCCGAGCAAGCTTCTTGCCATTGGAGAATCATTGGAAATCTTTCCTTCAAACGGATCTGCTTCCGCACTTCCGACAATTGTGTAAGATTCCTCTTCTCCATCTGGAAGCTCAATGAATTTAACAGACTTTCCGATTGAAACAACATGCGGATCCTCGTCTTGCTCTTCGATGATTTCAGCGTTTCGAACCATTTTCTCCAACTGTTGAATACGTGCTTCCACGAATGCTTGCTCGTCTTTCGCAGCATCGTACTCGGAGTTCTCAGATAAGTCACCGAAGCTTCTTGCTACTTTAATGCGCTCGACAACTTCCTTACGCTTTTCCGTTTTTAGGTATTCTAATTCATTTTCTAATTTTTCTTTACCTTCTTCAGTCATGTAATGTTTCTTTTCTTCTGCCATGTTACTCACTCCTCCAAAACCTTCTCGTTACCGACTAGTATATGCATGGTATATCTTTACGTATTAATAAAAGCTGTAAGCGTAACCATTCTTCTATTCATTGATTATACTTCTTTTCCACCATATTGAAAACAGAGGTGAGAAGAATCATCCTCTGTATTATGGATTCAATATTTCTTTTGTTTCGAGTATCGTCTTGATCTTCGTTACCATCAAGTCGATCGCTACCCGATTTTGCCCGCCTTCAGGTATTATGATATCTGCATAACGTTTTGTCGGTTCAATGAATTGATTATGCATCGGACGAACAACGGAAGTGTACTGCTCTATTACAGAATCAATCGTACGACCTCGTTCGTTCATGTCTCGTAATAAGCGACGGATGATCCGGACATCGGCATCCGTATCAACGAAAAGCTTGATATCCATCAAATCACGTAGACGCTCGTCCTCTAAAATCAGAATTCCTTCTAATATAATAACATCTTTTGGCTCAATTGGAATTATTTTATCACTTCTTGTATGTGCTGTATAGTCGTAAACCGGTTTTTCGATCGCTTCCATATTACGAAGCTGCTCTATATGTTGTATCAGAAGATCATTATCGAACGCAAGTGGATGATCATAGTTTGTTTCAAGTCTTTCTTCCATAGACTTCTCAGATTGATCCTTATAGTATGCATCCTGTTCAAGGATCAAGATCGATTGATCGGCAAACTTCCTGAATATTTCCTTTGCCACTGTCGTTTTTCCGGAGCCTGATCCTCCGGCCACACCAATTACTACTGGTTTTTTACCCATGTTCTTTCCCCTTCATTCTTATTCTTTCGGCTTCAATATACTGATTGCCATCCCGTCACCGACAGGTAATATTGATGTTATGAAATGCGATTGTTCATAGAGGAATTCATTATAGCCCCTGATCTTTTCCGTAAGCTTTCTGAACCTCTTCGATTCAATTTGGTCGTCCGTCTTCGCCACAAAACCACGAAATAGGACGTTGTCGCTGACGATGACACCTTCAGGAACAAGCATTTTTTCATACTCTTGAAAAAACCGCTTGTACTGTCCTTTGGCCGCATCTATGAAAATAAAGTCATAAGGACCATGCGCACGGATGGTATCCGTCAATTCAAGCGCATCCCCTTCGAGTATCGTAATCGACTTCTGCATGCCTACCTTTGCGATGTTATCCACTGCCTGGGAATATCGTTCAGGATCGCGTTCGACTGTCACAAGATTGCTTTCTGGCATCGCTTGGATCATACGGATGCCTGAATAGCCGATTGCTGCACCAATTTCCAATATTTTTTTCGGCTTGTGGAGACGTATGACTTGTAATAAAGCTTCCATACCGATTAAATCCATGATGGGAACGTTCCCTTCGCGCGCTTGCTGCTCCATTTCAAGTACTTCTGGCGTTCTTTCTGGAACAAGTTCCTCTATATAGTGCTTCATTTCATCCGAAATCATTTGGAAGCCTCCTTTTAACCCGGTCTATTTTAACATAAGAAAAGAGGGAATGCGAGTCTATCTCGTTCCCTCTTCCTTCCAAGGATTAATCGTTATCTTTATTGGCAATATCTCGCCATTCCTGAATATACTTTTGTTTGATTTTATTATGCTCATCCAGGTTTTTAGCATACAACACTTCACCATTTGGACGGGCAAAGAAATAATAATATGGGTTTGCCTCAGGGTTTACAGCAGCCTTGATTGCGGACTCCCCTGGTGAGGATATCGGTCCAATCGGTAATCCGGTTTGATTATAGGTATTGTAAGGTGAATCCACTTCAGTATCCTTGTACGTGACTGTGACCTTTGATTCTTGTTGCGCATACGTAACCGTTACGTCGGATTGAAGCTTCATCCCTTTTTTCAACCGGTTATAGAACACACCGGAAACCATGTGCCGGTCTTCCACTTTCCTCGCCTCTTCTTCAATGACAGAGGCTAGTGTAAGGATTTCATGGGTGGAATACTTACTTTCATCAATACCAGCTTGATATTTTGATACGACCGTGCTTGTCTTTTTGATCATCGATTCAATGATCGATTCCAATGCAGGGTCTTTCTTATAGAATTCATATGTGGCTGGGAATAAGTACCCTTCCAATGGCCAAATGATATCGTCATCCAGGATTTTTTTATCCAGGACAGGGTATTTCGCCATTAAGGATTTGATATATTCCTCATCCTTCATTTTCTTCAGGATTTCTTCTTCAGAGTAGTCCGTCTGATCGGCAATTTTAGCGGCTACTTCAGGTATACGTAGACCTTCAGCAATTCTTACAGTCATTTCGGCTTTTTTATAAACCTTTCCATCCTTTAAAGAAGCGATGACTTCTTTCAACCCCATGGATTGATTCAATTCATAGTTTCCAGCTTGGAAGTCGTTATCGTTTTTATATTTCACATAGTATTTGAATACAAGTGCACTTTTGATGACACCTTTGTCTTCCAATTTGTTTGCGATTTGACTTGTCGATGTTCCGATCGGAATTTCGACCTCGATCGGTTTCTTATTCGTTTTATCTACAGGTTCAAGAGCACCTTTTATATATACATAGCCACCGATTCCGACACCAATGATGGCGAGAATGATGATTGTAAGAATGAGTATGACAATTCTTCTTACAACCTTCGCCTCCTGATTTCGGCGCAGTATGGTATCTTGATCAAGATTTGGTTGAAGCACCAAAAATCCCCCTCTCTCATCTCCCCTATTATACTATATCTTGTAAATAATTCAGCTAAAAATCGGCAATTTTTTTCATCCCTGTCGAATAGCGGGGATGCTGATTTCCCTGCAGAATCGCCTGCAGAAAAAATCAGACTTTCTAAACGTACACGAAAAAAGGACTGACATCAACCCTGTCAGTCCTTTGAATGATCTTCTTATAGTTCTTCGGAATCCTGGAATGTGTTCAACATTTCTTCAACCATATCCCATTCTTGATCTGTCTCAATTGGGAATAGTTCGATGTCATCTTCCTTCTCACCTTTTTCTTCATAGCGGAAGGCGAATACCTCGACATCCTCTTCATCTTCTGAGCTTTCTACTGGTACAAGTACCATGTAAGACTTTTCGGTCTCATCCACATCGAATGTGAAAAGAACTTCAAATAAATGTTCCTCTCCATTCTCATCTGGAATGATGATCCGCTCTTTTTCTTCTTCTGCCATTTTCATACACCTTCTTTTCTAATTTGCAGCTGGGCTATCAAGATAACTTTGCAAGATCAAAACAGCTGCCATTTTATCAATGACCCCTTTACGCTTCTTACGGCTCACATCTGCGTCAATTAACATCCGCTCAGCAGCCGCTGTAGTCAATCGTTCATCCCAGAGGACGGTAGTTATATTTAACCTTTCCTCAATCTGCTTGGCGAATTCTTGACACATTTCTCCACTAGGGCCGATCGTTCCATTCATGTTTTTGGGGAGCCCAACGACCACTTGATCAACATCGTGCTTTTCAATCAATTCTTTTATATAGCCGATGTCTTGATCGAGGTCCCCCTTACGCCGGTATGTTTCGATTCCTTGAGCTGTCCAGCCCAGTGCATCGCTTAATGCAATTCCGACCGTTTTCGTACCGACGTCTAATCCAAGTTTTCGCATTATTTTTGTTTATCTCTCACTTTCTTGATGCTGCACTAAATAGGATTTCACAAGCTCCTCGATCAATTCATCACGTTCCAGCTTACGGATCTTACTTCTCGCATCATTGTGTCGAGGAATATAAGCTGGGTCTCCAGACAGCAGATAACCGACGATCTGATTAATCGGATTGTACCCTTTGTCTTGCAAGGAGTCGTACACAGACAACAATACATGCTTGACATTGGTATCCATGGAATCATCATGGAAATTAAACTTTACCGTTTTGTCAAATGAGCTCATCTTGACACCTCTCTTTAGCGTATGAATTTTGGAAGCCCCCCACATATCTACCATTATTGTACCTTACGCATGGAGGTTTAGGAAATGGAATTGACGAATTCGTAAACATAATTTAATGCTTCGTCAAGTTTTTCAGGCTGTTTGCCCCCTGCTTGAGCCATGTCAGGACGGCCACCACCCCCGCCACCGCAACGGCTAGCGACTTCCTTCACGATTTTACCTGCATGATATCCTTCTTTCGTTAAATCATCAGTAACTCCTGCTACGATATTGACTTTTTCATTTTGAGCAGAACCTAAAACGACGATTCCACTGCCGATCTTATTCTTCACATCATCTACAATCGATCGGAGATTATTCATATCACTTGCTGAAACTTTTTTAGCAAGGATTTTCACACCGTTGACTTCTTTTACTTCGTCTGTCAGTGATCCTGCTTCAATGTTCGCAAGCTTACTTTTCAACGATTCATTTTCACGTTGCAGATCACGAATCTGGCTTTGCAGTCCCTCTACTTTTGTCGGAACATCATTCAGGTTCGTTTTTAAAGCCTGCGCGGTTTCTTTCAAGGTTTGCACTTGCCCTGAAAGGTGACGATAAGCCGCCTCGCTCGTCACGGCTTCAATTCTCCGTGTTCCTGCTCCGATACCTGACTCGGTTACAATTTTGAACAGTCCGATTTCAGCTGTATTCTTGACGTGACAGCCACCACAAAGCTCTAGGCTGTAATCACCGACTTGGACGACACGAACTTCACTTCCATATTTCTCACCGAAGAGCGCCATCGCTCCCATTGCTTTTGCCTCTTCAATCGGTTTAATCATCTTATCGACCGGAATCGAGTTCCAGATCTTTTCGTTTACAATCGATTCAATTTGTTCAATTTCTTCTGTCGTCACTTGATTGAAGTGGGAGAAGTCGAATCGTAAACGGTCTTTTGTGACAAGAGAACCTGCTTGGTTGACATGTTTTCCGAGCACGTCCTTCAATGCTTGGTGCAGCAAATGGGTAGCCGTATGGTTCTTGATGATGCCTTTACGGCTTGTTTCATTGACTACTGCTTCTAGTGAATCATTTACTCGTAACGTGCCTTTTTCTACAAGGACCGTGTGTAGGTTTTGACCATTCGGAGCCTTTTGGACATCTTTTACAACGGCAAATACGTCATCATTGCTAAGGGTCCCTTTATCAGCGATTTGTCCTCCACTTTCCGCATAAAACGGTGTCTTGTCCAGTACGACAAGGACTTCTTCGCCTGCATTCACTTCCTCTACTGTTTCCGTGCCTTTTACAATGACATTCACTTTGGAGGATGCACTGAGATGATCATATCCGATGAATTCGCTCTCGTCCTTAATATCACTTAACACACTCGTTTGGACCTGCATAGAGCCTGTATCTTGACGGGCTGCACGCGCTCGTTCGCGCTGGGCTTCCATCTCCACTTGGAATTGAGGGCGGTTGACGGTCATCCCCTCTTCTTCCACATACTCCTCAGTTAATTCTAGCGGGAACCCATATGTGTCATAAAGCTTGAAAGCATCTGAGCCTGTCAGTTCAGTTTGTCCTCGTTCTTTCGCTTGCTTGATCATTTCAGAAAGGATAGCAATTCCTTCGTTGATTGTTTCATGGAAACGCTCTTCTTCGTTCTTGACCACTTTCTGGATGAATTCAGCATTTTCAAGTACATTCGGATAGAATTCTTTCATGACGTCCGCTACGACAGGGACCAATTCATACATGAACGGTTTGCTGATATCGAGCTGTTTGGCAAATCGAATCGCCCGTCGAACAAGACGTCTCAGGACATAACCGCGTCCTTCATTTGAAGGAAGTGCGCCATCCGCTACTGCGAATGTCACAGTTCGAATATGGTCTGCGATGACCTTGAATGCTGTATCTAGTTCTTTCTCTTTTCCGTATTTGATACCAGAGATCCGTTCTGTTTCTTCGATCATCGGCATGAACAAGTCGGTCTCGTAGTTTGTAGGAGCGTCCTGAAGGGCACAAATGACACGTTCAAGCCCCATCCCTGTATCAATGTTCTTCTTCGGAAGCGGTGTATAGCTTCCGTCCGGATTGTGGTTGAACTGGGAGAAGACGAGATTCCATATTTCCAAATGTCGTTCATTCTCTCCGCCCGGATATAATTCAGGGTCATCCGGATCATTTCCGTATTTCTCTCCTCGGTCGAAGAAAATTTCTGTGTTTGGCCCACTCGGTCCCTCTCCGATGTCCCAGAAGTTTTCTTCCAGGCGAATAATTTTTTCTTTCGGAAGACCGATTTCGTTGTGCCAAATATCATGTGCTTCGTCATCCTCAGGATGGATGGTGACAGCAAGCCTTTCAGGGTCGATTCCAAGCCATTTTTCACTCGTGAGGAATTCCCATGCCCAATGAATCGCTTCTTTCTTGAAATAGTCACCAATCGAAAAGTTACCTAGCATTTCAAAGAATGTATGGTGCCGAGCTGTTTTCCCGACATTTTCGATATCATTCGTACGGATCGATTTTTGAGCATTGACGATACGTGGATTTTCCGGAATGACACGGCCATCAAAATACTTCTTCAATGTTGCTACACCACTGTTGATCCATAAAAGAGACGGATCTTCATGAGGTACAAGGGATGCACTCGGCTCAACCTTATGCCCTTTTTCTTTGAAGAAATCAAGGAACATTTGTCTTACTTGAGCAGATGTCAGTGTTTTCATTCGTAATTCCTCCTTCATTAATTAGCGGTAATAGGGACGGTTTAAAACATAGGCTCTGTTAAACAATATAGTGTTTTATTGATTGGAGATTAAAGGTGTGAGACTCCTGCGGGAAAAGTGAGCCAGGCGAGACCCCGCACCTCATTTGTCATTGGCAATGAGGGAGGAGGCTTGCGGTTCACCCGCGGAAAGCGAACAACCTTTAATCAAAAGGCTCTTTTCTAAAAGAGTGTTATTCAGACGAAATCTAGAAGCTGTGACACTGAGGCAAGTTTGATTTCCACTACAGACAGTCGCTTTCCGCGGGCAACGCTTCAGCTTCCTCGGAAGGGAAAAGCGCTTCCTGCGGGATCTTCAGCCGTTGCATTTCCCGCAGGAGTCGACTGTCTTACGCTCCAATCAAAAAAACCTAGCGAAGGAAATTCACGTAGACTCCTGCGGGAAAGCGAAGACGCTGAGACCCCACAGTGAGCGAACTTTGCGAGCGAGGAGGCTCAGCACGAGCCCGCGGAAAGCGTAGTGTATTTCCGAAGCGGTAGATTATCTCGCCGTTTAATCCAATTGCCAGGGTTAAAGAGCAACAAAGTCTGCGAAAAGAGCCACTCGAAATCAATATCCATATAAAACAGAGCCAAAACACAAAAAAACTCACGTCCTTAAGACAGGGACGAGAGTTATCACGCGGTACCACCCTGGTTACGAATACATATGTATCCATCACCTCGACACATTAACGGTGTGCGCCGGCAGGTTTTTGCCTGCATTCCGGAACAGCTTTCGGTCAATCTTCTTCCAGAACCTCTTTCAGCCAAGGAGGCTCCTCTCTTTGGAACAGGGCTTCGACTTACTTCTTCCATCATCATTTTAACTATTGGTGTTTGTTCTGCTGTGCATAATTATAGACTTACCCTTTAAACGTTGTCAACATTTCTGAAATGGTTCCTCGTATGAATGTAGACCACCTTCCCTACAGCAAAAATCGGGACGGCAAGGAGCAAGCCGAGTACACCACCGATTTCTCCGCCGATCAACAGGGCGGCAATAATCATGATCGGGTGAATGTGCAGTGTTTTGCCCACAATTAATGGTCCGAGAATGTTCCCCTCAATAAATTGGAGGACGATGACAATCCCCAAAACAATGAACAACTTCTTCACCGATATTGTTGCTGCAATCAGCACCACTGGCACGGCCCCGATGATCGGACCGAAATATGGGATGAAGTCCGTTAAACCGACAATGATACCAAGAATGACCGGATATGGGATACCAGCTACCCAGAAGGCCAACACTGCAAGACAGGCTAAAGCAACGGCAACAGTCAATTGTCCACGAATATAATTCCCAAGTGATTCATCGATGTCCTTCGCGAGCCGCTTTCCAGGTTTGCGCAATCTTGATGGCGTTATGTTCCAGATCATCTTGTAGATGATATCAATGTCCTTCAGCATATAGAAAACGAGAAACGGGATGACAATCCATGAAAACAGGTTTCCCCAGAATGCTTTGATGAATTCAAGTACACCTTCTATCGATTTGTCCAAATATTTTTCAGTCGAATGTAGGGTTTCTTCAAATTCATTATGGACGACTTCAGGGAGATGATCGGTATGTTCATAGAATTCCCTCACCCACATTTTGTACGTATCGGATAGGACCGGGAGCTGTTCACTCAAATCCTTCAATTGAGCGATTAAATAGGGAACACTTTTGAAAATAAGAAACCCTGTTCCTCCAAAGAAAGTAAGATAGATAATCAGAATTGCGATCGATCTAGGGAGACCTTTCCGGTGAAGCCATTCCACAATCGGGTGTAAAAGATACGTGATGAAAATCGCGACGAAAAAAGGAACGAAGATCGTGATCAAGATGTCGAGGATCGGATGCCAAAAAGGTCCCAACTTCATCAGGACAAAGATCGTCAATAGACTAAGCAGGATCATACCTAGACGAACGAGCGCTTCAATTGTAAACAAATTTTTCATAATCTCCACCGGATCTCATTCGAATTTATCAGTCTTACTTAACTTGTACCGATTCGGTGTCACTATACCTGTTCGGGATTTTTTCCACTGTAATCGATGTTGAAAAACGAAAAGAAGAACCGACCTATAGTTGTCCGTTCTTCCTAATAGATTGCTTTCGCTATTCGTTTACGAATTCGCTTCATCTTTTTACTTGATAGGAGATCTGAATTGTATAGGGATTTCATCAAGTAGGCACCTGCAAAGGTTGTTGCAATTGCTACGAAAGTACGATTCAAATGAACCACCATCCTACATTGAAATGCTTAAATCATCATCTTCGAACAAATCATCCAGTGAGGTCAGGCTCCCATCCTCTTCCACTTGATTCAGCGCAAGCTTGCCTTCTACCACTGTCAATTCGATAAAACAACCCCAGCAATAGTACTGGTCTACCCCTATTTTGCCTAGATCTTTACAACGGCAATTGGGACATCTCATCATGTGTTCCTCCTCTTCTATCATTCACCCATCTGGTGATGAAAGAAATGATAGAACTAGGATGTCCCTTTCCAAGAGGGTTTATACGTTCTCCTGCTCTACTTGTTGTTCAAGATATCCTTTCAATTTTGAACTTAGATTGGAATTTCGGCGGCTTGTCTCATTTTGTTGCACAGCACGCTCCAGCGCCTCCATTTCACCGCAAAGGATCAAGTACTCTTTGCTTCGGGTCACTGCTGTATAGATCAGGTTCCTTCTCAACATCCGAAAATACCCTCTGACGATTGGAAGGACGACGATCGGAAATTCGCTTCCCTGGGATTTATGGATGGAACAGCAATATGCATGGGTGATTTGGGTAAGGTCCGTTTTCTTGAAGGTAACTTCAATGCCATCGAATGAAATGACAATCTGATCCTCTTTGTCTGTCGTTTCCTTTGCGTAAATAATAGACACGATTTCACCAATATCACCATTGAAGATCTGTTCTTCAGGTACATTGACCAGTTGAAGGACTTTATCCCCTACTCGGTAAATCGTTTCAAAATGGTTAATTTCTCGTTTTTGTTCATTCGGTGGATTGAACATCTCTTGTAATTCTTTGTTCAGTTCATCAATCCCAGCACGCCCCCGATACATAGGTGCAAGAACTTGGACGTCCTTCGCTGTGTAACCTTTCGACATTGCGCTCTTACAGACTTGTAGGATCGCTTGTGTCACCTGGTCTTGTTTGCATGGGAAAAAACGTCGATCTCGCTGAGGTGCATGAAGGTCGTCAGGCAGAGTCCCATTCTTCATTTCATGTGCAAGCTGGATAATGGTCGATCCTTTCGCCTGCCGGTAAATTTCATCGAGCTGGACTGTAGGGATTACAGTGGAATCAATCAAGTCCTTCAGTACCTGCCCAGGTCCTACGGAAGGCAACTGATCCTCATCCCCTACCATCACGACCTGGATATGCTCCGGAAGTGCATCAAACAGCCGGTATGCGAGACGGAGATCGACCATCGACATTTCATCAATAATCAACAACCGGCCAGCGATCGGATTATCTTCGCCATACTCGAAGCCGCTTCCACCTTTCCATCCGAGAAGCCTATGGATTGTAACCGCTGGAAGCCCTGTGGATTCACTCATCCGTTTGGCCGCTCGGCCTGTCGGTGCCACCAACAGGAATGGATACTCATTTTTCTCATAATCCTTTGGATCAAGGGATAGACCATGAATTTCAGCATAAACCTCAATAATTCCCTTTATGACGGTCGTCTTACCTGTACCTGGGCCCCCTGTCAGGATCATCATCGGTGAGGTCAATGCTTTGTAGATCGCATCTTTTTGGGCTTCCGCATATTCAATACCTTGATGCTCTTCAAGCTCACCGAGGGCATTGTAAAAGTCTGATAGCTCAACACGATCATATTCATCCTGTTTCATGATTTTATCGATCGATTGAATAAGACCACGTTCCGAGAAAAACAATGAAGGAAGGTAAGCATTCTCTTCCTCGATATACGCTTTTCCATCTCCGTGTAGAGACACAATCTCACTGTAGAAATCAATTTCCTCATCATCAACCTGGCCATTGAACAAGAGCCGCTTCGTTTCTTGGATCAGCTCGTCAACCGGCATATACGTATGTCCTTGTTGATTGGAAAGCTCCTTCAGGCAATACAAAATACCTGCCTGGATACGTTCAGAAGAAGTGTCTTCTATGCCTAAAGCCTGACCGATTTCATCTGCTCTTTTGAAGCCGACTCCATCAATATCGTAAATCAGTTGATAGGGATTCGATTGAATGACGGACAAGGATTCCTGCTGATATGTCTGATAAATTTTCATGGCAATGGAAGGACCGATACCATAGTTATGTAGGGTGCTTAACAGCTGCTCCAGCCCTTGATGCTCCATCAGCGTCTCATAAATCGTACGGGCTCTTTCTTCTGTTAAGCTCGATATTTCATTCAAGACTTCCGGGTCCTCGAGAATTTTCGAGAATGCATTATCGCCTAATGTCCGAACGACCTTTTCTGCCGTTTTCTTCCCGATCCCATTAAAAAGGTCACTCGATAAATAGAGAATCATTCCATCTTCTGTACGGGGCAGATCTTTACGATAAAAATCGACCACAAACTGCTTGCCGTATTTTGGATGCTCTTTCATATCTCCCCAGAAAATATACGATTCATCCTCCAGCAGTACTGGAAATGCGCCGACGACAATCAGTTCCTTTTCAATTTCGGCAAGATTCGTTCCAGAGGTTTTAACCTTCAGAACGGTGTAATAGGTTTCGGCATTCTGATAAATGACATGCAGAATCGAACCCTTCACATATGTCTTTTCTTCATTCCCGAGTTGGAGTTGTCCTTGTAATTCCATAGTTTCGCCCCGCTAATCATTCATTGTTTCCAGTGGACTTGCGCAATTCATTCACCTGCTTGATACCATTATGGGCAAGAAGATGGTCATTTTGGATGCTGACAGCTTTCTGGAACATTGCTTCAGCTTGATCTAGATCTGATTGATAGAGATAAGCGACACCAAGGTTATAATAGGCATCTGCATGCTCTGGATCGAGTTCAATCACATTTCGCAATGCGTTGGTAGAGTGCTCGAACATTTGAAGCTTACCAAGTGCCATTCCATATTGGAACCACGCATCCACATCCTTCTCATTCTCTTCTGTCGCCTTTTGGAAGTGTGGAAGGGCGCGTCTGTCATCTCCAAGTTGTGTAAAGCTCATACCAAGCATGAAATGTGAATCGCCATCGGAAAGCCCCTTCTTAATTGCATCAATGAAAAGGTCCACGGCATCATCGAATTGCTCTAGCTTATAGAAGACGACACCTGCACCATAATATGCTGCTGCCAAATCTTCATCCAACTCAATCGCCTTATCGAAAAACCCCATCGCCTTCTCGTACTCTCCGACGAGTTCGAGAAGGTTCCCGAAGTTCACATATGCAACAGGATCATCCGGTTTTTCTTCAAGTGCTTTATGAAAAGCCTTCGCTGCTTCCTCATATTTTCCTTCTTTCATACGTTCAATGCCGATTTTATTATGATCTTCAGTCATGATCTCTGCCTCCTCCTAATTTTGCATCATTGTAGATAAAATCGTCTATTTGTAGATATTTTTTCATTTTCGTAGATCATTCTTCATTTTTGTAGATAAATTCAGTTTTTTGGTAGATAAATCTATTTTTGTTGTAGATAAATACGCAATCGTCGAAAAGAAAAGGGACCTCGTCAAACGTTCATTTGAGAAGGTCCACTGCTGTCTTGCATTTCAGCGACTACAAGTACGAAATCGCTTCTTCATTCTTATAGACTTTATCGATCGTCCCTCCACCGAGACAAACATCTCTATCATAAAAAACGACGGCTTGTCCAGGTGTAATGGCACGTTGCGGTTCATCAAACAATACATCATACAGACCGTCTTCGCGTTTACGGACCGTCACGTTGCGGTCTGGTTGACGATAACGGAATTTCGCTGTGCACTTGATTTCGTCCGGCATTTCCTTACCAGTGACCCAGCTCACTTTGGTTGCAGTCAACCTGTCAGAATAGAGAAGGTCATTATGGAACCCTTGCTCGACGTATAGTACATTCCTATCTAAGTCTTTACCGACGACGAACCATGGATCACCGTCTCCTCCGATTCCAAGTCCGTGACGTTGGCCGATCGTATAATACATCAGACCATCATGCGTCCCCTTCTTTTCACCGGAAAGAGTTTGCATTTCTCCAGGTTGGGCTGGTAGGTACTGACTCAGGAATTCCTTGAAATTTCGTTCCCCGATGAAACAGATTCCTGTGCTATCTTTCTTTTTAGCAGTAGCAAGTCCTGCTTTCTCAGCCATTTCTCTGATTTCAGGTTTTTTGTATTCACCGATCGGGAACATGACTTTGGAAATTTGATCCTGGCTAAGCTGATTCAAGAAATACGTCTGGTCTTTGTTTTCATCCACGCCTCTTAGCATGACCGTTTCACCATTTCGTTCAGCAACACGTGCATAATGACCAGTGGCGACATAATCTGCCCCAAGGCTTAACGCATGATCGAGAAAAGCTTTGAACTTGATTTCTTTGTTGCACATGACGTCCGGATTCGGCGTACGCCCTGCTTTATATTCTTCAAGGAAGTACGTGAACACTTTATCCCAATATTGCTTTTCAAAGTTTACAGCGTAATAAGGGATGCCAAGTTGGTTACAGACGCGGATGACATCTTCATAATCTTCCGTTGCTGTACATACGCCGTTTTCATCGGTATCATCCCAGTTCTTCATGAAAATTCCGATTACATCATAACCCTGTTCCTTTAAAAGCAATGCCGCTACCGAGGAATCGACTCCCCCTGACATACCTACGACAACACGTGTATTTTCTGGTCTTTTTTCCATTTCGTTCACACCTCCATTCATAGTGATGTTAATCGCTTGACGATTTTGACTGATTCATGGGCAGCCTGTTCAACTTCATCCATCGTATTGCCGTAACCGAAACTGAACCTTATTGCCGAGGTCATACGTTCATGGTCATCGAACATCGCCGCCAACACATGCGATGGTTCAATGGATCCCGCTGTACATGCCGAACCACTGGATGCGGCAATTCCCGCTAAGTCTAAGTTGACGAGCATCGATTCAACATTGGTTCCTGGAAAACTGACATTCAAAACATGTGGTAACGAATATTCCATGGAGCCATTCAGTATATACTCGATTCCTTCTTCATTGAAAATATCCAGCATCCGTTTTTTGAACCCTTGCAGCTCGTTATGGCGCTCGATCCGCTCGGCGTCAATTAACTCGACGGCCTTCTTCATTCCCATGATGCCAGGTACGTTTTCTGTTCCTGCTCTACGCTTCCGTTCCTGCTCTCCACCGAAAGCCCTTGGCTCCAAGCGGACGCCATCTCGTACATAGAGGAATCCATTTCCTTTAGGTCCATTGATTTTATGAGAGGATATGGAGAGAAGATCGATCCCCATATGTTTTACATCGATAATGACACTTCCATAAGCTTGGACAGCATCTGTATGAAACACGATTTCGTGCTCGGACGTGATCGATCCGATTTCCTGGATCGGCTGTAACGTTCCGACTTCATTGTTGCCGTACATAATCGTGACAAGGATCGTGTCTTCCCTGATCGCATCCTTCAGTTGCTCTGGACTGATTCTTCCTGTTTCGTCAACAGGGAGATAGGTCACTTCGAATCCGTTCTGTTCCAAATATTCGACTGCATGCAGAACGGCATGGTGCTCGATTTTTGACGTGATGATGTGGTTCCCCTTCTCCTTCAAAGCGAGCGCAGCACCGATAATCGCCATATTATCGGATTCTGTTCCTCCGCTCGTAAAGACGATTTCGTTGAACGAAGCGTTAATGCTTGAAGCGATTACTCGCCGTGCATCGTCTAAAGCCTGTCTTGTATTCCGACCAAATTGATGAATACTAGAAGGGTTTCCGTATGATGTTGTAAAATAAGGAACCATTGCCTCTACAACTTCCTCTCTTGTCGGGGAAGTAGCCGCATGGTCCAAGTATATGCCATTCATTTTATCACCTTATTAATGTAGTAAAGACTCACGTCCATTGTTAATTAAATGTAGAACATGTACGCTTCTTGATCGTCATCGTTACTGTAGGAAGCGAGCTCATCTAACGTCGTACTGTCCAGTACTTCTTTGACAGCATCTCTAATTTTGATCCAGAGGTCGCGTTTCGCCGGTTCTTCATCATCTAAAATTTCCACTGGCGTAATCGGACCCTCAAGTACGCGGATGATGTCACCTGCCGTTATCTTTTCCGCATCGCGGGTTAAAGTATACCCTCCATATGCACCACGGACACTTTTGACGAGTCCTGCATTCCGAAGGGGACCGACCAGCTGCTCAAGATAGTGCTCAGACAGGCCATGATCCTTTGCAATTGATTTTAAGGAAATTGGTCCTTCACCGTATTTTTTGGCCAAGGCAATCATGATGGTCAACCCATATCGTCCCTTTGTCGATATTTTCATATTCTCCTCCTCAATTGAATAAGCATCGAATGTCTATGATCAATATCACGTTTCATTTTTCAGGGGTTTCAACCTGTTTGCTTCCTGCTCTTTTTTCCTATGACATTATAGCACGAATGGAGTAATTCTTGCATTCACCGAGTTCCTATAGTATCGTTCAGTTGAATTATGAAAGTCAACGTATATGAACCATTCATGTGGAGATTACAACAACAATGCATCAACTCGAAATAGATGTCCATGAAAGGACGTGATGAAATGGACTTATTCGATATGTCGATGGATGATACGCCGAAAGGCAAACCGCTTGCTGACCGGATGAGACCACGTAAGCTGGATGAATTCATCGGACAAGAACATATCGTCGGTAAAGGGAAGCTGCTCCGTAGAGCAATTGAGGCTGATCAATTGTCCGCTATGATCTTCTTTGGTCCTCCGGGAACAGGGAAGACGACACTTTCTAAAATCATCGCAAATACAACCTCTGCACATTTTGAACAGATCAATGCGGTCACTTCAGGTGTCGCAGATATTCGTAACATCACATCCCAGGCACGGGAACGACTGAAGATGGATGATCAGAAGACACTTCTATTCATTGATGAAATTCATCGCTTCAATAAGAGTCAACAAGATGCGTTACTTCCTTATGTAGAAGATGGCACAATCATCTTGATTGGTGCGACGACCGAAAGTCCAATGTTTGAAATTAATCGTGCCCTGTTATCCCGATCGAGATTGTTTCGATTCGAACCCTTGACGGATGCCCATATCAAACAAGTGTTGCAAACGGCGATTAAAGATAAGGAAAGAGGATTTGGAAACCATTCGATTGAGGCAGAGGATGAAGCCCTCGACCATCTTGTAGACGTTGCAAATGGTGATGCACGGACAGCACTGAACGCTCTTGAACTTGCTGTTCTGACGACGACACCTGATTCAGAAGGTACCGTCCAGATTACGCTGGAGATTGCAGAGGAATCCATCCAGCAAAGAGTCTTACAGTATGATAAACAAGGTGACAACCATTACGACACCATCTCCGCTTTTATAAAAAGCATTCGCGGTTCGGACCCTGATGCAACGCTCTATTGGCTTGCAAAAATGATCTATGCCGGAGAAGATCCGAAATTCATCGCAAGAAGACTTTATGTCCATGCAGCTGAAGATGTCGGTCTGGCTGATCCAAATGCCTTATTAATTGCACAAGCAGCTGCCCATGCTGTCGATTTTATCGGTATGCCTGAAGCACGCATCCCACTTGCAGAGGCAGCACTTTACATTGCAACTGCCCCGAAAAGCAATGCCGTCATTTCAGGCATCGATCAGGCTCTCGCAGCTGTGAAGAACGAAAAAGCAGGCCAAGTGCCTACCCATTTGCGGGATACGCACTATAGCGGAGCAAAAGAGCTTGGCTCAGGAATCGGGTATAAATATCCGCATGATTATCAAGATGGGTATGTCCCTCAACAATACCTCCCTGATCACCTGACACACAAAACCTTTTACAAGTCCAGTGACCGGGGATATGAGAAAACTGTCCAAAAGCGGCTTGATTATTTCCAAAAGCGTAAAGAAAAAGGGCAATAACCTAGTATTTAAAATTAGTAAACTTGTATAGTTTCTCTCTTTTTTGTCCAAGATAATGCTAAAAAACCTATTGGGGCTTAAAGGAGAGATAACAATATGTCGAATCAACGCCAAGACGCGTGGTCTGAAGAAGACGATCTATTATTAGCGGAAACCGTATTACGACATGTACGAGAAGGAAGCACACAGCTTCAAGCATTTGATGAAGTTGGTGATAAGCTTGACCGTACATCTGCCGCAGTTGGATTTAGATGGAATGCAATCGTCAGAAAAAAATATGAGCAAGCTTTGAAGCTTGCGAGAAGGCAAAGAAAAGAACGGAAGCGGGCTGCAGCAGCCACCACTAAGCCGGCTCCACGACAAACCGAAAAGAAAGATACTTATCAAACTCGTTTTGATGACCCTATGGATTTTGAAAACTATCATCCTCTTTCTGAACCGAAAAGTCGTACTGTAGCAGAGGAAACAGTTGAACCGAATATGGTCCCGACTCCTCCACCTGTTGCACAGTCTACCACTCCTAAAAGTAGTAGCAGTAAAACCCGTAATGGAGATGGAGTTGAGCTTGATTCCATCATCGCGTTCTTACAGCAATTGAAGCATCAGGATACAAGTTCTTCTCATCAGAACGAGCAGTTACAGCAGGAATGTGCTGCACTTCAGAAACAAAATGAGGCATACAAACAAGAGCTTGAAGAATTAAAAAACAATTACACATCCTTGAAGGAAGATTACCAGGCGTTATTACAAATCATGGACCGGGCAAGAAGGATGGTCCTCCTTCAAGATCAAGAAGAGCTCTCATCCTCTAAATTCAAGATGGATAAGAACGGTAATCTTGAAAAAGTGGCGAAATAAAGAAAAGATGATCCAATGTACGATTTGGATCATCTTTTTTATGTTCGTTTATAGACATTATCGGACGCGGTCGATTCGAATGTCATTCTTCTCGATGATTTTGTTGATGACGTGTCCTGCCATGATCAACCCAGATACCGATGGGACGAAAGCATTTGATGATGGTGGCATTTTCGCCTTACGGATTTTTGCATTTTCATCAGGAACAATTTCTTTTCTGACTTCTTCTCGTATTTGAATCGGCTTCTCATCTGAAAAGACGACATTGATTCCTTTATGGATACCTTCTTTACGAAGTCGTGTGCGAATGACTTTTGCAATCGGGTCGTAGCTTGTTTTCGAAATATCTTCGATTCTTAAGCGTGTAGGATCCATCTTGTTCGCAACACCCATACTGGAAATCATCGGAATTTCCCTTTTAAGACACTCTTTCATCAAGTGGATTTTATATTCGATCGTATCTGAAGCATCCACAACAAAATCAAGAGGATAGCTGAAAAACTGTTCGTACGTCTCTTCTGTATAGAACATTTTCAAGGCTTCAACTTTACAATCCGGATTGATATCCACGATACGTTCCTTCATCAAGTCTACCTTAGGTTGTCCGACTGTAGAGACTAGCGCATGAATTTGTCGATTTACGTTTGTAATATCGACATCATCTTTATCGACCAGGACAAGTGTACCAACACCTGAACGTGCCAATGCCTCAGCAGCGAAAGATCCAACGCCGCCAATTCCTAATACAGCTACAGTCGCCCCTTTTATGACTTCGATTCCTTCTTTTCCTATCGCTAATTCGTTTCTCGAAAATTGATGTAACATCTGTATACTCCTTCCGTGCTGCAATCCAATATCTCTAATAGCATATACGATGTAACAACTTGAATGCAACACACACGTGAAAAACACCAGATTTCAACCATCTGGTGTTGGAATAACCTATGTAAGAGTCCCAATTGTGCCGTCACATTTCCTTTGTGTTGAACCTGCCTGTATAAAGTGGGTGCCCTGCTACAATTCTTATGCGTCCTTTCGGAGAAGGCTTGCACGCAAATCATAAACTCAGACTCCCATATTTAAAGTGTTGGCTCAAACATTCGGCAGAAAACGAACACCGCAGGACTCTTTAAATATTTTGTAGTTATAGAATAGCATACCGTTTTTCGATTTTCAACGATTTGTCAGTGTTTTCTCAAAAATCAGACTTCTATACCAACTTGTGTAACGATACTGAAATAGACCTTGACACTGTTGATCCAAAGCGAGTTCAGCAGTATCAACCATTCAAAATTTCAAACCTCATTTTGTGTGAATTGGTCGAAATGTGACTAAAGTAAGAAAAGCAGATTAAGATCAGATGTATGATAATTTATGAGTGCATCTTTTGGTGGTTTATCCTTTTTCGTGCACTCATAAACCCTCCATGAATGCACCATTTTTGGATTTCTCCTTTTTCGTGCACTCATAAACCCTCCATGAGTGCACCATTTTTGGGTTTCTCCTTTTTTGTGCACTCATAAACGCTCCTTGCGTCCTCCATTTCACGGTTTTCTCGTTTTCGGGAACACATAACCCGATAAAATCCAATTAAAAACCGCCCTCCAATTAGAGGGCGGTCTCAACTTTTACGATTCGTTTGTTACTTTCGCTTTCTTCACGTTCAAGTGCAGGTCATCGAGTTGCTGCTGACTGACTTCACTTGGTGCATTTGTCAGTAGATCGCTTGCGCTTGCCGTTTTCGGGAAGGCAATCGTATCTCTCAGATTTTGACGACCTGCGATCAACATGACAAGTCGGTCAAGTCCTAGCGCGATACCACCATGAGGAGGTGTACCGTATTCGAAAGCATCGAGTAAGAATCCAAATTCATCATAGGCTTGCTCCAGTGTAAATCCTAGGGCTTTGAACATCCGCTCCTGGACATCCTTTTGATAAATACGTTGTGATCCTCCACCCACTTCATAGCCGTTCAAGACAAGGTCATACGCTTGAGCACGGACGTTGACTGGATCCGTTTCAAGTAAATGCAAGTCTTCCTTGCGTGGCATTGTGAATGGATGGTGAGCTGCGACATAACGGTTGGCATCTTCATCAAACTCAAGCAATGGGAAGTCTACGACCCAAAGGAAGTTGAACTTCTCTTTATCGATCAGCTCAAGCTCCTTACCTAGCTTCAATCGAAGGGCTCCGAGACTTTCTGCTACTACCTTCGGTTTATCTGCAACGAACAGAAGGAGGTCTCCTTCTTTAGCCGCAAATGCTTCAGTCAATTGCTTTTGCATATCCTCATCAAAGAATTTCGAGATCGGTCCTTTAAGGCCATCCTGTTCGACCTTCAACCAAGCTAGACCTTTAGCGCCGTAAACTTTTACAAAGTCCGTCAATTGATCGATATCTTTACGTGAGAATTGATCCGCTTTTCCACTCACATTGATTCCTTTTACTTCTCCGCCCGATTCGACTGTTGATGCGAACACCTTGAAGTCGGAATCCTTTACAAGATCGGATACATTGATCAATTCCATACCGAAGCGTGTATCCGGCTTATCGGAACCGTATCGGTCCATCGCTTCATGATACGTCATACGTGGAATTGGTGTTTGGATCGTAATGCCTTTTGTTTCTTTCAAAACTTGAGCCATCATCTGTTCAGTCATCTCAAACAAGTCTTCCTGATCCATGAACGATGTTTCGATATCGACTTGGGTGAACTCCGGTTGACGGTCTGCACGAAGGTCTTCGTCCCGGAAACAGCGTACGATTTGGTAGTAACGCTCAAATCCTGAAACCATCAATAATTGCTTGAAGATTTGAGGAGACTGCGGCAACGCGTAAAACTGTCCCGGATGGACACGACTCGGCACGAGATAGTCACGAGCACCTTCAGGCGTGCTTTTTGTCAGCATCGGCGTTTCCATCTCAAGGAAATCATAACCATCCAGGAAATCGCGGATTTGCTTGGTCACCTTGCCTCGCATTTTGAACGTTTCCTGCATGATTGGACGTCGTAGGTCCATATAGCGGTATTTCAGTCGGATATCCTCACTGATTTCCTCTTTATCCGAAATCATGAAAGGAGGTGTTTTCGCAGCATTCAAGATTTCAACATGCTCCGCTTTGATTTCGATGTGTCCTGTCGGCATTTTCTCGTTAATCGTTGATTCATCACGAGCTACGACCGTTCCTTTGATATCCATAACATATTCATTACGTACTTTATCAGCGATTTCTGCTGCTTCCTTCGAAACTTCAGGGTTCACGACGACTTGCACGATACCTGAACGGTCCCTTAAATCGATGAAAATCAAACCACCAAGGTCCCTACGCTTTTGGACCCACCCCTTTAATTGAACACTTGCTCCGATATCTTGTTCTGTAATTTTGCCGCAATGATGGGTTCTTCCAATCATGATGCAGTTCCTCCTTCTAATCGTTTCATGATGTAATCTTTTGCTTCGCTGAGCGGTACCTCAACCTGTTCTCCTGTTGCCATATCTTTAACGTTGATAACTTCCTTGGCAAGCTCATCCTCACCGAGCACGAGGACAAATTTCGCTTGAAGGCGATCAGCTGCTTTAAATTGAGCTTTCATTTTCTTATCCTGGTAATCACGGTCCGCTGTAAGCCCTGCTTTCCGTAATTGCTTCAAAATCGACATGCTGTACTTCTTCGGACCTTCACCTAATGAGACAACATAGCAGTCAATTCCTTGTTCAAGCGGAAGCTCGATTTGCTCTGCTTCGAGTGCGACAAGAAATCGTTCCAAGCTCATCGCAAAACCGATTCCTGGTGTTTCAGGTCCTCCGATTTCTTCGACGAGACCATTGTAACGGCCACCACCGCTCAATGTCGTAATCGCCCCGAATCCTGGTGCTTCACTCATGATTTCAAAGGCAGTGTGATTATAATAATCCAATCCTCTTACCAACGTCGGGTCAACAACGTATGGTACGTTAAGCTCTTCCAAAAAGGCTTTCACTTGCTCAAAATATTCTCGAGAAGAATCATTCAAGTAATCAAGGATTGATGGAGCGGACTCCATTTTTGGATGATTACGGTCTTTTTTACAATCCAAAATCCGTAACGGATTCGTTTCAATCCGGCTCTGGCAATCCTCACACAATTCTTCCACTACCGGACGGAAGTGTTCCACAAGGGCTTCCCGATGTGCAATTCGACTGTCCGTATCACCAAGTGAATTGATGATAAGCTTCAAATGCTTCAAGCCGAGCTCTTTATACAGCTCCATCGCCAAAGCCATCACTTCTGCATCAATGGCAGGGTCATTGCTCCCGAGTGCTTCGATTCCGAATTGAACGAACTGCCTCATACGCCCTTTCTGTGGACGTTCATAACGAAACATCGGTCCGATATAATACAGCTTCGTCGGTTGCTGTGGATTACCGAACATTTTATTTTGTACGAATGAACGTACAACGGATGCAGTTCCTTCAGGTCGAAGCGTCAAGCTTCGATCGCCTCGATCCTTGAACGTGTACATCTCTTTTTGGACAATATCCGTTGAATCTCCTACTCCGCGTTGGAACAATTCTGTGTGCTCGAAAATCGGTGTACGTATTTCGTGATAATTGTATCTCCGGCAGATTTCCTTTGCTTTTTCTTCAATTAACTGCCACTTCTCAATTTCCCCTGGTAAAATATCCTGGGTACCTCTTGGAATTTGAAAGCTCATTCCAGTTCACTCCTCTATTTTTCTTATCAAAAACAAGCTGTAAGCTCATCCTGTAATCGTTAATAGGTTTTACTTCCACAGGATGTGGTGACTTCGACGTTCACCATAGGACGTGGTGGTTTTTAGTCGAAGATCCATAATCCAGTGCCAAAATAAAAAAACTCCCATCCCTTCCGATTCTACTGATAGAATCTTGAAGGGACGAGAGTTTTAATCCCGTGGTGCCACCCTAGTTGAAGTATGTATTACTTCCACTTGATTTGCAGTTAACGCCTGCATAACGTTTAATCCCTACTGCTTTTTTAAATAAGGGTTCGGGATAAAACCTCCGAAGTGTCTTTCATCCAGCCTCTCTGTAGAAATGCTTCCAGCCATGGCATTTCCTCTCTTGACATGAGTATCCGAATTACTTTTCTTCATCAACGGTTTTTTTCGTTTCATTTTGAATTGATTACTATCATACGTACGTTTAATGCTGATGTCAAGCACATTTTTTGGAAACTAACGATGGATCTGCCTTTTCAGTTTCTTCACCGATTCAAGAGTGACTCCGAATTCCACTGCCAGTTCATAGTTGCTTAACATATGCTCCTTCTCGACGAACTGATGGAAATCAACATCATACAGGTTTTGAGAACGCATATTTGCCGCTTCTTGCTTCATGCTTTTCCTCATGCTTACCATACCACCTATCAATAACTATTCATCCTTATCATTGCCACATTGTCGGTTTTTTTTACATAAAAATCATTTTTCCGAAGAATGAACGACCTCATATAAAGGAAAACGTTCCTGTAGCCGATAAAAGGAGTAAAGCAAATATTCGGAGGTGTATGGATGAGAAGGCTTTGTTCCATTGTTTGCATTTTCTTCTTGTTGTTGAGTTCCTTCGTTATGACTGACAAAAATGACATGGTTTCAGCAGAAAGTAATAACCGTGCTCTCATTACTGTCGACGCACTAAATGTAAGGTCGGGTCCAGGACTCGATTATCCGATTATCGTCCAAGTACATAAAAACCATAAGTATCCAATCTTGTCTAAGAATAAGGATTGGCTGCAAATCAAGGTCGGGAGCAAAAAAGGGTGGATTGCAAGCTGGTATGCTGAAGAATTATCCGTAGACAACGCTTTCCCTTCAGACGGAAACGGAAATAGGGAGTGGATCCGTTCAAAGGTCGAGGGGTTGAATGTCCGGAATGGCCCGGATACTTCTTTCCAGGTGATCGGAACGATTGCCCCTCAACAGACCTATCAGCTCCTTGACACGAAAGGCTCGTGGACAAAGATCCGGTATCATGATACGACAGCCTGGGTCGCTTCATGGCTCGTGGAATCAGTTGAAAAGGAAAAAAAGATAACACCATCCAATCACTCCACAGTGAGTGCAACCAGCCTCAATATTCGTAGTGGTCCGGGGACGAATCATTCGGTTGTAGGGTCCTTACGTAAAGGGGACAAAGTGGATGTGCTACAACGTAAAGAAGGCTGGTCTCAGATTCAATATAATCAATTGAAAGGCTGGGTCGCTGAACGTTATCTGACGAATGGACCGCCAAAAACAGCCTCACCTATACAACCTAAGAAAGCAAAAGTGACAGTATCCATATTGAATGTCCGGAATCAAGGCTCTCTTCAAGGAAAGATTGTCGGGCAATTGACGAAGGGTACAACGGTAACGATTGTCGAAACGAAAAACAATTGGGCGTATATTGAATCGGACCAAACAAAAGGATGGACAGCTTCATGGTTCCTTCAAGAGATCGACAATGAAAACACAAATTCTTCTGAGAATGAACCTTTTGTAGCCTTGCTACATGACGGAACGAACCTGAGGAGTGGCCCATCGACCAGCCACCCTGTTATACATCGAGGGGATATGGGCGATCAATTTCCCTTGGTTGCAAAGGTAGGCGATTGGTACAAAATCAGGCTTGAAAACAATAAAGAAGCTTATGTGGCTGGGTGGATCGTCTCAGTAGCCGGCTCTTCCCTCCCAGGAGTAAGCCATCCTACCGTCGGGGACCATTTAAGGGGAAAGACAATCGTTCTTGATCCGGGACATGGTGGGCATGACAGTGGTGCAGTTGGCGTTGCATATGGGTCTCTTGAAAAAGATTTGAATTTGAAAGTAGGGTTGGCTGTCGCGGCTAAATTACAAGCAGCAGGAGCAAAAGTCATTTTAACGAGGACAGATCATCGATATGTCAGCCTGCATCACAGGGTCACTCTCTCACATATGCACAATGCCGATGCATTCATCAGTCTGCATTTCAACTCGTCAACCTTTCCAAGTGCAAGAGGGATCAACAGCTTTTATTACTCTAAAACGAAGGATACCAAACTCGCCACATCCATACAGGATGAAATAGTCAGACAAACCGGTCTCTCAGATCGAGGGGTCCTTTTCGGGAATTACCAGGTACTGCGGACGAATAATCGACCATCAGTACTCCTTGAACTCGGTTTCCTTTCTAACTCTCAAGAAGAGCATTACATCCGTACATCCACGTATATGGATAAATCGGCACACGGAATTTATCGTGGGCTTGCCCAGTATTTCTCAAAAAGGTAAAAGCAACAAAAAAAAGAGGATGACTCGCGAGTCATCCTCTTTTCAATCTGTTACTTCTTTTTCATCTCATCTGTATCCAGTATGAGTGTGACAGGTCCATCGTTATGGATTTGGACATCCATCATCGCTCCGAATTGTCCTGTTTCCATCTCAAGACCTTTTTCAACCAATTTACGATTAAATGTCTCATATAAATCTTCAGCAAAATCGGGCTTGGCTGCGTTCATGAAGTTCGGTCTTCTTCCTTTTCGACAATCCCCATAAAGGGTGAATTGCGAGACAGATAAAATACCGCCATTAATATCCATCAAGGAATGGTTCATCTTCCCTTCTTCATCTTCAAAAATCCGCAAATTCGGGATTTTATCAACCAGGAAGGCCACGTCCTTTTCCGTATCATCATGTGTGATCCCAACAAGCAATACAAGACCTTTTCCGATTTCACCGACTGTTTGATCCTTCACAAGCACTTTACCATGTGAGACACGCTGCACAATGACTCGCATCTAGTCTCCCTCCAATTACTGCATTACTCTTCGGACAGCATAAATATCTGGAATTCTTTTGATTCGTTCTACGACCTTTTGTAGATGACTGACATTTTGAATGGATATCGTCATGTTGATCGTTGCCATTTTGTTCTTATCCGACCTTCCAGACACAGCACTGATATTCGTCTTCGTTTCAGCAACGGCATGCAGGACTTCATTCAGAAGTCCTCGGCGATCAAAACCGTTGATTTCAATATCGACACTGTAATTTTTCGTCTGGTGGTTTGCGCCTTCCCATTCAACTGGCAATAGACGGCTTTCATCATTCTCCACATCGATGTTCGGGCAATCCTTTCGATGGATCGATACTCCACGACCTTTTGTAATGTAGCCGACAATGTCATCACCTGGAACAGGATTGCAGCACCTTGAAAGTCGGATCAACAAATTATCGATCCCTTTCACCTGAACGCCGACTTCGGTCCTTTTACGTTGTGGATAAGATTTTGATTCATTGATTGTGTTCAGAAGCTGTTCGGTCTCAGCTTCCGTCTTCTTCTTACGGACTTTATCCGCTAATCTTGTTGCGATTTGTGAAGCTGTAATGCCGCTATATCCGACTGCTGCATACATGTCTTCAATGTTAGAGAAGTTATATTTCTCAGCAACCCGCTCGAGATTTTCCTGGGTGAACACATCTTTCAATTCATACCCGTTGCTTCGTACTTCTTTTTCAATAAGTTCTTTCCCTTTGGATACATTCTCTTCGCGCTTTTCCTTCTTGAACCATTGTCTGATTTTATTCTTCGCATGAGAACTCTGGGTCAGCTTCAACCAATCCTGACTGGGACCGTAGGAATGTTTGGAAGTAAGAACTTCCACGATATCGCCCGTCTTCAATTTATAGTCGAGCGGAACCATTTTTCCGTTCACTTTTGCACCAATACATTGGTTACCAATCTCGGTGTGGATCCGATAGGCGAAATCTAACGGAACTGAGCCTGAAGGAAGCTCGATGACATCTCCTTTCGGCGTAAAGACAAACACCATATCCGAAAAGAGGTCGACCTTCAACGACTCCATGAACTCTTCAGCATCGGATGCATCATTTTGCCACTCAAGGATTTCTCGGAACCACGTCAGCTTTTCCTCGAACGTGTTTTTCCCTGTATTCGTTTGATTTTCTTTATAAGCCCAGTGTGCAGCGATACCATACTCCGCAACACGATGCATATCTTCCGTACGAATCTGGACTTCAAGCGGATCGCCCTTAGGTCCGATGACTGTCGTATGGAGGGATTGATACATATTCGCTTTCGGCATCGCGATGTAATCCTTGAACCGACCCGGCATCGGCTTCCAGCACGTATGGATGATTCCGAGTACAGCATAACAGTCCCGAATACTGTCGACGATGACTCGGACCGCAAGCAGGTCATAAATCTCATTGAATTGTTTGTTCTGCTTCGTCATCTTCCGGTAGATGCTGTAAATGTGCTTCGGTCGTCCCCAGATGTCTGCTTTGATGTTCACTTCATCCAACCGGCCCTGGATATCGTCGATGACCTCTTGCACATACTGCTCCCGCTCATTGCGTTTCTGCTTCATGAGATTAACGATCCTGTAATACTGTTGCGGGTTCAAGTAACGTAACGAAACGTCCTCTAACTCCCACTTTATCGTCGAAATACCTAGTCGATGAGCTAGTGGTGCGAAGATTTCAAGCGTCTCATTCGCCTTCTGGATTTGTTTTTCCTTCGGCATGTGCTTCAACGTCCGCATATTATGAAGCCGGTCAGCAAGCTTGATCAGAATGCAACGGATATCTTGAGCCATTGCGACGAACATCTTCCGATGGTTCTCCGCTTGCTGCTCTTCCTTCGACTTGAATTTAATCTTTTTCAGCTTCGTCACACCATCGACGAGCATTGCTACTTCTTCATCAAACTCTTTTGTAAGGTCGTCTAAAGTGACGTCTGTGTCTTCTACGACATCATGAAGAAACCCTGCTGCAATCGTAGGGGCGTCCAACTCGAGATTGACGAGGATGTCTGCGACTTCAACAGGATGATCAATATAAGGGTCGCCCGATTTACGATATTGCCCTTCATGAGCATCTCTCGCAAATTCGTACGCCCTTTCCAAATAATCTATTTCTTTACTCGGCAAATAAGTTGCCGCTTTTTTCAATACATCTTGAATGGCCATACAATCACCTATCATTGTTGATTGGTATATAAATTCTATTATCGTTAAAATTTTACTCTGTGTAAAGCATAAATCGAAAATTGTCGATTGTTCTTACTTGTAAACTTTTAACAACCCGAACTTCCAAGAAGTCATTAAGCTCCACACTACATTATTCTCTAAATTCATTCGGTTTGACACCTATAGAAAGAAAAAAATTCAAGAACTTTTTGGATAATAAAACGAGCTCGTACTAACGAGCCCGTTCACACAATATATACCTATTAATATTGCATAAGAGTAAAGATATCGTATCCGTCCAACTTATCTCGGCCATTCAAGTAAGTCAACTCAATCATGAATGCAATTCCTGCTACAACACCGCCAAGCTTTTCAACAAGCTGGATTGTGGCATCAATCGTTCCACCTGTAGCAAGCAGATCATCGGTGATCAATACACGCTGTCCTGGTCGGATCGCATCCTTATGAATGGTCAATACATCTTTTCCATATTCTTTTCCATAGTCGACTTTCACAACTTCACGTGGCAGCTTTCCATCTTTTCGAACAGGAACGAAGCCGACATTCATTGAATAAGCCACTGGACAACCGACGATGAATCCTCTCGCTTCAGGACCCACGACGACATCGATTTGTTTTTCTTGTGCATACGTCACAATGTCATCCATCGCTTTTTTGTAAATGTCCCCTACTTGCATCAAGGTTGTGATATCTTTGAAACGAATCCCTTGTTGTGGGAAATCTTCTACTACTTCAATATATTTTTTATAATCCATCTTCTTTAGTGAGCCTCCTCAAATCGAACACCATCATTTTCTTTTTCAAAAAACCAGCGTTTTAAGTCACGATAGGAGGAGTAACATAGGTCATTTTCTAGACTCGTCTGTTCTTGCTTTCTCCTATACGTTCTTGAATCAGTCAGCGGTCTTTTCATCGGTTGGTCCGCTACTGTAACAACACCATTGTCTATTGTAACAAATTCAAGCTCAAAAAACACCTCTGTCATGAAATAGATGGATTCTTTTGTCCACCCTTTATAAGCAGCCAGTTCTTTTGCTTTCTCTTTATAGTTGAACCTACCTTGCTTTCTCAAGAATGCATAGTACCATTTGAATGATTCCCTGCTCGGGATCGGGTTGAAATAATGGTCTTCTTCGTGATGAAACACGGTATAGATCCGTTCAGCTGTAGAGCCTGCCAACATCAGCTCCTTCAATTGGCGCTTGCTTGATGGAAGATCCAGAATGATGAGGTATTGTCCTTCAATATCAAGATCATTGAGCGTTTCATCCTCACCCACTCGATAGATGACATCCTGCCAATCTCCTAGTCTAAGCTGTTCCACAGTTTGTTCTTGGAATGCAAGGAGGCGGACCTTTTCTGGATCTAATAGATTAAGGCGATCCTTCAGGTTCTTGACCCCACGATAATCAAAGAGCTGCTTCTCCTTGATTGCGATATCCTGTAACATCAATTGCGGCTTCCGGAACCCATTCCACTCATTGATGGACAGCTCTCCTACGACAGATAAGGAAGCATTCGGCGTAATGTCTTCAAAGACCTCTCCAAAATGGAATCCAATGACATCCAATTGGGTGTTGGAGCCCTGCAAAGCAAGCTTGAGATGTTTGGAATCACTTCCTATTCTTCTGAATTCCTTCAGTTTACATGGTTCAATGAGAAATTTCGGTTTTGGATTTTCGACACCGAATGGTTCAAGAGCCTGTAATTCCTCAATGACCTCCAATGAAATGTCATCAACCGAGCACTTCAAATCGATGGATGTGATCGGTATGAAATCTTCAGGAACGAGCTTCTCTTCGGCCAATTCATTTAGGCGATTACGGAGCTCATCGACATGTTCCAGGTCCAAGGTCATCCCAGCTGCCATCGGATGCCCACCGAAATGGGGGAGAATGTCACGACATTCGGAAAGGTTGGCAAACATATCAAAGCCATTGATACTTCGTGCTGAACCTTTTGCTACCCCTTTCTCAGGATCCATACTCAATACGATGGTCGGTCGATAAAACTTCTCCACAAGTCTTGAGGCTACAATACCGATCACTCCAGGATTCCAGCCTTCCTTCGCAATGACCAGGGCAGAATTCTCCTCAGGTGGGTAGTTCTGTTCCACAATTTGAACCGCTTCTTTCGTCATCTGGTTGACAAGGTTTTGTCTTTCTTTATTCATTGCATCGATCTCTTCAGCAATCATTTCAGCCTGTTCTGGGTCATCCGTCGTAAATAAGTCGACCGCCGGATCAGCTGAATCCAGTCTGCCGGCTGCATTCACCCTAGGTCCAATTCCGAACCCGATATGTTCGGCATTCAACACTTGATCCTTAATTCCACAAAGCTTCAGCAAAGCTTGCAAACCCGGCTTTTCAGTGCGTTGGAGTCTTGAGATTCCTCTTTTCGCAATGAGGCGGTTTTCGTCCACGAGTGGAACGAGATCCGCAATCGTCCCGATACATGCGATATCGAGTAAGTGGACTGGCGGTTTCTCTAGTAATGCATGTGCCACCTTTATCGCAACGCCGACTCCAGCGAGGCCCTTAAAAGGATATGGACAACCGGGCTTTTTCGGGTTGATGATCGAAAAGGCATCAGGAAGTTCTGGCTGTGGTTCGTGATGGTCCGTAATGATCAGATCTAATCCGAGTTCTCTAGCTACAGAGGCTTCGTGGATTGCGGAAATACCAGTATCAACCGTGATGATCAGCGAAAAGCCTTGCTCCTTCGCCCAACGGAAGGCGGCTTCATTCGGACCATATCCTTCGGTGAAGCGGTTGGGTATGTAATAATCGAAGTCAGCGTTCAATTCTCGTAACGTATAAATCATCACAGAGGTACTACTTACTCCATCTGCATCATAGTCACCGAAGATCAATATCTTTTCTTGCTGTTCAATCGCTTGCCGTATACGATTCACTGCTTTTTCCATGCCATCTAATAACAAAGGATCATGGAATTCTGCATTTTCAATATGTAAAAACGTTGCTGCTTCATCGATATCGTATTTGCCTCGATTCACAAGTAATCCAGCAACGAGTGGTGATATGTCCAAATGTCGGACCAGTTCATTTTGTCTGTCCTGGTCGACGTCAGTGACATGCCACCTCGTTTTTGCATTCAACATAAAAACCACCTCTGACTCACCCATTATACAAGAGGGGGTGAAGAGGTGGCAAATTGTATTTTGAAACTATACAGATGTGTCTTTCGGTAATTCGACGGTCTCTTTGGTGGCCTCACTCTGATTTTCATCCGTCTGTGATTTGCTTTCAAACCCTGCTTTGTATTGTTCATTCTCTTTACGTAAAGAACGTAATTCCTTGCGCATTGCCATGAAACGTACCGATCCTGCAATACCGATTGAGAGGGCACCAATCAGTGCTGATCCCAGTATAACTAACACGAGCGGCCATTGCGCGGTTCCAAATAAATAATCCACCTCAACAGCTTCAACATTAATTACAGCAAACACCGCAACAATGATTGCAAATAACAGGACTAAAATGTAACTCCATTCTCTCCTCATTATTCTCCTCCACCCTTTTCTTCTTGATATGGATTAATGTGAACGAATACGTCTTTGACGAGAGTTTGTTCAATCAAACGATTTTTCACTTCTTTTCCGATATCATGTCCTTGTTGTACTGTAATGTTCGGGTCAACTGCAATCTTAAGATCGATAATGACATAGTATCCATGCTCTCTTGCGAAAAATTCATCAAGATTCAACACCCCATCTACACCTCGGACGATCTCTTTCATTTCAACCGTATCCTCTTCATGAAGGACGTGATCGAGGGTATTATGAATCGACTCTGAACCTAATTTCCAGGAGATTCGAAGGACGAGCAATGATACGGCGAGTCCTGCAATCGGATCAGCATACTCAAGCCAGCTGATATCCAGTTTCCCACCAATTACCGCTGCTCCGATTCCGACGAGTGCAGCCATTGATGAATAGACATCTGATCGATGCTCATAGGCGTTATTGATGACAGCATCACTATTAATTCTTTTTCCCAATCGGAACTTATATTGAAACATCAGTTCCTTCGCGATGATTGAAAAGATGACGGCATAAACCGCCCAAATTTTCGGTGCTTCAATCGGATGGAAAAAAGCTTCTACAGATGAATAGCCGATTTCCAGTCCGACTACAAAAAGGAGAACAGCGACAATAATAGCGGCGATTGATTCTGCTTTCCCGTGTCCATAAGGATGATCTCTATCCGGGGGAAGCTTAGCAGCACGAAGGCCGAGCAACACCGCAAATGATCCCGCAACATCTGATGCAGAATGGACAGCATCCGCAATTAATGCTCGACTATTTGAGATGAACCCGACAAAACCTTTTATGATCGCAAGAATCAGGTTCCCGATAATTCCGACCCATGCTGCAAATTCACCTTGTTTAAAACGATCATTCTGATCCACATTTACCACTCCAAAACACGATCTTCATTCTAATCTACGTTTAACATTCCCTTTTCAATCAAAAGTGAACGAAATATTTGAAATATCTTTTTAAATAGCTAGGTTAAAGAATGTTGTTGATAACGAACAGCTTCAGGCGGACGCTTTCCGCGGGCAACGCTTCAGCCTCCTCACTTCCACAGGATGTGGTGGCTTCGACGTTCACCACAGGACGTGGTGGTTGTTAGTCGAAGAACCATAATGCAATGATCTGCGGGGTCTTCAGCTGTTGCTTTTCCCGCTGGAGTCGCCGCCTTACGCTTTTGCCCTCTTTAGCATATCAACAATAAAAGCTAACAAAGCCTTTTTTTAAAAAAGGCTCCTCGGGCAACCTGGAGTCGCCACCTTTTGAACTCTTAAAAGGGAACAGGGCCTAATAAAAAAGCGGCTGACCGTATAGGGTATGTCGTTCTCCTTTTCATAATCAGAAGAAATTCCTACACCCTATACACCTGGTCAACCGTACATTATGAATTATTCTGCAGATTCTGCAGGCTGTACACGCTTCTTTTGCAATTGCTTACCTTTCCAAACCAACCAGACCTGGGAGGCGATGAAAAGGGAAGAATACGTTCCGGCTACCAACCCAATCAATAGCGCGAATGAGAAGTTCCGGATGGCTTCACTTCCGAATATCATCAGTGCAGCAGCAGCAAAGACTACTGTGAGCACCGTATTGATGGAACGAGCCAATGTTTGCACAAGACTGATATTCACAACCTTCGCCAGGTCCGCAAATGTCTTGAGCTTCATATATTTCGAGTTTTCCCGTATTCGATCAAACGTAACGATCGTATCGTTGATTGAATACCCGACGATCGTCAGAACCGCAGCAATGAACGGGAGATCTACCTCAAGCTGCAGCAAGCTGAATACTGCGACGATGAAAAATGCATCGTGTAGTAAGGCGACGATTGAAGCTAAGGCCTTCAACCATTCGAAACGGATCGTCACGTAGATGATGATTCCGATCGAGGCAATCGCGATCGCAAACATCGCATTTTTAGCCAGTTCTCGTCCAACAGTCGGATCTACCGTGCTTACGTTTGGTTCTTGACCATATTCTTTATTGAAGAACGTTTTTAGCTCACCGATTTCACCTTGGGTTAATACCCCGACATAACGTGCAACAGCAATGTTGTCGTTATCGCCCGAAATGATCAGCTCGTTCGGTTCTAGATCCATCGTTTTCAGTTGATCTTTGATTTTATCTTCGTTCAATGACTGTTCTGCCGTAATCTCTACACGGCTTCCGGCTGCGAAATCAATCCCTAGATTCAGATTGAAGATGAGCAGGGAAAGGATTCCAAGACTGATCAACACTGAAGATATTGTAAAGAATTTCTTCCGATGCTGAACAAAATCAAAGTTCTTGAACTTACTCTTCGAAATATCCAGACGATCCGTGTCATCCAAATCGCTAATTTGTTCTTGTTTCACACCGAATAGATTCGGTTTCTTGTTCAGTGCACGGCTGTTGACCCAAAGACCGAGCAATAGGCGTGAGCCATAAACCGCAGTAAGGAAGCTTGCAAGGATACTGATGATCAACACAAGTGCGAAACCTTTGACAGAGCTTGTCCCAAACATGAACAATACAGCTGCTGCAAGAATCGTCGTGATGTTCGCATCTAAAATTGTTGAAAGTGAGCGTTTATTCCCTGCTTTAAACGCTGACATGACGGATTTACCGGAACGAAGTTCTTCCTTGATCCGTTCATAGGTGATGATGTTCGCATCGACTGCCATACCAACACCTAATATCAATGCAGCGATACCTGGAAGGGTCAACACGCCCTCCATCAGTTCGAAAATAAGCAGGATCAAGTAAATGTACGCTGATAACGTAATCGTCGCAATGATCCCAGGTACACGATAGTAGATCATCATGAATAAGAAGATGATTGCTATTCCGACTGCACCAGCTACAACCGTCTTATCAAGAGAATTCTGACCGAACTTCGCTCCGACTGAGGTTGAGTAGATCTCTTTCAATTTTACTGGAAGTGAACCAGCGTTCAATAAATCCGCAAGGTTCTGAGCTTCATCAATCGATTGCATACCATCGATTTGAACATTCTTTGTTGCCAAGGTTTGAGAGACCCTTGGAGCAGAAATGAATTTTGGCTCTTCTTTATTGACTTCTTCCTTGTAAGAATCGCCTTCCTCATAATCCAGCCAAATGACGAGACGATTATCCGGAGGTGTCATCTGTTTGATTTCGCTCGTTACTTTAGCGAATTTGTCTGCATCCTTCAACGTGAGTGTCACAACAGGTTGATTCGTCTGCTGTTCGAATTCAACCTTCGCTCCGCCCTCTTTCAGGTCGGAGCCCTTTAAACGCACGTTGTCATTCACATCACGGAAGGTCAGTTCCGCTTGTGTGGAAAGTAGTTCACGGGCTTTGTTCTGGTCCTCAACACCCGCAAGCTGAACACGGATCCGCTCACCCTCGATTTGAATATTAGGCTCGGACACACCGAGTACGTCTACACGTTTTCTCAATGCACTGACGGTGCTGTTCAATAGTTCTTTGTCAACCTTTTGACCTTCATCGGTCGGTTCAACGTCATATAAGACTTCAAATCCGCCTTGAAGATCCAGTCCCAGTTTAATGTCTTGGACGATATCCTTCGTCGTTACCCCTAACGTACCTGCAATCAAGATAACGAGCAAGAAGAAGGAAACGATCCGTCCTCGTTTTACCATATGTAAGTTCCTCCCCTATGCCGACAATCAATCATGTTATGTAATGACAATACATCCTATTATATCCATCGATTGAATTGTGTGTCAATTTTCCTCAGGATTGTTGAAATCATACCAATTATCGTTTGTCACAGCTTGAATGGTAAGCCAATTCATGAAGTCGTTGGTCGACAACGTCAGGATGCTGTTGACGACTTGATGAACCATCCATTCTTCATCCTTTTTCTTTTTTGCGCGTGAAAGGATGCATTCCCATATTTCCTCTTTTGTTACACTTTCATACCCCATAAAGTGTAATTCATCCTGCTTACTTTCAAGTGCAGGTCCAACTTGCGGCAGCCAATCAGCCAACTTCATCGAATCTGACATCCCCATATCCTCCTTTTAAATCCTTCTGATATACGCCATCGTCAGGTCATTCATATCACTGATAAGGTATGAATGGACCTAACGATCTGCCGTTCATTAAAAGATTGAATAGACCACAAGCCCGACACCTAACCCTGCCACTACGACACCGAACGAAATCGCAAGGAATGCATAGTGGAAACGGATGTTGAATAATGCAGCAGCCACACAAGCGCTATAAGCTCCTGTAGTCGGTAATGGGATAGCCGTGAACAGGATCAATCCGATTGCACCGAACCTCTCTACATTTTTACTGTTTCGGAGTGTACGCTCATACAACCAATCATAAAAGCGCTTATACCATCGAAAACGCATCATGAAGGTACTCAGCGGGCGGAACAAAATCAAAAGCGGGATGATTGGCAAGAGATTACCCAGCACGGCTAACGTGAATGCTGTCCAGAAATCATACCCGAATGTCGCAGCCAAAGGAATTCCTCCACGTAATTCGAGAATCGGCATCGCTGATACGATGACGACAACAAGCTCATTCGGTAAAAAACTTAGATGTTCAACCAGAAACTGTTTTATTTCTTCTTTCAACGTCTACACCTCAATATATACTTGTCATGCTTGGCCTCCTTCAACGCATATACATAGTTAAACAAGCAGGCTCACACCCCCAAAATCACTGAGAGCCTGACACGTTCATGTATAAGAAGGCAGGTACAATACATGTCAAAACAAACTTTTATACAAGGTACCATGATTCTCATCATAGCAGGTTTGATTACAAAAATATTAGGCTTCATCAATCGGATTGTCATCGCCAGGATCATGGGTCCGGAAGGTGTCGGTCTATACATGATGGCAGTACCGACGCTACTATTGACAATCACATTAACACGCCTCGGCCTTCCTGTCGCCATCTCAAAAATGGTCGCTGAAGCCGAAGCGCAACGAAACCCTAAGAAAATCAAGCAAATCCTTGTTGTTTCACTCACTGTGACGGGGATACTCAGTATCATTTTCACCACAGCCATGATTGCACTTGCACCTATTTTATCACAGAACCTTTTGACTGACGACAGAACTTATTATCCTTTAGTCGCCATCGCTCCAGTTGTTCCGATTGTGGCACTCTCATCCGTCATCCGTGGGTATTTCCAAGGCCGTCAAAACATGAAACCATCTGCTTATTCCCAGGTGATCGAGCAGGTTGTGCGGATAACACTTGTTGCTGTATTGACGGGTGCCTTATTGCCATATGGAATCGAATTTGCAGCAGCCGGTGCAATGATTTCCGTCGTAATTGGAGAATTCGCATCTCTCATCTATATGTTTTCCATGTTTAAAATGCAAAAGCGGATTCGCATACGTAAAGGGTTCTTAAATTATGTGACCAAAGGAAAGGAAACGTTCAATCAATTGATGCGGATTTCGATTCCGACAACAGCCAGTCAGTTGGTCGGTTCCGTTTCGTATTTCTTCGAACCGATTGTGGTCGCAAACAGTCTGGCCATCGCAGGCATATCAACCGTCATTGCAACGCAGCAATATGGAGCTCTAGCAGGCTATGTCATCCCTTTCCTGACACTTCCGATGTTCATTACATACTCCCTCTCTGTTTCGTTAGTCCCAGCCATCAGTGAAGCCGCTGCCCAGAAAAAGCATCATGTCGTTGAATACCGCTTGAATCAAGCTCTTCGCATTGCGATGCTATCAGGCGGAATTTCCGTCGTCATTACGTATGTGCTGGCTGCGCCTCTGATGGATTTGATGTATGGCACACCGGAAGTTGCGGTCTATGTGAAATTGATGGCCCCATTCTTCTTCTTCCTTTATTTCCAGGGCCCGCTCCAAGCTGTTCTCCAAGCTTTGGACCTTGCAAAGGCAGCGATGATCAACAGCATCATCGGTGCGGTCGTGAAGATTATTGCGATCTTTCTGCTCGCGACCAGACCGGATCTAGGTATCATGGGTGTTGCATTAGCAATCGTCATCAATATTGTTCTCGTCACGCTCCTTCACTTTTCGACCGTCGTCAAAGCAATCAGCTATACGATTTTTGTACGTGATTATATAAAAGGTGTACTTGCTATCGCGCTGACAGGGCTCGCTGTGTCGTGGTTTACGGGGATTGTACACAACAGCTTGTTAGTGAATACTCTTCTTGCGATCGGCTTTACCATTCTCGTTTATCTTGTATTGATTATCATCTTGAATTTGGTGAAAAAAGAAGATGTCCAATACATTCCAATCATCAAGAAGTTTGTAAAATAACAGACATCATAAAAAAGCTGACCCTTTTTAATTTGTAAAGGGTCAGCTTTTTCGTTGACTCTGTTAGTGCATGTAGAAAACAGAAGCGTAAGGCGGCGACTCCAGCGGGAAAAGCAACAGCTGAAGACCCCGCAGAGCGAGGAACGAGCTAGAGGAGGCTGAAGTGTTGCCCGCGGAAAGCGTCCGCCTGGAGCTGTTTAAATAATCAACTATAAAAGCTAACAAAGCCTTATCTTTTATAAAAACTCTTCTTGAGGAGCAAGCTCAGGTTTCAACATGTAATACGTCGGATAGGCTCTTGTATACCAGAATTGGATAACAGGTCCTAAGCCTATTACAAGCACACCTGTCCCTATACCGACTGGTCCACCGATCATCATTGCGATCGATGCCACAGTGACGGCTACGAGCGTCTGTCCAACCCGTAAGCTCAACTTAAATCGTGCGCTTACTGCTAGGAACAGCTGATCGACTGGTGCACGCGGGAACTGCGGCAGGATATAGATGGCGACACCAAGGCCAATCGCGAGCATTCCTCCAACCAATACCATTGCTTTTACAGCTAATGGCGCTGCCGTCAGATTAACAGATGCAAAGACGATTTCAAGCCAGAAGTCGAGTATGAAGCTTTCTAATATGACTGGAATCAAAGCTTTATACTCGGGGGCCTGTCGCATCAAGCGTGCGTTCAGGAAAATGATCAAGAACTGAAACACGCCATACCAAAAGCCGACCGTCATACCAAACAAATCAGATATACCAATGAAAAACGATGTCCAGAACCCTGCTCCAAGCGAAGCGTGAATAACTAATGCTACGCCAAAGAAATTAATTAACATACCTAGAAGGTAAACCGTAATTCGATAAAACATTACGATCCCCTCCCTTCCTCTAATATCAGTAAAACTTGATGGTAAAATCATTTATTCTCAAATTTTCTCCCCCGATTTTATTAGCGATTGTTTTCACCGTCAATCATTTTTTATCATGCATTTTTTGGAAGTCCTTAACGCCTTATTTAACAAGGTTCCATTACCATCGCTGTCGGATCAACAAACAAAAAAACAACCAGGTAATATTCCTGGTTGTCAGGTTATTCGTCTTTCGAATCGATGAAGAAGATCCCATCCGATTCCAATGAGCAGAAAGAGATTTTTTTCAAGTCCCGATATCCGATTTTCTTTAATTCTTGCCGCAGCCACAACTCGGTTTTTCCGATTCGCTTTAAATGTTCGTCTTGTATACGTCCATCTAAAACCAAAGGGAGAGGATACAACGCATGATCCTCTTCCTCTTGCTCATCCTGTTCATCTTCATCTGGTTTCTTAATCACCGACAGCCTCCCAGTCGGCTCAAGGATGGCAAATTCAACATCTGAGACTTTACTGATCCCGTTTTCTCTAAGTTGGATCAAGAGATCGGCGAAGTTGTACCTTTGCTTTTTCATTTCACTTTCATCGATTTTCCCGCGATCGATAATGACCGATGGCTTTCCATCGATAATTTCCCTCAGCCGCTCGCTTTTTAAGGAAACGTACGCGAAAACAATCTGTGCAATCAAAAGGATTCCGATTCCTAATAAAGAGTGGATCATCGGTTTTTCAGGGCTTTCAATGGAGATGACAGCCAACTCTGCAATCATGATGGACACGACAAAGTCCACAATCGATAATTGACCGATCTCACGCTTACCCATAAATCGGTACACGATTATGATAATCAGGTATATAAAAAATGTCCGAAACATGATGATTCCCAATTCCATGGATGCCTTCTCCCTTCTACAGATAGTTTCACCGAGATAGGAGAAGATATGAAAAGTCTAAAATGGTAATATTTATTGATAGGCGAGCAAATACCGGAGGATGATATAGAAAGTTGCAATGATTAACGATATGATAACAACTGGAAATCCGATCAACATGAACTGGACGAAGCTGAAATTGTTTTTTGACTTTGAAGCGAGGCCCGCAACGATGACATTTGCAGATGCACCGATCAAGGTCGCATTCCCTCCAAGACAAGAACCTAATGCCAACGCCCACCATAAAGGGTCAAGGTTTTGAATGCCGTATTCTTTGAATTCCATGATGACCGGTATCATGGCCGCGACAAAAGGAATATTGTCAACGAAGCCTGATAACAAACCTGCACCCCAGAGAATGACAATCGTCGTCTTCGGCACGTCCCCTTCTGTTACCGATAAGATTGCCCTTGCCATTTCATCAATGATTCCGACCTCAATCAATCCGCCGACTAGAATGAATAGCCCGATAAAGAAAAACAACGTCACCCATTCAATCGATCGAAAAACTTCTTCGATTTCCTGTTCTTTTGTCGAAATCAATAAAAGTAGCAGGGCGCCGCTCATAGCAACCGTCGTCAGATCCAAATGAAGGATCGGATGAAGAAGGAAGCCCATGATGGTCATCAACAGTACAGTCAAAGATTTATATAGCAATGGTCCATTTTTCAAAAAGCTCTTCGCATCAAGCTCCATCAATTCTTCCCTTTTCTCCTCTGAAATATGGAGTGACCTTCGATAGAAGAGTCCCATACCACCGATGACGACCAGGTAAATAATTAAAACAACCGGTCCAAGATGAAAAAGAAAGTCATTAAAATCAAGGTGATCCACTGCTTGACCAATCATAATATTAGGAGGGTCACCAATCAACGTGGCTGTTCCACCAATATTCGCAAATAGTATCGCACATATGAGAAACGGTACACTCGTCACATTCAAGAGGTTCGTCAGTGTAATGATGATTGGGACGAGAAGTAAGACTGTCGTTACGTTGTCAAGGAAAGCTGATCCAATCGCTGTAATCGTGGACATGACGATGAGCAGTGGAATCGGTTTTCCTTGGACAAGCTGTGCAAGCTTTATTGCCACATATTCGAATACACCATTTTGACTCGTGATCGAAACAAGGATCATCATTGAAAACAACAAAGCGATCGTGTTCCAATCTACATGTTCGAAAAAGGCTTGTTCCACGTCAAGTATGCCCAATATAAGCATGATCACACCACCGCAACATGCGACGAGTGACCTGTTGATCTTTTCAAGCATGATCCCTATGTAACTAATCAAAAAGATGATTAAGGCTAAGATTACGCTCACATTTCCCATCCTCTACTTGTCCGTATTAATACATGGTATGTACGAGGTCAGGTAAACATGTTCGACTTCTATTTTTACAACAGATGGAATAAGTTGTACTAATGAGTATACATGCCTAAAAAAGGGGTGGGAATATATGTCGAGACGTATGGTGACGTCAATGGGTTTCGGGTTGGTTGTCGTACTTACAATCATCATGGTAAGCAGTTTTTTACTTTCCCTTGTCCTTCGGTTTTCCAATTTGACTGAACAATCGTTGACATGGGTGATTTTAGGACTTTCGGCTATTGCGTTATTCATCGGGGGAATCGTTTCTGGTAAGAAAGGAAAAGAGAAAGGATGGCTGCTCGGTGCTGGGACAGGGTTGATGTTTTCACTCGTCGTGTTCCTTGTCCAATATCTCGGCTATCAAATCAAATTCGATGCCGAACAATACATGTATCATGCAGGTTATTTATTGTTATCTGCATTAGGTGGTGTCATGGGCGTCAATTTATCCTCACACCGGAATTGACGGGACAGCATGCACTTATGTTTACCGTTCATCCATGAAAAAAAGAGGCTGAGAATCAGCCTCTTTCTTCTTATTGATCGACAGTCTCACGAACCGCAGCGCGATCATATGTAAGTTTCGATCCATCACCTGCTCGAAGAACAACGGTGTTGTTATCTTCATCAATCGCTTCAATCGTTCCGTGGAATCCACCGATCGTGATAACGCGATTTCCTTTTTCAAGACTAGCCTGCATTTGAGCCGTCTTCTTTTGACGCTTCTGTTGAGGTCTAATCAAGATAAAGTAGAAGATTACAAACATTAGAATAATCGGTAATAATCCTGTTAATCCTTCCATGTTTCATTCACCCCTTTCATGGCATCGTTTATGTTAAAAGTTTTTTGCATTTGGCTTATTAAAACCATATTGCTCAAAAAACTCTTCTCGGAAATCAAGCAATCGATCTTCTCGAATCGCCTGTCTTACCCGCTCCATCAATTTTAACAGAAAATAAAGGTTATGGTAAGTCGTCAGTCTGAAGCCGAATGTTTCATTGCTTTTGACCAGATGACGTATATAAGCTCGGGAATAATTACGACACGTGTAGCAATCGCAATTTTCATCCAGAGGTCTGAAATCCTTCGTAAATTTCGCATTTCGTACGACGAGTCTTCCCTCACTCGTCATACAAGTCCCGTTCCTCGCAATTCTTGTCGGCAGTACGCAGTCAAACATATCGATGCCTCGGATTGCACCATCAATCAACGAGTCAGGTGAGCCGACGCCCATCAAGTAACGAGGTTTGTTCTCAGGGAGCCATGGTGTTGTGAATTCGAGCACACGGTTCATGACATCCTTCGGTTCACCGACCGACAGACCTCCTACCGCGTAGCCAGGAAAATCAAGCGAGACAAGATCCTGAGCACTCTGTTTACGTAGCTCTTCATATTCTCCACCTTGGACGATCCCGAATAACCCTTGATCCTCTGGTCGTGCATGGGCTTTCAAGCACCGTTCTGCCCAACGGCTTGTCCGCTCAACAGATTGCCTCATATACGAATACTCCGCTGGATAAGGAGGACATTCATCAAATGCCATCATGATGTCGGAACCGAGGGCATTTTGAATTTCCATCGCTCCTTCAGGAGTGAGGAACAATTTTTCACCACTTAAATGATTGCGGAAGTGGACGCCTTCTTCTGTAATTTTCCTAAGGTCGCTTAAGCTGAATACCTGAAAGCCTCCTGAATCAGTCAAAATCGCGCCATCCCAATTCATGAACTTATGGAGGCCACCAGCTTCCTTCACGATTTCATGGCCGGGACGGAGCCACAGGTGATACGTATTGCTTAAGATAATCCCAGCACCCATCTGCTCCAATTCTTCAGGACTCATCGTCTTGACGGTAGCAAGCGTACCGACAGGCATGAAAACAGGTGTTTCGAACGTTCCATGCGGCGTATGGACCTTCCCGAGGCGAGCTCCAGACTGTTTACACGTTTTGATATGTTCATATCGAATTGCACTCATAGATGTTTGGTACTCCCTTCAAGGATGAGCATCGAATCTCCAAAACTGAAGAATCGATATTCTTGGTCGACAGCTTCTTCATACGCTTTCATGATCAGGTCTTTTCCTGCAAACGCACTGACCAGCATGATTAACGTTGACTGCGGTAGGTGGAAATTCGTAATCAAGCCGTCAATCCCTTTGAATGTATAACCTGGATAGATGAAAATATCTGTCCAGCCTGATTGCTCTGTAAATTCAGTGGCACCATTCTGCATGACTGTCTCCAATGTCCTTGAAGAAGTCGTACCGACAGCGATGATCCGACCACCGTCTTTTCTGACCTGATTCAAAAGATTAGCTGTCCCTTTAGAAATCTGGTAGTATTCGCCGTGCATCTCATGCTCCTCAACCACATCTGCGGTAACTGGACGGAATGTACCTAAACCAACATGGAGCGTAATGTAAGCGATATGGACACCATATTCTTGAATCTCATTCAGCAAGTCCTCTGTAAAATGCAGCCCTGCAGTCGGTGCTGCTACTGATCCTGTGTGCTTGGAGAAGACCGTCTGGTATCGTTCTTTATCCTGTAATTGTTCCCGGATATAAGGAGGAAGTGGCATTTCACCAAGCTCATCAAGAATCTTGAAGAAATCTTCTCCCTCATAGGAAAAGGTCAACTCCCTTTCCCCTTGGTCTCCTGCAACAACACATGTTGCGCTCAACAAGCCGTTACCAAACGTAATCGTCGTTCCCTCTTTTATTCGTTTTGCAGGTTTGACAAGGGTTTTCCAACGATCTTGACCCTCTTCCTTCAAAAGAAGCACTTCGATCTTCGCACCTGTATCTTCTTTCATTCCATATAAACGAGCTGGAAGTACACGTGTGTCGTTCAACACAAGACAGTCTCCCGGTTTCAAAAACTCTTTTATATCATTGAACGCGCGGTGTTCAATTTTTTGAGTATCTGGATCGACGACCATCAATCTTGACTTCGTTCGATCCTTCAACGGTGTTTGCGCAATTAAATGTTCTGGTAAGTTAAAATTGAATTCATCCACTCTCATAATGCTATTCACCTTTGTTCAGTCTTCTATTTTTCAAGTTCTTGATTCACTCATCTTAAAATTATTTCATTCGGCCAAATAGATAAAAAAGCAACGATAGGACAATACTTACGACGATTGAGGTTACAATCGGAAAATAGAAGGTTGTATTCCCCTTCTTGAAAACGATATCTCCTGGTAGTTTACCGATAAAGCTTCCGATCAACCCGAATAACAGAAACACAATTCCAAGAATTATGAAAATCTTACTCATCGTTTACTCGGTACCTCCAAATTGAAATGCTTGTATGCAAGATCGGTGGCCATACGACCACGAGGTGTCCTTTGAATGAATCCGATCTGCAGCAGGTAGGGTTCATAAACATCTTCAATCGTCTGAGGCTCTTCACCTATCGTGGCAGCGATTGTATTCAGCCCTACAGGACCACCCTTGTAACTTTCAATGATCCCTCTTAACAATTTATAGTCAATATTGTCTAATCCTAAACGGTCCACTTGCAGCCTTTCCAATGCTTGGACAGCGAGGTCCTTCGTAATGATCCCGTCGCCCTGTACCTGGGCAAAATCACGCACCCTTTTCAGAAGACGATTTACGATTCTAGGTGTGCCCCTTGCTCTGCGCCCCAATTCTTCTGCAGCGTCCGGCTGGACCATTATATCAAAAAAATCACCGGTCCGGATGACGATTTCCGTCAAATCCTCTAATTCATAATAATCGAGCCTGCTATGGACGCCAAATCGATCACGTAAGGGCGCCGACAATAATCCAGCACGTGTCGTTGCACCGACGAGCGTGAAAGGTGGCAGATCCAGTCTGACAGACCGTGCAGTCTCCCCTTTCCCAATGACAATGTCCAAACAAAAATCCTCCATTGCTGGATAGAGGACCTCCTCTACGGACCGGTGAAGGCGATGGATTTCATCGATGAAAAGGACATCTCCCGGCTCCAATGCCGTCAGAATTGCCGCCAGGTCTCCAGGCCTTTCAATTGCTGGACCGCTTGTTGTTCGGATGTTCACACCCATTTCGTTTGCGATGATGCAAGAAAGGGTCGTCTTTCCTAACCCAGGGGGCCCGTATAATAGAACGTGATCCAATGGCTCACTTCTCATTTTCGCTGCTTCGATGAACACTTGAAGATTTTCTTTTACCTTCCGTTGACCTATGTATTGTTGTAGATATTGGGGACGTAGACTGAATTCCAAGTTCTCGTCTTCATTATTCATTTCTCCAGAAATAATTCGATCTTCCATCATTCATCCACCTCGATCAATTCAATAATAATTGTAATGCTTTTTTGATGTATTGATCGGTTGACAATGTTTCTTCATTTTTCAGTTGGGGCATAACCTTTTTGATTTCCTTTTGACCGTAACCCAATGCCCCCAATGCTTCAATCGCATCATCCAGACCGGAATCAGAGACCTCAACTTCGGTCGGCTCAAACTCAAGCTGTACGTCCGTCCAATTCGTCAGTTTCCCTTTCAAATCAAGAATCATCTGTCGAGCTGTCTTCTTTCCGACACCAGGGAATCGGGTCAGGAATTTCTCATCTTCATTTTCAATCGCCTGAACGACTTGTTCTGGTTTCCCTGAAGCTAGAATGGCCAAGGCACCTTTCGGACCAATGCCTGACACTTGAATCAACTTGATGAAAAGATCACGCTCATCCAGATTCTCAAAGCCATAAAGAGCAAGAATATCCTCCCTGACATGCTGGTAAGTATGTATCGTCGTTTGTTTACCGAGTTCTTGCTGATATATGAATGGATTCGGACAATGAATCTTATAGCCGATATGACCGCATTCAAGAACGACATGATCGGTATGTATATATTTCACAGTCCCCATAATATAATCAATCACGATTCATTTCTCCCCTTAAAGTTGTTCGTCACATATCAAAAATGCGAACATCTCTTCCTATCTCATCATTGTAGCATAACCTTTTCATAAAAGTCGAAAGAATCTCCAAAGCTTAAGCATGGCAAAAATAAAAAACGTGACCCACATTAAGTCAGGTCACGCAGCATGATCAATTCATTTCATAAGGTCTGTATTTATCCAGTATTTCCGTATAATTCTGCTTGGTCAGAACACGTATACCGTTTTCCAGTTCTTCCATCAGACTACTTTCAAGCTTCTTGACATCAATCTGGTAAAACGATTGGATGACTTGGTCCTCATGGGGTCTTCCATTAAATATTGTGAGTATCCCATCCTCCGTCAATCCAAAGTATCCGTTCACTTTAGATATAGGGGAGATATCATCAATTTCTTGTTCAAACATGACTTTGTTGAATGATTGATTGACTAATTGCCAATCAGCGTAGTTCGCCCAGAAATCCTCCATGGACCAAATGGTTTCATAAACGACATCTTTGCTGTACTCACCATCAAGGTAATTCTTTTGTAAATAGACTTCAACGGTTATCGGACCACTGACGGTATGTGCTTCCTGTTCAGCATGATTCATCGTTTTCGATTTGGAAGGCAGGCTTGCTTTCACTTCATCCTCATAGGTATGGAATAGAAACACGTATACTGCCCCTAACACGGTCACTAGTAAAGGAAAAATCCATGATGTCTTCTTCGGGAAGGATTTCACCTTGCGATCACCTCACGTAGTCGTTAAACGATAAATTACATTCGGTACTAGTTTTACCGTATTAAGGAAAAATATCCATCTTTCAATCAGGAAAGATAGTCTTCATACTCTTCTTCATTAATATCCAGGTTATGATAAACCTCCTGAACATCATCAAGGTCTTCAAGTGCATCGATCAGTTTGAAAACCTTTCTTGATTCTTCTGAATCAAGCTTCGTCAATGTTTGAGGAACCATCGTGATTTCTGAAGAGGAAATGTCGTACCCTTTTTGGATAAGCTCTTCTTTAACCTGCTTAAACTGATCCGGCTCTGTATAAACTTCAAAGCTTTCCTCATTTGTTTCCATTTCTTCAGCACCGCTGTCAATGACTTCTAACATAAAGTCATCCTCGCTCAATTCCAAGCCTGCTCGATTGATGACGAGCAACCCTTTCCGGTCAAACATAAATGAAACACACCCGGTTTCTCCCATGTTCCCATCATGCTTCGAAAAAGCATGGCGAACTTCAGCCGCTGTTCTGTTTTTGTTATCTGTCAAGATTTCGACCATTACAGCTACTCCGCCTGCTCCGTAACCTTCATAAACGATTTCCTCATAATTGACTCCTTCAAGAGTTCCAGTCGCTTTCTTGATTGCGCGTTCTATATTTTCATTTGGCATGTTTGCTGCCTTAGCTTTATCCATTACAAGACGCAAAGCGGGATTGGTTTCTGGGTCGCCTCCACCTTCTTTGGCTGCAACATATAGATCCTTGGCTAGCTTCATGAAGATTTTTCCGCGTTTCGCATCTTGTGCGTTCTTTCTTCTTTGTATGTTTTTCCATTTGGAATGTCCTGCCATAATTAATTTCTCCCCTTTTGTAAAAAGAGTGCTTTTTCATCTCAATATAGCACATTTTAAATGCTGGATAAAACGAAGGAAGACTTGAATGAACACTTTTTGTTTCGCTCTGTTATTGAAAATATTGAACAGCTCCAGGCGGACGCTTTCCGCGGGCAACGTTGGAGTCGCCGCCTTACGCTTCTATTAATATACAACAATAAAACGTGACGATGTCTTTTGCTTAAAAGCTTTACAAATGAAAAACGGCTCAGTTCTAACCTGAGCCGTCGGTCTTTCTATTTAGCGATTGTTCTGAAACGGACGTTGAAGGGCATCCCCTAGGTCGTCCATGATTGCCTCTATGTCGGAACGGGCTTCTTCAAATCCATTTCCGTCTCTTAAATCGTTATCCACGTCACGAATACGCGTGAACATATCTTCGTCTGTTGTAACTCGTACATTCTTGTCTGTCATCTTTTGGACAGCATTCTTTACTTCTGACCGAACGTTACGATCATTACGGTCATTCGTATCAACACCAATAAGGACAGTATCTCCTGATACAACAACACGTGCATCGTCTACGTCATCCATTTTGTTTACTTTCTTGGAGATTCGTCGAGCGAGGTCACTACCATTGTAATCGTCCGCATAATTGATTTCATTCATATCCAAGTCATTACGGTCACGATCACGGTCAGCTATTCTTGTCATCGGGCCATTATTTTGGCCATCATTCGTGTAATAGCCGATTGGACGAGTGTCATTGTCATAACGAGTATCCAACGCCTCATTATCATCACCATTACAAGCTGTCAAAGCACCCGTCAGCAACAATACTGATGTTAGAGCCATAAACTTTTTCATTAGAAAAACCTCCTTTCACCTTTTATGATGGCAATTGGAGGTTTAAATTAAACTTGTAAAGAATGGGAATTGTTTCCTATTCGGATTTCGATTCTTTCTTCTTTGGTTTTCTTGGCTGCATTTCAATGTCAATGTCCCAATATGGATCTCTTCCACCTGTTTGACCCATGAATGGAAACTGTTGACCTTGCCCCATACCACCAAACATTTGACCAAGTCCACCGTTTTGTCCTTGACCCATCATACCTGGCATCTGGCCATTTTGTCCTTGACCCATCATACCTGGCATCTGGCCATTTTGTCCTTGACCCATCATACCTGGCATTTGTCCGTTTTGCCCTTGACCCATCATGCCTGGCATTTGTCCGTTTTGCCCTTGACCCATCATGCCTGGCATCTGACCGTTTTGGCCTTGACCCATCATGCCTGGCATCTGACCATATTGGCCTTGATCCATCATGCCTGGCATCTGGCCATATTGGCCTTGATCCATCATCCATGGCATTTGACCATTACCACCATATTGACCTTGGTTCATCATACCTGGCATTTGACCGTTTTGGCCTTGACCCATCATGCCTGGCATTTGACCGTTCTGTCCCTGCCCCATCATACCTGGCATCTGGCCATATTGCCCTTGGTTCATCATACCGTGCATTTGATCCTGATCCTTCCATGGATTCTGTGCACTCTGATTTTGGTCCATATAAGGCATCTGGCCATATCCATTTTGTTGATAGCCTTGGCCGCCCATCCCGGACATACCGTTCCCGCTACCATATTGCTGATAATCCATATGCTGTGATTCCATCATCTGTTCATAATCCATTTGATTCCCCATCATTTGCCCATACATCATTTCACCATATGAATCCATTTCTTGCATATCATAACCATGGTGATACATATGCTCCATCCCATATCCTGGAGTCGAGTACATAGAACCATGGTGCATGGCATCATAATGACCCATATGCTCACCGTAATAGCCATCCATCATATATGGATCGCCATATCCATCCATCATCGGTTCACAGCATGGATCCATCATTCCATATGGACCTGGCATGTAGGGTTCACAACATGGATCGGGCATGCAATAATCCATCGGCGGACATTTCTCTACAGGCTTTGGTTTAGGTATTGGCTTTGGCTTAGGCATTTCATATGTTGTTGTCGTTTCTTCCTTGGAAAGACCGAGGGTAATATGAAATTCCTCTTCCGTCATCGGAGCCTTCGGTGGTTTCTTAATAGGCTCTTCTTTTTTGATCGGCTTTTCTTTCTTGATTGGCATTTCTTTTTTGATCGGCATCTCTTTCTTGATCGGCATTTCCTTTTTAATCGGCATCTCTTTCTTGATCGGCATTTCTTTTTTTATTGGCATCTCTTTTTTGATCGGCTTTTCTTTGCCCCCCATATTTAAAGGCATCACAGATGGGTTCTTCTGATGATGGGGGTTTGATTTAACCTTCGCCGTTCCGGTAGGCACCTTGACCTTCGCTCCTGGATAGATGGTATCCGGATTTTTGATTTGGGGATTTGCATCAATTACTGTTTGTAAATCTACACCGTACATTTTTGAAATTTTCCAAAGGGTATCCCCTTTTTTCACAATGTGAATTTTCAAAACGATCTCCTCCCTGCCTAATTCATTACACAGTATATGAGAATTTGGGCATCTTGCTACTCGACATCGAATTGTTCACCATAGACAATATATGACCGGATGAATCCGCATATTCGATATTGAAGGGATATCGTTTTAAGGAATGAACTTATGGTATCCTATTAGAGATAAATAAGTAGCTTTAGGGAGGAAAATGTCTCTTATGAAAGATAAAAAAACAAAGGTTTTAGGAGAAGAGAGACGTAGCTTGATCCTTGACTGGTTGAAAGAAAGCCGAACACCTTTGACAGGCAGTCAATTAGCAAAAGATACGAATGTAAGCCGTCAGGTCATCGTCCAGGACATTTCATTATTGAAAGCGAGAAATGAACCCATCATGGCGACTGCTCAAGGTTATATGTATATCCACCCTGCTCCGGCAAAACAAAAATTCACACGAATTATCGCATGCCAGCACACACCTGAACAAACAGAGGACGAGCTTTTAACGATCGTGGACTATGGTGTCATGGTGAAAGATGTAAGTATTGAACATCCTGTGTATGGTGATATGACAGGATCAATCATGATAAAAAACCGTTTTGATGTGGAAAAATTCCTTCATAAAGTAAAAGAAACAGGGGCTTCCTACTTGTTGGAATTGACTGGCGGTGTCCATATGCATACGTTGGAAGCTGACTCTGAAGCGCAGCTTGATCATGCATGTCAGGCACTACAAGAAAAGGGATACCTGCTCCCGATCAACTGAATGTGCCACTTGATCGATACGTTCCCATCATGCTCCAGAACCGATGATGCTCACTTTCTTCACATGCTCTAGCCTCTCGAGGGATTTCAAGATGCCATTGATGTCTTCCTTCGCTGAGGCTGTCTCAATAGACAACGTCACATTTGCCTTTCCTTGGAGCGGTATGGTCTGGTGAATCGTGAGGATGTTACAACCCAACCCTGCCAAAACAGCAAGTAAAGATGATAATGAACCGGAACGGTCCTCCAGGTGGATCGAAATGGAGACAATCTTTTCTTTCACCATCGTCTCAAAAGGAAAGATGCCATCGCGATATTTATAGAATGCGCTTCTGCTCATATCGACGGAATGGACTGCCTGATTCACCGTTTTCGCCTTCCCCGACTCCAACAATTCCTTCGCCTCCAGGGTTTTTGTCATCGCTTCTGAAAGCAGGTCTTCTTTTACGAGATAAAATCGTTCACCTTGTCGATCCATCCTTCACCCTCCTTATCGTGGAATTATTTTCTAAAGTATATCGGATTATGTATAGGTAAGCAATGAATTAAGAATAGACTGTCATAAGTGACAGTCTATTCAATGAATTCAAATTCATATTCAAGTATACGGACGGCGTCTCCATCTTCTGCACCGCGTTCTCTCAATGCTTGGTCGATTCCCATCCTTCTCATCTGCTGAGAAAAACGTCTCACGGATTCATCGCGTGAGAAGTCCGTCATTTTGAAGAGGCGTTCGATTTTAGCACCACGAATGACGAAGGTTCCATCACTTTCTCTTGAAATCTCAAAAGGCTGTTCTTCCGTTTGATGCTTATAAAGGACACGTTCCTCTTCTTCCTTCTCCGGTTCTGTGAGCGGAAATTCAGGCGTTTTCTCCAACTGATTAGCAATTTCGAACAGTAGGTCTCTTACTCCTGATTTCGTTATAGCGGATATCGGGAAGATCGGGTAATCCCCCACCTGCTCCTTGAACACTTCAAGATTTTCCTCTGCACCCGGGATGTCCATCTTATTGGCTACAATGAGCTGAGGTCTTTCCGTCAACCGAAGGTTATATTGCTTCAACTCATCATTGATTTTCAAGAAGTCTTCATAAGGGTCGCGACCTTCCATTCCAGACATATCTACGACGTGCACGATAACTCTCGTCCGTTCAATATGTCGAAGGAACTGATGTCCAAGACCTACTCCCTCATGAGCTCCTTCAATCAGTCCAGGTAAGTCTGCCATGACAAAGCTACGGTTATCATCCGTCTCGACAACACCCAGATTCGGGCTTAGCGTCGTAAAATGGTACTCCGCAATTTTAGGCTTAGCAGCCGATACGACTGATAGCAAAGTGGATTTCCCCACACTTGGAAAACCGACTAAACCAACGTCAGCCAACAGTTTCAATTCAAGTGTAATTTCTCTCTCTTCTCCAGGTTCTCCATTCTCGGATAACTCCGGAGCAGGGTTGGCAGGTGTTGCAAAACGCGTATTTCCTCGGCCTCCGCGTCCCCCTCTTGCAATGACGGCCTGTTGACCGTGGTCGACTAAATCGGCGATGACCTCTCCAGTCTGTGAATCCGTTACCACTGTTCCAGGAGGAACCTTGACGACTAAATCCTCAGCATTACGGCCATGCATGTTTTTCGACATTCCATTTTCACCACGAGGTGCCTTGAAATGACGGTTATAGCGGAAATCCATCAACGTTCTAAGACCTTCCTCGACTTCAAAAATGACGTTTCCGCCTTTTCCACCGTCACCACCTGCAGGACCGCCATTTGGTACATATTTTTCACGGCGGAAGGCAACCATACCATTCCCGCCATCACCAGATTTTACAAATACATTAACCTGATCCACAAACATTTTTGTTTCACCTCGATTTCTTCATCCTAGTTCCAGGATGTACAATACTTCATTTTCCTGACAGTAGCTTTCGATGATTGTAAGTGAATTATGTACATCAGCTTGTAAGTCCTTCTGTGCATTCTCGAATTCGGCAAGATTTAATTTACCTGCGAAATCAAAGCTGATTCGGGCTTTCTCTTCTAACAATTGAATGGTAATCATCAAGTGAGGTTCAGCCTCACATTCAATTACCTTTCCAAGCTGAGTTAGAAATGCAGATGTCCAATTGTAAAGAGGGTTATCGTATTCGGATAAGTCCCTTTCCTTACCGATCACTTCATAATCCAACCGAAAAGCATTTTGCTGCCAGTTGTAAGTCAATAATAATTCTGCCATTCTAGGCATGTGAAGATTCGATACTTTTGCTTCGTTCTTCGCTTCATGTACGACTTGTTCAATGATTTCCTGAGCACGATCCGTACGATCCAGTGCCAGGTTACCTTTAATCAATTGAAGATGATTCAGCCAATCATGGCGAGCATGACGTAATAAATCAACTGTATCCCATTTACCCATCGTAACAGCACTCCCAAACTCATAATTGACAAATCCCCCTTGTTAATGGAAAGGGGTTGAAAACGTTATGATCAACGGCATGGCTTTGCTTTTGCAGCTCGAATAAGTCGTGGCAATTGCTCAGCTCCAAAGTCGTTAAGAAGAAAAAAACTCTAACCAGTCCGGTTAGAGTTTTGAGTGTTACGCTTCTTTGGCTACTGGATAAACACTTACTTGCTTACGGTTACGGCCTAGACGTTCGAAACGAACAACGCCGTCCACCTTAGCGAATAGAGTGTCATCTCCTCCGCGGCCTACGTTTTTACCAGGATAGATTTTCGTTCCGCGTTGACGGAATAGGATAGATCCACCTGTTACAGTTTGTCCATCTGCTCTCTTAGCTCCAAGACGCTTGGAGATAGAGTCACGACCGTTCTTCGTACTACCAACACCCTTTTTGGATGCGAAGTACTGCAGGTTTAGTTTAAGCATGGGATGCACCTCCTACAACCTTTATTTTAATATATTGTCCATAATCACGTTCAATTGACCTCAGTGATACCAGCATGCCTTCTAATAAAAGCTGTATTTTCTCAGATGTTTCTTCACTTACAGCGGAAGGCGTTTTAAAGAGTAGATAACCGCCATCTTCACGAGTTTCCACCTCAGGTTCAACCTGGCAGATTTCCTCGATAGCATTGACGGACCCGAAGGAAACAGCTGTGACAGCTGCACATACAAGATCATGTCCATAAGGGCCTGATTCCGCATGTCCCGTAATGCTGAAAGACACGATTTTCTGCTGGTCACGATGTATATTGACTTTTAACATTATGCGTTAATCTTGTCAATAACGACCTTTGTGTACGGTTGACGATGTCCTTGCTTACGACGATAGTTCTTCTTAGGCTTGAACTTGTAAACAACGACTTTCTTACCGCGGCCTTGCTTTTCGACTTTAGCTGTTACAGTCGCGCCGTCTACCATAGGGCTTCCGACTTTAACGTCGTCTCCACCTACCATCAATACACGGTCGAATGTTACTGTTTCACCAGCTTCAGCGTTCAACTTTTCGATGTAAAGTTCTTGTCCTTCTTCAACGCGGAATTGCTTTCCACCTGTTTCGATAATTGCGTACATATTTGCACCTCCTATTATACTCAGACTCGCCATTGCAGGTGCCCTTGAATGAATATTGCCGTCGTATTTCTTCGTTACGTCGTTACTCCGGTCCTCACGTAGGCATACCTACGCTCCGGTCCTCGTAAACTTCCGTGCCTCGAACTACTCGGCTCTATTCCTTCAATCTTATCGTGCGGCTTGAAAACCTGCTCTGTGCGGTTGGAGCTAGGTGCTCCAAAAACCAACGAAAAAATCATACCATAACGAGCTTGTTATTGTCAATGCAGTTCCTTATTTATTCGAGCTTCAATCTTCTCCAAAGAACCTTGCTGTCGTACCCTGAAGCCATAGGGATCAGATACCTTGTTTTTCGTAAAGAAAAGCTTTGATGGTACACCGCTTGAGAGACGGTTTTCCCTGTCACAATCTGAGTCATTCACATAATCGTATAGGCGAGGGGACAACTCAATCCATATCGCTTCCTCTTCAATATGACGAAATTCAAATAAAGTCCGTTCTAAAGCATAGAACATCGTCTCCACATTATACGAAGGCTGGCTGCTATCATTTTCAGTCATAAGAGCCACTAAACTATCTCTCACTTTTTGACGCGTCACTTCCATTAAACCAAGAGCCGTGTAACCATAAATTTTTGTATGGACAGGATCCCTCTGAAGGTGTTCATGGAGACGTTTTTGAACCTTCTGTTTATGCTCTTCTTCTTTCATCCTGATAAAGTCAATCACAATCATTCCACTGATGTTCCGTAATCGTAATTGTCGGGCAGCCTCCTCTGCAGCTAGCAAATTCGTCTCTAAAATTGCACTCTCCCGATCCTGTTTTCCTGTGAATTTCCCTGTATTGACATCAATGACAGTCAGAGCTTCAGTCGTATCCACCTGAATCTGGCCGCCGTTCGCTAACCATTGCATTGGACGGAGAGCTTTTTGGATGACCTGCTCAATATCATAATACGAAAAAACATTCTCTGTTCCTTTATATAGCTTTGTTTCAAAGCGGTCTTGATACTTGTTACGGAATGTCCTGAAAACATCCACATCGTCAAAAATCAATTCGGCCGTACCATTCGAATGGTGGTTCAAAGCGGTGTCCACGATCGTACTTCCTTCGTAGAGTAACGAAACCTTCCGTCCCCCACGTGATTCAATCGCATTCCACTCCTGCCTAAGAACGTCAACTTCCTCTTTAAGTTGATCCATATCACATTGACTACTAGATGTCCGCATGATTAAGCCTTCTGGATTGTGGATGATGGATTCACCAATCCTCTTAACTTCTTCTTTCTCGCGTTCTGATAGCTTCTTTGATACGGCAACATGGCCACCAAACGGCAAATAAACAAGGTTTTCTCCTGGAATCGTAATATTTTCTACCAGGAGAGGTCCCTTGTTTTTAGAAGCTTCGCGTCGGACTTGGACGATGATCCATTGTCCTTCATGGACAAGCTCATTGATGGCCCCTTGGTCTTCCTTGTATCGTTTAAGGTCGGTCGCATGGATGAAACCATTTTGTGCGAATCCGATATCAATAAATGCTGCATCAATACCAGGCAGTACCTTGGTGATGCGCCCCATATAAATATTTCCGGCTTTCGGATAGGCATCCGGTCGTTCTACAAGGATTTCCACCACTTTGCCATCTTGTAAAATCGCTGCTCTTTTTTCAGACGTTGATAAATTAAAAACGATTTGATTCAATTCTTTGCCTCAATTCTAGTCGATCAACTACTCTTTTTATCCATTTTAACGAAAAAGGTCCTGGATTGCACATGTCCTGGCACTCTGTTTGAAATACGCAGTCAACACTTCTTTCTCCTTACAAATGAATGGACGTGATGACCTGATATGGATTTCATGTTCATACCCTTTATAAAGTCGAGATAGTACTTCAGCCACTGTCATGTTCGGATCAACTGAGAGAACTTTCATCTTTTTTGACTTCCCAACTTCATGCATTCTTTCCAACAAAAAACGCACATAATCATAGGGTTGATGTTTCCACTCCACATAGTGTGCGTACAAAAGAAATAACAAGATGATGAGCGAATTCAAATGGAAGGAATATAGGATCATCGAAAACGACAGGAATAAGCCTAATAAACAGATGGATAAGACAAGCATCCTGCTTTTCGCCTTCTTATAGGGGTACCAAAGCGTAAGGACTAGAAATAGAAGCTTTCCACCATCCAAAGGCCATATCGGCAAAAGATTGAAAATCAGGATCATCCAATTAATCGCAATGAAGCGTTCAAAAAAGAAGGGATCGCCTAACCCAAAGGTCAGACACACCATTCCAACCGCAATCATCCACAGATGTTGGAACGGGCCCGCGAGCGTCACAATCACTTCTTCGCGATACGGCCTGTTCCCATATTCATCCATCTCCGCCACGCCCCCAAAAGGGAGAAGCTCCACCTTTACGAGACGCCACTTGAAGGAGTGAGCCGCCAGTGCATGACCGAGTTCATGGATTAAAATCACGAGAAAAAGAATGAGAAAATCTCGGAAATAACCAGTCATGACCGCTATCAATGCGATCACCCAAAGAAGAGGATTGATTTTGATCAACGTAATGAGGTGCAACATCAGTCAGAGGATAGTACTTTCAAAGGATCGACGAAGCCACCGTTATCTTTGATCGCAAAATAGAATAATCCTGAATCCGTCTTCTCTTCCTTGGTTACTTTCCCTAAATTAACACCTGCATCAATGTAATTATAGAGCTTGATACCGTCCGCAATCTTATCGAGTTTCCCATACCAAGATTCACTGCCATCGAAATGTTGGACAACAACAGTTTTTCCGAGATTCTCCTTTTCACCGACAAAGATGATGAAGCCTTCTTTTATGGATGCCACATCTGAATTGCTCCCCGTTTCCAGGAGGACACCTTTCCCATTATCCTTGAACGATTGAAGAACTTTCGCATTCGCAGGTAAAGCATAATCCTTGATTTTGCTGATGTCCGTTTCTTCTCCTCCGCTTTCTTTCTCCTTTTTTCCAGGCAGGAGTGCAAGCGGCTTTCCGAATTTCTCTTCGTACCATCCAGCCACGGAAGCAAACTGAAACTCCTCTTCAAAGGCTTGATTAACATAGCCTTGTAGGTGTTCGAATTGTCCAGGATTTTTGAAGATAATCCCAACGACTAAAAATAGGCAAATTGAGGCCATGATTCGAAAAAGGAGACCCTCAGTCGAAAATAACGGGTGGCCATTCTCACTCCGTTCAGGGAAATTCCTATAGCTTGAAACCGCATCACCGGGCTGTTGTTTATGTGTTTTCATATGATTTTGATACTTACGTCGTATCTCATCCGCTCTACTCTTCATGGACTTCCACCCTCTGCACATGTTTTGTACATGTTTATGACTTGTCCTGAGGGTTTATGCTTGATTTGATGGAAGGCGATAAGCTGGTTTAACTGAGGATTGGCTTTGAGGTAACACATTTACTCAATATAAAAAGCTTGTAGCGAAATCCGACGGACCGCTACAAGCTTAAAATTTCTGAAACTCTATTTATCTCATCCCAAAGAACTGCTTCACTCTTTTGAACAGTCCCTTATCTTGCTCAAGAGACATCAACGGAACAGACTCTCCAAGAATCCTTCTCGCAATATTACGATAGGCTTGAGAGGCTTTCGTGTCTGGGTTCAACGCAATCGGTTCCCCTCGGTTCGAAGCACTGATCACATGCTCATCATCGACAACGATACCAAGCAATTCAATGGCAAGTACATTCACGATTTCATCAACATCTAAAGAATCCCCATTTTCCATCATATGGGCTTTTAGCCTGTTGACGATGAGTTTAGGTGATTCGATGTTCTCTTGCTCCAACAAACCGATAATACGATCCGCATCCCGGACAGAAGACGTTTCTGGATTCGTCACGACGATTGATTTATCAGCACCGGCAATCGCATTCTTGAACCCTTGCTCGATCCCTGCAGGACAATCGATGATTACGTAATCGTAATCTTGCTTGAGTTCGGTTACAATCCTTTTCATCTGTTCTGGTACTACGGCACTTTTGTCCTTCGTCTGAGCTGCAGGCAGAAGGTAAAGGCACTCGAATCGTTTATCTTTAATTAAGGCCTGATGGAGTTTACAGCGGTTATGTGCAACATCCACCAAGTCGTAGATGATACGGTTTTCAAGTCCCATGATGACATCCAAATTACGCAAACCGATATCGGTATCAATCAAACATACCTTCTTTCCAAGGAGTGCAAGTGATGTCCCAATATTAGCTGTTGTTGTGGTTTTTCCAACTCCGCCTTTTCCAGATGTAATTACGATAGCTTCACCCACAAAACATTCCCCTTTCCCTACAGTCGGTTTAAACCGGGTCTGATCTGGTGTAAGACATGCAGACGGTCGATTTTGACCGTATCCTCTGAATCATCCAAGTATGCACATACACCAGTATATTCTTGTTCATCTTCTTCATGTTGAAAAACATGTTCTGCAATCCGTACTAAGGACGGGATCATCTTAGAGGCTGCAACGACTGCTGAACCGCGTCCTTCACAACCAGCATGAGCGATGCCCTTCAGGCTGCCCATAATGAAAATGTTTCCTGTAGCGGCGACGAATCCACCAGGATTAACGTCTCCTACAAGTAAGAGATCCCCATTGACCTTTAGCGTCTGTCCAGAGCGGATCATCCGATTGACAGATGTTATTTCATTTTCCATTTTCATGTTTTCTGCTTCTTCTTTCGTAATCACATCGGATTCGATTACTTCGACAAGCAGGTTTTTCTTTTGATATATGATTTTTCTAAGCAGTTCTTCTTGATATGCTGTCAGGTACCTTTTGCCTACCCTCACATTCACTGGAATCTTTGGACCATCCGAGTTTTGATTTTCAGACGGATGAATCAATTTCGAATCCAGTTCAGAGAGTAGATGATCAAAGGAGCAATCATCATCCAGGTTTAAGATGAGCCCTTCTTTCGTCCCCTTTATTGTTACAAATTGATTATTAGTCTGTTTTTGTTTTTGCGCCATTACCCTGTTCACCTCAACAATCACAAATTCGACAATGTCAAATGGGATTCCTTTTTTCTACCCTATTTTTCTTGTAGGTCAATGGCGACATCGATCAACCATTTCCGAAGCGGGTAATAGACCAAGACGACAAATACGCTATTCAACAATAAGGTTGGCAAATAACGATCATATATGAACACTTCAACCATCATATTGGCGATTCCGATCAGGCTATAAAGACCATAGATCAGAAATTCAAATGCCGAAAGACCTATAAGCATGACGAACAATGTCACAAAAATGTTTCCATGGAAATAACGGGCAATGAAGGTCGTCACATATGCCGTCAAGCCCATCGAAAACATATATACACCGATCAAGTCACTGAAAATGAGATCATAAAGGAGTCCAAAAACGATTCCGTACGTGACTCCTCTCATTGGTGAAACATACATCCCTATGAAACAAACCATCACCACTACAAAACGCGGAATGATGACCATATCACTTTCCATATGTTGAGGAATGAAGAGCTGCATCAAAGTGCTTTCGCTGATGAATAACAAATATGTAAGAAGAGGAAGAAGAAAGCGTTTCATTACTTTCCTTCCTCCTCGGTTTGATCAGGGTCCGTCTCGACGTCTACTTCCTGCATCGTCCGTTTGACGACCATCACATGATCAATGTCATAAAGATCAGCTGCAGGCTGAATATACGCTGTTTGAGTCGGTTCCACTTTATCAGGCTCTACATCGACGATCTTCCCGATTTCCAGTCCTTTTGGAAAAACGCCTCCGTACCCTGAGGTCGTGACCGTTTGGCCCTTCTTCAATTCTTTATCAATACCAATCATCTTCATCAGCAGCACTTTCCTCTTCGGGTCATACCCTTGGATCAGACCATGGATCCGTTCGTCTTCGCCATGGATGACAGCAGATATCCGACTATTCGGATCATGGCTGCTTATCAATTCGATAGTCGAATGAAAAGCAGAAACCTTATCCACCTTTCCAATCAATCCCTTGGCCGAAATGACTGCCATGTTCGGTTCAATGCCGGCTTGCTTCCCTTTGTCGATTTGAACAGTCTGGTACCACAATTTCTCAGGCGAACGACCGATGACTGTCGCTTGCCAAACCGTGAAATCAGACAGACTTTCTTTCTTATCAAGTGTCTGCCGTAGCGTTTCATTATCTTTCTTCAAATCTTTCACTCGGCTTGCGAGCTTATCATACTCATTCAATTGCTTTTTCAAGATTTTATTCTGTTCATAGATTTGTTTCATTTCAACAACGTTCCCAAAGAAACCCGCTACAAAATGTGCGGGTTTATAGAAGATTGACTGGGACCAGCCAACTGTATCATGTAGGAATTGTTCAGGCCATGATATGTTTTCTCTTTCTTTCATTGAAAATCCAATCATCGCCACTAGAACAATCATACTGACTAATAGAATGATAAGACGTTTGTTAGAGAAAAACTGCGGCACGATTCACACCTCTTAGTACTTTGATTTAGAACGGCCGCTGCCAAAACCAGGTTTATTACTGATTTGCTGGTAGTTCTCAATGGCACGTCCAGTTCCGATCGCCACGCAGTCTAACGCATTCTCTGCAACGATGACTGGCATCTTCGTCTCTTCACTGATTATACGGTCAAGGTTACGTAGAAGTGCTCCGCCCCCTGTCAAAACAATGCCGCGGTCCATGATGTCAGCAGCAAGTTCTGGTGGAGTCTTTTCCAATGCAAGCTTGACAGCATCCATGATCGTATCGACTGTATCTTTCAATGCACCGGCAATCTCTTCACCTGTGATCGAAATGGTTTTCGGAAGTCCTGTGAGCAAGTCACGTCCACGGATATCCATCTCTTCCATGCCATCAGAAACATCTGCAGAACCGATGTCCAATTTGATCGCTTCAGCTGTACGTTCACCGATGATGACGTTGTATGTCTTTTTGATGTACTGGATGATCGCGTCATCCATTTCATCTCCTGCTACACGGATCGATTGTTTTTCAACAATTCCGCCAAGAGAGATGATCGCTACTTCAGTCGTACCTCCTCCGATGTCAACGACCATGCTACCTGTCGGCTCCCACACAGGAAGGTCTGCCCCGATTGCAGCAGCTAGAGGCTCTTCAATCGTTTCAACTTCACGTGCACCAGCTTGCTTGGTTGCTTCTTTTACAGCACGCTCTTCAACGTGTGTGATACCAGATGGTACGCATACCATGACGAATGGTTTACGTGAGAAGACGGATCGGTTCTTCTGTGCTTGCTGGATGTAATACTTCATCATCGTAGCTGTCGTATCATAATCTGCGATAACGCCATCTTTCATTGGGCGGCGAGCGACGATGTTACCAGGCGTACGTCCGATCATGTTCTTCGCAGCATTTCCGACCGCTTCAATGTCTCCGCTCTTTGTATTGATTGCAACAACGGAAGGTTCCCGAACGACAACACCCTTCCCTTTCACATAGACAAGTGTATTTGCAGTTCCTAAATCAATTCCCATATCTCTTGAAAATCCACCAAACATTTATGTAAATCTCCCTTCATTACTAGCAAAACTCATAACTTTGATTATACTCCAAACCAAAAGGCTTGAACAGTCTAAACGTAGCCTTTTTCTTTAAGACTTACGAATTTCTGATCACCGATAATGATGTGATCCAGCAGGTCAATTCCGACGATTTTACCGCATTCCAAGAGGCGTTGAGTCACCTCGATATCCTCACGGCTTGGATGGGGATCACCGCTTGGATGATTGTGGAAACAGATGACGGATGCTGCTGAACGTTTCATCGCTTCCTTGAACACTTCCCTCGGATGTACGATGGATGCATTCAAGCTGCCAATGAAAACTGTTTGTTTGTGTAACACCTGATTTTTGGTGTTCAAATAAATACAGACGAAATGCTCTTGTGATAAGAACCGCATTTCATCCATCACGTACCGTGCACCGTCTTCAGGGGATCGGATGATGTACCGCTCCTCAATCTGAAGCCTGCTGACACGCTTCCCAAGTTCAAGCGAAGCAAGGATCTCAACAGCTTTAGCATTCCCGATTCCTTTGACAGTGGTCAACTCATCAATGGTCGCATCTTTCAGAAGATGCAGGCCTTCGAATTGTTGGATGACCCGTTGCGCCAACTGCAGAACGGATTCTTCTTTTGTACCTGATCGTAACAGGATTGCGAGAAGCTCTTGATTAGAGAGTACGTTCGCACCCTCTTTCAGCATACGCTCTCTTGGTCTTTCATTCAATGGAAAATCACGGATTGTCAGGGGTTTTATACCCAATTCACATCCTCCTTAGGATAAATTCCGTGACTGACTGAGATCATTTGTTATTCCAAATTCTTTCAATTCACGAACGGTTCGCGACAATGGCAGACCAACTACGCTGTAATAATCTCCATTCAGACGTTTGACGAGCGTAGCACCATAGCCTTGGATGCCATAAGCACCTGCCTTGTCGAAGCTTTCACCGGTCCTTACGTATTCTCTTATTTCCTCTGAAGTCAGCTTCCAAAACGTCACTTCTGTAGCTTCGTGAAAATAAATTTCCTTTTCCTTGGATAAGATGGCGACACCTGTATAAACGAAGTGGGTTTGACCAGATAGATTTTCAAGCATCTCCTGGGCTTCCTTCTCACCACTTGGTTTCCCTAAGATCTGGTCATCCAATACGACCACCGTGTCCGCACCTAAGACGACATCCTCCTGATTGTGCTGGAAAACATCTCTCGCTTTACGTAATGCAAGTTGTTCGACCACCTGGGCCGGAGAATAGGATTCACTTATATTTTCATGTACAGAGCTTTTTTGGATAGTGAATGGAAGGTGGGCAATTTCGAGTAATTCTTTACGTCGAGGTGAGCCTGAGGCTAAGATGAGGCGTTTCATACAACCACCCTTTACGTCTAGAGTAGGGTTATGATTGTCATTTTCCTGTAATGGAAGGGATTATTTACAGAATATCAAATACCTTCCAGTTCGACAACCAAAATAAACGATCACCCTCCTTTATTATCGTTCGTAAAAGGAGGGTGATTTATGACTACCATCTTGTCGAAAACCAAGAAAGATCCTCAGGTCAGGTTTCAGCTTTAAAAAGATTCAATGAGGGCTTTGTAATGGATCAAGGCGTCGAGCTTCGCTTGCTGTACCGTCCATCGATCACCAGATATCTCTGATACATTACCCATTGCATTCACAAAAGCGACAGCAAGTGGTTGTTGTTGAGAAGGAAGCTCAGATATGGATGCCAGCGCTTCTTTTTTCCACGATGCAACTTCTGAAGGATTCGAATTTGCCGTTGAGAACATGGCTTCAAGCAATTCTTTTCCTTTCACTAACCACGTTACATTTAACGTATCAGGTACTTGAACAGCTTCTGCTTCCATCGGGCGTTGATACGGATAAGGTGATTCAGCGAGAATTCCGCTTTCTTCATATAAAGCGGATAATTCTTTTACTTCGGTTAATGATCCACCAATTCCGATGAAGACGCGATTGTCACTCTTGTCCACAACTGCTGCATAACCCTTCGCTTTAATGTTCGATGCAATCTCTTCTGCAGATGAAAGACTCGTATAAAGACCACCCTGGACAACAAAAGGAGATACAGTAAAGTCGAGTGTATTGACTTTAGGGGATGATACAGGGTTCTGAACGGGTGATGCGGGAGTGTCCTTTGATACAGGCGTTGATTGTGATTGGAATTCTTCACCTGTGAAAATCATCAATACGATAAGACCGATCAAGCATCCAATCAAAACCGCACTACCAATTGGTACAAGGAGCTGTTTAGGCAGTCGAAAAGGTATTTTAGGACTTGGAAGTTGACGATATTCAGGCTCCCGTTGTTTTTTTCGTTGAATGGGTAGTCCCGGTTTACGCTCGTTTGTGAAATATTCCGATTCGTCCCATTGCTTCTCATCACGGTTTGCATGAAACAAATAAACATTCGATGGATTGACGTCTTTTGGCGGAGCCAACTCAAAAAAGGGATCAGCTGAATCAGCGTCTATTGATGCTGCTATTTCCTGGTCATCCAGCTTTTCCTCATCTCTCATTTCCCGCACAGGCCTGTCCTTTCCATTGACTCGTATTGAGATTCCTTTATCCTTCTCAGGCACCCTTATCAACTCCTTTCCAGTCATTCTATTCTATGTGATTTGCAACCTGATTAGAACTTGTCTGATAGGATAGTAGAGACACTATATCACAGGGAAAATAAAAAAGAACAAGACCACTGTCGTCTTGTTCTGAAAAGGTTTCGAGTATATCTGACAAACCTTACTTTTTATGATAGGTCGTTACTGCTAGCGTAAATGTAATAGGTGCCTTTGCTTCCTTAACCTCTACAGGAATGTCGACTCTCTCGATGGTATAGAGATGCGCTGCACCTTCCACCTCATCGATGAAGGATTTGACTGAGCTCATATCCTTCGCCTCCACTTCAACTGTAAAAGTCAAAGGTATGAGAGTCGAGAGATCATTTTCCTCCTGATTCGGTTGGTTCATAGCCTCTGCATTCCGCTCTTCATATCCTTCAATCGCGATTTCAACAATCTGGCTTGAAGACTTCACTTCAGCCTCACGAAGATCCAGGACAACTTGATCCGTTAAAGGCTTTTCAGGTATTTCGAACACGGCATCCTCTTCGTCCACTTTTTCCTGCAACTTCTTGTTGGCCGTTTCGATGAACGTCTCTTTCATTTGGATGTCAGATTTCAATTCATTCATTTTCAATAGATTGGGTTGGATAAGAAACACATAACCCGCTGCAAATAACAAAAATAAAATAATCGACAAAAGCATAACCATTCTTTTCTGAGATGGTAAGGAAGACATTAAGGTGTCCCCCCTTCATTGGAATAGGTAGTAGGGTCATATTTCACATCGTAATCAGCGGTGTATTTCTTTACTTTTGCAGCTTTTTCCTTATCAGCTTCATTCTTTGTCAGCTTCAAGAGCTGCACACCCAAAATGCCAGGCGTTTCAGCCAGTTTCTGCTGGTAGGCTGCAACATCTTCAAGGCGTTGGAATTGAGCAAGAACTTGTATACGCCCATCATTTGTAAAAGAAATATTCACTAAAGCATCTTTTGCGAGCGGTTGAAAGACGTCATCGACAACCCTGGTCGTCTCCATCCGTTCTGAAAAGACTCGGTCGACTTCTTGCTTGAATGCTGTCGAATCCTGCGCCATCTCTGATAGTTTGTTTCCGATTTCTGTGCTCTTTGCTTCTAAAGTAGATCGTTCACTTTCCAGCTTTTTCACTTCGGAATTCGTCCAATACGCTGAAAACGCAAGCAAGATCACACCAGTCAAGGCGACCACAACGAGTATAACCGAGGATCGCCGTGTTCTTCTGACAATTTTCTTCTTCTTTTGAGGAAGCAGATTGATATCGACTTGCATGTCCTACTCCCCCTTTAACCCTAAGCCGACAGGTGCGTAGAATTTAGTTGGTACGTCCAAACCTCTGAAGAGCTTCACACTGCCTTTAGGGATTTCGATGACGTTGATGTTGAACGCCTCTTCAACTTGATTCTGGAATTTTTCAAAAGAAGGATGGTCGCCAGATATGAGAAAAGCATCGAATTCCACCCCTTCGGACAGGGAGAATTGATAGAAGTTCATAATCCGACCGATTTCAGTCGTAATTTCTGTCCATCGCTCTTCATAATCAAAATAATCATGTTTCGTTCCTTGGTGGTCCTGAGGTGGGTGTAAGGAAATGAATCGCGTAAATACTGGGGAATGCTTATCAAACGCAGTCCCACTTATCCCATTCCGCTCTACGTTCAATAGGAGGTAACGTTTGGTATCCTCAACCATACCGATATGGTGATACAAACGATAAATCGCCAATGAAGAAAGTTCGGCATCAATCGGTTTAAGCTTTGCTTCCTCCAGCACGCTCATATACTCCTTCATCACATTTTCCGGTGCAGCAAACAAAAGATAGTCGGTCGTCTCTTCATGCTGTTCCAGCTTATGCGTATCGAACACAGGTTCATCGAAAGGAACATGGATGGATGCGCCGATTTCAACCCCGATGTATCCTTCCAGTTCCTTTTCAGGAATTGCCGAAGGGACTGGGATTTTACGGATGAAGGTGATCGCATCGGGGACGGTGAAACGGACTTTTTTTCCCTTCAGCTTCCATTCGTCCACACATTGATGGATCATTTTGCTCAAGGTCGTACGATCCAGAATCTTCCCTTCATGAATCACCCCTTGAGGCAAAATTTTCTCGCCAAGCTTGTCCACGACTAAAGGAGACTTACTTGTCAGTTTTACATAACGGATGCAATCATCCTGAAAAACAAGAAAGACGGGTAACGTTCTCTTGAACAATTTCATGGTGAACGAACTCCTTTAATTAAAGTACCATGCTAAGATGGATTCCCCCCAAAAGAGAGTAAGTAGAGCAGCCAATACGATAAAAGGTCCGAAAGGGACATGTTGTTTCCGCTTCACCTTTTGCTTCACTATTAAAGCGATGCCGATGACCGATCCAATCAAGGAAGCAAGAAATAAGACAAGTAACGTACCCTTCCAGCCGAAAATGAGGCCAAGTAAGGCAAACAGCTTAATATCGCCTCCACCCATACCACCTTTACTGACAATCGCAATCAGAAAAAGCAAACCGAACCCTGTCATGCTTCCAACCCAGGCATCCCACCACGGATCCGTCGGCAACCATAGTCGATAGACTACGAGAATCGGTGCAAAAAAGAGCACAATTTTGTCCGGAATCAGCATATAGTTGAGGTCACTAACGAATACGATCATACATAATGAAACGGTGATGAGACTTAATAGAAGCATCGGTGACCATCCAAATTGCAAGTAGCTGAAAGCAAACAAAAGTCCGGTACTGAGCTCGATAATCGGGTAGATAATGGCGTATTTAGTGTGGCAGTAACGGCACTGCCCTTTCGATAATATGTATGATAAAACAGGAATGAGATCGATCGGCTTAAGTGGCTGTTTGCAGGTTGTACAATGGGAGCCTGGCGAAACGATCGACTGTTTCTGTGGGATGCGTAAGCCGACGACATTGAAGAATGATCCCAACACCAAGCCGAAAATGAAAAACAAAGCAATGTACATCAAAATCTCTCCGTATATAGGAAATGAACCCTCTCGAGATGAGAGGGTCGTTTATTAATAGAAGGATTGGTTGATTTGGAATTTCCCCTTACCAGGAGCGAACCGCAAATTTTCACTTCCACAGTACGTGGTGGTAGTTAATCGAAGATCTTTTAAATTCCTGTCGCTTCTTAACTTGCTTGGGCTTCCTGAAGGTCGTGAATTCCTCAACTACAATAATATTTATTTACTAATTAGATGTAAGAGTTCCGGTATAGGAGGCTTTACCATTTGCATCAAAACTTATTTCTACAGATCCTCCTGTATATGGACTTCCGGTTTTCGGATCTTCTGGCATTTCTTCTAAGTAACCATCTGATACCAATTTGCTTACTTTAACTGTGTCGTCGGAAGAGATATCTTCAGCCATAACATATAGTCTCGCAGCTTCTTCAATTTGCTCGATATTCGCTTCATGAGCATTCTCTTTAGTATTCGACATCAACGCGCCGATGGATGGCACCGCAATCGCTGCAATGATCCCAAGGATGACGATTGTTGCAAGCAGCTCGACAAGGGTGAACCCTTTTTGTGATTTCAACACGCTCTTTCTTTCTGACAAAACCTCTACCATACTGCGTCTCCCCTTTTTATAAATTAATATTTTCATACAACCCAAACATAGGTAACACGACTGACAATACGATTACACCGACGACAATGGAAAGGAATAGAATCAGGATTGGTTCTAGCAGGGTCTGGAGACGATCCGTCGTATGCTCCACTTCTGCTTCATAGAATTGGGCGATCTTGTTCAGCATCACATCAAGGTTTCCCGTCTGTTCACCAATCAAAATCATATGTACCACTAATGGTGGAAAAGGCCATTCACCCCTCATCGGCGCTGTCATTGAATTCCCTTGTTCAACGGCTTGGAGGCTTTCATCGATGACTTTTTTGAATACTGCATTTCCGAGAACGTTTCGTGTAATCGTCATAGATTGCAAGATAGGGACTGAGCTGGTAAATAACGAGCTGAGCGTTCTAGAAAATTCAATTAATAGCGTTTTTTGTAAAATTGAGCCTAATAATGGCACCTTCAGTATAGCATAATCTATGTAATATTTACCAGGTTCTTTTTTTCTCAAAAAATACAATGCTATTAGTACCATTAAAATGATAGTAACCATGACCCACCAGTAGCTAACGCTAAAATTACTGATGGCAATGACCCATTTTGTCAGCTGTGGGAGTTCTTGTTCAGAGCTGGCGTACATGGATGTGAATTGCGGTACCACCATGTAAAGGAGGATGTTCAACACCGCAATCGACACCACCCCTAATAAAACGGGATAAGTGAGGGCGGATATCACTTTCTGTCGCATTTCGTACCTTTTCTCGAAGTAATCTGCCAGGCGGATCATCGCAGAGTCCAAGTTACCACTCACTTCACCAACTCTAGTCAAATGGACGACAAGGGGAGGGAATACATTCGGATGCCTTTCCATCGCAAGCGATAAGGATTCCCCTTCTTGCACCAGATCCTTCATTGAATCCAGCGCCTGTTTCAGCTGCTTATAATCCGTCTGCTCTTCAAGGATTTCGACCGCTTTGACGACTGAAATGCCTGCTTCCAACAACGCTGAAAATTGTCTTAAGAAGACGACCAGCTCACGTGGTTTCATCCCTTTATTGATGGTAATTTCTTTGTTCAGCATCGTTTTTTGATGCTCTGTCACCTCTGTAGCCGCAATCCCCCGCTCCTTCAGAAGGGTCACTGCACCTATACGTGAGTCTGCATTCACTTGTCCTTTTGTCTTGTTTCCTTGCCGGTCTCGACCTTGATAAGCGTAGATTCCCATTTACACCATCATCTCTTTTAGAAACGGTCTGACCGATTCTCGTGATATTGCACCGAGCTTGAGTTTTTCTTCAATCGACATTTCCAACGTATACATACCTTGAGCTCTGCTCGTCTGCATCAAGCTCTTGATTTGATAAATTTTCTCGTTTCGAATCAAGTTGGAAATCCCCGGATTGTTGATCAACAGTTCTGTAATAAGCGTCCGACCATCTTTGTTGATATTTTGGACCAATCGTTGCGATAAAACAGATACAAGGACGGATGCGAGCTGTACACGGATTTGGGACTGCTGATTAGCTGGGAACACATCGATGATCCGATCGATCGTCGAAGCGGCATCCGTCGTATGGAGCGTTCCTAACACGAGATGGCCTGTCTCGGCTGCAGTAATCGCTGTCGAAACGGTTTCCAGATCTCTCATCTCCCCGACCAAAATGATATCGGGATCCTGACGAAGGGCAGCTCTGAGACCTGAAGGGAATCCTTTCGTATCCAGTCCGATTTCTCGTTGCAGGATGATCGACTGGTTATGGCGATGCAAGTACTCAATCGGGTCCTCCAACGTAATGATATTACGGTTCTGATTCTGATTCACATAATCAATCATTGAAGCGAGGGTCGTCGATTTACCGCTTCCTGTCGGTCCAGTGACGAGAACGAGCCCTTGTGATTTACCCATGATTTCTTTCATGTTAGGCGGTAAACCCAGATCATCAATTGATGGAATGACATTCGGGATGATCCGGATTGCGAGACTAATACTTGACCGTTGATGGAAGGCGTTGATCCGGAATCTTGAAACACCTTTGATGCCATAGGAGAAATCCAATTCTCCTGCATGGATGAATTCTTCCCATTCCTCTTCATTCATCATTTGTCGAGCGATAAACTCAGTGTCCTTCGGCATCAATTTCTCCATCTCTCTCGGAATCAACTCGCCATGCACCCGAAAGATCGGAGCAAGTCCGCAGGACAAATGGACATCAGATGCCTTCATATCATGAGCCAAGATCAGTAGCTGGTGAATCTGTTCCAAGTCATAATTCATAGAAATCCCCCTAATCGACTAAAGATACACGCATAACCTCATCAACGGTCGTCAACCCTTGTTTCGCTTTATGAAGCCCATCGTCAATCAGCCAACGAACATCGTTTTCCTGTAAATGCTTCTTGATCAGATCATTTGAGCTTTTCCGCATGATTCGTTCACGGATGACCTCATCCAGCTTGATGACCTCATGAATCGGAATACGCCGTTTGAAACCAGTATTGCGACACGTTTCACACCCTGCACCACGGTAAAGTCGTTCGACCGACATGCTTCTTGAATAGAACAATTGCCTCTCTTTTTCAGTAGGTTCATAGTCTTCCATACAATCCTTACAAATCCTACGTACCAGCCTTTGCCCCACGACACCTGTCACGGATGAGGCAATCAAATACGGTTCAATTCCCATATCAATCAACCGGGTAATGGCGCTGACAGCATCATTCGTATGTAAGGTTGATAACACAAGGTGTCCGGTTAGTGAAGATTGAATCGCGATTTCAGCTGTTTCTGGATCTCGGATTTCCCCGACCATGATGATATTCGGATCTTGTCGGAGAATCGATCGTAACCCTTTCGCGAATGTCAGTCCGACTGAATTGTTCACTTGTATTTGATTGATTCCTTGGAGCTGATATTCAACTGGATCCTCGATTGTAATGATGTTCACTTCTTCTCGGTTCAAGCGATTCAACCCGGTGTACAACGTCGAGGTCTTTCCTGATCCTGTCGGTCCTGTCAGAAGAATCAACCCATTCGGTTTATCAAGAAGGGATTTGAATGTTTCAGCATTCCTTTCAGTGAAATGAAGATTAGACATCTTCAAATTCGTTTTGGATAGATCGAGAATCCGGATGACGACCTTCTCTCCGAACATCGTCGGGAGGATGGAAATACGAAGGTCGATTTTGCTTTTGTTGATCGTCAGCTTGATCCTTCCATCCTGAGGTATCCTGAATTCCGTGATATCAAGATCCGCCATGACTTTTATTCTTGAAGTGACAGCTGCTTGCGTTGATTTGGGTAAGGATTGCTCATTCCGAAGTACACCATCGATCCGGAATCGGACCAATAGCTGTTGCTCCTGGGGATCGATATGGATATCACTTGCAAGGCTTTCAACAGCATCCGAGAGGATCTGGTCCACGACCTTGACCGCTGAGGCATCCACCTCATCACGCTTCCCATCCTTTTCAAGTGGCTGTTTAAGCTTCTCTAAGCCTCCGTAATATTTATTGATCGCCTGAATGATTTCCGATTTCCCTGCAATAACCGGCATGATCTGGAATCCGGTCGACAATCGTAAATCTTCGATAGAATGATAGTCCATCGGGTCTGCCATCGCGACCGTCAACTGGTCATTCCGTTTATTGATTGGTATGTAAATGTTACGTCGCGCTAATTCTTTCGGGACGAGAGTAGTGAGACTCGTATCAATCGTGATATTGGCAAGGCGGACGTGAGGAATCCCCAGCTGGAATTCAAGCACTTCAATGAGTTTTCGTTCCGTAATATAGCCTCTGTCGACCAGTGCATCTCCGAGCTTCTGTTCCTTTGATTTCTCTGCCAATGCTTCATCAAGTTGATCCTGGGTAATCAGGTTTTTACTGACAAGAAGATCCCCAAGACGTAGTTTCATGTAATCACCCTTTATTACCACATTTTCATCTTTCCTTTCTACTATTTTACTATAAAAACCTCCTAAGGGATGTTAAAATATAGATAATTATGAAGAAAGTAGTTGAAAAAATTGATGAATCTGAACGAAAAAGGGATATCATTAATTGAAGTGTTAGTCACTGTTATGATTCTTGGTATTGTTTTTACGCTTTTATTCCAGACGACAGACTATGTCACAACAGCTACGAACCTTCATGATGATCAGAAAAAAGCTGTTGAGCTAGCCGAGCAAGAGCTCAACTCAGTCCTTCTTCAGCTTAAGGAAGGGCAATCACCTCCATCTACATACATGAAAGATGGCTATATCATAACAGTCAGTCAATCAAATGCGCCTCAATCACCACCCAACCTTGACCGCCATGTCTCTTTATCAGGTGTTCATACGAATCAAAAAAACTTGATCACGATCACAGTGACTGTGTCCTGGGGGAACTGAACATGAACAATGAACGTGGAATGACCTTGATTGAACTATTAGCTGCGCTCACCATCTTTTCGTTGATTGTCGGAGTCGTATATAGTCTTTTAACATTTGCTCAAGCATCATGGACGCATACTGAAGGGGTTACGAAGGCAGAGACAGGTGTGCAGGAGCTCCAGACTGTCCTCACCCGTGAACTTGCTTCTCCTGTTAATTTGAAGGTTTTGAACAATGGCCTTCAGTTCGAGAGTCAGGATGGGTTTTATTACATATTGAGTCTGCAAGGAAAGCAACTGTCCTTGTATAAAAATGAGGTGTCCTACGCGACGAGTCCCCTTTATCAACAATTCTCACTTCCAATTGACGGTGTATCCGTAATGGACAAAAATAAAAACACACTTCCATCGGGAAGTGCGCTGAGTGAAAAATTCGGTTACCTACGTATTTATTACACGAAGGAAGGATTAAAATCCAAACAAGCTTTTACGGAGTTCACCTTGAACTTGTACGACCCTTAATTTTTGATTAAGCTCCCTGAAGCCTGGGTGAGGACGGGTATCTTTTTAGTCTTTTTAAGAGCACCGATCTCACTATTCAATATTTTGATATTCCTTCCAGGAGAGACGGGCACAGGTACGCCCAACGTTTCCTCATATTTGAATCCAGCCAATATGTATATGCCCCGGTTCGATTCAATCGTAGAATCCGTTACCTCAATATTCCCTTTAGGTGTTTGAATCACCATGTCGCTGTGGGAACTGTTTCCTGTGCTTTGCATGGTGGTCTTTTCAATGATGATATCGCCTTTTTGGGAGGTAAGCTGGATTTTCGAGTTTCCATTCGATTTTGTCGTTATCGTAAACACGCCTTTGAAGGTCAAACTCCCTGTGGCCTCAAGGATAAGATTATCCTCTTCATTGAATTCATCTCCACCAACACCAAATACGGTTACATCCCCATCAATCAGATTTCCTTCATTTTCTTCATCACATTCATCATCGTCGTCTTTCTTTTTACCTTTTTTTGAGCCGTTGTTTTCTTTACATTCATCCTTGCTTTTTCCATTTGCCTGATTATAGCGATCCAGAAACTCACGGAAGGTCAACCATATCGTGTCGACTACTTTTCCGTTCTCCTTCTTTTCAATAAGGACTTCAGCCTTCCCTGCAGTTTCAACGACTGTCATTTCGTGTTCCGCATAGAACCGTTCTCCGGGATCCTTTTGGTGATTATGATTTTTATCACCCGAGACCCCTTTTACAACAACCGTATATTCTCCTATGTAACGAGTTAATTTGTCCTTTGATAGTTGCTTTCCCTCTTTGTCCAAAGCGTATTGATATAAATCCAGCTGTCCGGAGGGCTGGGTAATGACCATTGGAGCGCTTGGTACGTGCAGGTTGCTGACAAGGTAGGAAACCTTCTCAAGCTGGTCCTGCCGTTCGAATGTTTCCATTGCACTGACGGCCAAATTTACAGCTTGTTTCTGATGAATCAGTCTCGTCTCGTTCAGAAAGAGTTTATTATACATCGTGAAACCTGTTGGGACGAGTATGCCAAGCACCATGATAACCATTAAGACGACTACAAGAACCCCACCACGATTGGATTTGATAACCTGTAACATACAACCACCCTTAACCATTCGTTATCTATTCCATTATCTTGTAAAAATAAATGAATGTGAAGATAAAATTGTACCACTTACCAAAAGAAACACGAAGAAGGGGCTGTTAATCCCCTTCCTAACTGATATAACTGGCCACTTTATTCCTTCCTTGCTGTTTGGCACCAGTATACATGGCTCTGTCTGCATTCCGGATCAACGTCAACGGATCTTCACCTTGTCTAGGCGCTGTAGCCACTCCGATACTGACAGTAATGTTGATGCTCCTGTTACGGAAATCGCCAAGATCATTCTGGATTGTGAAAGGATTGAGCGAAATATCCTCCCGGATTGCTTCAGCTAGCTCCAAACACGCTTCATGATTCAAATCTGGAAGAAGGATGACGAATTCTTCTCCCCCATAGCGTGCCACCGTCCCGTTATTGCCGATCATCTTGACGAGCCGATCCGCAACCTGACACAGTACAATATTTCCTGCTTGGTGACCATATGTATCATTGACTCTCTTAAAAAAATCGATATCCAGTAGGATCAGTGAAAAAGGCTTCTGGTCGTAATCATATTGGTGATACATTTCTGAAAGTCGATCCTCGAAATATCGGTAATTGTAAAGATTCGTAAGATGGCATCTCTCACTTCGATACTTGGTCGCTTCATAATTTTTCGCGTTATCCACGGCAACTGCAAGATAATTCGATAAAATTTCCAAGATCATCACATGCGCTTTTTCGAATGCTCGTTTTTGATTGGATGCAAGCGTGATCGCCCCTACCACTTCATGGTTGCGAATCATCGGAACGGAGACGACAGATTGAGCTGTTACAGGAAGTATCCCTTTCGAATACTTCCGCCACTGATGCCTTCCCTCAAACCTGAGACTATGGCCGCTTTCCCATACTTTGCCGCTGATCCCTTCCCCTTTAAACAAGTGGGTGAAATGCGTGCATTCGGCCTTTTGTGATTCATACTTTCGAATGACCTTAAGCTGGTTATCATCGACGATATCCAATATGTATGCGTAATCGACTTTCAACATTTTTGTAATTCGAGCGAGATAAATGTCGAGTATTTCGTCCACCTTGAGACTCTCAGTCAATTCTTGTCCAATTTTACTTGTGAACTTGAGAAGGTGGTTGATTTTCTGACTTGAATGGAACATTCTCAAAATAAGCGAAATAACGACGAATGGGACACCGACGAAGAGGATGGCAGATGTACCTAATTGTGAATATAAAATGAAAAAGGTAATCCCGACAGGTAATACGAAGGATTCCATCAAGAATTCCAAAAGGAAGTCCTTATCAAACAAAGAACTGGTTTCTTTATATAATTTTATTCTTAAAAAATGTAAGATGAGATGATTGATGAAGAGTGCTGTCAGTGAATAACCGATGACTGGGAGAATAGCAGGATATTCGTTCATTCCGAGCCCGCCGATCTTTCCACCAAGCAAATAGTACACCAACGCTGATCCGACGGAAACGACCATGAACATCAATGAGCTTGTCCCAAGTCGATAAAGTGGGTATTTCAAACGAATAATGGATACGACAATCGTGATCTGAACAAGAACAAGTTCGACTAGCAGACCGAAATGCAAGAATATGGCTAGTGAAATCCCTTGGATGACAGAGATGTTCGTACCCTTGATTTGGATAGGATATAAAGCCACGACGACCATCAGGAGCAGCATCCCTGTGATATCGAACCAATATCCATGAAGAGACGGGATCGAATACGTGAAAAATGCGCCTAGTACAATCGCCCAAGCGACTAAGCAAAGCAGCGCAAGCCACATCTTTGCCCTTTTGTTCATCCGATCCCCTCCTTCCTCCAAATTTCTTAATTACCGATCGTGACTAACGTACTAGTTTCCAGTTATTCATATTTTAACAAACTATTCTAAATATTGTCATTAAAAAGTTTCGCAATTTTCGTTTTTCAAATATTCACGGACCGCAGAGATGAAATATAAGGAACCTGTTATGATCAGAATGTCGTTCTCGCCCATAAGGTTCCGTTCGATTCGAATTGCTTCCCTGTAATCTTCAATGACATCCTTTTCCGGAAACCGGGAATGATCATACAACGAACGAGCGGAGCTTGCTCTTGGGAAATCGAATGAGGTAAAGGTAATATGATCGACTGAGTCATATAGCACAGATAACATTTTGTCGATTGGTTTGTCTTTCATAGCACTGAAAATAAGGCGTTTAGTATGATTCGGGTAATGAGATATGAGCGTTTGATTGAGGCTTTGTACGCCTTCTTGATTGTGTGCACCATCTAGTATGATCAAAGGTCGTTCGCTCACTTTTTCAAATCGTCCAGGCCATGTCGCCTTCATCAGACCTTGATACATTTGAGATTCAGTAACCTTATATGGATGATGTTCCATCAGGTTCTCCAGCATCGTAATCGCCATGGCGGCATTCTTAACCTGATGTAAACCGCTCATCCCAATCGTTACTTCATCATAGACGGTGTTCGGTGTACGGAGAGAAAAGCGTTCACCATCCCTCAAGCTTTGATGCTGAAGGATCTGATAGTCTTCACCGAGCTTATAAAGCAAAACATTTTTTTTTTCGGCCTGTTCTTCCACAACCGTCAACGCTTCCGCTTGTTCAACACCTGTCACCATCGGGATCCCTTGTTTCATGATGCCGCTCTTTTCAATAGCGATTTCTGGCAATGTATCTCCCAATATAGCGGTATGGTCATATCCGATATTTGTAATCCCTGTCAATATAGGTTGTATGACATTCGTGGAATCAAACCGACCCCCTAGACCCGTTTCAAGAATAACAAGATCGGGCTTTTCAAAATTTGCAAAATACTCAAAAGCGATGACCGTAATGACTTCAAATTCCGTTGGCGTCCCATATTGAGAGGCTGCAACCTTTTCGACAACGGGCCTTACCTTATTTGCGACACGGACGAGATCGTCATCATCGATCGGTGAGCCATTTATGGAAATACGTTCATTGAATTGCTCGATGTAAGGCGATGTGAACGTCCCTACCTTATAGCCCGCTTCCTCCAACATGCACCGTAAATAGGTCAGGGTTGACCCTTTACCGTTCGTCCCGGCTATGTGGATGGCATCTCGTTTTCTTTCTGGATGACCGAGCTCGTCCAGCATCATTTCCATCCTGATAAGCCCTGGCTTCATTCCGAATGCTAACAACTCATGTATCCAATGCATTGTTTCTTCATATGTTTTCATCATACAAATCTCCTAAACCTAAAATGAAGAAGAGGATGACCCGCATAAGTCTTACTTGTTGTATGGGGCCACCCTATTCTTGGAATGTTATTGATTAATTTTTCAATTCTTTAATACGTTCTTCGACTTTCTTACGATTATCGAGATACGTTTTTTCTTTCTCTCGTTCTTCTGCAACGACTTTTTCAGGTGCTTTCTTCACGAAGCCTTCATTGCTCAACTTTTTCTGAACGCGAAGGACCTCTGAATCCCACTTTTTATATTCATTTTCCAATCGTTTAATTTCTTCTTCAAGGTCAATGAGTCCTTCTAATGGAAGGAATATTTCTACCCCGCTGACGATGGACGTCATCGCTTTGTCCGGAGCCTCAAGATCAAGAGACATCTTCAACGGATCTGGATTACAGAACTTGTCGATGTAGATGCGGTTTGATTCTAGCTGCTTCAAGACCTCCCCATCATGTGGGTTCAATTGGATTTCGATCGGTTTGCTCGGCGGTACGTTCATTTCAGAACGGGTATTCCGAACAGAACGGATGATTTCAGTCAGCAGTTTCATTTCTTTTGCAGATTCCTCAAAGTGAAGGTCTTCTCGCTTTTCAGGCCAAGCTGCAACTGTAATCGATTCACCTTTGTGCGGGATATGCTGCCAGATTTCTTCCGTTATGAATGGCATGAATGGATGTAACAGTCTCATCGTCTGGTCAAGTACGTATGCAAGAACAGAACGTGTCGTCTTCTTCTGTGCTTCATCATCACCATATAGTGGAAGCTTCGCCATTTCGATATACCAGTCACAGAAGTCATCCCAGATGAAGTTGTACAATGCACGGCCAACTTCACCAAATTCATAGGCATCAATTAGCTTTGTCACTGATTCGATCGTCTCGTTCAATCGAGTCAGAATCCATTTATCAGCCAATGTTTTTTCACCGGTCAAGTCGATTTCCTCGTATGTCATGCCTTCCATGTTCATCAACGCGAAACGGGAAGCATTCCAGATCTTGTTTCCGAAGTTCCAAGTGGATTCGACTTTTTCCCAATAAAAGCGTAAATCGTTTCCTGGCGAGCTTCCAGTTGATAAGAAGTAACGGAGGGAATCGGCTCCATACTTATCAATGACATCCATCGGATCGACACCATTACCAAGAGATTTACTCATTTTACGACCTTCAGCATCACGTACGAGACCATGGATAAGGACATCTTTAAATGGACGTTTGTCCGTGAATTCAAGGCCTTGGAAAATCATACGTGCTACCCAGAAGAAGATGATGTCATAACCGGTTACGAGAACATCTCCTGGATAGTATCGTTTATAATCGGCAGAATTTTCATCCGGCCAGCCCATTGTAGAAAATGGCCATAATGCTGAGCTGAACCATGTGTCTAAAACATCTTCATCCTGTGTCCAGTTTTCAGGATCCTTAGGAGCCGTTCGTCCAACATACAGTTCCCCAGTTTCTTTATGATACCAGGCAGGTATTCTATGCCCCCACCACAATTGACGGCTGATACACCAATCACGGATATTCTCAATCCAGTGTAAATAAGTCTTTTCAAAACGGTCAGGGACGAAATTCACTTTCCCTTCCTGTTTTTGTAATTCAATTGCTTGATCGGCTAGTGGCTGCATTTTTACAAACCATTGTGTAGAAAGATAAGGTTCAACGACAGCTCCACTTCTTTCGGAATGGCCGACATTATGCATGTGTTCTTCGATTTTGAACAGGACGCCCTGATCCTGCAGATCCTTAATGATTTGTTTTCGGCATTCAAATCGATCCATTCCTTGATAAGGTCCTGCTTCCTTATTCATCGTGCCATCTTCGTTCATGACGAGGATTCTCTTCAAGTTATGACGGTTACCGATTTCAAAATCATTCGGGTCATGAGCCGGCGTGATCTTGACCGCCCCGGAACCGAATTCCATATCAACATAATCATCTGCGACAATTTCAATTTCTCGGTTTGTAATTGGCAGTTTGACTTTCTTACCGATCAAATCTTTATAACGGTCATCATCAGGATGGACAGCAACAGCAGTATCCCCAAGCATCGTTTCAGGACGGGTCGTCGCAATTTCAATATGACCGCTTCCATCTGCGAGTGGATAGCGCATGTGATAAAGTGCGCCTTGTACATCCTTATAGATGACTTCGATATCTGACAACGCAGTTTTCGTTTTCGGATCCCAGTTGATGATATATTCACCGCGATAGATCAATCCCTTTTCATAAAGGGTGACGAAGACTTCATTTACCGCGTTTGATAAGCCTTCATCCAGGGTGAATCTTTCTCTTGAATAATCAAGTGAAAGTCCGAGCTTCGACCATTGTTGGCGAATGAACGTCGCATATTCATGCTTCCACTCCCACGTTGTTTCTAAGAATTTTTCCCGTCCTAATTCATAACGGTTTGTTCCTTCTTCTTTTAGTTTCCCCTCCACTTTTGCCTGTGTCGCAATTCCAGCGTGGTCCATTCCAGGCAGCCATAGAGCATCATACCCTTGCATCCGCTTTGTACGGATCATGATATCTTGTAAGGTCGTATCCCAAGCGTGGCCCAGGTGAAGCTTACCGGTTACATTCGGAGGAGGGATGACGATCGTATAAGGTTCTTTGTCTTCCCCGCCTTTTGCTTCAAAAAACTTTCCATCCAACCAATATTGATACCATTTTTCTTCTGTCTTTTTTGGATCATACTTCGTTGGCATTGATATGTCCTGCTTTGACATGTGTGATTTCCTCCTTCTCATCATGTGCTTTTGACTTGTACGTACGAGTCGTATCTTTTCATAATTGAAAAAGTCCTTGAAATAAAAAAAACCTCTTATCATCCTCAAAGGACGAAAGAAGTTCGCGGTACCACCTTTGTTTACAGACGCAGTCATCCATGCGCTGTACACTCATAACGATAACGGATCGGATCCGATTCCTCTTACTGCTTCGTTCAGAGGAATTGCTCCAGGGCGACATTCAATTGCTACATCCTGAGGAATCTTTCAGCTGTTGATTCCTCTCTCTTTAGGGTTCACAATTTACTCTTCCCTATCAAAGCTTCTTTTTTATTCGCGTTAAGTACTATCTAGTTTACGTATGAATCGTAGTGTCGTCAATAGGCTTTCCACTTTTTTCGGATTTTAAACAAAAATTGGGCACACGACAAACGCATTTGTCATAGTTTATACTATCCCTCTTCGTAGAAAGGACTTTGCTGATGAAGAGACGGCGCGGCTTCGACAAATACAGGTTCCAATATCATCTGAGACAATTCAGGAGTATCTGTGAACAATTCGTTTTTCCGCTTTTGATTTTTCAAGCGATTCGAACCCTTTTGTTCCCTACGGCCTTCGATATTGCTCTGGTCGTCCTTCTCTTAGTCATCCATCTGGCCATCTATTATGAATTTTGGTGATACCAAAAGACTGTTTTCGTTTCATACCTTTTTAAGTGCAAAAAATAAAGGGCTGACCCAAGAGAGCCAGGCACCTCCATTCTTGTTAATATTTAAAGGAAATAGAAGCGTAAGGCGGCGACTCCAGCGTTTGCCCGCGGAAAGCGTCCGCCTAAAGCTGTTTAAAAAGAAAGTACCGGTCGGCTTTTTTCGGTCAGCTTTTATTCAGACATCTCATGTAGGAATCGATCTGTGAATCGATCAAGAGCAGCCATAACCTTCAGTTTCCGATCCAATTTACGGACAAGCTCCAGCTGTGATAGATCTGGTGATCCTTGATACGTTTGGATTGTCGCAAACACCGGTTCTGGAAACTTCAAGTAACTGGCGAGAAGGAGCTTTTCCTCAGGCAATAATGGCAAGTGTGTTTCATAGCGGTTCAACCATCCTATTGCGTTTTGTTCGCTCCACTCAGGATATTGGGCTGCCGTCCTGAAGAAATAAGCTAAATCACGAACAGGTGTATCCAGGATCGCCTTTTCGAAATTGATGAAGTGCCCTTCCCCGAATTGATCTTGGACAACATGCCCTCTGAACGGTCTTCCATGACAGAGCACACTGCGATACCGCTTGTTCTCTTCACAGCTTCTATACCAGTCATGCACTTTTTGCTTCGCTTCTTCGGCGATTCGCATCAATTTATGAAATCGAGAGAGATACCTGAGCTCAAATGGTGAAATGTACGTTTGGCGTTCAGCTACTTCCGTAAAACGTTCCATCTCAAGCTGTCTGTGCTCAAACCTCCTGACCAGTCCGGAATAGGAATCCTTCACCACTTCCTCTGAAAAGGTTTGGGCTTTCACGGTATTCACATGAAGCTTACCAAGCTCATCAATTATAAAATCCTCATACAACAAGCTTGATTGGGAATCATGCTCATACCATTTCGTTACATAATAGATACGATTATTCACGAGTACGTATGGGTCTCCATACTTCGTAGGTGTAATTGGAATGACATGATCGTATTTCAACTCATGTAAACGTTCCATACAATGAAGGAACCAATTCATCTGCTCGAGGTCCATACTCGTTTCTTTAAGGGCAAATGTCCCTCTTTTTGTGGTAATCTTTTGGACTTTACCATAGGACTCGATTTTCTCTGGATATAAATCATAATAGTAAAGAATGATTCCATCTACAGAAATTGTTGAAGCCCTCATGTGACCACCTTCTTTGAACGATGATCGATCCAATAACATACTTCTTCAACCAAATTACGATTTGATTCCCACTCTCTTTCGAAAGTATCCAAGATTTCACTCGTAGAAGAATGCCCCCCTGACTCGATCCGTTGTACACACCTTTGGACTTCTCTTGGCGCGATCAACTCTGCAGCCAGTAATTGATCATATCCGTTCGCTAAAGGAAAATGGTCATGGATGGAATCCAGCAATCGATAAAGGGACTGTGTATCCGTCGCCAAACGCCAGTCTGCCAACAGATCACATATACCTTTCATGCTGATTTCCGGATCACCAGTACCCCCTTGCCAAAACATCCTTCCATGGACACGCTTTGCTTGGTGAGTAAGAATGGACGGTTCAAGTAATGGCAGCTTAATATGCTTGAAGCGGTCACGGATCGTTTCGTACGAATGCATTCGTCTCCTTGCTTCAGGAAAACTCCGATTGAGGATCGGCAGGTTCAAATCCGTCCTGTGTAACCCAAAGGAACGGATCATTTCTTCCCTTGATTCTTGCCGAACGTTTCTGAACTCCTTAGCATGTTCCAGGCCATTGGTCAGCAACCTTCCTATCAACATCCCCCACGTCTGTTCATGGTTATACTTTGGAAACGGTTCATACCGTTCATCATGAAGCGTGAGGTAACGCTCTTCATAGGGAAGGTGCCAATGTCCATCTCTGGTCCGAATCATCCGATCAGCAAGGATTTCATAGCTTTCCATTATTTCTCGCCAATTAAAGTGCCAAGTCATTGTTTGCTCATCCGACCAAATTCTCACTCGCTTGGTTCCAGCATCCGTCTCGATGACTTCATTTTTCTGTTTCCATCGCAAAGGTTTCAAAGGATAATTCTGCTCAATGAGCTCGAAAACATCAATGCTCATACTGACACCACCCTAACGGTGAGCCGATACTGGAATATATAAAATTTGTCCCTCTTCAATATCTTCACTTTCAAGTCGATTCACTCTCATGAGTTGACTTGTTGGTACGTCATATCTGCCAGCAATCGTATCAAGGGAATCACCCGCTTGGATGATGCACATCTTCATTTTAGTCAGCTCTTCGTCATCCCTTGTAAGCATTTTTGTCAGATAAAGTGCATTCTCTTCCCTTTGAGGTCGTTGAGGGGATGAAGCAACCTCTTCTTCCATCTCTTCATACTCTTCTTCATCTGATTCATACTCGTACTCATACTCCTCTTCCTCATACGCATACTCTTCTTCTTCATATTCCATGGCTTCATACGTCGCTTCTTCAGCTTCATACGTTTCAGCCTGATAAGCATCATTACGCATGTAACTTAAATTGAATGGCTGAGACTGTTCCTCGTCCTCTTCCACCCGGCTGGAGAAACCGACTTGAGGCTCGTGTCGAGGAGTTTGTTGGTGAACGGATTCCACTTCATCCTGATCGAATCGTTGAGGAGCCCTCCGAGATTCAAACTCTAGTATCGGAAAAGGATTGGAAGCTTCCTCTGAGAATTCATAATGCTCTTCGTTCTCTGGTTCTCTTCCTTCTTCCTGATTGCTTGCTTCATACGGCTCGTCTTGCTCTTCCATCGGATTCTCATAAACACCTGAAATACAAACAGATGCCGAGACTTCGATACACGACGGCGTAGGAATGTCATAATCAAAATGGTCAACCGAGACATAGAGATCATTTGAATTTCTAACCCTGTTTTTCGGCAGTGTGATATCAACCGGGAATTTGTGTTCCAGGTTGGCACACTCCTCCTTGGACTCCTTCAATTGGGAGAAAGAACGATAACTTAATGGATTGACAGAGTATTCTTGGTCCTGACCCTCCGTATCGTTTTCTCCTTTACACCGGTATTCGCCTGAAAGGCACAGATGACCTTTAATACAGACTTGATCATCCATTTCCTCTATTGTCACATTCGGATCAAGTGCAATGGAATAAAGTTCATCGACCTCCTGTCCCTTATTCAACCAGACGGATTCCTCTATTGAAAACTGTAACCTTGACTGATTACGCTCTGACATTGCAAACTTCCCCCTCTCAACACAATTATTCCTGTACAATACAGGTGTATGTGAGAGCCTAGAATTTATACCTAAAAAAGACAGCTTCCCTTAAAGTCAGCTTTTCTCTTTCAATGTCCTAGGGACGCCCTTTTCTTACCGTCAAATCAGCTTTTTTCCCTGTTTCACGGTACGAAAGACGAGTATTCCTACCGTCAAATCAGCTTTCTCCCAATTTCACGGTACGAAAGACGAGTATTCCTACCGTCAAATCAGCTTTGCCCCTTTTTCACGGTACGAAAGACGAGTACTTTGCCCGCAACTCAGCTTTTCTCTGTTTCGATAGGAGACATTGAATCCATATAAAAAAGCAAGGGTTGGCAGTGTGCCAAATCCCTTGCTATTAGCTCTGTTAAAAAAGGTTGTTAATTTTGAACAGCTTCAGGCGGACGCTTTCCGCGGGCAACGCTTCAGCCTCCTCGAGCTCGTTCCTCGCTCTGTGGGGTCTTCAGCTGTTGCTTTTCCCGCTGGAGTCGCCGCCTTACGCTTCTGTCTTCTTTAAATATCAACAATAAAAGTTAACAGAGCCTATTTATTAAGAAATTCTGCGACAGCTTTGAAAGCTTGTTCACTAGCTTCAATCGTACGATCGATGTCTTCGTCCGTATGTTTGGTGGATAAGAATAATCCTTCATATTGAGATGGCGGAATCGATACACCTTGCTCGATCATCGCTTTGAAGTAAACAGTGAAAGCCTCCAAGTTGGATGAGCTCGCTGTTTCATAATTGACCACTTCACGATCTGTGAAGAAGAAGCCTACCATCGAACCTGCACGATTGATATGATGTGGAACATTATACTTACGCGCTGCTTCCGAAAGACCCTTCTCCAATCGTTCAGCCTTCCTGTTGAATTCTTCGTAAGATTTTTCGGTCAGTTGACGGAGCGTTTCATAGCCTGCCGTCATTGCCAGTGGATTTCCTGATAATGTGCCTGCCTGGTAGATTGGACCGCTCGGCGCTACTTGATCCATGATTTCTTTCTTACCACCATAAGCACCGACAGGAAGTCCTCCTCCGATAACCTTTCCGAGGCAAGTCAAGTCCGGTGTGACACCATAATGTCCTTGTGCACATTGATACCCTACACGGAAACCAGTCATGACTTCATCAAAAATCAAGAGTGAGCCATGATCTGTCGTGATCTCACGTAAGAATTCTAGGAATCCTTCTTTCGGAGGTACGACTCCCATGTTTCCAGCAACAGGCTCGACGATGACGCCAGCAATGTCATCACCATACTCTTTAAACGCATAACGGATACTTTCTTCATCGTTGTACGGTACCGTAATCGTATTTCGTGCAATTGACTCTGGTACACCAGGACTGTCAGGTAATCCAAGAGTAGCAACGCCTGATCCTGCTTTAATCAGTAAGGAATCGCCATGACCATGGTAACAGCCTTCGAACTTAAGGATTTTGTTACGGCCCGTGTAGCCACGTGCGAGTCGCAACGCACTCATGGTTGCTTCCGTTCCTGAGTTGACCATACGGACGACATCGATTGAAGGTACACGCTCGATGACTAATTCGGCAAGCTTCGTTTCCATTTCATGTGGAGCGCCAAAGCTCGTACCCAATTCTGTCGCCTTCTTCAGCGCTTCAACAACTTGATCATCAGCATGTCCGAGAATCAACGGTCCCCAGCTAAGTACATAATCGATGTATTCATTGTCATCTAAATCGACTATTTTGGAACCCTTTCCTCTTTTCATATAGATCGGGTCCATTTCTACTGACTTGAAAGCCCGTACTGGACTGTTTACTCCCCCTGGCATCAATGGGGTCGCTTTCTTGAAGGCTTCTTGTGATTTTTCAAACGAACGGTTCATGTTATCACCCTTCCGAATAGTTTTTGATACGTTTTACTTTTCGTCAAGATATCGTGCTGCATCCTTTGCAAAATAAGTGATAATCAGGTCGGCACCTGCACGTTTCATGCTCGTCAACTTTTCCATGACGATCGATTTTTCATCGACCCATCCGTTCATGGCTGCCGCCTTGATCATGGAATACTCTCCACTCACATTATAAGCGACAAGTGGGAGCGGAAAACGATCCTTCATCTCTCTCATGATATCCAAGTATGCTAGAGCAGGTTTTACCATCAAGAAGTCTGCTCCTTCCTCATAATCGGATTGCGCTTCACGAATCGCTTCCAATCGATTTGCAGGGTCCATCTGATAGGTTTTCCGGTCTCCAAACTGCGGTGAGCTGTGTGCTGCGTCACGGAATGGTCCGTAAAAGGATGATGCATATTTCACAGCGTAGGACATGATTGGAACATCAGTATACCCTGCTTCATCAAGACCTCCACGAATCGCTGATACGAACCCATCCATCATGTTTGAAGGAGCAATGATGTCTGCTCCTGCTTTTGCCTGGGAAATCGCAGTCTGGGTCAATAATTCAAGGGATTCGTCATTTAAGACATCTCCATCGTGGATGACGCCGCAATGACCATGATCCGTGTATTGACATAGACACGTATCCGCTATGACGGTCATTTCAGGATAGTGTTCCTTCACATAGGCGATTGTTGATTGCACAACCCCTGATTCATCATAAGCGGAGGATCCACGTTCATCTTTATGCTGAGGTACACCGAAAACGATGATGGATTTAATCCCTAAGCTCACGATTTCGTTAAGCTCTTCATCGAGTCGGTCCAATGAATAATGGAAAACTCCAGGCATCGATCCGACTTCCTTCTTTACTCCTTCACCTTCCACGATGAAAAGAGGGTAGATAAGGTCCTCTTTATGTAAGACTGTTTCGCGTACGAGGGACCTCATGCTTTCTGATCTTCTTAATCGGCGGTGCCGTTGAAATTCGATATTCACAGTTTTTCCTCCTTTAACAGATATGACTCAATCGAATGGACTAAACCATCGATCGTATACTCCTGCGCAATGATATCAGCAGTATGACCGTATTCTTCAAGGGTATTGGCGGTAATCGGACCGATACATGCTGTTCGAATCCCATCGAGTGGAATCTCCTCTTCCAGGAGCTCGAAGAAGAACCTCACACTTGACGAACTCGTGAAGGTAACGATATTGACCATTTTCTCTTGGATAACCGTATTCAATCTCGTTTTTTCCGCTTCATTTGCCACAGTTTCATAAGCGATGATACTCGTAACGCGCCTTCCGGCTTCAGACAGTCTTTCCTCAATGGTCGAACGCGCCAAGTTTCCCTGAGGCAACAAGATTCTATCGCCTTTTTCCGTCTGTTGAACAAACTCTTTCACAAATTGTTCAGCAACGAACTGTGAAGGTTGGAAATCCACCTGCACCCCTTGATCCTCGAGCAGATTCATGGTCTTTTTCCCAATCGCACCAACTTTACATCGATTCAGCCTTGAGAGAGGAAGGTTCTCCTCTTTCATATGATTGAGAACGTATCGGACGGTATTCTGACTTGTAAAAACAACCCAATCATACTGTTCCATTTGATGCAGGGCTTTCCGGATTTCTCCTGGTTCTTGTGGAGGTTGAAAAGAAAGGAGGGGTATGACAACCGCTTCCCCTCCTTTGCTTTCAATCACACGGACAAAAGGGAGAGCCTGTAGCTCAGATCTTGTTATTAAGATGGTCTGACCTGAGAATGGCTTTCCTTTTTCCTTCATGATTAATCAAGCTCCTCTTTTACCTGATCCAATATCTTTTTCGCTCCGCGTTCATCTAATCGTTTCGCTAATTCCATACCGATTTCCTCTGGGTTATGACCGACAATTGTATCTTGGATGATGGTCTTGCCATCTGGTGTTGCAACAAACCCGGTAAGCTTGATTTGCTCGTTGGATTTGTCGAGTTCAGCCAGACCGCCAATCGGCACTTGGCACCCGCCTTCCAATGTACGAAGAAAGGCTCTTTCCGCACGTACAGTATCGAAGGTTTCAGGACAGTTGATTTTCTCAAACCATTCCTTCAGTTCCGTATCCTTCTCACGGCACTCTATCGCAAGAGATCCTTGTCCCACAGCTGGGATGCATATATCTTTCTCAAGATATTCAGTAACAATATCATCCGACCATCCCATACGTTTAAGCCCAGCAGCAGCTAGAACGATGGCATCATAGTCTTCTGTTTCCAGCTTGGAAATCCTTGTATCAATGTTTCCACGAATCCATTTTATGTTGAGATCTGGACGCTTAGCCAATAATTGCGCCCCTCTTCGTAAGCTGCTCGTACCGACAATTGCACCTTCGGGGAGCTCCTCGAATTTTTGATGATTCTCAGAAATAAGGGCATCACGATAGTCTTCCCTTGGAGGTGTACACACTAATTCCAATCCTTCAGGAAGGACAGATGGCATGTCCTTCATGCTATGGACGGCAAAGTCGATTTCTCCATCCATCATTGCCTGCTCGATTTCTTTTACGAACAGCCCTTTTCCACCAACTTTAGAAAGTGTGACATTAAGAATTTGATCACCCTTCGTCACGATTTCCTTGATTTCAAACTCGAAAGGTGCACCCGCTTTCTTCAATTGTTCGATGACCCATTTCGTCTGGGTCATCGCAAGCTTACTTCTTCGAGATCCGACAACGATCTTCCGCATAATTGGCCTCCAGACATATTAAATAGTTTTAGCTTCTATCTTGAACAGTACCTCGTTTTAGTACCATAAGTGAAATTCGGTTAATGTTGCTGCCAAGAAATAATTGATGAGGATGACGAGAAGCCCAGCGACATTCCAATAGGCTAATTGCCTTCCATAGGCTTCCCTCGCTACCTTCATGTAAAGGTAATACCCATAAACGATCAAGACAATGAAAGAGCTGATCACTTTTGCATCATAGAAAATGGCAGGGGCGAGTTCCATCTTGTATCCATAAATGAGTCCTAGAACGAGACTGAGGAACAATACTGGTACGCCAGTCACATTCAGCAAATAAGAGAGATTTTCTAGCTTTGTCAGACTCTCAAACCGCCAAAGTCGCTTGCCGACCTTCTTTTCCTTCAACATATTGTATTGGACAATGTACATGATCGATAAAATACTCGACAATGTAAACGCACCATACGCAATGAAAGCCATCGTAATATGGATGATGGCAAGCTCATTTATCAGCTGATCTGAAAAACTTGGTGATACATAGTTGTTGGGAGCAAACCAGCTGACTGCCATTAAAACAAAACCGATAATATTGGTGAAAAAAACAAAAAAGTCAACTCGGAAAAACCAGTTGATCAATAGTGACAGGGTGACGATGACCCATGAATAAAAAAACAGCCCTTCTGTGGGTGTCAGTATAGGAAAACGGTTCGTATCAACGATTCGCAAGAACAATACGAACAATTGCAATACCCAGACAATAGAAAGCAACCAGAAAGCGATTCGATTCGCCTTCCGGTTGTTCTGTAAGAAGTCCACAAAATAAAGTGAAACACTTAGTGCATATAAAATGATTGTAATATCATAGACCCATCTAATAGAACTCACGATGTAACTCCTCTCCGGGGAGCAAGACTACTGCGTTGCCGGGTTCGCTGCAGGCGAAAAGCTTTTCTCTTTCTCCGGCACGCCTTGTTCGCGAGCAAGACGCTCCTCTTCTAAAACTCGATCCAACTCTTCTTCAATCCCAAACAGCTCTGTGAAGAGATCCAGATTTTGCTGGGCATTCGGCTCTGCAGCCAATTCCTTCACTCGAGTGATCGGATCACGCAAGAGCTGATTAACGATACTCTTCGTATGCTTGCTTAAAACTTTTCTTTCACGATCGGTCAAATCAGGCATTTTACGCTCAATACTCTTCATTGTTTCACCTTGGATCATGAGCGCTTTTTTACGAAGTGCAGTAATGATCGGAACAACACCAAGTGTATTGATCCAATTCAAGAATGCGAGCAATTCTTCCTCAATCAGGACCTTGATTTTAGCAGCCTCTTGTTGACGTTCGGCCATATTCGCTTCCACAATTCCTTCTAGGTCGTCGATATCATAGAGGAAGACACTTTCGAGATCTTGAAGATCCGGGGACAGGTCTCGTGGTACCGCAATATCCACCATGAAGAGTGGCTTGCCTTTTCGCTTCTTCAATACCGGACTGACATTCGATTTGCTGAGTACGTACTCTTGGGAACCTGTGGAGCTAATCACAATATCCGCCTTCAACAGCGAAGCTTCTAGCTCGTCCATCGTGTAAGCTTTCCCTTTGAACCGCTCAGCAAGCTCCTTCGCTTTTTCGTACGTTCGATTCAGGACAGTGATTTCTTCTGCTCCGTTACTCCACAGGTGTTTTGCAGTCAATTCACCCATTTTACCGGCACCGAGAATTAATACATTTTTCTTCTCAAGGCCATCGAAAATCTTCTTCGCCAGCTCGACTGCTGCATAGCTCACAGAAACGGCATTCTCGCCAATGTCTGTTTCGGAATGAGCGCGTTTCGCAAGTGTAATCGCCTTTTTGAACAACTCATTAAAGACAGTACCTGTCGTCCCTGCTTCCTGTGCTGCAAAAAAGCTTGTACGGACTTGTCCAAGAATTTGGGTTTCGCCCAATACCATCGAGTCCAGCCCGCAAGAGACCTTGAACAGATGTTCAATGGCGTCTTCGCATTCTTGTATATTCAAATAAGGCGTTAACAAATCTTTATCTAATGTAAACCATTCTGCTAAGAAGGATTTGATATAATATCGTCCAGTGTGTAATTGGTCTGCAACTGCATAGATCTCAGTACGGTTGCAAGTCGAGACGATTACACATTCAAGTATGCTCTTGGTATTTCGAAGTGTACGTAATGCCATTTCCAATTCTGCTTGTTGGAAAGAGACTTTTTCACGAATTTCGACCGGGGCAGTCTTATGGTTCAATCCTACTTTTAAAATGTGCATCGTTCGTCACCCCCTGTAAAATATGTATTACGAGTTCCACAAGCCATTATAACACGTCCGTCTTACATCTGAACGATGCAAATGTGAACAGTGTTTGAAGTCTTATGATAAGATATTTGTTGTGGACGGAAATAGTATTCCCTAAAAATCGAAGAATTAGTATAGTAGGTTCTATAAAGCCTGTATCCATATTAAATGTACCAAATTTCGCTGAATTTCGCAAAAATGCAACATGAAAGGAATACTTCTGGGTAGGGAGGAACGTATGAAACAAGGTATTTTTCCAGGAACGTTGATTGCAGGAATCGGGTTATATTTCTTATCAAAGCAATGGGCTGTCCCGTTCATTGGTGAAATGGATGCTTTACCTGCATTTCTGTTGATTATCGGAATCGCATTTTTATTACAAAACAAACAGCCATATGCTCTTTTCTCTGGTGTTGTCATCTGTGGTATTGCCCTTCACTACTATGCCAGCGGGACCATTGAAGGTTGGCCATCCCTTTGGATTGTGTATTTCCTCAGTATCGGACTTGGCTTCATCCTTCAGAATAATAAAACGAAACAAGGTGGTTTATGGATTGGTGCTGCAATGACGATCGTTGCGCTTGTTGCGTTATTTTTATCGCGAACACCTGGCATCATCGGAGACATCATCGCGTATACCGAGCGATTCTGGCCGGTCGTATTGATCTTGGTCGGAGGCTATATGATGAAGAAGAAATGAATAGGAATAAAAAAGAAACCTGGCTCCATCCTTTTAGATGAGCCAGGTTTTCTTTATAGAATTGAGCTCAGGAAGTCCTGAGTCCGTTGCTCTTTCGGATTGTTGAATAATTCTTGTGGATGCCCGACTTCGACGATTCTTCCATCGTGCATATAAAAAACCCAATCAGCGACTTCCTTGGCGAATCCCATTTCATGTGTCACGACGACCATCGTCATGCCCTCTTTTGCCAATTGCTTCATCGTAGAGAGGACTTCCCCGACTAATTCTGGATCCAATGCTGAGGTCGGTTCATCGAAAAGCATGATGTCCGGTTTCATAGCAAGTGCCCGAGCAATGGCAACACGCTGTTTTTGACCACCAGACAGTCTGGAAGGATATTCGTCCGCTTTTTCAGCTAGACCTACTTTATCCAACAGCTCTTTTCCTTCCTTGATTGCCTGTGCTTTATTCATCCCTTTAACCATCGTCGGGGCCTCAATTACATTTTCCAATACCGTCTTATGAGGAAAGAGGTTGAAGTGCTGGAAAACCATTCCGACCCTTTGGCGGACCTTATTCAAATTATCACGTTTAGGATCGATTTCCTTATCCTCAATGATAATCTTCCCGTCATTCTTGATTTCTAAGAAGTTCAGACAGCGCAGCAGTGTACTCTTTCCCGATCCACTCGCGCCGATCAAGACGACCACGTCATTTTCTTTCACGGTCATATCGACGTCCTTGAGGACATGGAGATCGCCGAACTTTTTATTCAATTTTTCAATTTTGATCATTTCTCTTTTATCGCTCACGTTCATCCACTCCTTTAATCACTAGCTGAGAGCTTGTTTTCCATTGCACTGACGATTGCTGTTAGTAAGAAGACCAGAATCAAATAGTAAACAGCAACAATTAATAGATAAGTCATAGAATCGAAGCTGTTGGCACCTGAGGTTGTTGCAACATTAAACAGCTCATACATTCCGATGAATGCAGCCAGGGAGGAATCCTTCAAACCGATGATGAATTGGTTCCCCAATGGAGGCAGTGCTCGCCTGAAAGCTTGCGGAAGGATGATCCTTCTCATTGTCAATGATGTGGTCATACCAAGTGATCGGCCTGCTTCCATCTGCCCCTTGTCGATGGACTGGATCGTCCCTCGGAAGATTTCCGCAATGTACGCACCATTATGGAAGGCAAGCGCAAGGGTGGCAGACCAGAACCCTGAAATATTAAACTCGGTCAGACCGAAATAGAAGATGAAAATTTGGACGATCAACGGGGTACCACGGACAATGTAAATGTAGACATTTGCAATGACTTCCAAAATCTTGATACCTGAAATTTTCAGTAGGGCAAAGAATAGACCGATGAATATTGCGATTAGGATTGAAACGGCCGTCACTTGTAACGTTAATAGCATCCCTTTGAAAAAGATGGGATAACTATCCATGAATGTCTGGAAAAAATGCGAAAAGCTTGGCAAAGTGTATCATCTCCTTAAAGCATCTGAGTAAGTCGGTGATGGTTATTATAGGTTCGCAAAAATTTAGACTAGAAACGAAAAGTGCGCAAGGATGCGCACATTTCGTTTCTAGCTTTAGAGGTTACTACGGCTTCGTTGTAATGTCTTCGCCAAAGTACTTTTCACTTAACTCTTTCAACTTGCCATTCTCTCTAAGCGTTTCTAGTGCTGCATTGATGTCTTCCAACAATTTGTCATTGTCTTTCGATACTGCGATTGCTTGTTCACTTCTGCCCAACAATTCACGTGCTTCAATTGTAAATCCTTTTCCAATCGCTTCTTTACCAGTGACGAAGTCTGTAATGACCGCATCATGCTTCCCTTTACTCAAAGCTTCTAATGCTGTTACATCACTATCATAGATTTTAATGTTGTCCGTCACTTCTTCTGCCATTTCCGCATAAGTAGATCCTTTGGAAACCGCAATTTCCATACCTTCAAGATCTGCTTTTTTCTGGATATCACTATCTGGACGTGTGAAAATCTGAGGACCTGAATAGTAATATGGAGTAGAGAAATCTACTGCTTTTTTACGTTCATCCGTAATCGTATGACTGGCTACAGCTGCATCAAAGCGCCCAGTCTTGACACCTTCAACGATACTCGCAAATTTAAACTTTTTCTGGTTTGGCTCTAGACCTAATTCCTTCGCCACTGCCTCTGCTACTTCAATATCAAATCCGGACATTTCCCCGGATGCATCAGTTGTACTGAAAGGTGCGAATTCCCCTGAGGATGCAAAAGTGAATTGACCATCCTCGACTAAATCATACTCTCCGCTTCCTTCACCACTGCCGTTGTCTCCTGAACCACCACACGCAGCAAGTAGTAAAGAGAATGCTAGCAGCATCGTTGCCCATAAACTCAATTTCTTCATTCGTTCTTGACCCTCTTTCTATGATTTTTTTGGATACGACCGAAGAGAAACATACAGTGATACACAGTCAATCTTTTGAAATCGGAACACTTTTCGGAAATTTCCAACTTCAATGCATGGAAGTACTCCTATAAAGCTTCCTGCATTTCTTCTCTCCACCTCTGTATATTTCCCACCTAAAAAACACCATTGGATAGAACGTAAGTCCCAATTTAGTGGAAGTACCCTATTGTTACCTTTCTACATGAAAGTACAAAAACCTCCTAGTTTTTTATAACTAGGAGGTTTTATTCATGAGAAGGCCGTCGAAACAGCACTTCAATTCGCATTTATACATGTTTTTGGATGGCGGACCATACCTTTTCTTTTCCGAACGATGTTTCAGAAGAGAATGGCAAAACGATGTCTTCTTTTGATAGCCCTAAGGTTTCCCGTATCGTTTTCATGTGCTTCTGATGTTTCCCTTTTGGGATTTTGTCGGCTTTGGTTGCAACGACAATGACCGGAATTTCGAAATGGTTGAGCCAATCATACATGAGCTGATCGTCTTGTGATGGCGCATGTCGGATGTCGACGAGCAGAACGACCGCTTTAAGGTGCTCACTTTCCATCAAATATTGTTCGATCATACGTCCCCATGCATCTCGTTCTTTTTTCGATACTTTTGCGAATCCGTACCCAGGTACATCAACAAAATACATGAAATCATTCAACAGGTAAAAATTCAAGGTTTGCGTTTTTCCAGGTTTGGAAGAGGTCCTCGCCAAACTCTTACGGTTGATCATCTTGTTGATGAACGAAGACTTTCCAACGTTGGAACGCCCTGCTAATGCAATCTCAGGCTTCATGTCATTTGGATATTGTTCTTTTTTTACGGCGCTGATGATTAATTCAGCTGTATTGATTTTCATTCTTGATCCCCTAACAATGCTTCTTTTAGTACTTCATCCAGATGTGCGACAGGGACGAACGTCAAATCTTTCTTCACACTTTCTGGAATATCATCGAGATCCTTCACATTTTCTTCAGGAATGATGATTTTCTTCAGGCCTGCTCGATGAGCGCTCAAGGTCTTTTCCTTCAAGCCACCGATCGGCAGGACACGGCCTCTCAAAGTGATTTCTCCGGTCATGCCGACCTCTTTTCGAACAGGTCGATTTGTAAGCGCGGAAATCAATGCTGTGGCCATTGTGATTCCTGCTGAAGGACCGTCCTTCGGCGTCGCACCCTCAGGCACGTGAATGTGAATGTCGTTCTTCTCCGAGAAGTCGCCATCTATATTCAACTGTTCCGTGCGAGACCGGATATAGCTGAATGCTGCCTGGGCAGATTCCTTCATTACATCGCCAAGTTTACCCGTCAATGTGAGCTTCCCTTTTCCTGGAGATACCGAAACTTCAATCGACAACGTATCTCCACCTGCTGTCGTATAAGCTAATCCTGTCGCTGCACCGATCTGGTTCTCAACCTCAGCTTGCCCGAAACGGAATTTCGGCCTGCCGAGATAATCTTCAATGTTCTTGTCGGTGATGACGACCCTTTTCTTCTCACCAGAGACAATCTGCTTAGCTGCTTTTCGGCAAAGAGAGGCGATCTGGCGTTCTAGATTCCGGACGCCTGCTTCCCTTGTATAACGGCGGACTACCTTAAGGATTGCTTCATCCCTGATCTGAACTTTTCCTTTATCCAGTCCGTGCGCTTTCGTTTGTTTCTTCACAAGGTACTGCTTTGCGATATGAAGCTTTTCCACCTCGGTGTATCCTGCAATATGGATCAGCTCCATCCGATCGAGCAATGGACCTGGTATGGTCGCCATATTATTTGCCGTAGTCACGAACATGACTTTGGATAGGTCATATGGCTCTTCAATATAATGGTCACTGAACGTATTGTTCTGTTCAGGATCCAATACTTCCAGCAGCGCAGACGCAGGGTCTCCTCTGAAATCATTGGACATTTTATCAATTTCGTCCAAAAGGAAAACAGGATTGATGGAACCGGCTTTCTTCATACCTTGAATCAACCGTCCAGGCATAGCACCGACATAGGTTCTGCGATGTCCCCTGATTTCAGCCTCATCACGTACTCCACCAAGAGAGATCCGGACGAATTTCCGCCCAAGTGTACGGGCAATCGACTTAGCTAACGAGGTCTTTCCTACCCCTGGGGGACCAACGAGACATAGGATAGGTCCCTTCAAGGAATTCGTCAGCTGCTGGACAGCCAGGTATTCCAGGACACGTTCTTTAACTTTCTCTAGACCATAATGATCTTCATTAAGGATGTCTTCCGCATGGTTGATATCCAAATTGTCTTCGGTTTCCTCTACCCATGGAATATTCAACAACCAATCGATGTAATTACGGATGACCGCACTTTCAGCTGATGTCTGCGGCATCTTTTCATATCGATCCAATTCTTTGAGAGCAGTCTTTTGGACGTTTTCAGGCATATGGGAGTTTTCGATTTTCTCTTTCAGAGAGGAAACCTCGCCGCCTTTACCATCCTTATCCCCCAATTCTTTCTGGATCGCTTTCATCTGTTCCCGGAGATAATACTCCTTCTGTGTCTTTTCCATGGATTTCTTGACACGCTGGCCAATCTTCTTCTCAAGACCAAGCACTTCTTTTTCATTGTTGAGGATTTTAATGATTTTATTAAGACGTTCCTTGATATCTAAGGTTTCAAGTATTTCCTGCTTTTGTTTGATCTTCAAAGGCAGGTGGGAAGCCACAATATCGGCTAATCGCCCTGGTTCCTCAATGTCTTGTACGGATGCTAAGGTTTCTGCTGTCACTTTCTTGGATAAGTTTATGTATTGCTCAAAATATTGCAACAACATTCGCATGAGAGCCATTTCTTCAGCATCTGCTTCTTGACGTTCATCAATCATTTCAACTTTCACTTCAATGTATTCCTTTTGATCGTCGAACGCTTTGATTTCACCGCGTTGCAGTCCTTCTACTAGGACGCGGATCGTACCATTAGGTAGCTTGAGCATTTGATTGACCTTCACAAGCGTTCCCATTGGGTAAATCTCATCTTCCGTTGGTTCTTCTATGGCCACTTCTTTTTGAGTGGATAAAAAGATCTGTTGATCATCCATCATCACCTGTTCAAGGGCTTGGACCGACTTCTTTCGACCGACATCCAAGTGAAGAACCATACTAGGGTAAACGAGAAGTCCCCTGAGCGGTAACAACGGTATTTCTCTTGTCTGAGCCATAGAAACACACCTCCAAATTCTATTTCAATAACCAAATCATTGGTTCATGATGTATGTAAGCCTTTATAGGTATTTCATCTTATCAATTTTACCCGTTCTTCCTCTGTTTGTCTAATGAGATACAATACGAACCATTGTGGCATTCCCACATAGAAAAGGAGCCCAAAAAGAAAGGCCCCCGCCTCAGACAACCTTTGGCGAGGACTCTTGCGCAGCAATTTCTTCAATTCTTTCTTTATGGTACTTATCCTTGAAGACATGCTCTAGAACTTCTTCAAGATGCTCCACATATTTGATTTCGATGCCTTGGATTTCTTTCAAGATGGATTGTTTGTTTTCTTTAGGAACGAAAACTGTTTCCACTCCTGCCTGGCTTGCTGCTGTAACCTTTGCAAAGACACCACCGACTGGTTTGACTTTTCCGTGGATGCTGATTTCACCGGTCATCGCAATCTTGTTATCGACTTCTACACCTTTAATCGCGGAATAGATTGCTGTCGCGATTGCAATCCCAGCAGATGGACCATCAACAGGCGCACCACCTGGAAAGTTGATATGGATATCGTAATTGTTTGCCGGTACTCCCATCCTACGGAGTACAGTCAACACATTTTCGACTGAGCTTTTCGCAAGACTCTTTCGTCGAATGGATTTGGTTTGGCTTCCAATGCTTTCTTCTTCGACGATTCCTGTAATCATGATTGAGCCTTTTTCTTTCGATGGGATTACGGTTGCTTCTATTTCCAAAAGAGCTCCGGTGTTTGGACCATATACGGCTAATCCATTGATGTATCCTATCCTAGGAAGCTCATGGATTTTCGATTCCATCCGTGGTGAAAGCTGACTCGAATGCAGCACCCACTCGATATCTTCCTTTGTAAGGTCCTTCCGTTCTTCCGTGATCGCTAATCCTGCAGCAATTTGTACACTGTTGACCGCTTCACGGCCATTCCGTGCATATTTGGAAAGCAATAGCAGAGCCTCATCTTCAATGGTGAACTTAATTTTTTCGACTGCCCTTTTCGCGATTCGGACGATATCCTCTGCGGAAAGCTCCTTGAAAAAGATTTCAAGACACCTCGATCGGATAGCCGGCGGAATTTCCTCTGGAGTCCGGGTAGTCGCTCCAATCAACCGGAAATCGGCAGGCAGACCATTCTTGAAAATGTCATGGATATGCTGAGGGATCTGATGGTTTTCCTCACTATAGTAGGCACTTTCAAGAAATACCTTTCGATCCTCAAGAACTTTCAACAGCTTGTTCATTTGGATCGGGTGAAGTTCTCCAATTTCATCAATGAAGAGCACCCCGCCATGAGCATTCGTGACCGCGCCTTGTTTTGGTTGAGGTATGCCGGCTTGGCCCATTGCTCCAGCCCCTTGATAAATCGGGTCATGGACGGATCCTATAAGGGGATCTGCGATTCCTCTTTCATCAAAACGTGCTGTCGTTGCATCCAGTTCAACGAACACAGCTGTCGGTTTGAATGGTGACTTACCGTTCTTTTTGGCTTCTTCTAATACGATCCTTGCGGCTGCGGTCTTACCGACCCCCGGCGGCCCATAGATGATAACATGCTGCGGGTTCGGACCACACAATGCAGCTTTCAACGCCCTGATTCCTTCGGCTTGACCGATGATTTCATCAAATCTGGATGGACGAACTTTTTCCGATAACGGTTCACTCAGTGATATACTCCGAAGCTTTCTCAATTGATCCATTTCTTTTCGAGATTCTTTATCGATCGACACTTTCTGGGTCCGTTGATTACGTAGTAAATTCCAAAAGTAAAGCCCGATGATGATGCCGAAAAACAGTTGGATGATTAATGCTACGCCTGTCCAACTCATGCTTTCCCCTCCTGTATGTATGAATGATTATCCTCTAGTATCTCCGAGCATGAGGTGGACTAAACGTCAAGATTTGAAGGGAAGTCACTGATTTTATAAAGGAAGAGCTGGATGGTCCAGCTCTTTTTCCTTATTGAGCAGGACCTGTGTTGGTCGTGGCCGCTGATGATAGACCGATTTTGCCTGGTTATACGTAAAATCTGAAAATTATAGCCCGATTTGAGAAATTATAGACATATTTCACAAATTATACGTCGATTTTTAAAATTATAGACAACCACCCGCTCCCAAATAAAAAAGCATCCCTTGATAGGGATGCTTCGTATTGACGAGCATTATGCACTTTCTTTTGGCGTTTCTTTTTCTCCTTCAACGACTGTTCCGTCTTCCAAGACCAGCTTAGGAGTAACTTTATCAGAAACCGTCTCCTTCGTGATGATACACTTGCTGATTTCCTCTCGGGAAGGAAGATCAAACATAACATCCAGCATGATGCCTTCAATGATTGAACGCAGACCACGTGCACCAGTCTTTCGTTCGATTGCTTGCTTCGCAATCTCTTTCAGTGCATCATCTGTAAATTCAAGTTCAACCTCATCAAGCTGCAACAGCTTTTTGTATTGCTTTACAAGTGCGTTCTTCGGCTTCGTCAAGATTTCAACAAGTGCTTCTTCGTCTAATGGAGTAAGGCTCGCTGTAACTGGAAGACGTCCGATGAACTCTGGAATCAAACCGAAACGGAGTAGATCTTCAGGCAAGACCTTGGATAGGTATTCACCTTGCTTCAAGTCAGCTTTTTCAGACGTTTCTGTACCAAATCCGATTACCTTCTTACCAAGACGACGCTTGACGATTTGCTCGATACCGTCGAATGCACCACCACAGATGAAGAGGATATTCGTCGTATCAATTTGGATGAATTCTTGATGAGGGTGCTTACGTCCACCTTGAGGAGGTACACTTGCTACTGTTCCTTCAAGGATTTTAAGCAAGGCCTGCTGGACACCTTCACCTGAAACGTCACGCGTAATGGATGGATTTTCGGATTTCCGTGCAATCTTATCAATCTCATCAATGTAGATGATTCCGCGTTCTGCTTTTTCTACATCGTAGTCTGCTGATTGAATCAGCTTCAGAAGGATGTTCTCAACATCTTCCCCAACGTAACCTGCTTCTGTAAGAGAAGTAGCATCTGCAATCGCAAATGGGACGTTCAGGATACGCGCTAATGTTTGAGCAAGCAAAGTCTTCCCGCTACCTGTTGGTCCGATCATAGCGATGTTACTTTTTGCAAGCTCTACTTCATCGGACTTCTTAGACGCGTTGATACGCTTGTAATGGTTATATACCGCTACAGAAAGCGACTTTTTCGCCTGGTCCTGACCGATGACATAGTCATCAAGAATCTGACGGATCTCTTGAGGTTTTGGAACATCTTTAAATTCAACATCTTCTTCTGTTCCAAGCTCCTCTTCCACGATTTCTGTACAAAGCTCGATACATTCATCGCAAATATAAACACCTGGTCCAGCGACCAGTTTACGGACTTGATCCTGGGTTTTCCCACAGAAAGAACACTTCAATTGTCCTTTTTCTTCATTAAATTTAAACATCTAATCACCCCTAAAAATGGTTTGGATGAATTGTTACTTTAGTTATTTGTCATCATGTGTTTTTTACACATTGAAACATTTACAATATGTCGGGAGTAACAAATCGTTCTAAGTAGAAGCAGTATTATGTATTCGATTTTATCACGAAGGACCTTAAAACAAAAACAATAAACCTTGTCATAAGTTAAACGTCAACAGTTCAGCTGATATGTATCAGTATAGTCATATTTCCTTAAAGCGATTCCCTTAAACTGATTTTTTTCTTTTTGTTATAAAACAAGGCACGAAATAAATCGCGCCTTGTCTCACGTTCTTACTATATATTATGCAACAGACTTGCTGTTCTCTACAAGAAAATCAATTGCTTTTCGGACTTTCAAGTCACCTTTAAGAAGGTCAGGCCCGCCTTGCATTGCAAGCATCTGCTTCATCTTGTCTGTTTCCATTTGGTACATTTCCGCCATCTTCGTGATTTCTTCCTCAACTTCTTCCTCGCTTACTTCGATGTTTTCCGTTTCAGCAATCGCTTCAAGAGTCAAGTTTGTGCGGACACGCTTTTCAGCATCTTCTTTCATTTGCTCTTTCAACTGATCTTCTGAAGTACCAGAGAATTGATAGTACATGTCAAGGTTCATACCTTGCATTTGAAGACGTTGGTCGAACTCTTTCATCATACGATCAAGTTCAGAAGTTACCATTGCTTCTGGTACATCAATTTCTGCGTTTTCAGTCGCTTTTTGAACGAGTTGATCTTTCATGTCGTTCTCAGCTTGTGTCTTCTTCTCAGTTTCAAGGCGCTCTCTGATTTTCGCTTTCAATTCATCAAGTGTTTCAACTTCTTCGTTTGCATCTTTAGCAAACTCATCATCCAATTCAGGAAGCTCAAGCTGCTTGATCTCATGAATCTTCACTTTGAAAGTCGCTTCTTTACCAGCAAGTTCTTCAGCATGGTATTCTTCAGGGAACGTTACGACAACGTCCTTTTCTGCACCTGCTTCTTCACCTTCAAGCTGTTCTTCAAATCCAGGGATGAAAGATCCAGAACCGATTTCGAGTGAATAGTTCTCAGCAGTTCCACCTTCAAACGCTTCACCGTCAACATATCCAGCAAAGTCGATGACAACAGTGTCGCCATTTTCTACTTTACCTTCTTCTTTGACAGTAAGTTCAGCATGTTTCTTTTGCATTTCAGTCAATTCGTTTTGAACATCTTCGTCTGTTACTTCAGTATCCTGCTTTTCTACTTCAAGACCTTTGTAGTCTCCAAGCTTCACTTCAGGCTTGACCGTAACTGTTGCTTTGAAGATCAAGTTTTTGCCTTTTTCCATTTGCTCAATGTCAACATCTGGCTGGTCAACAGGCTCGATTCCTGTTTCTTCAACAGCTTGGCTGTAAGCTGTAGGCAGTAGGATGTCGAGAGCATCTTGGTAAAGTGCCTCTACTCCAAAACGCTTTTCAAACATTGAACGAGGTACCTTCCCTTTACGGAATCCAGGTACGTTCACTTTCTTTACGACCTTTTTGAACGCTTGGTCTAATGCTTCGTCGACACGCTCAGCGTCAACATCAATGGTCAATACACCTTGATTGCCTTCTTGCTTTTCCCATTTTGCACTCATGACTAACTTCCCTCCAACATTTATCTTCTTAAAAACTTCATTTACGTTCGAATGAGTTTACAACCACTACATTATAACACATGCGCATTGGTTTTCAACTAGTTGGGTGTATCACCGTTCACACCCAAATCTTTCATGGAGATTTGTTCAATTTCCATGATCTTCTCCACTACATTTTCAATGGCTTTTTCTTCTAATGAGAAAGCCACCTGTAGTTCATCTCCATCAAACTCGATACCATTCAAGCGATGGGCTACTTCCAATACAGCTACAGCCCATAACTGCTCGTTTAACGGCTCCGGCTGGAACGGATAAATCATAAACAGATAATGATCCCATATTTGGACTGCCATATCCAATAAGGTTGGATTGTCTTGCTCCAATTGGTGGACGATGATTTTTTTGACCAATCGGTAAAACTGTCCATCGGGTATATCATGTAGTTCGTTCGGCTTCACTTCCATCGATCGTCCGAATTTATGTACAAGTATGGTATCGTTCGTGACGCTTTCCTTCAACATTTGGAGGACAATGGTCTTCAATGAAGGATTTGCTTCAGGATATGTAAGATATTTGATTAGCTCTTTCCGGATTGTCGGCTCGTCGGGTGATTCAATGGACTGTACCGCTTGCCACTGTTGCTTGGAATCCTCTGACTGAAGCTGATTTGAGAGATGTTCGAGCTCCTTATCAGAAATGGATTTGGCCCTCTGGCTGAAAACGACACCTTCTTCAGAATCTTCTTCTGCCATTTTTCTACTGAAGTATAGAAGCTGATAGAAATTTTCCGCCATTTGTGGAGGCAGGCTTTGTTCTTGGATGACAGCCTCCAGGATTTCGACGACCTCTTCATAATCCCCTAGCTGAATCAAGATAGATATGTATATCTGCAAGACATCATAGTAATCTCCAATGTCTTTTTTCAGCACTTCATCACATTTTTCCTTGGCTTCCTTCAACCTCCCCAACTCGACAAGGCTTAAGACCACACCCACATTACCCTGCGGATGTTCAGGATCCATTCCGAGCAGCTGTTCAAAATAATCCAATGATTCCTTGAATTTTTTCTGTTTCAGGGCTGACATTCCTTTATTCACAAGCTTTCCTGTGAGGTTCGGGAAATAAACGATTTTACCGTCATGCTGCCCTTTACGGTGTTTTTCCAAAACAATCTCCCCGCTTTTTACCATCATTACAGCAAGTTTAGCAGTTTAGCAAATTAAAAACAAATTTTATTCTCAAACTGTCTTTACACTAGTATAAACAAAATCCACCATAAATAAAAAAACGCTTCTTCAACAAAAGATGAAGAAAGCGTGATTATGTAATGGAATGGCGTCCCAGGAGCGATTCGAACGCCCGACCGACAGCTTAGAAGGCTGTTGCTCTATCCTGCTGAGCTACTGGGACATGAGTGATAATAATATAAAGCTTTTTAAAAGATCCTGTCCTTTTCTCTACATGCAACAACCTAGATGCGAATGCGTCAGGACAACTCGTTGATTGTTCATGATGCATCGCTCGTTGCTGAGCTACTGGGACATGTAAAATAAAAAACTTTGTGAAAATCTGTTGTCTCGTCGTCCCGATTTCAGATTGTTCTTCATGACGACTCTCAATCGGTACGCTGATGAAATTTCCTAGAAGCTAATTCAGCGTGCTTAGCAACTGGGACATATTGAGAATTAATGGAGCGGGTGATGGGAATCGAACCCACGACCAGAGCTTGGAAGGCTCTTGTTTTACCACTAAACTACACCCGCACATCGATCAGCGACAATAACTAATATATCGCATCTCTGATAAAATGTCAACGGTTTTTTTGGTCGTGAGTCCTCTCCATTAGACCTGATATTCTTTTGATAGATCTGTCAATTCATCTCCGCCAACCTCGAAGAAGCGTACACGGATTTTCGAACGATCCTGACACTCGACAATCGCATAAGTCTTTTCCATTCTACCTCTTGGTAGGCGAATGCTTCCAGGATTGACGAACACGATGCCGTTCTTTTCGAATGATTCAGCAACATGAGAATGTCCGAAAAACACGAAGTCTGCTCCATATTCTTCGGCCTTATAAGCTAGGTTCATATAGGACATCTTCACATTATATAAGTGACCATGGGTGACAAATATCCGATAACCCTGCTCTTCGATGAGTGCTTCATTCAGAAATTCATCGTGTCCCAGATCCATATTCCCTTGTACATTGTGGAACGCTGAAAGATGTTCGTGATCCGAAGGAAGTTCAGAATCACCGCAATGAACCATAACATCAACCTGGTTCCGGTGTAACTCTTGAATTTCCTTAAGTTCACTCGTCAGTCCGTGACTATCACTTACGACTAATATCCTCATTGCTGAAAGGACCTCCTTATCGGCATTACGAAAAGATATCTGTCCAACGGTTCCGTAATTCCTTCATCGCATTTGCACGATGACTCAATTCATTCTTCTGTTCTGGTTCAAGCTGAGCCATCGTTTTGCCAAGAGACGGAACGTAGAAGATTGGATCATAACCAAAACCGTTATCTCCTATCTTCTCCTCTGTAATAAGCCCTTCACATTTCCCTTGGACAATACTTGTTTCTTTCCCCGGTTGTGCAATTGCTAAAACCGAAATAAACCTCGCTGTACGATCCGCTTCATGAACGGATTTCAATTCATAAAGCACTTTATCCATATTGGCGTCATCGTTTTTCTCTTCGCCGGCATATCGGGCGGAGTATACACCCGGCCTTCCATCCAACGCATCAATGACCAGGCCGGAATCATCCGCTATGACGGTCTGATTAAATTGTTTTGATATCGTTTCGGCTTTTATCGTGGCATTCTCTTCAAATGTAGACCCTGTTTCTTCAATTTCTTCATGGTAATCAAGGTCTCTTAGGGAAACCACGTCTAGGCCGAAACCCTCAAACATCTTCCTGAACTCTTTCACTTTTCCTTCGTTATGAGAAGCGATAATCAATTGTTTCATTTAAATACCCGCCTATTCTTCACCAATACGATGGTGGATGTCTCCAAGCGCTTCTTTTTGATAGTCAATTAATTCACTTATTCCTTTATCTGCAAGCTCAAGCATAGCTTGAAGCTGTTTATAAGAGAAGGTAGCCTCTTCTCCTGTCCCTTGAAGCTCGACAAACTCCTTAGCACCTGTCATGATAACGTTCATATCAACATGTGCCTGGGAATCCTCCTGATAACATAAGTCAAGGATTTCCCCATGTTCAGCTACTACGCCCACTGAAGTCGCAGCAAGGAATTCTTTGATTGGCATCTTCTTGATCGTTCCTTGATCCAGAAGTTGATGAAACGCCATCGCCATTGCTACGAATGCCCCTGTAATACTTGCTGTGCGAGTACCTCCGTCGGCCTGGATGACATCACAATCGATCCAGCATGTTCTTTCTCCAATTTTCTCAAGATCGACTACTGATCTCAGCGCTCTTCCAATCAGACGCTGGATTTCCATCGTCCTGCCGGAAACCTTCCCTTTACTCGATTCCCTGATATTACGTTGTTCAGTTGCTCGGGGCAGCATGGAATATTCAGCAGCTATCCATCCTTTCCCCTGGTTTCGTAAGAATGGTGGTACGCGATCCTCAATGCTCGCCGTACAAATGACTTTCGTATCCCCTACTGAAATCAAGACAGATCCTTCAGGATGTTTTATATAATCCGTTTCAATATGTATCTTTCTTAATTCGTCCTTTGCTCTTCCATCCGTTCGCATTGTCAATTCCTCCTCTATGTTACAGACACTATCGGTTAGTATGACCCATTCGTTTTGAATTTAAAGTACGTTTAAATAGGAAAAAGGCGGCTAAAATAACCGCCTCACTCCTCTCCTATCGTAACACATTTCGTATGGTTGTTCATTTAAAAATCTACTGTGTTCACATTGACAGGTCTGGAAACAGGCTCTGTCATTAACTTCCCATCCTCTTTCAAGACTTCGCTCTTCCCATTGACCTTAATCAACACTTTTTCAACACCCGCGATTTCCGTCAAGGACAGCACTAAGGAATTCAGTACGGCATCTGAAATGGCAGTCCCTTTCTCTTCACTAAGGATCGCTTCATTGAAGTTAAGTGTAACGACTCCATCTTCTTCTACTGGTGCACTTACGAGATCAACAGTGCTTCGCAGGTCTGTAAGCAAGCCTGAATAGTAGGATGGACCATTCAACAGCTCATCAACCGTGGACTTTACTAGGTTCTCTTTAGAAGAAACCACCCTTGTAACGGGTACATAATACAATTGGTTGTCATCGTTTTGGCCGATGAAATAAACGGTGACCGTATCACTATTCGTAACATCAACTACACCATTCGTCTCGATGTTGATTCCGTCAGCACGTGACATACTATCCCCGATCGGTGTTTGATTCACAGGCATGACCTTCTGGTCGATTCCGTTGATCCGGATTTTCACTGCACTGACTTTATCAAACTGAGTAAGTGTATAGGTGAGTGACTGGAGAATCCGCTGTTCATCTTCAGCCGCATAATCCTTGAATTCTTCAGAGAAATCCACAACAGCTGTTCCTTGATCAACATTGACATCCAAAACTTCCGTTCCTGCCGGGAGTACTGCACGCATTCCATTCGGGAGCAGATTCGACACTTTCCCATCCTGAATGAGGTGCTCGACAACTTGTTTCTCAGGTTCCTCCGACAGAGGCAAATTCATTGTTTGAGGAACGACCAACCCGTTCTTATCGACTAAGTAAACTTGTAGCTGTTGAGTCTCGGTTGCACCTGCAGGAGCATCCTTACCGCCAACTGCCGCATCGGTTTCTTGCTCAGCATCTTCGATCGAACTTCCTTCATCATAGATGACCTCTTGTGGCGGATCAATTTCATTATTAGTTTCTTCCGTTAACAGTCCACATCCAGATGTTACAACTAAAAGGCCTGTTAAAAGAGAGACGAATATCATTCTTCTCTGCTTTTTCCTCATTCCATTCCCTCCTACAGTGGTTTGTACTACTATATATACGAGCCATCTGTCCAATTAGACCAACCTTGTTCTAAATTTGGAAAAATGTATTACTGTTGGTTGACGAGGTAGGTATCGGGGGAAAAGTGCTGTGATTTTTTCTAAACCCAATTATGAAACCAGTCTTTACACAAACTTTCCTACAGACATGTTAAAATATGGTTATCTTCAGTCCGAAATAGTAGACAAATCTATAAAGATGTGAAAAAACTATACCCTGCTAAAGGAGAGTAGGCATGAGACAGATCATTGCAATGGGAGGAGGAGGTTTTTCAATGGAACCAGAAAACCTTCTACTCGATAAATACGTATTAGCACAAACCAATAAAAGTCTTCCCAAGGTATGTTTTATTCCAACAGCTAGCGGGGACCAAACCAATTACATAGAAAGATTTTATAAAGCATTCAATACGATTCCATGCCAGCCTTCCCACTTGTCCTTATTTGAGCCAACATTCAATGACTTGGAAAAGTTTGTACTTGAGAAAGACGTTATTTATGTTGGAGGAGGAAATACAAGGAATATGCTTCTTTTATGGAAGGAGTGGGGATTAGATAAAGTGTTGAAAAAGGCATACGAAAAAGGCGTTATTCTTTCTGGTCTAAGTGCAGGTGCAATGTGTTGGTTTGAGGAAGGATTAACTGATCCATTAAATGCACCTCTATATAAACTAGATTGTTTAGGCTTCTTGAAGGGAAGTAATTGTCCTCATTATGATGGAGAAGAAAAGAGGAAACCCTCATATCATCAGTTCATTCTAGATGGAAGAATGCAAGAAGATTACGCAATAGATGATGGGGCAGCTCTGCATTTTATAGATGAATCTCGATTTCACTCTGTCAGTTCAAGACCAAAAGCAAGGTCATACTTTGTTAGATGTAATAATGATGGGGTTATAGAAGAAGAGATACATACAACATACCTAAAAACAGTAAAAAGCTGATTCTGACCTCGTCGAGTAAATGAGGTACTGGAATCAGCTTTTTCCTTATAGATTAATATGTTCAATGTACTTGACGCTTTGGTCGAACCACTCTCTGGAGAGACGATTGAAAATCCGGCTTGATCCAGTCGTATAGAAACGATGTTCCGGAAGCTGGTCTCCTATATTCAAAAGGTTATTATAATAGAGAATCGTACTTACTTCACGAGCCGTTTCTTCGCCAGAAGAAATGATCGATACACCCTTGCCCATAACCCTTTTGATCAAAGGCATAAGAATGGGGTAATGTGTACATCCAAGAATCAACGTATCAATAGGTAAGTCCAACAAAGGCGTTAACCGTTGATGGACAATACGTAACGTATCTCGATCATGGATCATACCATTTTCTACAATCGGCACAAATTCAGGACAGGCAAGGCTATGCACGGTCACTTTACTATCTATGCTGTGCAATGCATTCACATATGCCCCACTGTTTATCGTTCCAACTGTTCCGATGACCCCGATTTGCCGGTTGTTGGTCACTTTAATCGCCGCTCTTGCTCCGGGATGGATGACACCTACAACAGGAATATCCAACTTCTCTTGTGCTTCTTCTAATACAGCCGCCGTAGCGGTATTACATGCAATAACAAGAAGTTTAACATCCTTTTCAAGAAGATAGTGGATCATGTTCCACGTGTATGTCCTCACTTCTTGCAACGGGCGGGGGCCATATGGGCAGCGTGCCGTATCACCCAAATAAAAGATTTTCTCTTTCGGTAGCTGTCGCATTACTTCCCTCGCTACCGTCATTCCTCCAACCCCAGAATCAATAATGCCTATCGGTCTTTTCAAATGAACCCCTCAATTTCTATGTAGGTCTAGTTGGTCTCAACCGAATTCATCTTGTCATAAAGAAGATGCAAGCTTTGGTGCAGACTTTCCATTTCTTCATCAGAAAGCTGCTCTGTCAAAGCTTTGAGATAATTCTGTCTACGCTTGATGACCTCTTCTATTATTTCGTACCCTTTTTCGAGTTTCTGTATTCTTACGACACGGCGATCCTTAGGATCACGTATACGTCTTACGAGTCCGTTTTTTTCCATACGGTCGATTAAATCGGTGGTCGTACTGTATGCTAAGTACATTTTATTCGACAGGTCCCCGATTGTCATTTCATTTTGTTCAAATAACCATTGCAGGGCCACGAATTGCGGTGGTGTTATGGAGAAATCATTGAGGATTTCTCTACCTTTTTGTTTTATATGAGCTGAAATCATTCGTAATGCCTTTTCCATTTCGTTGATCTTCACTTCTTTTGATTGCAAAGACGTAACCTCCTGAATAAACTGTTATTTCTATTTTGATTGGTTTACGACTTTTTTTCAACTCTTATTAATTTGTGTTTCCAACTATCGTGTTGATTCATGGAATTGTTTTGTGCTCAATTCTTGTAAAAACACTATTTGGGGGATCGAATAACCGCCCTTCTGTCCCTAATCTCTGCAAAAATGAATCAAAAAAGCCTGACTCGAATTTCGAGTCAGGCTACTTTCTTTATTTTAGAAAATGTTCTTGAACATAGTCTTTCACTTTTTCATCAGAATCCAACTGAAGGATCGTATCTACATGATTCGCAATCGTTTCCTTCTCCAATTGGAGCAACTGAGATCGCGCCGGAAGCACGGATGTGGCACTCATGCTGAATTCGTCCAGACCGAGTCCAAGAAGGATTGGTATGGCGATTTCGTCACCGGCCATCTCTCCACACATACCTGCCCATTTGCCTTCTTTATGGGCAGCATCAATAACATTCTTAACCAATCGTAAAATGGCTGGATTATATGGTTGATACAAGTAAGACACTTGTTCGTTCATACGGTCAGCTGCCATTGTATATTGGATCAGGTCGTTCGTGCCGATACTGAAGAAATCCACTTCCTTTGCGAAAATATCCGCCATTACCGCTGTTGAAGGAATTTCAACCATCATGCCGATTTCGATTTCATCAGAAACATCGGTTCCCTGTTCGACGAGCTTAGCCTTTTCATCTAAGAGGATCTCTTTTGCCTGAAGGAATTCCTGAAGGGTTGCAATCATCGGGAACATGATCTTCAAGTTACCGTAAGAGCTTGCGCGTAATAACGCACGGAGCTGTGTACGGAAGATGTCTTGTTGATCGAGACATAGTCGGATTGCACGGTAACCTAGGAAAGGATTCAGCTCCTTCGGAAGGTCCAAATATGGAAGCTCCTTGTCCCCGCCGACATCTAAAGTACGGATGACGACCGGCTTCCCTTCCATTTTCGAGAGTACTTCCTTATAAGCCTCGAATTGTTCTTCCTCAGTTGGGAGTTGGTCACGGTTCATGTATAGGAACTCAGTACGGTAAAGACCAATTCCTTCTGCGCCATTATTAAGCACTCCAGGAAGATCCTTTGGCGTTCCAATATTCGCTGCTAACTCAACATGAACCTCATCTGCCGTTACAGTGCGTTCATTGACAAGTTTAGCCCATTCCTTCTTCTGCTCTTCGTATCTCTCTTGTTTTCGTACATACTTCGCAAGCTCATCTTCAGTCGGATCAATGATCACTTCACCGTCGATTCCATCGATAATGATCATCGTACCGTTATCAACAGATTCCGTAATCGTCTTCGTCCCTACGACGGATGGGATTTCCATCGATCTTGCCATGATGGCGGAATGCGATGTACGCCCTCCGATATCTGTTGCAAATCCTTTTACAAATTTGCGATTCAATTGTGCTGTATCAGAAGGAGTTAAATCATCTGCAAGGATGATCACTTCGTCCGTTATCATTGATGGAGTCTTGAATTCGATACCCATAAGGTGGGCCAGGATACGCTTTCGTACGTCCCGGATATCTGCTGCTCTTTCCTTCATATACTCATTATCCATATTTTCAAACATGGATATGAACATGCTCGTCACATCATCCAAAGCGCTTTCTGCATTTACATTTTCTTCATTGATTTTACCTTTTACATTATCGATCAATTCAGGATCTTGAAGAACAAGAAGATGGGCAGCAAAGATTGCTGCCTTATCTTCTCCAAGCTCCTTTTCAGCGTGAGTTTTGATCGCTTCAAGCTCTTCTTTGGATTTTGCAATGGCTGCATCAAAACGTTCAACTTCATCTGCTGGGTTCTCAATCTTTTTCTTTTCGACGTCCAGTACAGGATTCTCAAGCTTGAACGCTTTGGCGATCGCAATTCCTGCTGAAGCGCCGATCCCCGTAATGCGTTTACTCATTACTCAGCTAATCCTTCCTGTTTCAGTAATTCTGTTAATGCAGACAACGCTTCATCAGCATCGTTACCTTCTGCTTTGATTGTAATTTCAGATCCTTGTTGAATACCTAAAGACATGACGCCCATGATCGATTTCAAGTTAACGGATTTTCCTTTGTGCTCAAGTTCAATATCAGAGCTGAATTGACCTGCTTTATTCACCAATGTCGTTGCTGGTCTTGCGTGAATTCCTGATTCGCTTGTTACTGTAAAAGTTTTCTCTGCCATTTTTCATCTTCCTTTCTATTTTTCAATTGAAATGATGTTTTCTTCACCGTGGTCTACAGATCCAGATTTCTCTATTTTAACTTTTTCTCCATCCTGAAGATTTGTAAACACGATCGGTGTAATTGTTGATTTTGCATGCTTAGCAATGTAGTCAAGATCAGCTTTCATGAGCTCTTGACCTTGCTTCACTTCATCACCTTGTTCAACCAATACTTCGAAGCCTTCACCCTTCAGGTTGACCGTATCGATGCCGAAGTGGATTAAGATTTCTCTACCATCTTTTGTTTCTAGTCCAATCGCATGTTTAGTCGGGAAGACATTCATCACTTTGGCGTCAGCTGGTGCAACCACAGTGCCATCGGTTGGTTCGATTGCGAATCCATCCCCCATCATCTTACCTGCAAACACTTCATCAGGTACTTCTGTAATTGGCATTAACTTACCTTTGATTGGTGAGTAAATAGAATAGTTATTCATATCAACATCTCCTTTCAAAGAATCAGGATTAACATCTTCAATTTGTTCTTGCACTTCTTCTTCAGGATCAACCTCCACTTTTCGTGGATGCTTCCCTTTCATGATATCTTGCATTTGTGATTTTATGGAGTCGGATCTCGGTCCAAAGATTGCTTGAATATTGTTCCCTACTTCTAGTACTCCGGATGCACCTAATTTTTTCAGACGGTTCTTATCAACTTTCTTCACATCGTTGACGGAAACACGTAGACGTGTGATGCATGCATCCAAGTGTGAGATGTTATCTTGTCCACCAAGTCCTTCTAGGATGTTGTATGGTAGTTCATCCGCTTGTCCAGCTGGGGACCCATCTTCATCATCATCCTCAACGTCTTCACGTCCTGGTGTCATCAAGTTGAACTTGCGAATCGCAAAGCGGAATCCGAAGTAATAGATGACGGCGAAGACTAATCCTACTGGAATGACGAGCCACCAGTTTGTCTGTGCATTCAGCACACCGAACAACAGGTAATCAATCAATCCACCAGAGAAAGTCATACCGATTTTTACGTCAAGAAGATGCATCGTCATAAACGATAAGCCTGCAAAGATTGTATGAATTCCAAACAATACAGGAGCAACGAATAAGAATGAGAATTCAATCGGTTCTGTAATACCTGTCAAGAAAGATGTAAGGGCTGCGGAAGCCATGATCCCTGCAACCACTTTCTTACGTTCCGGACGTGCTTCGTGATAGATTGCCAAGGCTGCTGCTGGTAAACCGAACATCATGAACGGGAATTTACCTGTCATGAAAGTACCTGCAGTCAGATTTTGAACGCCATCCTTAATTTGTTCAAAAAAGATACGTTGGTCTCCCCGAACGAGCTCTCCAGCTTCATTCGTATACGTACCGAATTCAAACCAGAATGGTGCATAGAAAATATGGTGCAATCCAAACGGAATCAATGCACGTTCAATGACACCGAATACAAACGCAGAAAGCGCAAGGTTCGCGTGAACCATGTTTTGTGAAAATGCATTCAAGCCATCCTGCACTGGTGGCCATACGAACGTCATGATGATTCCGAGAATGACCGCACTTGCTGCTGTCGCAATCGGAACGAAACGCTTCCCTGCGAAAAAGCCTAAGTAAGAAGGAAGTTCAATGTTATAAAACCGATTATACATATAAGCGGCTACGATACCGAGGATAATACCTCCGAATACCCCGGTCTGTAATGTCGGTATACCTAGGACAAGTGCATAGGCAGGGTCGACATTATCTCCAGTCACATCAGGAATTTCCAACCCTACTATGACACTCATAGTCACGTTCATAATGAGGAACCCTACTGTAGCAGCTAATCCAGCAACACCGTCACCGCCAGCTAATCCAATTGCAACCCCAACTGCAAACAAGAGCGCAAGGTTACCAAAAATAATTCCACCGGCCGATTCCATTACCGATGCAATTAGTACAATTGCGTCATTTTCCAAGAATGGCGCAAGCTTAAGTAATGTGGGATTTTGCAATGCATTACCGAATGCGAGAAGTAGACCCGCTGCTGGTAAGATTGCAACCGGTAGCATTAATGCTTTACCGACCTTTTGTAAAGTCCCGAATGCTTTTTGCATTTCTTTTACCTCCAATTAAATATGTTTGCTCCAATAAATAAGAATACGTTTTCATATTGGTCCAACGTATGGTTTAAAACAATATAAAAAAGCATGAGTAAAGAATGAAATACAGCTAAAGGTAGGTTTCTCTATCTTCTGCATTTCATAAACTTCTTCACTCATGCCTGATCGAATCAGTAACACGTAAAGGATACGTACTCTTAAATTATTGAGGTGAAAGCCTTTGCAAATGCATCGTTAGATAAACGGCTTCCGCCTCATCTGCTTTCTTGCCTAACGAATGCTGCATGACTTTCATCAGTTTCCAAGCAGTATTGTAGCATAAAGGGTATTCTTCTTTCAATACTTTTGCTAACCGTTCTTGATTTCCTACCTGCTCACCACTTTCCAATCGGTCTATGGCTCTTCTCAGATGCTGAATCAGCCTCATATAATCAATGCTCTCTTTATCAATGTTCATTTCCAGTTGCTGCTCGATAATTTGAAGCAATTGATTGATAAGATGCGAATAACTGTTCAGTTTAGATAAGGATTGATTGGATGTGGCACTATGAAGATGCAACGCAATGAATCCGATTTCTCCATCAGGCAGGGAAACGTCCGTCTGTTTACGGAGGATCTCGACAACCTCCTGAGCAACGGCGTATTCCTTCGGATACATCAGTCTCGTCTCTTCTGAGAACGGATTGACGATATCCATCCCCTGCTTGATGCGCTTTATCGCAAAGGCGATATGGTCAGTAAGGGCGATATGGATATGTTCATTGAATTTGACATCCAGCTTTTTCTCACTATATTCGATAATGTCATTCATGACCAGGACAATGGACTCATCAATCTGGGTCAAGAGCTGTTTATATTGCTGTTGTTTTTCCTTATCCTTCAGTATGTAGAGCTTGTCTACCCTCTGTTCTTCCAGCTCATCTCCTGGTTTCTTTGAGAAACCGATCCCCTTGCCGATCAATACTGTCTCCTGGCTGTCCATCCCTTCAGCAATGACGACATTATTATTTAAGATTTTGAGTATTTGATATCGTGTTTCCATAACACGCCATTCCTTTCAATGGTAAAACCTTGGCGAAACGTCAACATCATACCGAATCTGTTCGCAATCGTCAACTTTTATGCTGAAAGTAATCGGAACTGAAGGACACTTGGGGTGCTGATTTGTGGAGGATTGTCCTTCATCAGGGGGATGAAAGACATTTGCGATGCTTTTTCATGTGGTTTGTCCTTCATCGGCGTTATGAAGGTCTTTTCGACCGCAATCTGAACTCATTTTGATCTTCATCAGCCGTATGAAGGTCTTTTCGCTCGCTTTCTTCCTTTGTTTTGATCTTCATCGGCCTTATGAAGGTCTTTTCAACCGCTATCTTCCTTCATTTTGATCTTCATCGGCCTTATGAAGGTCTTTTCTCCGCTAACTTCCTTCATTTTGATCTTCATACGCGCTATCAAGGTTCTCCAAAAAAAAGAGCGGCTTTCAACCTATTGAAAGCCGCAAACCTCTAAATTTCCAACTCGCCAAGCCGCAGTAGCTCGACGACAGCCTGGGAGCGCCCCTTGACACCTAATTTTTGCATCGTATTGGAAATGTGATTTCGAACTGTTTTTTCACTAATGAAAAGTTGTTCTGCAATCTCCCTGGTTGTCTTGTCTTGAACAAGAAGTTCGAATACTTCTCTCTCCCTTTTTGTAAGTAGAGGCTTCGGTCGGTAGTGTTTATCTTTCAATGATTTCACCCCTCCTTGCATGGGCTAACGAGCTGCGGTCATGCAGAAAAGATATTTAGTCAACATATCATATGAAGGGATGAAATTGGTCGTGACTTGCCACGTTGAAAATAATTCAGATATTCACTGAATTTCGTAGCCTTTCCATTTGATCAATCATTTCTTCTGTCCACTTTACAGGGGCGCCTTGGGCTTTATCTATGTGAACAATCCTTCCTCTTCCCACAAATACCGGCTCCCCATTTTCATTTTCGGCCTTGTAGTGGAGATCGATGGAGGTCGTTCCAATATGTGCGATTTTTGCAAAGAGCTTCAACTCCTCATCAAAAAACACCTGCTTCAAATAATTACACTGCAAATCTGCCACCACCGGAATCGTTCCGCTGTCTGGTCTTCCCCATTGCTGCATGAATCCGAGTTCTTTGAACAGTTGGATCCGTACATCCTCAAAATAGATGAAAGGTACCGTGTTATTCAAATGATTGAAGGGATCCACTTCTGAAAATCGTACCCGTGTGGTCGTGTGGAAGTGGAATTCTTTCGACCAGCTGGTCCAATCTTGTATGTATTCGATGTTCTTCATCATCATCAGCCTCCATGTATTTGAAAATAGGATATAAAAAACAAGGACTGAGGCACGTTCGTGTCAGTCCTTGTCATTGAGGTATTTATTGTGCATCCGATCCGAAGAAGCTTCGGAATGACTGCAATGTTGTATCACGGTTCAATGCCGCAATCGATGTCGTCAACGGAATTCCTTTCGGACATGATTGAACACAGTTTTGTGAGTTACCACATGATGCGAGTCCTCCGTCTCCCATCAATGCTTCTAAACGTTCTGCCTTATTCATCTCACCTGTTGGGTGCGCATTGAATAGACGAACTTGGGATAATGGAGCTGGCCCGATGAAGTCAGACTTGTCATTGACGTTCGGACATGCTTCCAAACAAACACCACAAGTCATACATTTCGATAATTCATATGCCCATTGACGCTTTGTTTCAGGCATACGTGGTCCTGGACCAAGATCATACGTTCCATCAATCGGAATCCATGCCTTTACTTTCTTCAAGGCATCAAACATACGACTACGGTCGACTTGCAGGTCACGGACTACAGGGAATGTAGACATGGGCTCGAGGCGGATGGGTTGTTCCAACTGATCGACAAGAGCAGTACAGGATTGACGTGGTTTCCCGTTAATCACCATGGAGCAAGCTCCGCATACTTCCTCTAGACATCCCATTTCCCATGTGATTGGCGTTGTTTTTTCACCTTTACTATTCACAGGGTTTCGGCGAATTTCCATTAAAGCCGAAATGACGTTCATATTCGGTCGATAAGGGATTTCAAATTTTTCATCATAAGCTGCCGAGTCAGGGTTATCCTGACGTTTGATAATAAATTGAATCATTTTCGTCTCTTCAGCCATGATTATTATTTCGCTCCCTTCTTCTTAGAGTAGTCACGCTTACGAGGTTCGATGAGCGACGTATCGACATCTTCATACTCAAAGTCTGGACCATTCTTCTCTGCATTGAAGATCGCTTTCGTCGTCTTCAACCATTCTTCATCGTTACGATCAGGGAAGTCCGGCTTATAGTGAGCACCGCGGCTTTCGTTACGGTTCAAAGCACCTAATGTGATGACTCGTGCTAATTGAAGCATGTGCCACAACTGACGAGTGAAAGATACACCCTGGTTACTCCACTTGGACGTATCGTTGATGTTGATGTCTTTATAACGTTCCATCAATTCAACAATCTTCTCATCCGTCTCTTTCAACTTATCATTATGACGGACAACGGTTACGTTCGCCGTCATCCATTCACCAAGCTCTTTATGAAGCTGGTAGGCGTTTTCGGAGCCGTCCATTTTCATGATCTGTTCTAAGTGGTCTTGTTCTTTCTTCACTTGACGTTCATAGACAGTTGAAGAAATATCTTCAGTCGTCTTTTCTAATCCGTTGATGTATTCAGCTGCCTTAGGACCTGCAACCATTCCACCGAAAATAGAAGAAAGCAAGGAGTTCGCACCTAGACGGTTTGCACCGTGTTGTGAATAATCACACTCTCCAGCAGCGAAGAGTCCAGGAATATTTGTCATTTGATCATAATCGACCCACATGCCACCCATAGAATAGTGGACTGCAGGGAAGATCTTCATTGGTACTTTACGAGGGTCATCTCCCATGAATTTCTCATAGATCTCGATGATACCGCCAAGCTTGATATCCAATTCCTTCGGATCTTTGTGGGAAAGATCAAGGTATACCATGTTCTCCCCATTGATTCCAAGCTTTTGTCTGACACACACATCAAAGATTTCACGTGTAGCGATATCACGTGGTACAAGGTTTCCGTAAGCAGGATATTTTTCCTCAAGGAAATACCATGGCTTACCGTCCTTATACGTCCAGACTCGTCCACCTTCACCACGTGCAGACTCACTCATGAGACGAAGCTTGTCGTCCCCTGGAATTGCAGTCGGGTGAATTTGAATGAACTCACCATTTGCATAATGGACACCTTGTTGATATAAAGCTGCAGCTGCTGCTCCTGTATTAATAACAGAGTTTGTAGACTTACCGAAAATAACTCCCGGTCCGCCAGTCGCCATGATGACGGCATCGGATTTGAAGCTTTGGATTTCAGAGGTCTTCAAGTTCTGGGCTACAATTCCACGGCAGACATGATCATCGTCAAGAACCGCAGATTGGAAGTCCCATCCTTCATATTTCGTAACAAGTCCTTGAACTTCATAACGGCGGACTTGTTCATCTAGTGCATAAAGCAATTGCTGACCAGTAGTCGCCCCAGCAAAGGCTGTTCTATGGTGCTGAGTACCTCCGAAACGACGGAAGTCCAACAATCCTTCTGGTGTCCGGTTGAACATGACACCCATACGATCCAACAAGTGGATGATGCCTGGTGCAGCATCACACATTGCTTTTACTGGAGGTTGATTGGCAAGGAAGTCTCCTCCGTAAACTGTATCATCGAAATGTTCCCAAGGAGAATCCCCTTCACCTTTCGTATTAACAGCTCCGTTTATTCCACCTTGTGCACAAACGGAGTGAGAACGTTTAACTGGAACGAGTGAGAACAGATCAACGTGCATTCCTGCTTCGGCGGACTTGATTGCAGCCATCAAACCTGCCAATCCACCACCAACAATTATGATATTACCTTTGCTCATCGTGACTCACTCCTTATAAAATTGGTAGGTTTGTCGCTAGAGAAGCAAACCATTCTGGATAAACGAATGCGAAGATTGAACGCATTCCGATAATAGACACTGCAAAGAAGATACCCACAGTTACGTAGGTAAGAATCTTTTGTGAACGAGGAGATACAGCAAGTCCCCAGCTGACAAAGAATGACCATAATCCATTTGAGAAATGGAATACAGTGGACAAGACTCCAACCACATAGAATCCTATCATGATCGGGTTATCCAGGATTTCTTCCATCATATTAAAGTTCACTTCTGCTCCGAAAGCAGCTTGGACACGTGTTTCCCATACGTGCCATGAAATGAAAATAAGCGTGATGATCCCTGTTACACGCTGAAGCATGAACATCCAGTTACGGAAGTAACCGTAGCGGTTCACATTATTTCGCGCCTGAAAAGTTATGTACAGACCGAAAACAGCATGAAAGATGATCGGTAGGAAAATAATGAAGATTTCAAGAAAATAACGAAATGGAAGTGTCTCCATAAAGTGTGCTGCAGCATTGAACTCTTCACGACCTCTAGTCGCAAAGTGGTTTACGGTCAAGTGTTGAACTAAGTATAGACCAATTGGTATGACACCAAGTAATGAATGTAGTCTTCTTAAAGCAAAATCCTTATTTTGTGCCATGTCTACGCCCCCTTTTAGATAAGTGTTGCCGCTGCAAAAAATTTCATTTCAAAAATTCCGATCATGCGCTCAGGTATAAATCGCCTATCAGAGACAAGCTCCGACAAGAATTGATAACATGTATATTGTACTCCCATCAATTGGGACCGTCAAGAAAACGAATACATTTGGATTTCTGAAAGTTCTTGAACCTGAAAGCCCTTCCTTTTAAAACGGGAAAGTTGGAAGCGCACACTGGATTGGAGAAATCAGATAAGCTGAAAAAAGTCCTCTCGATCTCGTCGAATTGGTTTGGAGATTTCTCAGAATAAGCTATAATAAAATAATAATGATGTAGGAAGGAAAGGAGAGATGACATGAAAAAAGACAAAAGCATCCTTCCGCAACCGAGTGAAAAAGAAGCATATCTATTTGGCTATGAATTACTGCGGGACGTCCTATTACCGGATTTGTTAGGTAAAGAGGACAGCAGTCTATTATATTGGGCAGGAAGGTCACTTGCACGTAAATATCCAATGGATTCAAATGAGGAATTGGTTCAATTTTTTGCGGCTGCCAACTTCGGTGAACTCAAGTTAAAGGAGGAAACCGCAAAGTCGATCACCTTTGAACTGACATCTGAAAGGATCTCACAACTGTTATCACAACGAAAGCATGATTCCTTCCAATTAGAGGCCGGATTCCTGGCTGAACAGATCCAAAGGAAAAAAGAAAAGATTGCAGAATCCTTTGAGGAAATCAAACGGGGAAAAGTCGACAAAATTATCTTTAATGTCCAATGGGATCGAAAAGATGAAGTAAAAACCGACCAGGAAGAGTCATCCGCTTCATCATAAATTACATACGAGTAAGATACAAAAAAACCGTTCATGTTGAACGGTTTTTTTCGCATTGCTGGGACCTTCATTTATAGCTTATTCCTCTTTCTGCTTTTCTTGATCCGTAAAATAAGAAACGATGTTCTCAGCGATGGATTGAGGGATGTTCGCATCTCTCAGCTCAGAGACGGAGGCTTCTTTTATCCGTTTGAACGATCCAAAATGACGAAGCAATGCTTTCCTTCGTTTTTCTCCTATCCCCGGAATGCTGTCCAAGCTGGATTGGATCATTCCTTTTTCACGTACTTGACGATGGAAGGTGATCGCGAAACGGTGAACTTCATCTTGAATTCGTTGCAGAAGGTAAAATTCCTGGCTCTTCCTTGAAAGTGGGACGATTTTTGGCGGGTCACCCATCATCAATTGGGCCGTATTATGCTTCTCGTCCTTCACTAATCCACAAACGGGTACCGAAAGACCAAGTTCATTCTCCAATACATCAACTGCGGCACTGATTTGCCCTTTTCCTCCATCAATGATGATAAGATCCGGCAAGGGAAGGTCCTCTTTCAGGACTCGTGTATACCGTCTTCTTGTCACTTCCCGCATTGAAGCATAATCATCCGGACCCTCGACCGTTTTGATTTTGTATTTTCGATATTGCTTTTTGTCAGGCTTACCATCTGTAAAGACGACCATCGCTGAAACAGGGTTCGTTCCCTGGATATTGGAGTTATCGAATGCTTCAATACGGTGCGGCGTTGCAATACCGAGCTGATCACCAAGATTTTCAACCGCATTGATTGTCCGTTCTTCATCACGTTGTATCAGTTCGAATTTTTCACTCAATGCAATCTTTGCATTCTTAGTGGCCAAGTTGACAAGGTCTTTTTTCTTACCTCTTTGAGGTTGAGAAACGGGCACTTTCAGAAGCTTTTCTAACAATTCCCGTTCTACATGCTTCGGGACAAAAATCTCCTTCGGCATGATATGGTTCTTTTGTAGATAAAACTGACCAATGAAGGAAAGGAACTCTTCTTCTGCATCCCCGTATACCGGAAAGAGCGAAACGTCCCTTTCAATCAGCTTCCCTTGGCGGACAAAAAAGACCTGGACACACATCCATCCTTTATCAACATGGTAACCGAAAACATCCCGATCCTTTTGATCGGTATGGACCATCTTCTGTTGTTCCATGACAGATTCAATGTGACGAATTTGATCACGAAGCTCTTGGGCCCTTTCGAATTCAAGCTCCTCAGCGGCCTTTTCCATTTTCGCCTTGAGATCTTTCTTGACTTCCTGATGTCCCCCATTCAGGAATCGGACGATCCCCTCCACCATTTTGCGGTTCTGTTCCTCGGTGACATCATACACACAAGGCGCGAGACATTGACCCATGTGATAATACAAACAAACTCTGTCAGGGAGTGTCTTACACTTTCGCAATGGATAGATCCGGTCAAGCAGCTTTTTCGTTTCATTCGCAGCATAGGCATTTGGATAAGGACCGAAGTATTTTCCACTGCCCTTTTTTACATTACGCGTTGTGATCAAACGAGGGTGCTTTTCATTTGTGATCTTAATATACGGGTAACTCTTATCGTCCTTCAGCATGACGTTATATCTAGGATCATGCTTCTTGATCAGGTTCATTTCAAGGACGAGTGCTTCCAGGTCGGAAGATGTGACAATGTATTCAAAATCCTGAATTTCCAACACCAGCCGCTGGGTTTTCCCATCATGGGATCCAGTGAAATAAGAACGGACCCGATTTCTTAGATTCTTTGCTTTTCCTACATAAATGATCGTTCCGTTACGCCCTTTCATCAAATAACACCCAGGCTGGTTCGGCAGGACAGATAGTTTTTGTTTCAATCTTTCTTGCATCAAGTTCTCCCTCCTTTTCAAGGAGTGTTGGCCCTACCCCATTCGTAAAGCTTTATCTGATTATAAATCGGATCGACAAATCCGTTTGATTGGAAAGATGCCACTCGTGTAACATGAGCTGAAACATCGATTCCTTGTTTTTCAAACCCTTTCAGGACTCGATCCGTTATAAGGATTCGATGTTGGTCCAACTGACTAATCTCTTCTTTAAATTTCGAGTAGCTGTATAACTTTTTATAGTAAAAAGGAGCATCCAAGTAGTCCATGACCCTTTCCTCTTCCCACGTATAGATCGCAACTGGACCGGCCTGATTTTCCACATAGTCAATCAACTGGTAGGATGCTGGTCGCTCTGCTTGGATTCGTTTCACCTCTAGAATTCCCTGAATCGATTGTAACATCATAAAGGGAACAAGTGTTAGTATAAACAATCTATTCCAGGTACGTCGCTTTCCTTGTAAACCTGAATCAAGCAGGATGAACAACAATAATGGAATAAGAGGTAAGATATGACGTGGTTTCTCAATATTTTGACCGATCCATGCCCATAAAAGATAAGTAAGAAGGAGTAGTGTTGCCACCCATCGAGCTTGCGTCATTCGGCCCAAATTCAAGCCTGCCAAGACAATTAGCGCAATGAATAGGATCGCTGACAAGAACGACTTACCTAAAACACCTACCCAAAGCAAATTGTTGAAAACCAATTGGAAAAGACGTTCAACCAATGACCTTTCACTCGTAAGGGCTGTCCCACCCCAATCCTGAAAATGACCATTTATAAATGAAATGGACAGTTCAACAAAGGCTCCAAATCCTCCGGTACTGAGTATCAATCCGAGAACCCATAAAAACTGGAAGAAAGTGAAGAGAAGGAGGTCCATCCATACAATCGATTTTCTTTTCAACTGGCGCCAACGCTTCCACCACAAAGGTATCAACACAATTCCCAACGGAAAATACGACACCCTGATACCCATCAGCAGGCTGAATAAAAATGAACTGAAAACCACATATCCATGCTTATCAGGCTTTCGGACAGCACAATCCACGCCCCAAAGAAACCAGATGAAGATACCGACAGCAGATGCCTCGCTCATGGGTTGAGTAGACATCACCCATATATAGGTCAAGGATTGGGGGACCAGACTTCCAATCAGTGCGAATGATTCAGGTAATCTCTTATTCAGAATCAGATAAGAGGGTATAAGTGCAGAAGTGATCAGAATCGCCCCGACTGCTGACAAAGCTTGTGCCGGATCGGACATCCATAGATGGGTGAACATGGCAAATAAAATGAAATAGGGATATCCCGGGAAATGGGGCTGCATCATGAACAAGTCAAAACGATCCAGCGCAAGACTGAAGTCAACCATGTCCCAGGTGGAAGCGTACGGGCTCGCATATCGTATACGGATTATAATCAGGATCAGTCCAAATATCCCAAGGAGGATATAAGACCTGGCTTTTGTCCATTTCATATTCAAGTCACCTAAAAACGTATTTTTATAAATGTCTTTGTTAAAGAATGATGTTGAATTGACCAGCTTCAGACGGACGCTTTCCGCGGGCAACGCTTCAGCCACACAACTTCCACAGGATGTGGTGACTTCGACGTTCACCATAGGACGTGGTGGTTTTTAGTCGAAGATCCTTAATGCCTCGTTCTGCGGGGTCTTCAGCTGTTGCTTTTCCCGCTGGAATCGCCGCCTTACGCTACTATTTGCAATAGCCTTATAAATAAGAAAACAAGACGATTACACATTGTAAACGTCTTGTACTTTCCAACTATTATGTGTTTACGGATGTTACGCCTGGAGCTTTTTTGCGATACGAGTTTGCTGTTTCCTTTTGGGATTCAGCCGTTGATTTTTGAGTGTTAGGCTCTTTACTGCTGTCTTTTACAAGCAAGTAGATGACCACGAAATATCCGATGTAAGCCAAGATTTCTTCGATGGAAGGCATCGAGGAATATCCGAATAAGGCTTTCAAGAATATGCCGATTTCACCTGATAAGAGAGGCGCTACACCGTAATCCCTTAAATAGTGTGCATAATCGATCGGATGTTCAGGCAAGATGCTCGTCAAGTTATACGCATGAGGCATGATACTTCCGATGATCTTCAAGTCCTGCATCATCGAAATTGCCTGGACAAGTAAGCCAGCAGCGACAACGACGATGAACGCTCCAGTTACCTTGAAGAATGTTTTCAATGGTACACGCATTGTTCCTTTGAAGAAGAGATGACAAACCACGATTGCGATAAGAACACCGGAGATTGCTCCCCATCCGGTTATTGCTTTCTCAATATTCCCTCCTGTTATAGCAGCGAAGAAGAAGACTGTTTCGATTCCTTCTCTTAACACAACAAGGAACGTGTGGAAAACCATGCCGATGACGTTACCTGCCGTCAGATATCCATCCAGTTTCGATTCCATCTCACCCTTCAGGTTCCGGCTGTGCTTTGCCATCCAGAATACCATTTGGGTCAAGAGAACGGATGAAATCAACATAATTGAAATTTTCAAATACATTTCACTGCCCATCGCAGCAAACCCTGTGAATACCACTTGGAATAATAACGCTGCACCGAAACTTGCCAAAATTGCAAGACCGACACCGAGCCAAACATATTTCGTAAATTCCGGACGCTTGATGCGTTTTAGATAAGTTGTAATGATCCCCACAATGAGTAATGCTTCTAGTGCTTCACGAAATGTTATCAATAATGCTTGGATTTCTAAACTCGCCATGTTGTCTCCCCCTGCCTCACTTCGACTTGCTATCTTTTTCTACGAACGTACACGATGACTCCAACAATGATGATTAAGAGTATCAAGATCGGAAGCCAGTTTTTCAACTGGGCGTAATCCGTCCAAGTCTCTGTATTCTGACTTGTATCTTCATCGATCCCCTCACTGGCGTAATGGCCGACCTCCACACTTTCCAGATCGAAGAACTGCTTCAGATCTTCAAGTATTGTTTCTTTGCTTTCTGTGAAAGCATTCTCATCCGATTCTTGTTCACCTACACCGAACAATCCAGGATTTCCAAGAGCTTTCAATGCCTTCTCGAATTCATCCTTAAGTTCTGCGTCCATCTCGGCATTCTCATTCTGGATCGTAGGTGATAGAGCTTTATATGTAGCATTGGCTTTAGCCAGTAAGACTTTATTTTTATCAACTTCATCAAACTTTTCTTCAATGGCATTCAGACGTCTTGAAATGTTCAATACGAGTACAGTTTGCATATGCTCGATAATCGTCTCTTTATCTTCATCTTCGAATGCTTTCTCTACATCCTTGACGACTTCATCGCCCATGTGCAACCGAACTTCTTCTTCTATCGTCCCGAACACTTCTTCTGCTTTTCCAATTTGATCGTCATTCAAATAACCGACGATTTCTTCATAAGCAATTGCAACGGGTTCTTCACTAGGATCACCATATGAATAAGCCATGGCATCCATTGGTATCATCATCAGTATTGCAATCGCTAGTATCGCTTGAACGAATTTGTGCATTATGAATCTTCCCTTCATCGTAAATGATAATCATTATCAGGATAAAAGTCAATAGAATTATTGATATTGATTTTCAGTTAGCTCGTTTTCATAGGTCTTTCGAATTGGTTTTCTTTTCATTTCCTTATAAATCGCTGGGAGGACTGATGACATGTACGCTTTGAACTTGATGAAGGATTGGCCTTTTGTACGAACCTGATAACGGATCGGAATCTCTTTCATTCGAAAGCCTTTACGGACCAGATTCAAGGTCAAAACTTGGGCATAATTATAGTCATGAATGATTTCTGCCTCGACCGTTGCTTTCCTGGAGAATGCCCGCATGCCGGATTGTCCATCATAGATCCAACGTCTAAGGAGAATGGATTGAAGTAAAGTGAAAACATAGTTCCCTAGTCTTCTGTGTAATTTCATCCCCTTTATCGTACCCATAAACCGTGATCCCATCACATAGTCTGCTTTTCCTTCTATGATTGGAGAAACCAGCTCTGGAATCTGATCGGCAGGGTACTCGTTATCGGCGTCAATCATTACGTTGATGTCTCCTCCAAGCTTCGCTGAAACGGCCAATCCTTCACGTACAGCTGCTCCTAAGCCCTGATTCTGTTTGAAGGAGCGGATATGATCCGCTCCTGCAGATTTTGCTATTTCTACGGTACGATCCGTAGATCCATCATCAATAATCAACACTTCTACCTTGATGAAATTCACGAGGGATACGATTGATGACCTCTTCAATCGATTTTTCTTCATTGTGTGCTGGTAAAAATACGATGATTTTCTTCAAGATGCTCCCTCTTTTCTTTTGATGTCTGCTTCAGCCCTTTTCTCAAAACTTTTCCTCTGCTATGACTAGGGAATGGTGCTCCTAATAAATGAGCGATAGTAGGGGCTACAGATACTAACGATTCCCGGTCTTCGACAACCCTACCCGACTGTACATGAGGACCCCACATGAAGAATGGGACGAAACGTTCACCTTCATCCAGATGACCATGTCCTCCGATACCATCTGCTTGACCATGGTCCGCACAAATCATCAAGGTTGTGTTCTCCATTTTCCCTTCTGTCTCCAAGAACGTGACAAACTCTTCCACCAATTGATCGGCCTCTTCGATTTTTTGGATATATTCATCATAGAAAACGCCTTGGGAATGACCCGTTTGATCCGTACCGATCAATTGGGTGATAAACAGATCCGGATCCTCGTCTTTCATGATCTTCTTCGAGCGTTCAATGATATTACGATCAGCGAGATCATTATGCATAACAGCGGTTACTGTATCGACATCTTTCCCAAGTGAGTCGACCAGGTGGGCAATCCCTAACAACCGCCCTTTCTTTCCGATCTTCCTTAATGAATCAAAAATGCTTTCCACCTTAATTCCGAGTTTCCATACCATATTTGACGTGATTCCATGTTCATAAGGGTAAGTACCAGTAAACATTGAGGTGAAACATACGACTGTCCGAGCCGGATACACGGTTTCCATCTGCGTGAATTCGGTTCCTTCTTTTCGTAGCTTATCCAAGAACGGTGTATTCGCTTCATAGAACCGTTCCTTTCTCATCCCGTCAATGACAATGACAATCACCTTGTCCGACAAACCATTGCTTTCCGGTTCGTTTTCATGAGTATACGATTCATACATTTTCGGTTTCCAGTCGAACAAATTACGGTGTAATACTAAGGTGAACAGCCATAAACCGATCAGGAATATCGCTGGAGCAGCAAACCCCTGCAAATCGATTGGTCCAGAGCGATCAATCGATTGATACATCAAATTCCAAAAGGATAGAATCAAAGCGATTTTCGGTAATTGTTCCTGGGCATTTCCACTCGTCGAATCACTGTTTTTCAATACTAATTTCCAGAAACGGGTGAAATTCAACCAACTCGTCCCGATCCGCAAATGATAATAGAAGGTTCCCCAGAAAAAAACGGTGAAAAAGAAATAAAGCCCAGTTGCAAATAACAGAAGGGGAACATTCAAAGCCGGCCAAATCACAACAAAAATAACCATCGGAATCCATAAATAATTACGTAACATCAACGGAAAATCGTAACGGAAAAATAGAACCAATAAAGGAATTGTCAGCAATAGACTTATGGAGCCTTGAATCCAGAAGTTTACGTCTGACCACGATGGTAGGTTGTAAAGAAGGAGTGTCCCTAATACGAATATTGGGGTGAACGGTTTACCCTCGTTTAATAAATTCCAACACCGCGCCGCAATTTTTTCAAACCTTGATGCCTTTTTCATGAGTGTTCTCCTTTCTTTCGTATCCATCCCTTTAGAGAAGCCCAAGGAATCGGGGTCCAGATGACAAGAATGATCCCTATGATGAATGACAGGATGAATTTATACAGATGAGTTAGAAGTGCTAACGTATATCCCGTCTTCAGGCTGATACCGAGGAAGAGAAGCACACCAGTCATCACGCTTTCATACGTCCCCAACCCTCCGGGAGTGAAATGGAATACTTGACCAGCGATGGTCACACTATTCGCCCATACACTTTTGAAAAAAGATAGTCCTTCTGAGAATAGGTTCGATACTTCATACAGGACGATACCTTCCAATATCCAGCTCATGCCTGAAATACTAATAATGAGCAATGACCTTCTCCACCCTAATTGGATCAAGTGGTCAATGCCTTTCCTGATCCAAATGAAACGAGATCGGTAAATCCACGCAAACCACATTCCGATTCCTAAGCAGGCAACAATTAAGAAGAAAATCAGGCTGGAGATATGATAGCCAAAATAAAATGCGCCAAAAAGAGCAATGCTCCCTAGGATGATCAGGTCCAAGCTACGTAAAGCAACAACAGAAAATAAAGACTGTCTATAGGTTATATCATGATGTGTGGTAACCACTCCGGCACGAATCAAATCACCGGCTTTAATGGGAAGGATGTGATTCATGACAAAGCTATAAAAGATACCAATCATCCCCCACTTCAACGAAATCGTATCCATTAATGAGAGTCGCCAAGCAATTGCACGTAACACAAATGCAAGACAATAGACGACCGTTATCATGATAACAGTCATCCAGTGGAATGAAGGAATGACAGCAGCCCTCATGTCTTCCAAATCTATAACCCAAATTGAAACCGTTATGAACAAGAGGAGGAACGATACTCTGAAGAATAGCTTCAATGAACGACTCATCGATTAATCGACCGGGCCCACTGGATGGTCCGTCCAATTCCCTCTTCAATACCGATTTTCGGAACGTAATCCAATTTCGCACGTGCATGAGACAAATCAGCCCAAGTCATCTTCACATCTCCTTTTCGCCAAGGGCGTTCGATGACTTCCATGTCTGGAAAATGGCTTTTGAACACAGATAGAAGTTCCTTCATCGATACAGGGTTTCCAGAACCTATATTGAAAGTGTCATAAGCATGGTCGGAAGTAAGCGTTCGCATGATTCCCTCTATACAATCATCGATATAGGTGTAATCCCGAGCACTTTCCATACTGAAAATTTCGATAGGCTGCTGCGCCAACAAACGTTCTGTGAATTTTGGTATCGCCATATCCGGCCTCCCCCAAGGACCATAAACGGTAAACAGTCTAAGGATAGAAAGCCTGAAACCATATAGCTTATGGAATGCATGACAGAAGGATTCAGCCCCGGCTTTTGCGGCAGCATATGGCGACTCGACTTCACCGATTTTCATCCTTTCATGGAAGGCTCCCGATTCTATATTTCCATAAACAGATGAGGAGGAGGCGAATAGGACATGCTTGACACCATTTTCCCCGGAAGCCTTAAGGACGTTAACGGTAGCTTTAATATCATAGTCCAGATAAGGGAGCGGTTTCTCAACAGAATAGGACACACCGGGTAATGCTGCCAGATGAACCACTGTGTCAAAGGTATGATGCTTAAATACTTCCATCACCGCATTCTCATCCCTTACGTCTACATTCAAAAATGTATAGGTTCCGCTTTTCTTTATTTCCTGCAAATGCATTTGTTTTCGTTCAATCGAATAATAGGGATCCAGGTTATCAATGATGGTAACGTCGTGTAAGTCATCGATTAATCTTCTGCTGAGATGACTCCCGATAAAGCCTGCTCCCCCTGTAATTGCAATCCTCAACTAACTCAACAACTTTCTATATCATTCTGCTAAAAATTCATACTGTACCATTATAGTATACCTTCAGTTAATTGAAATATTGAAAGTGCTCAACATAACGAAAGTGCCGACAGCGTCTGTCATCTAAGCAGATCCCCTTAGATGACAGCGTGTCCGACACTTGTGAGTAAGCCCTATTTTAAGCTCGATTACATTTTCATAATGGTCTTATTTCGTTAGACCGTTCAATGTTTCTTCGATAGAAGAAAGGATTTCTTTCGCTTTTTCTTGATCATCTGCTTCTACAGCAGCAATGTAATCTTCAGCTTGCTTATGAAGTTCATTGTATTTCTCTTCACCTAAGTCTGCTTTAAGATCCGTTTCAAGAATCTCGATGAACAATGCACCTTCAAGAGCTGTGATCATTGACTTATCTTCGCCCCAATACTCTTGGCTCTCTTCATATTCGTGAAGGGCTACCTTAGAGAATCCGCTGACGAATGCATCGTTGATTGCTTCAGGATCCAGTGCGGTAACATCACTTTCAAGGTTGAATTGGGATTCGATCAATTCTGCTTCTTCCGTTGCATATTTTTCTAGGTAGGATTTGATGGATTGATAGAATGCCCAACCTTCTGCTTGCTCTACGCGAGCCTCTTCAGGATTTTCCTTCGCTTCTTTTGCTGCTTTGAATGCATAACCATGTGGGTCAGCACCTGCTGCTAGGTAGAATGTACGCATCAACGTCTTGTCAACGACTTGCTTCCCAAGTTGGAATGCCAATTCATCGTCGTTCTCCACAGCTTTTTCCATTTCTGCAAATCCACCTTGGATCTTTTCTGCCATCTTTGTGGAGTAAGCTGAATCACGTTTTTGAACGGTTCCTTCTAGAGCAGCGTAAAATGCTTTCGCTTCTTCAAGCTCTTCCTTCACTTCTTCCTTCTCTCCCCAATGCTCTTTGATTTCAATGAATTCGTGACGCATTGTATCGAAGAAGGCTTTTTGCATCAATTTATCAAAAATTTGCTTGACAACATATCCATCAAGATCACCTGATTTACCAGCCTCTAATGCTGTAGTGATTTGTTGGTCCATTGACGTTTCAAATTCACCATCACGCTTTTTCACTAGAGCTTGCAGGTCATTCTTGTAAAGCTCAGTGACCTTGTCGTAATCGACTTCTTTATCTTCTTTTGCTTTTGCTAATTCATCTGTACCAGTTTTATAAGATTCGACCATTGCAGCAATCTGTTCAGATGCAGATTTTTCAGCTGTATCATTTTCGACCTGTTCGTTATTTTCATTCTTGTTCTCTTCTGCTTGCTTATTATCTTCTTTTTCAGCATCTTGTCCGCAAGCTGAAAGCATCAAGCTTAAGGCTAGGAAGCCACTTGTAAATAATTTGAATTTCTTTGACATATTCTGTACCCCCAAATGTATGTAATGTATTGAGAATGATAATGATTATCATTTCTGATCTCCGTTTTGTATTATATCGATAATGATTCTCAACGTCAATAGCGTTTTCACTTTTTCTTCATATGCGAATATTTTCCATTTTAAAAAGGTGCTTTTTTAAAAGTGGAGGCTTTGTTAAAAGTAAAAAGCTTTAGGCGGACGCTTTCCGCGGGCGCAACACTGGAGTCGCCGCCTTACACTTCCATTTTCAAAAATATCAACTAAAAGCTAACAAGGCCAAAACGTAAAAAAAGCTGGCTCCCTAAAGGGAGCCAGCTTCACTACGATCTAAAATCGATTATTGATGCTTGTTGATCAATTCTACAAGTGCTTCTTTTGGTTGGAAACCGACCACTTGATCGACAACCTCACCATTTTTGAAGAGCATAAGTGTTGGGATACTCATAACGCCGTACTTACCAGCTGTTTCTTGGTTTTCGTCGACATCCAATTTAACAATCTTCACTTTATCGTTCATTTCGTTATCAATCTCTTCTAGGACTGGTGCAATCATTTTACAAGGTCCGCACCAAGGTGCCCAAAAGTCAGCTAGAACGAGACCTTCGCTCGTTTCCGTACTGAAATTTTGGTCTGTTACATGTGAAATAGCCATTTTATTGCCTCCTCCTAATCTTCACTTACAATGCAAAGTATACCACCATGGAAATCAACTTCCTAACAATTTGCTTCAGTGGTAGCATACCCTTTTTGAAAAAACCTCACACATCATATTGGCATCAAAATAGAGCTGACCATCATACAAGGTCAGCCCCACTTCAGTTGTTCCTATACGAGTACCTTCTTGAATTCCTCTGTCAGCTTCGGTACTACCTCGAAAAGATCACCAACAATGCCATAATCCGCAACATTGAAGATGTTCGCTTCTGGGTCCTTGTTGATGGCTACGATGACTTTCGAATTGGACATACCAGCCAAGTGTTGGATTGCCCCTGAAATCCCACAAGCGATATAAAGGTCAGGAGTGACGACTTTACCAGTCTGACCAATCTGTAGGGAATAATCGCAATAGTCTGCATCACATGCTCCACGTGAAGCACCTACTGCTGCACCTAGTACGTCAGCGAGCTCCTTCAATGGTTCGAACCCATCTTCAGACTTAACGCCACGTCCACCTGCAACGATGACCTTCGCTTCAGAAAGATCCACACCATCTGTCGTTTTACGTACAATCTCCTTAACGATCGTACGTAGATCCTTAATTGTCACATCAAATTTGCTGACATCACCCGTACGGCTTTCATCCTTTTCAAGTGCAGAGATATTGTTCGGACGAATGGTCACGAACATCAAGCCGTCTGTGATAATCTTCTTCTCAAATGCTTTACCAGAGTAGATCGGTCTCGTGAATACCAAGTTTCCGCCTGTATTTTCGATACCAGTGATATCTGAAATCAACCCAGATTGCAATTTTGCAGCAATTCTTGGAGAAAGATCTTTTCCGAGAGCAGTATGTCCAAATACGATTCCTTCTGGACTTTCAGCATCGATCACTTGCATCAATGCTTGCGAATACGCATCCGATGTATACGTTTTCAAACTCTCGTCTTCAACAACAAGAACACGATCAGCTCCATAGCCGATCATATTACCAGCTACATCACTGACAGCGTCTCCACAGACCAGACCTACGATTTCCCCACCTTCAGAAATCTCTTTCGCAGCAGCGATCGCTTCATAGGATACGTTACGTAATTCTCCGTCTCTGACTTCTCCTAGTACTAATACTTTTTTCGCCATGGTTTCTCTCCCCTTCTATATCACTTTTGCTTCAGATCGTAACAAGGACACAAGTTCTTTTACTTGGTCGTCTACTTCACCATCTAATACTTTACCCGCTTGTTTTTCAGGCGGAAGGAAGACTTCTAATGTTCGTGTTTTTCCTTCCACTTCGTCCTCATCCAAATCGAGATCATCGAGTTCCAACTCTTCCAAAGGCTTTTTCTTGGCCTTCATGATTCCAGGAAGGGACGGATAGCGTGGTTCGTTCAATCCTTGCTGAGCAGTTACGAGAACAGGCAATGATGTTTCAATGATTTCTAGATCCCCTTCAACATCACGTTCGATTTTTACAGTCGAACCATCGATTTCCAATTTCGTAATTGTCGTCACGTGTGGTATATCAAGCAATTCAGCCAAGCGAGGCCCTACCTGCCCGGACGCTCCGTCTATCGCTACATTACCACCTAGAATAATGTCAACTTCCTTATCCTCAAAGTAAGCTGCCAAAATTTTTGCAGTAGAGTATTGATCGCCATATTCAACATCTTCATCATCGATTAAGACGGCTTTATCTGCTCCCATAGCCAATGCTGTTCGAAGCTGCTTATCACTTTCTTCTTCTCCTACAGTTACGACAGTTACTTCCCCACCGTGTTCATCCCGAAGCTTGATCGCTTCCTCTACGGCATATTCATCGTATGGGTTGATGATGAATTCCACCCCATCTTCACTGATTTTTCCATTTTCAATTGCAATCTTTTCTTCCGTGTCGAATGTTCTCTTCAAAATTACGTAAATGTTCATTTCTATCCCTCCAATATTAACGGTCTTTAAAATCTGGTTTCCGCTTTTCAATGAATGCTTGGATGCCTTCTTGTCCATCATGTGAAGCGAAGGCTTTACCAAATAATTCCGTTTCTTTCTTTGCCCCAAGCTCATAGTCACCGTGACGAGCGTGGTTGACTAATTCCAATGCGAATCCGACAGCGACGGCACTCTTTGCAGCTGCCTTACCAGCTAGTGCATATGCTTTATCCAGGAGTTCATCCTCCGAAACGACCTGGTTTGCAAGTCCCCATTTTTCGGCCTCTGTTCCAGTAATCGGTTCACTCGTCACTAACATTTCCGTCGCTTTAGCCGCACCGACGAATTGAGGGAGACGCTGTGAACCGGCAAATCCAGGAACTAAACCTAGCTGAAGCTCAGGAAGTCCAAGCTTCGCATTTTCTGTAACAATACGCATATGGCAAGCCATTGCTAATTCAAGCCCTCCGCCTAAAGCAGCTCCGTGAATCGCTGCGATGACCGGCTTGGAGAAACCTTCAATCCGATCAAAAACCTGTTGTCCGTATGCGCCGAGTTCAGAGAATCCTTCTGCATCCTTTACGGTTGTAAATTCTTTAATATCGGCACCAGCAGAGAAGAAACGTCCTTCTCCTCGTATGACCACAACCTTAACGTCAGCATCAGATTCGATGTCATTCAATACCGAATCGATTTCTTTGATCATTGGAGAACAAAGGGCGTTGGCCGGGTTATGCTGTAACAGGATCGTGCCAATTTGATTTTCCTTTGAATAGGATAAGTATTCCAATCTCTCTCCTCCTCTAACTTGGTTTATTACGGAAGCCGTTAATAAGTAGATCATTGACTGGTTTTGCAAGCGCTGTCAAATCATAGCGATGATCGTTCATTACCCAGCTCGTCGTCGTCTCGTCAATTGTTCCAAATACCATTTGACGCACGATCCGGAGGTCGAGCTCTGAATGGAAGACCCCTTCCTCCATCCCTTCTCTGATGATCTGATCGACCAGGCCAAGATATCGTTTCAACACTTCCCCGATCTTAGCACGCAAAGCTCGATTTGTCTGGCGTAATTCAAGCTGGGTGACGATTGCAAGTTCATGATCTTCAGATAACTGTTTGAAATGCATTTCAATCAGTCTTAACAGCTTATCTTCAACAGAATGCTGATGTTCAATTTCATTTTTAGTCGTGTCGATAAAGTGTCCCATCTTCTCCCGAAACAAGGAAACCAGAAGATCTTCCTTGTTTTTGAAATAGAGATAGATGGTTCCGTCAGCTACTCCAGCCTCACGGGCAATCTTCGAAATTTGTGATTGGTGATAGCCATGCTTAGCGATGACCGTTACGGCTGCGTCAATTATTTTGTCATATTTCGGTCCTTTTCTTTTCACGGTCATCCTCTTTACCCCCAACTTTTTAAAAATGAATGAACATTCACTCGGGTTCATTGTACTTTACAAACGTATCGTAAGTCAATGAATCTGTTGTATTTTTCTGAATTTTACGCATCCTGTTGCTTATCTGAATTATATCATTTATCAGGCAAAAATTGAAAAAGGAAAAGGATCCCTTTTAAGGGACCCTTTTCTTAGGCCTTTTCTTTCAATTTCTTCTTTTCCTCTTCAACAAGGACTCTTCTCAGTACTTTTCCTACCATCGTCTTCGGAAGTTCATCTCTGAATTCATAAAGGCGCGGCACTTTAAAGGAGGCCAGATACTTTCTGCAATGTGTATCCAGCTCTTCATCGGTGCAAGTTACCCCATCTTTCAATACGACGAAAGCTTTTACAGTTTCTCCACGATACGGATCTGGAACACCGATTACTGTAGCTTCTCTCACTTTCGGATGTTCAAATAGGATTTCTTCAATCTCACGTGGGTAGATATTGAATCCACCAGCTATGATCATATCTTTCTTTCGATCAACGATATAGAAGTACCCTTTTTCATCCATGTACCCCATATCTCCAGTCAAAAGCCATCCATCATGGAAAGTAGAAGCTGTCTCTTCAGGTTGATTCCAATAGCCTTTCATCACCTGAGGACCTCTAATCATCAGTTCACCGACCTCGTTCACTTCGGCGAATGTACCTGTTTCAGCAGATAGGATTGATGCTTCTGTATTCGGCCACGGCACTCCAATACTCCCTTTAATGCGATTTCCATAAAGGAAGTTGGCGTGTGTCACAGGTGAAGCCTCTGTCAAGCCATAACCTTCAACAAGGTTCCCCTTCGTGAGGGTTTCGAAATTTTCCTGGACCTCAACAGGTAAAGGGGCTGAACCACTGATACAGCTTGCAATTGAGGATAGGTCGTATGACGTGATACTCGGTTCGTTAAGCAATGCAATATACATCGTCGGGGCACCTGGGAACATGGTCGGTCTGTGCTTGCCTATCGCTTTCAATACCTGTTTCGGATCAAACTTAGGGAGAATGATCATCTCAGAAAGGTACATGATGGCGAAGTTCATGACACAGGTCATGCCATAAACATGGAAGAATGGTAAAGCTCCGAGTATTTTCTCTTCACCATATTTTGCTTTATACATCCATGTACGACACTGCATCGTATTGGCTACAAGGTTGTAATGTGTGAGCATTACACCTTTCGCTGGTCCTGTCGTTCCACCGGTATATTGCAATAATGCCAGATCTTCCTTCGGATCGATGTCAAGATCGATTGGATTGAGATCCCCCTCATCTAACAGCTTCTTAAAAGAGTGGGTTGTACTCGTATACTCGATCTTTACAACGATGTTCGTCTGTTTCTTTTGTACAAAAGGATAGATGAGGTTTTTCGGGAACGGAAGATAATCCTTTACTCCCGTGACAATAACATGTTCCAGTGATGTGCGATTCTTGACCGCCTCAACCCTTGGAAACAATAAATCGAGGCAAATGATGATTTTTGCGTCAGAATCGATCAGCTGATGTTCAAGCTCCCTCTCTGTGTACAGCGGATTCGTCTGAACGACGATGCCACCAGCCAATAAAACACCATAATAACCGATGACGGATTGTGGCGAATTCGGCAGCATGATGGCGACTCGATCTCCTTTACGAACACCAAGAGTTCGAAGTTGGTTAGCCATCTTCAAAGCACTTTCATAAACCTCGCCATACGACATACGCTTCCCTAGAAAATCCAACGAAGGCTTTTCAGGATGCTTACGGGCTGCATCTTCCAGATAGAATTGCAAAGGCTTTTCGTCGATTTCAATTTCATGAGGGATTTCTTCGGGATACTGCTGTAACCAATTTTTCTCCACCTTAATCTCCTCCTTTTTACCGCTCCTTTCCATTGAAAAACTCACTCTCTATCTCTATTATAATGAAAACGAATACAATTTTATATATTTTTAGAATATTTCCAATAAATTTCTTTCCTGGTACTAATGTATTACCTTGTTCCTGAAAAAAGACCCCCTCTGACATGGAAGTCAAAGGAGGTCTATCACGATTTTCTAAACAAACAAATAAATGATACCCGCTACGATAAAGAGACCGCAGCAAACCAATAACACTTTCCATAATGTTTCCATGCTTTCACCTATCCAATTCCGCTGCCGATTACAAATGATAGTCCAACTGATATGACCATTGAAATCAATCCGACAGCCCTGTTGTCTTTTTGAATTTCATCGTCGATCCGGAATCGTGGTGTCAAGAATTCAAAAATGAAATAGCCGATCAGGAGAAGTACGAATCCATACACGCCCCAAATCGTCATATCAATAATTGAATCATTGTGCTCAATCGAGTACCTGAAAATATTCGCGATTCCGAACACCTTGCCTCCTGTCGCCATGGCCACAGAGAGATTGCCCTTACTGATCTCTTCCCAATTCTTGTACTTCGTAACAATCTCAAAAATGGAAAGGAATACGATAAGACTTAAGACGACTACACTATAATTCGCTACTGTCACTACGTAAGGATTCATCAACCAGTTGTCCATCTCTTCCCCGCTTTCTATTTAAGTCCAACAATGGTTACGCCACTTCCACCTTCGCCTGCTGAACCAAGTCTCGTGGATTTCACATTCGGATGACCTTTAAGTAGATCTTGAACTCCTTTTCGGAGAGCACCTGTGCCTTTGCCGTGAATGATTGATACTTGTGGATATCCAGCTAACAAAGATTCATCCAAAAATTTGTCGACTGCCCGTAAAGCATTTTCGTAACGTTCTCCACGTAAGTCCAATTCAGGTTTGGTGACCGAAGAACCTTCTACCCGGACTACCGGCTTCGTCTCTTGTTTCTTTTTGGAGCGGATCGGCTCCAATTCATTGGCTTTGACGGTCATTTTCATAATCCCGACCTGAACCTGATATTCATTGTTACCGACTTTGTCAACGACATGTCCTTTTTGATTGACGGTCAGAACCTTGACTTCCTCACCTGGTTTCAAGTTTTCCGGTGCTTTCTCGTTTAGCTTGGATGTATCCTTCAGCTTCTTGTTCTTTTTAGGTGTCGCTTCCTCAAGCCTCTTTTGCGCTTCTATCAGTTTATGTTCTTTTACATTGCCCATTTCTTTTTGATAGGTTCTGAGTTCTTTCAGTATTTCATCCGCTTCGTTCCGCGCGTGTTCAACTGATTTCCTCGCCTCTTCTTCGGCCTTTTCCATCATTCTCTCTTTTTGCTGTTCGAATTCTTGCAATTTCTTTTCTAAATCCTGCTTTAACTGAACAGCCTCTGCATGGATGTCAGATGCTTCTGTTCGTTCACGCTCTGCTTTTTTCTGTGCATCCTCAAGGGAAGCGATCATCACATCGATTTTATTATTATCCTCACTGATATGGGATTTGGCGTCTGTAATGATAGACTCACTAAGCCCAATCCGTTTTGAAATTTCAAATGCATTACTTCGGCCAGGTACGCCAATGAGAAGACGATAAGTTGGCCGTAATGTTTCGATATCGAACTCGACACTGGCATTCATGACACCGGATCGGTTATAGGCATAAGCTTTCAATTCACTATAATGGGTCGTCGCTACGATTTTCGCTCCGCGCTCGTTCACATAATCGAGAATGGAAATTGCTAAAGCTGCCCCTTCCGTCGGGTCCGTTCCAGCACCTAATTCATCAAACAAGACTAAGGATTTGAAGTTCACACGATCAAGGATATCGACGATGTTCGTCATATGGGATGAAAAAGTACTCAGATTTTGTTCAATGGATTGTTCATCCCCAATGTCCGCATAAATCGATTCAAATACAGTGACCTCTGACTCTTCTTCCGCCGGAATCTGCAATCCTGATTGAGCCATTAAGGATACCAATCCGATTGTTTTCAAAGTGACGGTCTTACCTCCCGTGTTCGGACCGGTGATGACGAGAGCGTTATATTTCCCACCGAGCTCTACGTCAATCGGTACGACCTCCTCACGTGAGATCAGAGGGTGACGGGCACGCTTCAAATTCATATACTCACGATCATTCAACTTCGGTTTCACACATTTCATGGCATGACTGTAGCGTGCTTTTGCAAAGATGAAGTCGATTTCAGATAAAATCGTCACATTATGATTCAGAAATGCAGCCACTTCTGCAACCTGTGCCGTCAATGCTTTCAATATCCGCTGGATTTCCTGATGCTCTTTGCTCTTTGCCTCTTTCAATTGATTATTGATCGTTACCACGCTTTGGGGTTCGATGAACAATGTCGCCCCAGAAGCGGACTGGTCATGAATCATTCCCCCGAATGCAGAACGATACTCCTGCTTGACTGGAATGACATACCGATCATTCCGGATCGTGATGATGGCGTCCGAAAGCATCTTTTGTGATTTGGAGGAACGGGTGATCGATTCTAGCTTCTCTCTTATACGGGATTCATAGCTTCTGAGCTGTTGGCGTATCGTTCTGAGGGCTGGACTTGCGGAATCCATTACATGTCCTTGATCATCGATACTATCTTTGATCTGCTTCTCTACCTCGATAAGAGGATCGATTTGTTCCACCAGGTTTTCAAGGATCGGAAGGTTCACTTCGTCTTCCAACATCCCCTCAATGAATCGCTTGAATCTTCGACCTCCATAAATCGTAGTCCCGATTTCCACCAATTCCTCCGGGCTCAAAATCCCGCCGATTTCAGACCGTTTGATGGAAGGCCGTATGTCCCGGATGCCCCCCAAAGGGACATGACCTTTCAATCGGAGTACTTGCACCCCTTCATCTGTACTGTTCTGTTGATGAGCAACATCTTCCAGTTCAATCCATGGCTGAAGCTTATGAATCTTTTCTTTCCCTAATGAAGAGGAGACATGTTCAAGCAACTGTTCTTTAATTTTCGTATATTCTAACACTCTCAAAATTCGTTCGTTCACTTAAAGAGCCTCCTGTTAAATGTCACTATTACTTATGACGGTTCAGAAATTTTTTCAACTCGTCCAAGGTATACGTATTCAATACATTTTCTTTTTTCAAAAGTGCTGCCTGGCCGACGTTGACTCCGATTTCCATATGTTCTAGTGTTTCATCCACATGGGCATCGGTATTGATGGAAAGTTTCACACCACTCTCCTGCGCCTTTGCCAACCAATCCGGTGCTAAATCCAATCGGTTCGGATTCGCATTCAATTCTAGCGCTGTATTGGTTTCGGCAGCACGTTCTATCAGTTTTTCCACATCTACTGCATAGCCATTTCTACGACCGATGATTCGGCCAGTTGGATGCGCAATTAAATCAACATGAGGATTTTCCAACGCTGTTTCAAGCCGTTTCATAATGGTTTCGGTGCTTTGGGAGAAGGCAGAATGAATAGAAGCGATGACAAAATCCAATTTTTCCAGCAAGTCATCCTCAAAATCGAGTGACCCATCGGGCAAAATGTCCATTTCGATACCAGACAAGATTGTGAAATCGTCCCACTTTTCATTCAATCTCTGAATCTCTTCCCGTTGTTTCATGATGCGCTCCGGTGTCAGACCATTTGCAACGACAAGATATTGGGAGTGGTCAGTGATGACGATATGACTGTAACCCTTTCTCCGTGCAGCCTCAGCCATCTCTTCAATTGAGTTGGCACCATCACTCCACGTCGTATGCATGTGAAGATCACTCTTTATATCCTCGTGGACAATGTATTCCACTTCGGACTGGAATTGTTCGAGTTCGTCTTTGCCACGTCTTACCTGTGGAGGAATGTAGGTCAACCCGAAATGATTGAAGAATTCCGTTTCATCCTTGAACGTACGTACTTCACCTGTCTCGGCATCCTCTACACCATACTCACTGATTTTCTCTGAACGCTCTTTAGCGAGCTGTCGCATTTTCACATTGTGTTCTTTCGAGCCAGTGAAGTGATGGAGGGTAGAAGCAAATTCCTCTGGTTTTACGAGACGGAAATCCACCGAAATATCATAGTCATACGTAACGATGACAGATACTTTCGTCGATCCGGATGCGATGACATTCGTGACATTCTCCAAATCTTCCAATTGAGGGACAACCTGCTCCGCTTCATTCGTCCCAATGATAAAATCGATGTCTTTGATCGTTTCACTGTATCGGCGAATGCTCCCTGCTCTTGAGTAACGCTCGACCCCTTCAATCCTCTCGAGCTGTTCTTCGATTCTTTCTGCGATCGGAAGCATCATCGCAATCGGCAGCCGTTCTGGCCGTTTGCCGTAATCCTCGATCGCTTCAAGGATTTTTTCCTCCGTTTTCTTTCCAAACCCTTGCATCGCTTGTACTTTGTTGTTTTCACATGCTTCTTTAAGGGAGTGGATATCCGTAACACCTAATTCATGGTAAAGCTTAGAGATTTTCTTTCCGCCTAACCCAGGCAAGTTCAATAAGGCGATCAGACCCTCCGGCAGTTGTTCTTTCAACTCCAGCAATAAGGAAGATTCGCCTGTTTCCACGATTTCTTCAATAACGGAGAGTGTCCCTTTTCCAATACCTTTCAAACTTGAAAGATCATCAATTTCATCCATTGTCCGGGCATCGCTCTCCAATGCCTGGGCAGCTCTCCGGTATGCTGAAACCTTGAAGCTGTTTTCTCCTTTTATTTCCATATATAATGCAATTTGTTCCATTGTTTTGATAATCTGTTTTTTGTTCATCAGATTCTCCTTCCTCTGCTCTAATCAAATTGACATGGCAGGGCAGAATGTAGAAAAAGGATAAGTTTCCTTATCCTTCTTGCTACACTTTCGTATTCAATTCGGCAATCCAAATGCTTTTGATTTTTTCTGAGAAGACTGGTGTATGTTCGACCATCGCTTTCGCAATGACTGAATCAGACATTGCAGATTGTATTGAATCAAGTGGTACGAGCGCAGCGATGTACAAGAACAAGAATATGACCAAGTACACTTCAATGAATCCGAACACACCACCGAGCCAACCGTTGATGGTCCGCAAAATCGGCAGGTCTGCCAGAAAGTCGAGCATTGAACCTAGCACTTGCAATAGGATCTTCATACCGAAAAAGAGTAATGCAAAGGCAATCGCTCTATAATACGCATCTTCGAGAAAACCTGCATTAACAAAAATGGCCAGGCTGCTCCCCTCTGATACAGTCGGGTATGGAACCCATAAACGTAATTTAGGGGCAAGCTCATCAAAATACAAATATGCAACGATGAATGAGGCGATGAATCCAGTAAGGTGGACGAGCTGAAGAATCAATCCTCTTCTTAATCCGACCAGAAATCCGACAATCAATACCCCGATTAATATTAAATCTACCATTTTTTAATCCTCTTTCTTTTCTACTAGCTGCCTATACTTTTCTTGTAATTTCACATAATCATTCGTAATATTGACAGCAGTCAATACAGCAAGCTGTTTCGTATCAAGGTTATTCGTCTGCTGACGAATTTCCCTCATCCTTTTATCGACGATTTCTGCCACTTTGTTAACGTGGCCAGCTCCTTCTTCACCTATGATCGTATATTGTTGACCGAATATATGTACCGTTGTTCGATTATGGTTAGACACCCAGAAGCCTCCTAACTCGTAAATAACTAATCATTATCTTAACATGAACCATTCATAATGGGAATAATGAGACTTCCGCAACTTACATATTTTTACATAGGTTAGACTATACCTTCTTTATTTTACTTAAAATGTTAAACCGATTTCAAGTGTATTTCTATTCGCATTACCTTTCCTCACTCCGTTATAATGTTCGTAGGTAGTTACAGGATTGGGTCGCGCTGGTACCCACGGTTTAGAGGATCCAAAAAGATCTCCAATCCCGGAGGAATAAACAGGATATAACATAACCAAGGAAATGAAGGTGAAAAATGAATGTCAAATGCGGTGTTGAAACTGACGAAACATGAAATCAACGAAATCCAGAAGGCCTATCAACCATACATACAACCGAAAACGCCACAAGGCGGCCTATTTGTCGCTAAAGTGAATGGCTGCACCATCACAGCTTATAACTCAGGTAAGATCCTATTCCAGGGGCCTTCTGCTGAACAGGAGGCATCCAAATGGGGAGCGAGTATCGATAAAAGCAAGAACACGATAGAAAAAAAGGCGAGGAAAAAACATGCTCACCTTCCTCCTGAAAACGTCTCTTCCCTCTCACTCATCGGATCAGATGAAGTAGGGACAGGAGATTTCTTTGGTCCCATCACAGTTGTGGCAGCCTATGTTTCTAAGGAAAACTTATCGCTTGTCAAAGAATATGGAGTAAAGGATTCAAAGCTGTTGAAGGATCCCCAGATCATCGAGATTGCAAAACAACTCGTCCAAACCATCCCTTATAGTTTGATGGTCCTGCCGAATCCGAAGTACAATGCACTTCAATCCAAAGGAATGTCTCAGGGCAAAATGAAGGCGATGCTCCATGAGCAAGCGATTTCGAAGGTCATGGCTAAAATCGCTGACCCTTCCGAGGTAGACGGCATCCTTATTGATCAATTTTGTGAGCCTGATGTTTATTTCAGACATACGAAAAAAAGCCCAAATCAAAAGCCTCGCATTTATTTTGAAACGAAGGCGGAGGAATTGCACTTGTCCGTTGCAGCAGCTTCCATCATCGCACGCTATGCATTCTTAAAGAAGATGGACGAACTTTCCGAAATAGCAGGCGTCACCATTCCAAAAGGAGCCGGGCCCATCGTTGATGAGGCAGCTGCAAAGATTGTGATGAGACATAATGTTGATTTCTTGAAGGAGATCAGCAAATCCCATTTCGCCAACACTCAAAAAGCGCTCAAGCTTGTTAACCAAAAACGGAAAAAGCAATGAAGAAGAGGCTGACATCCCCGTCAGCCTCTTTCTTTTATCCTCTCATCTCAGCATTGAATTTTTCTTTTACATAATCGAGTACCTTATGATGAACCTTTTCAACATCTTCATCAGTCAAGGTCTTCTCTGGGTTGTAATACGTTAACGAGTATGCGACCGATTTCTTCCCGTCCTCCATATGCTCTCCTTCATAAAGGTCGAAGATGGACACTTGTTTCAACAAGTCTCCTCCAGCGGCTTTAATTCCAGCTTGCACATTTCCGGCATGGATATCTTGATCAAGAATCAAGGCAATATCACGAGTGATGGAAGGATAACGCGGTAAAGCGTGATAGGTGACCGGTTTCACTTCGGCTGCCAGCAATGCATCCAATTCAAGCTCGAAGAGATAGGTTTCTTTTACTCCCCAATCTTTTTGATCGCCTGGATGAAGCTGACCGACCACTCCAACTTGTTGCCCATCGAGCATAATGATTGCCGTACGACCAGGGTGGAATCCTTCACGTTTCGCTTGTTCATACGTCACTCGCTCATGTAAGCCTAGTTTGGCGAACAATCCATCCAACACGCCTTTAACGACATAGAAATCTACAGGCTTCTTTTCTTGTTGCCAAGGGTGGGCATGCCATAGTCCAGTAAAGGCACCTGCCAGTTTTTGATGCTCATTTGGCAGGTTTTTAAGCTCTTGCTCATCAGTCAAGTAGGTTGAGCCAATCTCGAAAATCGCCACATCATTGATTTGACGGTTTTGGTTATATTGAACAACCTCCAATAATTGAGGAACAATTGTGCGTCGAAGAACTGCACGCTCTTCACTCATCGGCATCGAAACTGAAATGAACGAAGGTTCATCCTCTGTCGCTAAGCCATGATAGCGGTTCGCTTTTTCCTTAGTAGTCAAGGAGTACGTGATCGCCTGATAAAGCCCTGCTCCTTCGAGATAACGGCGAACCAAACGACGTTTCGCTTGTGCCTCTGTCAATCCTCCTGGTGTCGTCGTACCTTCAGGGAGAGTGGTAGGTATACGATCATACCCGTGGATCCTTCCGATTTCTTCAATCAGATCTTCCTCTAATGTAATGTCGGGACGACGTGTAGGTACTTCAACATGATAACGATCTTCTTCTGTTTGGAAAGAAAAACCGAGACGATTGAAGATTTCATTGATTTCTTCATTTTTGATCGATGTACCAAGGACTTTATTCGCCCTTTCTCCACTCACTGTTACAAATTCACAATCCACATATCGTGGTCCGGCCTCCACAATTCCTTCGAGAACTTCACCGCCTGCAAGCTCTTCTAACAATTGGGCTGCACGGTTTGCTGCTTCATACACTCGATTGCGGTCAATCCCTTTTTCGAATCGAGTCGATGATTCACTACGCAGTCCAAGATCCTTGGAAGCTTGACGGACGAGAGAAGAGTTGAAATATGCAGCTTCCAGCAATACCGTTTTCGTTTCTTCAGATACTTCTGAATCCGCACCTCCCATTACACCAGCTACTGCTACTGGCTCGGAGCCATTTGTAATAACAAGGTGATGCTCTTCTAATTTCCGCTTTTCGTCATCCAACGTCATGATTTCTTCGCCCGCGTTGGCACGACGGACAAGAATCTCTTTAGAGCCGAAGCGATCATAATCAAAGGCATGGAGTGGCTGACCATATTCAAGCAGGACATAGTTCGTAATATCCACTACGTTATTGATCGGACGGATACCCGCTGCAATCAGACGATTCTGCATCCATTCTGGAGATGGACCAACCTGAATATTACGAATGACTTTTGCACCGTAATACGGATTATCCTCCAGGTTTTCAATCTTTACCGAAATATAGTCCGAAGCAGACTCTTTCATTTCCGTCAAAGAAGGCTTAGGCAATCGTAACGGACGATCGAGTACAGCCGCTGCTTCATACGCTACCCCCATCATATTTAAACAATCTGCCCGGTTTGGTGTTAGCCCCAGCTCAAGAATGGAATCATCAAGATTCAATGCAGCGAGGGCATCTGTTCCTACTTCAGCATCTTCTCTTAGCACATAGATCCCATCTGCGAATTCCTTTGGCACCATTTTCGAATCAACACCGAGCTCTTCTAATGAACAGATCATTCCATGAGACGCTTCTCCTCGAAGCTTCGCCTTCTTGATTTTAAAATCTCCCGGCAATACTGCGCCAACTTTCGCGACTGCAACTTTCTGACCAGCAGCCACATTAGGTGCACCGCAAATGATTTGGACAGGTTCACCTTCGCCGATGTCCACTTTACAGACATTCAATTTATCAGCATTGGGATGTTGATCGCACGCTTCCACGTGTCCGACGACCACACCTGAAATCCCCTTGTTCAGCGACTCGACTCCTTCTACTTCTATACCACTTTTCGTAATGCGATCAGCAAGCTCTTCAGCCGATATACCTTCTAGATCGACATATTCCTTCAGCCAGTTATAAGATACTAACATGATTTCACTCCCCTTGATTCATCAGTTCACTTTCGTAAGAAGCCTATGTTTTATTCCGTTCATCACATTTATAAATTAAATGATGCAGATGCACCCATTTAAGCTCGTTTAAACTGTTCTAAGAAACGGATATCATTCGCATAAAAATGACGGATGTCATCAATTCCATATTTCAACATCGCGATCCGTTCCGGTCCCATACCAAATGCGAAACCTGTGTATTCTTTCGAATCGAATCCAGCCATTTCAAGGACATTCGGATGAACCATGCCCGCACCAAGGATTTCAATCCAACCTGTGCGCTTACAGATGGAACAGCCTTTTCCGTTACACTTGAAGCAGGAAACATCCACTTCAACGGATGGTTCCGTGAACGGGAAGAAGCTTGGACGAAGACGGATTTCCCTTTCTGCTCCAAATAATCTTTGTGCGAACAACGTCAAGGTCCCTTTCAAATCACTCATTCGAACGTCTTTATCGACGTATAGCCCTTCAATTTGCATGAACTGATGAGAGTGGGTGGCATCATCTGTATCACGACGATAAACCTTACCTGGGCTGATGATTCTGACCGGCCCTCTCCCTTCATGCTTTTCCATCGTCCGAGCCTGTACAGGTGAAGTTTGTGTACGGAGGAGTAGATCTTCTGTAATAAAGAATGAGTCCTGCATATCTCGAGCTGGGTGATTTTTTGGTAGGTTCAAGGCCTCGAAGTTATAATAATCCGTTTCGACTTCAGGACCTTCTGCGATTGAAAAGCCCATGCCGATGAACAGATCTTCGATTTCCTCAACAACAGCTGTCAACGGGTGTGCATTCCCTTTACGAACTGGACGACCTGGAAGCGTAACATCAATTGTTTCCTTGCTCAGCTTCTCATCAAGCGCTTCTCTTTCAAGCTTTTCTTGCTTTGTTTCGACTTTCTGAGTAATGGCGTCACGCACCTCATTGGCGAGCTGACCCATTTTCGGCCGCTCTTCTGCAGGAAGTTTCCCCATTCCTTTCAACACTTCCGTAATCGGACCTTTTTTCCCTAAGTACTCAATACGAATATCTTGTAGTTCCTTCAATGAACCCGCTTGTTCAATCTTTTCCACAGCTTCATTCTGCAACGTCATCAAACGTTCTTGCATCATAGTTCCTCCTTTATCCTTCATAAAAATATCTTCATTAAATCCTATAAGGGCTTCCTCATTAAAAGCATTGCGGATGCAATGGGGGCTCTGAGGAGAAGCGAGGACGGCATGCTCGCATGCCAGGACTCGCTGAAGCCGATTGAGCCCAAAGGGGAAGTACGAATTCTCTTAATTCGTGACAACCCTGTCAATCAGACAAATGGCACCTCATCGAACCCGCTTCTGTGCTTCCCCATTAAAAGCATTGCGGATGCAATGAGGGCTCTGAGGAGAAGCGAGAACGGCATGCTCGCATGCCAGGACTCGCTGAAGCCGATTGAGCCCAAAGGGGAAGTACGAATTCTCTTAATTCGTGACAACCCTGTCAATCAGACAAATGGCACCTCATCGAACCCGCTTCTGTGCTTCCCCATTAAAAGCATTGCGGATGCAATGAGGGCTCTGAGGAGAAGCGAGAACGGCATGCTCGCATGCCAGGACTCGCTGAAGCCGATTGAGCCCAATGGGGGAGCACGAATTCTCTTAATTCGTGACAACCCTGTCAATCAGACAAATGGCACCTCATCGAACCCGCTTCTGTGCTTCCCCATTAAAAGCATTGCGGATGCAATGAGGGCTCTGAGGAGAAGCGAGAACGGCATGCTCGCATGCCAGGACTCGCTGAAGCCGATTGAGCCCAATGGGGAAGCACAACTGTATCTTACAATTAAAAAAACCTCCGCCCCCCATAAAGGGACGAAGGTATCGCGTTACCACCCTAATTAACAATCAAAAAAGAATTGTTCACTTCATCAAATAACGGGATTTCCCGGCACAATCTTAGCTCATCACAAAACGACCAGTGTTCGAAAGGCAACTCCGGAGTGAATTCCATTACCTCAACCATAAGCATGCTCCCAGTCTACGACATGCTCTCCCTGAAAGGTGATCAATAATGTACTACTTTCCATCATCGTTTTTACAAACTATCCAATTGTTTTCTACTACTGTATTATAAAAGTTCCATTCTGTTCATGCAACTATTATCGACCTATTCAGCCGCCTTTAAACCGTAAAGTAATACGCCTGCTGCTACAGCTACGTTAAGTGATTCCGCTTTTCCATAAATCGGTACATAAAGGTTCAGGTCAGTCTGTTCCAATAGATCCGGATGCACGCCATTCGCTTCATTCCCAAGCATCAACGCATATCCCCCATCTGGACGCTCATCTGTGTATGGTACGCCATCCTGTAAGGCAGTTCCATAAATTTTAAGCCCTTTCTCCTTCAACATCGGAACCCATTCGTTCAGATCCCCCCTGATAAGAGGCAAATGAAAAATCGAACCCTGAGTCGATCGGAGAACTTTGCTATTATATACATCCACTGTCCCAGGACCAAGAATGACTCCATCCACTCCGGCACTATCACCAGTCCGTATGATCGTCCCAAGGTTCCCAGGGTCCTGGATGCCATCAAGCAGGATGTAGGCTCCGTCTGGCTTTACATCATGGTTCTCTTTTTGAAATTGTACAATCGCTACAATTCCTTGAGGTGTTTCTGTATCAGCCAGCTCTTTGATGACAGGTTCTGTCACGACCCATGTTGTCACATTTCCCGTATGCCAATCATTCGGGATACGCATCGATTCTTCTATGATCAAGTCCGTCACTTCAGCATGATGCTTCAAAGCTTCTTCCACAAGGTGAAAGCCTTCTATGATGTATGCCCCTGCTTTTTCTCGACCTTTTCGGTTCTTCAGTTTCTTCCACTCTTTCACTCGACCATTCTTTGGAGATGTAATTCGATTCATTATCTTCAGTCCTTCAATCCATTTTCAATCCGTCCAAATAATAATGCTATTATACGTGAAATGAATACATAATCCAATGGAACTGGATAAAAACTATCAACATACACATCCTATGTACAATACATCCAATTATATTCAACGAGGTGAAAAGGAATGGATCTAAACTTAAGAAAAGCGGTATTGGCGAACGTATCAGGTAATAATCAGGAAGAGCTTCAAAGCACGATTGTTGAAGCAATCAATAGCGGTGAAGAGAAAATGCTGCCTGGTCTTGGTGTACTGTTTGAAGTCATTTGGCAAAATGCCGATGAAAACGAAAAGAACGAACTGCTTGAAATCTTGTCAGAAGGACTTCAATAATCAGTTTTTCAAAAATAGAGCTTAAAGAAAGGACCCTCAAGTGAAGGTCCTTTTTTACGTCCTAACATTGAATGATGCTATCCACTTGCTTCTGATCCAATCCTTTGACGATTTCCACCATAAGACGTACGGCGTTCTCATAATCATCGCGATGAATGATCGAAGCATGTGTATGAAGATAGCGTGTCGCAATCGTGATCGACACAGCTGGTACACCGTCATGACTGATATGGATGTTACCAGCATCCGTTCCTCCTCCAGCGGTCGTATCGATTTGATAAGGGATATTGTTCTTCTCAGCCGTTTCCAGAACATAATCCCTCAATCCTCGGTGGGCAATCGTCCGTGCATCATAGATGATGATTTGCGGTCCTTCACCTAAAACTGATAACGCATCACGATCCGTCACACCCGGAGTATCCCCTGGTATACCCGTATCGATCGCGAACGCAATGTCAGGGTTGATGAGGTTAGCTGCCGTTTTTGCCCCTCTTAAACCGACTTCCTCTTGAACAGTTCCGACACCATAGACCGTATTCGGATGTTTGATTTTCTTCAAATGCTTGAATGTATCAACAACAATGGCACACCCAATCCGGTTATCAAATGCTTTGGCCATCAGCATTTTCGGGTTACTCATTACAGTAAATTCAAAATACGGAATGACGGAATCTCCCGGTCTCACCCCAATATCCATTGCATTATCTTTATCCGCTGCACCGATATCGATGTACATTTCCTTGATCGGCATCGGCTTCTTCCTTGCTTCAGGTGAAAGGATATGAGGCGGTTTTGAACCGATGACTCCGACGACATCACCTTTCTTCGTTTTAATGGTGACCCGCTGTGCGAGCATGACTTGACCCCACCAGCCTCCTACCGTTTGAAAGCGCAGGAATCCTTTATCATCAATCCTTGTGACCATGAATCCGACTTCATCAAGGTGTCCAGCCATCATAATGCATGGGCCGTTCTTTGCTCCTTGTTTCTTGGCAATCAAGCTTCCAAGATTGTCGCAATAAACGTCATCCGCGTACGGTTCTATGTATTTCCGCATCACCTCACGCGGTTCCGCCTCATCGCCAGGAATTCCTTTCGCATCGGTCAATTCTTTCAGCATGGTAAGTGTCTCGTCTAATTTGTTCATGAAATCCTCCTGATGTCTCTACATTATGAATTAATACCCCTGATCCTGACGCGTATGGTTCACCTGATTTTTCGATAAATACGCTTCATTGATCTCCTCTGAGGTAAATCCTAATAAACGCCCGATCATCAAATAGTCTTCCATTAACGTGACGTAATTATTGACGTCATCTCGATTGTTTTTAAGGATTGTGAGGTCCTCATATACTTTCAGGAAGGCATTGACGAGATTCTCTTCCACGAGTTCTGGTACTTGCATTTGTTGTGGTACATCATACGGAAGGATAATACCTAATGAAAGAAGGAAATGCAGACCGTCCACGAATTCTTCCAAAATAACACTTTTTTCTGAAGGTGCTTTAGAGCTCCAGAACTTGAAGCATCGCGTTTCATTTGCGAGTTCACCGAGCTCTACTTGAAGGGCTAAGATTTTTTTATCAACAAGGTCCTCGTTTTCCAGACCTCGATCTCTTTCAATTCTTCGATCAAGTTCATTTTGCATATCAAATAAGGATTGCAACTTCAAATTCATGCTGATTCCCCTTTCTTATCTTGCTGTTAAGAGTATATCAATGATTGCTTGTCGTTTTAAAACAAAAAGAAAAAGACGGAAGTCATTTCCGTCTTTATTACCGAGCTTCGGCAAAAAACTCCTGCCATTTGTATACCCATTCTTTCCGTCTGAACATGTAGAATAATACTGCGAGAATGAAAAGGAGTGATAACATCCACTGGAGTGTCAGTTGGTTGAGCCAGCTTCCCAGTGAGGTATACACAATCGCAAGTGGGACATTGGTGAAGACTGAAGCTTTCGTATATTCTTTAAAATTGCGGGTGATTTCAATCAAGCATAGTGATATGAGATGAAAATGGAGAAAAGGCACAAGTCGTAAAATCGTGATTTGCCCGAATGATAAAGTGGAGCGTTTACCGAACCACTTTTCCTTCAACTTCATAAACCTGCTGTACGATTTGGGCAACGACTTCACTAATGCATAGAAATACAGGCTGACAAGTGTGATGCCAATCAACGAGTAGATCGTACCGAAAATAACACCAAACGCAACCCCACCTAAAATACATATGAAGCCTACTGGTATGAACAGAAATTGCCGGAGTATGTGCAGGAATATAAATAGGATCGGGGCTAATGCACCGCTTGCGCCAAGCCAGTGGATGAATTGCATCGCATGCTGTTCCATCTACATCCCCCCATTTACAATAGTATGAGGGAGCTTTAGCGATTAGACGTACCAATAGAAATAAACGATGGCTTGTAAAGCGATGATAGCAGGTACGCCATATTTAAAAGTGGCATGTTTCGTCTTGTGGCGGAACGTGCGCATACCGAGAAGGATCCCGACTGCTCCGCCTATGATAACGACGAGCCAGAGGTGCCCTTCTGAAATTCGCCACTGCTGTTGCCTCGCCTTTCTTTTGTCGATATACATGATAACGAATCCATATAAATTAATTAGTGCAAGTACGATGGGTAGTATCATCTTTTGCCTTTCCTTTTCTTTTCGTTGGATTTACGGGTAAGTGGAATGGCGGTGGATGGTTGTTTACGAATCCACTTGACGTATTTATGTATTTTTTCGTTCGCTCTGAGCGATTTCAAATCAGGATAAAGGGTTGCAAGCTCTTGATTGGTAAAAAGCGCATGCACCTGCTTGTGACAAGGAATGCAAAGCTGGGCCGTTTCACCGAAAGTCCCGCCATATTCACGAGGAACCAGGTGATGTTCAGTCGTTTTCACATTTTGTCTTCCGCAAAGCTCACAAGTTGTAATCGTATCACCCATCCAATCAACTCCATTCAATCCGTTAGCCCTGTTTGTATGCCCTACCCTATGCTGAATTCTGTCCCCCATTTTGGGTTTTCAGCGTTCTCAGGGATAGAAAGAGCACTTTTCTGTCCTTCATTTTGGGACTTTGTTGTTTTGAGGACAGATAACCGTAACTAGCGTCCTCCATTTAGTCAATTTCCTATTTTCGGGGACTCATGAACGCTCCTTGCGTCCTTCATTTAGCCGATTCCCTTTTTCAGGGACGCATGGACCTGACATGAGTGCATGAACTCGGAATTCCAGCGTTTTCGTTACCTCATGGAGGGACAATCATCGTTCGTTTCCCTTTTCATAGTGGCGTTTAACTCTCTTTTACCACCATAAACCTAACTCAGTATGTAAAAAAGAGGATTGACTACTGTAAGTCAATCCCCTCATTCAATCGTTACGCCTTAAGGCTTTCTTTTGCTTTAGATGCTAGTTCAGCAAACGCTTTTTCGTCGTTTACAGCTAGTTCAGCTAGCATTTTACGGTTAACGTCAATTCCAGCTTGCTTCAATCCGTGCATCATGCGGCTGTAAGAAATTCCGTTCATACGAGCTGCAGCGTTGATACGAGTGATCCATAGTTTACGGAAATCGCGCTTTTTTTGACGACGGTCACGGTACGCATAGCGTAGTGATTTGAAGACCTGTTGTTGTGCAACTTTAAATAATTTATGTTTAGCACCAAAATAACCTTTTGCTAGTTTTAATACGCGCTTACGACGACGACGTGTTACATAGCCACCTTTTACTCTTGGCATGGTAATCCCTCCTAGAATTTTCAGTAAATGTTATAAGTTCGAACGAGTTCAAAAGTCGAAAATGACTTTTGACTTCCGATTTAGATCATGTCTTTGATGCGCTTGTAGTCACCTTTAGATACAAGAGCAGACTTACGAAGCTTACGCTTTTGCTTTTGAGACTTGTTACGGAACATGTGGCTTGTGAATGCGTGTGCACGCTTCAACTTCCCAGTTCCAGTTTTCTTGAATCGCTTAGCAGTCCCTTTATGAGATTTCATTTTAGGCATAGTAGAGTTCCTCCTTTAATTACTTTTCGTTGATTGGAGCGAGGATTAGAAACATACTGCGACCTTCCATTTTCGGCTTGGATTCAATTGTTCCAAGATCCTCACATTCTTTTGCCATTCGCATGAGCACTTCACGTCCAAGCTCGGAGTGAGTGATCGCACGACCTCGGAAACGGATGGACGCTTTCACTTTGTTCCCTTTGTCAAGGAACTTTCTCGCGTTACGAAGCTTTGTATTGAAATCATGTTCTTCAATATTCGGACTAAGACGAACTTCTTTCGTCGTAATCGTTTTTTGATTCTTACGCGCTTCTTTTTCTTTTTTCTGTTGCTCGTAACGGTACTTCCCGTAGTCCATGATTCGGCATACCGGTGGTTTTGCGTTAGGGGCAACAAGAACAAGATCCAGGTTTGCGTTCTGAGCAATCTCAAGTGCTTCTTGACGAGTTTTTACGCCAATTTGATCTCCATTGGCGCCAATCAGGCGAACTTCGCGAGCGCGAATGCCATCGTTGACCATCATGTCCTTACTAATAATGAGCCACCTCCATCGATTTTTACAACCTAATATGTTCTTGTAAAACATGCAAATCTATTTTTAAAACAAAATAGAAAAAGCGTCGGCGCATACCACACCCACACTGAAATATCGATCTTACAATGAGATCTCGTTCATCGTACCTGTCAGCTGCACATTCATGCGCCAATCAGGTGAGAAGCGGGTGCTTCTGCTTTTACAAGAATATTCGATTATTATCACATTAGAATCATATCATCGACGCTACGCACCTGTCAAGTTCTTGACCTGTGCTTTATTCAACCTTTATAGCATATCTTATCTTCCGATGAATTTCAAGAGAATTTTTTCAAGATTTCATTTGGCACCTTTTTACAACAAAAAAAGAGACGACCCACTTAGATCGTCTCTTCCTACAATCAATTAGCTATGTTCAATTTCAGCGAGCAATTTCTCCTTGAAGCTTTCAAATGGTACCGTTTCTGAATCCTGTTCACCGTACTTTCGAACGTTTACAGCATTCGATTCGATTTCCTGGTCTCCGACGATGAGCATGTAAGGGATTTTCTTCATTTGTGCTTCACGGATCTTGTATCCGATCTTCTCTTCACGAGAATCGACTTCAACACGGATGCCGCTCGCCTTCAGCTCTTCATTCACTTTGTACGCATAATCCATATGAACTGAAGAAACCGGGATGATTTTCGCTTGGACTGGCGCTAACCAGGTCGGCAGTGCACCTTTGTACTCTTCAATCAAGAATGCGACAAAACGTTCCATCGTTGACACGACGCCACGGTGGATGACGACTGGGCGGTGGTCCTGACCATCGCTGCCTTTATACGTAAGGTCGAAGCGTTCCGGCAAGTGGAAGTCAAGCTGTACAGTGGAAAGTGTTTCTTCCTTTCCGAGAGCTGTTTTTACCTGAACGTCCAGCTTCGGACCATAGAAAGCTGCTTCGCCTTCTGCTTCCACATAGTTCAAATTCATATCTTCCATCGTTTCCTTCAACAACGCTTGAGCTCTTTCCCACATTTCATCGTTGTCGACGTACTTTTCTTTATCCGCTGGATCACGGTAGGAAAGACGAAACTTGTAATCGTTAATTCCGAAGTCTTTGTATACTTTCTGAACCAATTGAACGACACGGATGAACTCTTCCTTCAACTGATCTGGACGGACGAAAATGTGCGCATCATTCAACGTCATGGAACGGACACGTTGTAAACCAGCAAGAGCTCCTGACATTTCATGACGGTGCATCGTACCCAGTTCAGCGATACGAACCGGAAGATCACGGTAGCTGTGCATTGCATTCTTATAAATCATCATATGGTGCGGACAGTTCATCGGACGGAGCACGAGCTGTTCATTTTCCATCTCGATCGCTGGATACATGTCCTCCTGGTAATGGTCCCAGTGTCCAGATGTCTTATAGAGCTCAACGCTACCAAGGTGCGGCGTGTATACGTGATCATAACCGAGCTTCACTTCTGTATCAACGATATAACGCTCGATGACACGGCGGATCGTAGCACCTTTCGGCAGCCAGATCGGCAAGCCTTGCCCGACTTTTTGTGAAATCGTGAAGATCTCGAGTTCCTTTCCAAGTTTACGGTGGTCACGCTCTTTCGCCTCTTCCAAGAAATGAAGGTGCTCTTCTAGCTCGGATTTCTTATTGAACGCAGTACCGTAAACACGTTGCAGCATTTGATTATCGCTGTCGCCTCGCCAGTAAGCGCCTGAAATGTTCATCAGTTTGAACACTTTCAACTTGCTTGTTTGAGGAACGTGTACACCACGGCAAAGGTCGAAAAACTCTCCCTGGTGATAGAACGTAATCGGCTCTCCTTCTGGAATGGCTTCAACGAGTTCCACCTTCAGCTCATCGCCCATTTCTTTGTAACGGCGGATCGCTTCTTCACGGCTGACCTCTTCACGTGTAATCTCGAGATTTTCATCTACAATTTTCTTCATTTCTTTTTCGATTTTCGGAAAATCTTCTTCAGTCAGACGATACTCCATATCGATGTCATAGTAGAATCCATTCTCAATGACAGGCCCAACACCGAGCTGGATCTTTTCATCTTTAAATACACGCTTGATTGCTTGAGCCATCAAGTGAGCTGTACTGTGACGGATGATTTCAAGACCTTCCTCAGAGTCCGGCATGATGATCGTAATTGCACCGTCACGCTCAATCGGTTGACGTAAATCGAGCAATTGATCGTCAAGCTTTCCGGCAATTGCCTTCTTTTTCAAACCGGGGCTGATTGACGCCGCAATATCTTCTGTTGTTACGCCTTTATCAAATTCTTTTACAGCTCCGTCTGGAAACGTAATGTTTACTTTAGACATGGTTCTCACTCCTACAATTTACGTAATCACTACCACTACGGATTCCATTTCTCTATGCGGCTAGCAACCGAAAGAAATAAAAAACACCCGTCCCTAAGAAAGGGACGAGTGTTGTACTCGCGGTTCCACCCTCGTTCCGATCGTATGTGAAAAATACGAATCAGCACTTGGAATGTTTAACGGTCATTCGCCGTCAACGGATACTTCAAAATTCCCCGTTGAAGTTCAGAGGTGGTAAGTCCTTCTGACATGGTGAAGAGCTTTCAGCTAAGGCTCTCCTCTCTGGTAACCAGTCTGTAAAAAGGCTCATGTCCTCATCGATACTTTGGTAATGTAGCTTATTGTTATGTAGTATTATATTCACTTCACCAAAGAAAATCAAGCCTTTATTCAGACACATTAAAGTTTTTGCTGGCGATCCTCAAACTTACTACAAGGAAAAAACTTGACCCGTTCCTGAAAAATATTTTGAATCGCTTGGTGCAAGGTGGCATCTGTTTCATCTGTGAAGAGATAAATTTTCGAAGGGGCGATTTCAATCAACAGTTTCAAAACATCCGGCCCAGCAAAATCTTCAAATCGTTTCTGTTCATCCAGCATCAAACTGTTGATGTCTTCTTGCTTCAACTCATAATCATGCTCGTTGTATACCCTGAACCTGTCAGGCTCATGCTTGAGATAAACGATAGAGAACAGAGAGACCCGGGTTTTGACATATTGTCTCAATTGATGAATGTACTCCTGGTATTCCTGCTCCAGTTTGAATTCATCAATGGCGCATTCAATATAGGTTTGAAGGAGTTCCCGGTATGACTTCAATCGAAATTGCAAGAAGGATTCATAAGAAAACACCATGTCACAATCGAAGAGCACTTCCAACGCTTCCACAATGACATCCTCTCTCCGTGGCAATTCCCTCACTGCGGGAATGTCATCTCCATGCCCATCTAACAAGCAACGGACAATCGGCAGGATCTGTGATTGTTCTTCTTTATCCTGAAAATAATAGGTGTGCTCTAATATACGGATAATCCAGCTGTCCTCTCTTGTCCGTATGATATGCTCGGCGAAAAAGTTCAATAACGTCGGTTTTAGCATGTCACAAACCGGATCCCGGGAATCAAAATCAATCGTCAGGGCAAGATCGTCTGTAAAATGGATCTTGACGGGGGTAGACCGGTTGGATTTTTTGTGGTTGCTAAGTAATTTGGCTACACGTTTATACAGGTAATGTCCTTCTTTTTCATCTAGGAAATGGATCGTAACCAACCTTTATCCTCCTTGTCCATATTCATTGCTACAATATATGAACAAATTGGAAGATTATTCATTCAGGAACATTTCCACATGCCTAGAGGAGCTCAATGATCCTCATGCAGCATATTCGATACATCACCTGACCTGTATAAAAAAAAGAGACTGATGTTCATCAGTCTCTAAGCATTGCTTCTTCTGTTTTCTCCACCAAGCTTGATTTCAGTTGTGAAATGCTTGATGCGTTCCATGATCCGTTTTGCTTTCATCTGCTCAATCCCCGCCTTTTGGGAATATGCCAAATGATCCTCCAATTCTTCGTAATCATAATTGGAGGTATAACAAGTCGGGAGCTTTTCCATCATACGATATTGTAGGATGGAGCCGAGCACTTCATCTCTCACCCAGCTCGACATCGATTCTGCTCCGATATCGTCCAATACAAGCACAGGGGCATTTTTTATCACGTTCAACTTTTCATCGACCGTCTGATCTCCGATGGACGTTTTCATTTCTCTGAAGAAGTCAGGTGTGTACACAAGCATCGTTTGGATTTTTTTCTTAGCAAGAGCGTTGGCGATTGCGCCCATTAAGAATGTTTTCCCAACTCCGAAGCTTCCATGAACATACAGCCCTTTCGGATTGTCTTCAGGGTCGATGACTGATTTCACGAATTCTGCCGCTTTACGAGTCGCAAGGTATCTTTCCTGATCTTTCCGATCGAATTGGTCAAAGGTTGCAGAAAGGATATCCTTCGGGATGAAATAACTTTTTATTAAGGATTGCAGCTTTTCCATTTCGTCTTGCGCTCTTTTGTTCTGACACCGGTTATAGGTGATGTCGATGATTTGACCATTGATGAATAATTCCGGCTCATACCCTTTGATCATATTTTGACAGTGCTTCAGATCCTTGCATCCTTCACACCGTTTCGTCCCTTCAAGGAACTCCAGTATTCTCGGCAAGCTACGATTAATCATTTCATTCGTGATCTCTGGATGAGCTTTGTGGAAGGCTTGCCATTCAGGATGTGCCAAGACTTTACTTTTAACCGCCATCAACTGTTTTTGAACCTTCGATTTTTCAGAGAAACCTTGCATCGTTTCTGATAATGATTTCAATCTTGACACCTCCTATAATTCTTTCAAATAGTCTTCCAACCACTTTTCATCCATTTCTGAAACAGATTGTTGGTTCTTCTTTTCCTTTGGTTGATGATTATGATCATCTTTCATCCACTTCGGCAATTTATCTCTTCGTACTTCATTCCGTTGATATTTTGAATATTTCGGGTTGAAATTCGATTTCTGATTTTTGTACGCCTGATATTTCTGATGCTCAGCCTTTGCCAGGGCCATAGCGTCTTTGACCGTTTTTATTTTCTTACGCTTCCATTGGCTTGCAATTTTTTCGACATGACTATGAATCAACTTCATGTCGTTCGTATTAAGGACATAATCAATCAACACATTGACAACCCCGGCAGGCAGATTTTGATCGAACATGATCGTATCAATCAATTTAAGATCTGCACTTGCTGCTCGGCCACCCTCACTATGTCGTTCCAGTAACGCTTTAGGTGAGATCGTTTCAAATGTATGAACCATCATTTCTTCCGGTGTCTGTGGAGATTGTGTATTTGCCGGAGCAGGGGAGTCCTCTTGCTTTCTCACACTCAGTGTAGGCAGTTGACCAGGCTTTTCGATCTTGTACCACCTTTGCACTTCATTTCTGAGTGATTTGACTGTCAAAACGTCATCTCTAAAATAAGCTTGTTGAATAATACTGCTCATATCCAATGGCGAAATCTCGTAAATGAATGCTAGTCGATAAATCGCATCCTTGATTTCACTTGTTATAACTTCCGACGGTATAATGAAGCTGCTTAAATTACGTACGAGCAAGTCAAAATCAAAATCCTCTTCCGTGAATTGTGGAGATCGGCTGGTTGCTATCTTTTCTGATTCACTTCCTGTTGAATCGGATTGGTGGACTTCTGGATGGAGACCCGCTCGCATCTCCGACTGATGTAAGGAGTGGAAGACTTCATTAAAGCTTGCCGTAATCTCATGATAATCACGTGTGTCTACCGGCTTCATACACAATCGTCTCTTGACCTCGAGATATCGGTCCTTACCGAGACGACCATAAAGGTAAACACTGATGTCATCCTTGAAAAATTCTTCCGGTGACATGACAGGCAACAATTCATATAAAAATACCCGATCATCATCTGATGTCTTCTGATAGGTTTTCATCAGTCCGATTGCTTCAAGCTTCTTCCGTTCTTCAAAAATCTGCTGTAAATTCATTTGTGTATAATTCATCAAGCTATGATGAGAAGATTCATTCGAACCTAATTCTTCCATCAAGGTCATATACAAACTATAGGCTTTCGCACCAATTAATGGTTGATACAAAAGTGTCACGACATTCATGTCCTCTGAGCGAATCCGTCCCCTACAGAAAACAGAATATCGATCGACAGGAAGAATCTCTTTCCAGTGATTCGTCATATTTTCTTCACCTAATCTATCTCAAAAATTGACTTTATTGATTGAACCAGTACTCGCTACTAGAGAAAAAAGGGGTGACCCACTTGCGTCGGAAGCCCCTTTATCACCAACAAATTATTAGAAATGTGTATCCTTATAGGTGTTGGGAGGTGCCTGACAGCTTGTCATAGGTCAACCCGCTTTACTGGTTCTCTCGTTTTAAAAGTTCCTTCAATTCATCGATAAAAACGTTGATGTCCTTGAATTGTCTATAAACAGATGCGAAACGAACGTAGGCAACTTCATCTATCTTTGCAAGATGATCCATAACACGTTCACCGATATCCTTGCTCAGTATCTCAGAAACACCGTCATTTCGTAGATCCTTCTCTACAGAATTCACTACTTCTTCCAGTCTCTCAAAAGGAACGGGGCGTTTTTCACATGCTTTAATCAGTCCTCTAAGGATCTTATCACGGTTGAATTCTTCGCGAGTGCCCTCTTTTTTGACGACAACAAGCGGAATCTCCTCTACTGTTTCAAAGGTCGTGAACCTGTAGTTACAAGCTTCACATTCTCTACGACGACGAATTGATCGACCACTATGAACAGGTCGGGAATCTAACACCCTTGTACCGTTATTTTGACAGTTTGGACAACGCATTTAACCAACCCCACATCGATGAACGACTCTTTATCATGTATGAATGAATCGTTTTAACGAAATTTTATTGATATCTTTACTCTTTAATGATAGTAGAAAGGGTCTGCTGTGACAAGTTCTTTTCCGTCAATCACAAACTATTGAAAAAAGGGTGTGCATAGGCACACCCTGTTGTGTTTGTTTGTTTAATTTAGTAAGCAGAAACTTTCTTTTGTCCAACCTTCACTGGACCCATCCCTCTTGGGAGTTCGAAATTTTCTTTAGATGTTGCTCCAAGCGCTTCTGCAATGTAATTTGCAGCTACATTCGGATCTAGATCGCCACACGTATAAACATCAATACTAGCATAACCATGCTCTGGAAAACTGTGTATGGTCAAGTGTGATTCAGAAATGATGACGACACCGCTCACTCCATGTGGTGCAAATTTATGAAAAGCAACTTCTCTGATCTCAGCACCTGACTTTAGAGCAGCTTCTACAAAAAGTTGTTCAATATATTGCATATTGTTCAACTTCTCCGTGTCACATCCCCATAATTCAGAAATCACATGACGTCCCATTGTATCCATTTGCATAGTCCCCCTTTGTTTAATAATCATGCCTTCAAAAGCATGCGGAAATGGAAAATTACCACGGGGGAAAGTTAGTCCAGAGAGGTCCTAACCCTTTAAGTAGTATCCAGTTCCTGTATTTGCTTATAACTTGAAGTTCACGATGAACAGTATACTTCTTTTCTTACTTTTTTGCAAGATGTATTTTTTTATATATTCACCTCCATATATATGTACACTTCCACTAGAATTACCAATAAAAACATGAACAATGAACACATTTTTCCGCCTAAATAATGACAGCACTAGCTTAGAAGATTATTTCCAGGTCCAGTGTCGCAAGATCAATCCAAACACCCCGCCCGATCCACCTAGCAGAAATAGGTTCAATTTTCCTATCTTCACAAAAATAATCGACGGGAATCAAATTTTGAGGCTGTAGCCGTCAGCCTCTTTTCCGTTTTATCAGGGTGCGATATCGTCGATTCAGCCTTTTTGGGGTACGAATGAGCCGCTTTCGGGGTGCAATATCGTCGATTCAGCGTTTTCAGGGTGCGAATGAGCCGCTTTAGGGGTGCAATATCGTCGATTCAGTGTTTTTGGGGTGCGAATGGGCCGCTTTCGGGGTGCAATATCGTCGATTCATTGTTTTTGCGGTGCGAATGAGCCGCTTTCGGGGTGCAATATCGTCGATTCAGCGTTTTCGGGGTGCGAATGGGCCGCTTTCGGGGTGCAATATCGTCGATTCAGTGTTTTTGCGGTGCGAATAATCATCCTAATAAAAAAACTGCCGAGATTGACTCGACAGTCTTAAGATTGACTCCGATGGAGAGTCAATCTTCTTCACTTTTACGTTTATTTCAAGCGGTACCTAACACGCTTTTGTTCGTAGAATCCGTCATCAAATGCTCAGCTACCTTCTCAGCTAAGTCAACAACTCGGCAGGAATAACCCCACTCATTGTCGTACCATGCCAATACTTTCACTTTTCGATCTTCAATTACCATCGTTGACATTGCATCAATGATGGAAGAGTTTTCATTTCCATTGAAATCAATGGATACAAGTGGTTCTTCACAGTAACCGAGGATGCCTTGCAACGAACCTTGGGATGCGCTCTCAAGTGCTTCATTGACACGTTCAACAGAAACGTCCACTTTCAAATCTACAACAAGGTCGACGAGTGAAACATTCGGTGTCGGCACACGTAATGCCATACCATGAAGCTTACCGTCCAATTGAGGCATGACTTTAGCGATCGCTTTAGCAGCACCAGTGGAAGTCGGGATGATGGATTGGCCGCATGCACGTGCTCTTCTCAAGTCTTTATGTGGATTATCAATGTTCTTCTGATCATTTGTATAGGCATGGACAGTCGTCATGACACCGTTTTCAATTCCAAACTGATCATCCAACACCTTTACGACAGGCGCCAGGCAGTTCGTCGTACAAGATGCGTTGGAGATAATATGGTGTTCCTCTGCATTGTAAGCGTCATCATTTACGCCCATGACAATTGTGATATCTTCATTTTTACCAGGTGCAGTGATGATGACCTTTTTCGCACCTGCTTCAAGATGGTAACCGGCAGTTTCTTTTGAAGTGAACTTTCCTGTTGCTTCGATGACGATATCGACATTCATATCCTTCCAAGGAAGCTGTTTCGGATCACGGTTGCTAAGCAATTTGATCTCTTTACCATCAATAAGTAAAGCATTTTCCTTTGAATCGACTTCAAGATCATAAGTCCCATGAATGCTATCGTATTTAACCATATGAGCGAGTGTTTCTGCAGGATAACTTGCATTTATCGCAACAACATCTAATTGATCATTTTTCATCGCTTTACGGAAGACCATTCTTCCAATGCGTCCAAATCCATTAATTGCTACTCTAGCTTTCATGTTGAAATCCCTCCACAATAAAGTGCTATACTTTTTTCTAAAAATCTAAAATTAGTATAACATATTGTATGTCAAAGGGAACACTAAATTTAATAAAAATAAAAAAAAGAGGCCGGTGCCCGGCCTTTTTGTTCATCATACTGTAACTTTTTCAGTTGAGGATCTGCCATTTGGTGAAGATATGTATCAATTGTTGTCTGCTCTCCTCAACAGTCCCATTATTATCAATGATCTCGTCAGCCCAATCACGTTTCTTATCAAGTGGGATTTGGGATTGTATACGGGATTGTGCTTCTTCTTTTGTGGACTGATCACGAGCCATCAAGCGCTCTAACTGGGTTTTAGGGTGGACATAAACAAGTAATGTCTTCTCAACCATATGTGTCAATTTGCTTTCAAAAAGCAATGGAATATCCAGGATAATATCCTTGTGTTCCTTTAATAATTCCGTTTTTTGATTCAGCATCTCTTTTCGGACTGCTGGATGGACAATACCGTTCAATGTCTTCCGCTTTTGATCATCATTGAAAATGATTGCTCCCAGCTTTTTGCGATCAATGGTACCGTCATCCGTTACGATGTTTTCACCAAAAGCTGCGACGATTTCTTCATAAGCTTTTTCACCCGGCATGACGACCTGCCGGGCGATTTGATCTGCATCAACTACAGGTATTTCAAACATTTTTATCATTTCTGATATCGTACTCTTCCCACTCGCGATTCCACCAGTCAAACCTACAATCAAACGTAACACCTCACAATTTGAAAAAACCTAATACAATCAACATGATTCCTGGTAAAAAACTGAACAGCCGCATCGTTGGTAAATTCGATAATACTTTGCCTACTTTCATTCCCGACACAAGAAAAAAAGCACTCATTGTCGAAACGAACAACGCTGTCTGCAGATGCGGAAAACCGAGCAAGGAAGCACCGAGACCTGCCGCAAAGGAATCCAAAGAAAGAGCAAGCCCAAGAAGTAATGCCTCCAATCCAGCTATGGTTCCAGACCGGTCGATATCCGCCGCATCCGGAGTCCTCAAGATTTGGATGACAATTCCGAGTGAACGGATTTCCATATTCCAGATGTAGGTGGAATCTGATTCTGTTTTCTTATCAGGTCTCTCATCATTCTTCTTGAAAAATTGCCAAAGAACATAGAATCCAAGGCTGATTAATAATACGCCGCCTATCTTTTCCGCGATACTTGGAGATAAAAATGTACTGATGATGGAGCCAAGGTTCATGGCTGCAAGCAGCATCATCGCAGAACAGATTGCAATCAACAAGATTGAGAAGAAGGTAATTTTCATCCGACGTACACCATACGTTACACCGACGCCGAAACTGTCCATACTGACAGCGATCGTCAGTGTCATGAGGGCCACCCATCCTGTCACTTCTATACATCCTCCTCGTTCTGACACTAGGATAGTATATGGCTGGGGCCCATCCGACGTACGCCGAATTCATTGAATTTGTGTCGTCCATGCTAAGAAAAATGAAGGACAGAAAATCGTTCCTTAGAAAAATTTCATTTCTGACAGTTTGGGCAGATGTGCGTTCCTCTGCCTCCGACGACAATCCGTTCGATTTCTTTCCCACAATTCACACATGGCTCTCCTTTACGGGCGTAGACAGCGAGCTTTTGCTGGAACATACCCATGTCTCCTTGGGAATTGACATAGGATCGAATGGTACTGCCTCCTTGATCTACCGCTTCCTGCAACGTTTCCACGATTGCTTTGTGCAGCTTCATGACTTGTTGTTTACTTAGTTTATGGGCGACCGTTTCCGGGTGTAAGCCTACACGGAACAATGCTTCATCAACATAGATGTTTCCTAACCCTACCAAGACTGCCTGATCTAATAAGGCCGGTTTTATTTTCCGAGACGTCCTTTGAAGCTTCTCATATAACTCATCCGGATTGAATGTTTCGTCCAACGGTTCTGGTCCCAGCTGGACAAGCGGTTTATTCGCTTCTTCTTCACCGATCTTATATACATGCATTGTGCCGAACTTCCTGACGTCCCGATACCATAGTTCTGATCCATCGGTAAATCGGAAGATGACATGGGTATGTTTATCGGGCTCTTCTTCTCCCTCAACATAGACATATCGGCCTTCCATCCTTAGATGGGAAACAAGGACGACATCGTCAAGGATGATTTTGAGGAACTTTCCGCGTCGACCGATCGAATGAATCGTCTGACCAGAAAGAAGAGCATTGAATTCTTGCAGGTCATCAGGATGTTTGACGATTTTAGGCCATCTGACGGTTACCTCATTTATCGTTTTCCCAAGCACGAGATTCTCAAGTGTTCTTCTTACAGTTTCTACTTCTGGTAATTCCGGCATTCCAACTTCTCCTTCATCCATTCGGCCCGAACAGAGCCATTACTTGGCATCATACCATGTGTCACCATATGAATAATCCACTTTCAATGGAACATCTAACTGGATTGCATTCTCCATGACTTCAGGTACGATTTCTTCAAGCTTCTTGATTTCATCCTTTGGCGCTTCAAATATCAATTCATCATGTACTTGAAGCAACATTCTCGTTTGCAGCTTTTCCTTCTTCAAACGCTTATCCATTTCTACCATCGCTTTTTTGATGATATCAGCTGCAGACCCCTGTATCGGCGTGTTCATTGCTGTACGTTCTGCAAAGCTTCTTAAGTTAAAATTACGGCTTGTGATCTCAGGTAAATATCGACGGCGGTTCAGCATCGTCGTGACATACCCTTCCCGTTTCGCTTGCTGAACGATATCTTCCATATACTGTTTTACACCTGGGAAGCTCTCCAAATAACGCTCGATAAATTCTCCTGCTTCTTTTCTAGTGATGCCAAGACTTTGCGAGAGCCCGTAATCACTGATTCCATAGACAATTCCGAAATTGACAGCCTTCGCTTGTCTACGCATATCTGCTGTCACTTCGTCTTTTTCGACATGGAAGACATCCATTGCGGTTTTTGTGTGTACATCTTGTTCTTCGTTGAACGCTTCCATCATTTTGTCGTCCTGCGCAATATGTGCAAGGACACGAAGCTCGATTTGTGAATAGTCCGCTGCAAAGATGACCCAATCATTTTCTGACGGAATGAATGCCTGACGGATCTTTCGTCCTGCTTCCAATCGAATTGGAATGTTTTGCAGGTTCGGATCGATTGAACTCAAACGACCAGTTTGTGCTAGAGCTTGATTGAACCTGGTATGGATTTTTTCCGTATCCCGATGGACGACCTTCAATAGTCCTTCTACATAAGTGGAATTCAGCTTACCTAATTGGCGGTAATAAAGGATTTCTTCAATGATTTCATGCTTATCCTTCAGCTTTTCAAGCACGTCCGCCGACGTCGAGTATCCTGTTTTCGTTTTCTTGATGACCGGCAGCTGTAGCTTCTCAAACAACACTTCACCTAATTGTTTTGGTGAATTGATATTGAATTCAGTTCCAGCAAGCTCGAAAATCTTGCTTTCAATATCTTTGAGCTGTTCGTTCAGATCTTTCCCCATCTGTTCTAAACGCTCCACATCCACCTGGACGCCTTGCTGTTCCATCTCGCCCAACACGATTGATAACGGCATTTCAAGTTCGTAGAAAAGCATCTCAAGCTCATTCTTTTTGAGACTTTCCTTCAATGTTGGAACAACCTCACGTAATACAAAAGCTTTCCGGACAATATGTTCACTCAGCACTTCTTGCTCAGGAACCTTCTGTTTTGCACCTTTACCGTACACCGCTTCGTTACTGGAAACCCCTTTCACCCCGAGACGTGTGGCAATGGAGGCGATATCGTGGGACGAATCTGATGGATTAAGCAAGTAGCTTGCAATAAGTGCGTCAAATTTCACACCGTTCAGCTTGATTCCTTTCCAGGCCAGAGATACCGTTGCTTGTTTTGCATCAGGTAAATACTTGACGATTGAATCATCTTCGAGCCATTTTTTGAGTGCATCAGATTCCAATGCAACCTCTGTCGGGACAAAGAAATTGCCTTTATCTGAAACGATTCCGATTCCGAGAATTTCACCATTATGATAATTCTCTTCCAGACATTCGACGACAACAGCTGCTTCATCGCCAAAGTCGGCATCGTTCACTTCATTTAGAATTTCATAATCAATGTCTTCAGTAGGAGCTTCCGCTTCTTCTGCCGCTTCACTGTCCACTCTGTCCAGCAAGGAATTGAATCCTAATTCCTTGAATAACTCGATGACCTTGGCTGAGATTTCATTTGTATACGTACAGCTTTCCAATTCAATCTCAATTGGAGCCTCAACTTCAATCGTTGCAAGCTTTTTACTCATTTCTGCCTGATCTTTATGATCCTCAAGCTTTTCTTTTAGCTTCTTACCGGACACTTGATCGATGGAATCAAGGACATTTTCCACCGTGCCGAATTCTTTCAATAACTTGATCGCTGTCTTTTCACCGACACCTGGAACACCAGGGATGTTATCCGAACTATCTCCCATAAGCCCCTTCATATCGATGATCTGTTCAGGCTTTAGACCGTACCGTTCTTCTACAAGGTTCAAGTCGTATGTATCCACATCCGTAATCCCTTTTTTCGTAAGACTGACTTTAACATGTTCATCAACAAGTTGAAGCAAGTCTTTGTCTCCTGTGATGACTTTCACTTCCCACTCTTTCGAATCCGCTGTTTTAGACAGCGTTCCGATGATGTCATCCGCTTCATAGTTTTCAAGCTCATAACGCTTTATATCAAAAGCATCCAATAATTCACGAATCAATGGGAATTGTTCTGATAGTTCGGGTGGTGTTTTTTGGCGACCGCCTTTATATTCTCCGTACGTTTTGTGGCGGAACGTCGTCTTACCCGCGTCAAATGCAACCAGCATGTGGCTTGGTGCTTCTTCTTCAAGCACTTTAAGCAACATGGTTGTAAATCCGTACACTGCGTTAGTATAGACGCCCTTATCATTGTTCAAGAGCGGCAATGCAAAGAATGCACGGTAGGCAATACTATTTCCATCAATTAATACGAGTTTATTTTTAGCCATTCGATTTCCTCCTCGTAAACATTAGCTCTATTTTATCATGTTTGAATGTAGAAAGGAAAAGTGGAGGGGGCGGGCAAGCCAATGACGTTCGATAAATCCACATATCTAGTTAAAAGCATAAAAAAAGACGAGAGCGAAATGCTCTCGACCAAATTAGGGGATCCTTTGAAAAGGATTTTACAGCTTCAGCTTATCACCCTTTTATGAAGGATCAATGTCAATGATGTAAAGTTCTCGTAAACCTAGATATCCTTCTTTTTTGAAAAGGAGAGGATGAATGATGTACCCACATCCCTTTCACTTTTGACTTTGATTGATCCTTTGTGAGCTTCCACTAGGTGCTTCACAATCGCCAATCCAAGGCCAGTTCCACCTGAATTCCGACTCCTCGCCTTATCGACTCGATAGAAGCGTTCAAAAATCCTTGGGACTTCATCTTCTGAAATACCGATGCCTGTATCCTTCACTTCAAGCTCAACCTTATCTTCTAAATCACGTCCAGTGATGAAGACCTCGCCACCGGCTGGAGTGTAGGACAATGCGTTATTAATCAGGTTGATGAGAATCTGCTTCAATCGCTCTGCATCACCTTCCATTTCAAGATCGCCGTCAAGATTGATATTCATTTCGATGTTTTTTTCCTTCGATCGTGATTCAAGAAGCGTCGTCACTTCATCAACGATCGTCGTGAGACTTACTTTATGCCAGTTCAATTTAAAATTGGATTGCTCCATCTTTGTGAAATCCAATAGATCCTGGATCAGGTTTTGAAGTCGATCGCTTTCCTTCCAAATGATCGTCAGGAATTTCCTTCTAAGCTCCTCACTATCCATCGCACCGTCTAATAGCGTTTCTGCAAACCCTTTAAGCGAGGTGACAGGAGTCCGCAGTTCATGAGATACATTCGCCACGAAGTCTTTCCGCATCTGCTCAAGATTTTTCAATTCGGTTATATCATGGAATACAAGGACAATTCCTTTGATTTTTCCTTGGTAACCAAGATTTGGTACACACGTGATATGAAAATGCTTTCGTTCAATCCCCATTGAAATCATGATTTGTTTCCTGACTGTCGCTTCTGTCAGGAACGTCTCTTCGACGAGATCGATGACATCCTGATTCGGCATGATGTCATAATAAAGCGTTTCTCTCGGAATCTCCTTTTCAACACCGAAAATGGAACAAAAGCTTCTATTCACCAAGTTGATATAACCAAGGGAATCAATCAACAATAATCCGCTGTCCATATTCTCGATGACTGTTTTCATCCGTTCTTGTTCAGCTTCCCTGAGCTCTGTGATCTGTTCAAGATTACGTGCGAGAATATTTAGTGAATGATTCAACTCACCTGTTTCACTCAATTGGTACTCATGACTTCTGGCTCTGAAGTTTCCTTGCGCCAATTCTTTCGCAACACGCATCGCATCATCAACAGGTTTAGCAAGCTTCCCTGTCATCCGGAATGTGACATAGATCAGAAGCAAATAGCTAAGAAGCAGTGTACCTAAGATTGGAAACCACGCGTTCCTAAGCTCACGATCAAATTCGGCACGATCTGTCGTCAGTACGAGATAATCTGAGCTTTTCTGTTCAGGAGAAAGCGGCAAGACGAAATTCACTTTCTTGTCACGTTGAAGCTTTACGACTTGGTCACTCTGATGGATTAGATTTTCAAGCGCGTTATGAGGTATGGTATCGAACGTTGTGGCTGAAATTGAACCATCCTCGCTCAGATACGTCAAATCTCCATCAATACTCTTTTGAAACCCCTTCAAAAGAGATTCCAAATCTTCTCCATTTTCTGCTTTTACAGCCTTTGAAACGAGATCAAGCTGCGTTTTATAGGATGAATCCAGTTCCCTTTCCATACTGCCGATTGAAAGGTTAGCAATTGCGATGCCGAGCAATAAGAATATTCCGCTCGTAAAGATAATAAAGGAATTCAGGATTCTACCGCGGAAATTCTTCATTTACTGAGGACCATCCAATTTATATCCTAATCCACGGATTGTCTTGATATAAATCGGTTTACGAGTATTCTGCTCGATTTTTTCACGCAAATGACTGATATGAACATCCACTATCCGAGTATCACCTACAAAATCATAGTCCCAGATCGCATTCAGCAATTGCTCACGTGACATGACCCGTCCTTTATTCTTAACAAGATAAACAAGCAATTCAAATTCCTTTGGAGTGAGGTCCAACGGTTCACCTTTGAAGAACGCTTCATAATTTTCCGGATATACTTTAAGATCACCGACAACCATCGCTTCTAAATCAGATGGCGTTTGATTTGCTGAAGCGTTGTATTGACTACGACGTAAAATCGCCTTGACCCGGGCTACGACTTCTCTTGGACTGAAAGGTTTCGTCATGTAATCATCAGCACCTAGCTCCAATCCAAGAACCTTATCAAATTCATCATCCTTGGCTGTGAGCATAAGGATCGGAATCAACTGTTGGGATTGTCTCAGGTTCTTACAAACATCCAAGCCGTCCATTTCGGGAAGCATCAGATCCAATACGATCAGATCCGGATTTTCTTCTTTCGCTAACTTCAAGCCTGTAACACCATCCATCGCTGTCACGACCTCAAAGCCAGCTTGTTCAAGATTGAATTGTAGCAACGTATTGATTGACTCTTCATCTTCTATGACTAGGATCTTTTTCTCATTCATGGTCTCTTTCACCCCAATAGGAACTTTTATTCGATTTTATTTTCACACAACAAATCTAAAAAAAAAACAAAAAAGACGAAAACGTCTCTTTTGTTACATAATCTTTACATTCACTTAAAAATTATCAAAAGTTCTGGCCGTAATTGAACGAGGAGTATAAGGAGGGCAAACCTCGAGTACACCTTCTAAAATGGTGTCTCCTTCTTCATCATTCCCCTTTATGGATACGGTGACCAAGTGCTCTTCCGAATCAACATTCGTAACCTCGAATTGAAGGTCGATGGTCGCATAATGATAGACAGGCTTCGGAAAAGAAAGTGTCTGTTTTATGATGGAGCTCCCTGGACCTGGCAAGTATTTGCTTATAGCAGATGTGATGAATCCAGTTAACATGATCTGTGGTACAATCGGCTTCTTGAACGGGGTCAGCGAAGCATAATCATGCTGAATAAATAAAGGGTTGTTGTCATCTGTCAGTCCGAGATAGAGTAAAAGATCCTTATCTTCAATGGTTTCAGTAATTTCTAGTTTTTCCCCAACATTGATTTCATCGATTTTTCTGCCTAGCTTTCGCTTTTTTCCTAATAGCATGTGGGTTCCCTCCTCATGAAGTAAGCGTTTTCAACAAAATTTGAACAAAAATGCCAGATAGATTGAAACATTCTGACATTATTCGCATTTATAAAGAAAGAATTCGAGAAAACTTCCCGAATTCCTCCTTTTCATTTTTCCATTATTGAGCTAAAACATTCATGACATTACGAACAGACTCAGCAGATTTATCCAATTGAGCCTTCTCGTCTTCGGTCAATTCGAGTTCAATGACTTCTTCAAGCCCATTTCCTCCAAGGATTGTCGGCACACCTAGACAGATGCCATCATACCCGTACTCTCCTTCAAGATAGGCAATGGAAGGAAGGACCCGACGCTGATCCTTCAGAATCGCCTCGACCATTTCGACAAGAGAAGCAGCTGGTGCATAATAGGCACTGCCGTTCCCAAGAAGTCCGACAATCTCTCCGCCGCCCTTGCGGGTACGTTCTACGATTGCATCCAGACGCTCCTTGCTGATCAATTTGTCGAGCGGAATTCCGCCAGCGTTAGAGTAACGGATGAGCGGCACCATATCGTCTCCATGACCGCCCAGAACAAATCCGCGGATATCCTTTACAGACAGGTTGAGCTCCTGAGCGACGAACGTACAGAAACGCGCTGTATCAAGAATGCCTGATTGACCGATGACTCGATTCTTAGGAAAGCCTGATTCTTTCAAGACTGTATATGTCATCGCATCGACAGGGTTTGTCAGTACGATGATTGTACATTCTGGAGAATGCTTGACGACTTCCTGTGTGACACTCTTCATGATTTTTGCATTCGTGTTGACCAGATCATCCCGGCTCATGCCAGGCTTACGAGCAATTCCTGCGGTGATGACAACAACATCGGAATCAGCTGTATCTTCATAATTGGATGTCCCGATGATATTGGAATCGAAGCCTTGGACCGGACTTGCTTCGAGCATGTCCAAGGCTTTTCCCTTCGTCGGATCCTCCATGTCAGGAATATCGACCAATACAACGTCTCCGAGCTCCTTCTGCCCTGTTATGAAGGCAGTTGTCGCACCAGTAAAGCCTGCGCCGATTACGGATATCTTTTTACGTCTGTTCGCCATGTCTGTTACCTCCTAGCCCATATTTTTGATCAATTCGTTACCGAACTCGGAACATTTCACTTCTGTTGCACCGTCCATTAGACGAGCGAAGTCATATGTCACGACCTTGCTAGCAATCGTCTTTTCCATTGCTTTCGTTACTAGCTGAGCTGCTTCAGTCCATCCGATGTGCTCAAGCATCAAGACACCAGAAAGGATGACGGATGAAGGGTTCACTTTGTCAAGACCAGCATACTTCGGTGCAGTTCCGTGTGTCGCTTCGAAAATTGCGTGACCTGTTTCATAGTTGATGTTCGCTCCTGGTGCGATACCGATTCCACCAACCTGTGCAGCAAGTGCATCAGATACATAGTCACCGTTCAAGTTCATCGTTGCAACAACATCGAACTCTGCTGGACGTGTAAGGATTTGTTGAAGGAAGATATCTGCGATGGAATCCTTGATGATGATTTTTCCTTCTGCTTCAGCATCTGCTTGTGCTTTGTTCGCTGCATCCTTACCGTCTTTTTCAACGATACGGTCATATTCTGCCCAAGTGAATACTTTGTCGCCGTATTCCTCTTCAGCAACCTCGTAACCCCAGTTTTTGAAAGCTCCTTCAGTGAACTTCATGATATTTCCTTTATGGACGAGTGTTACACTCTTACGGCCTTCTGTAAGTGCATACTCGATCGCTGCACGTACAAGACGCTTCGTACCTTCTTCAGAAACTGGCTTGATTCCGATACCAGAAGTTTCAGGGAAACGAATTTTGTTTGCTCCCATTTCTTCTTGAAGGAATTGGATGACTTTCTTCACTTCGTCAGAACCTTTTGCATATTCGATTCCAGCATAGATGTCTTCTGTGTTTTCACGGAAGATGACCATGTCAGTGTCTTCCGGCTTTTTAAGTGGAGAAGGAACACCTGTGAAGTAGCGTACTGGACGCAAGCAAGTGAATAGATCCAACTCCTGACGCAATGCAACGTTCAATGAACGGATTCCTCCACCTACTGGAGTCGTCAATGGTCCTTTGATCGCCAGTATGTACTCACGGATGACATCAAGCGTTTCAGCTGGAAGCCACTCACCTGTTTTGTCATACGCTTTTTGACCAGCAAGTACTTCTTTCCATACGATGCCTTTTTCACCGTTATAGGCTTTTTCTACAGCTGCTTCCAATACTTTAGATGCTGCAGCCCAAATATCAGGTCCGATTCCATCACCTTCGATGAATGGGATGATTGGGTTATTAGGTACATTCAAATTACCGTTATCTACTGTAATACGTTCTCCGTTTGCCAAGTTCATTACCTCCTGATCGAAATGTTTTTCGTTTTTATCGTATCAAAAAAGACATGGTTAACCCATGAAAGTGCTTTTGGAAAGTCTTGCACGTTTACACAAGACCTTTCCAACACTTCCTGTTCGCTTTACGATTCTATCCTTATCGGTTTTCAATCGCTACATATTGTTGCTTTTCAGGGCCAGTGTATTCGGCACGTGGGCGGATCAAGCGATTGTTCTCATACTGCTCAAGAATATGCGCCAACCAACCGGATACACGGCTCATAGCAAAGATTGGCGTGAACAGATCATGCTTCAATCCTAAGCTGTGGTATACCGATGCAGAGTAGAAGTCTACGTTCGGTAATAACCCTTTTTCATTTGTCATCAATTCATCCAATTTGACGGACATGTCGTACCACTTTGTTTCTCCAGTGATATGTGTCAATTGCTTGGACATTTCACGTAAATGCTTGGCACGTGGGTCTCCGTCCTTATAAACGCGGTGACCGAAGCCCATGATCTTTTCTTTACGCTCTAGAGCACCCTTTAAGTATTCTTCGACGTTGTCAGGATCACCGATTTCAGAAAGCATTTTCATAACACGTTCATTTGCACCACCGTGTAGTGGTCCCTTCAATGCACCGATTGCTGCTGTAACACCTGAATAGATGTCAGAAAGCGTCGCTACACATACACGAGCCGTGAAGGTAGATGCGTTCAATTCATGGTCTGCGTGAAGCACTAAAGCTTTGTTGAATGCTTTCTCGGAGATTTCATCTGGCTCTTCACCGTTCAGCATGTATAAGAAGTTCGCAGCATAGCTAAGATCTTCCTTCGGTTCGATGATTTCCAAGCCATCACGTAAGCGTGAAAACGCTGCAACGATACTCGCAAGTTTTGCTTGAAGACGGATCGCTTTTGAGGAATTCGCTTCCTCATTCATATCATCTGCTTCTTCATCATATAAACCTAGTGAAGAAACAGCTGTTCTTACGGCTGCCATCGGATGGATCTTGTCCAGCGGAAAGCTCTTAATCATATCCAATACTTGTTGTGGCAATACGAAATTCTTGGATAGTTCAGCTTTGAATCCATCCAATTCCTTTTGGTTAGGCAGTTTGCCGTACCATAGTAAATACACAACCTCTTCAAAACTTGCATAATCAGCAAGATCGTCAATGTTGTAGCCTCGGTAAGTCAATACTCCATCAATGATAGAGCTTACCGATGAAGTTGTAGCTACGATTCCTTCTAAACCTCTCGTTGCTGTCATGGCTCTCTCTCCTTTAAAAATGATTTTTGTCTGTTCTCTCAATACATTAAAGTGTTGTCCAATTTCAGGATGTTATGCTAAGACCGAGCAGACACTCACTTTAGTATCAAAAAGAAAATGCTTACAAATGTAAACACGTATAATTAAGGAAGGATAAAACACATACAGTACAATTATAAACAAATTTCTGATTTTTGTGAACGCCTAACGCTCGAAAACCTTAATATATCAACGAATTTTGACAGACAAACCATTAAGTGATGAAATGCACCACCTTCATTACCATATATGCAATTCCCGCTCCAATCAAGGGTCCGACAGCAATTCCATTAAATAAACTGACCGCGAGAATCGTGCCGAACACGAGTGCAGTCGTAATATGTGGGTCTTCTTTCAAAAGATCGATGCCGCTTGCAGCAATCAAAGCCACTGCGATTCCAGAGCCGAGCGCAACCCACGCATAGGAGGATTTCATCGCTTCTCCCAATTGCTTGAAGCCGATTTCCCCCGTAGCAATCGGTACGAGGACGGCGATGGTGATGATGGTGACTCCCCAGTTGATCCCTTTCTTTTGGATATAAGGGAAAAATTTATCACCAAGCCCTGTCCATTTCAGAATCAGGAGGAAAATGACCGCGAACAATAAAGATTTGTTTTTCGCCCAAAGAGCGATACCGAGTAAAACGAGTAAAAATAATGAGGCCTGATTTAACATCTTTTTCTTCCTTTCTATCTTGAGCACATCTTCACAGCTTGGTATGCCATTGAATCTTATCGGGCAAGAATGTAAAATAATACTATTCTATAGGGTTTGATCCCTCTGAAAGGATCGGGATACAATTGAATCTTCATTATATTCATAGTTTCTTACGATTTTTGCTCGTAATTATTATTGTCGTTTTAGGAGTTTATGCCTTTTTATTCGCTGCAAAAGTTACATACCCGTTCATTATTGCTTTTTTCCTGGCTCTTATGATCAACCCACTCGTCAACTTACTTGAGCGGAAAGCAAAAATGCCGAGAGGACTAGCGGTGACGGTTGTCTTGATTCTTTTAATCGGTCTGATAGCAGGCTTCTTGACACTTGTCATCAGTGAAATGATTTCAGGATTCGGGTATTTGGCTGAAGTGATTCCACAACATACTCAAATACTTGTACAATTTGCACAGACTTATTTCACCCAAGAGATATTGCCTGTCTATTATGAGTTACTCGCCACCTTTAAAAACCTGGATCCTTCTCAACGTGAAACGGTCATAGGCAATATCCAGTCCATTGGTCAAAATATCACGGAGAATGTGAAAGATTTCGTACAATCCGTCTTGAGAGGTCTCCAGGGCTTCTTGCTTAGCTTGCCTAATGTGGTAACGGTTATGATATTTTCCTTATTGGCGACATTCTTCATCAGTAAGGATTGGTATCGTTTCAAAGGCTGGTTGGAAAACCATACGCCTGAACGTACCGTCGAAAGCGGAAGAAGTGTCTACAAAGAATTGCGTAAGGCTCTTGTAGGATTTGTACGGGCTCAGCTCACCTTGATTTCCATTACAGCTGGAATCGTATTGATCGGTTTATTGATATTGAGAGTCGATTATGCCATTACAATTGCCATTCTGATCGGACTGGTCGACCTTCTGCCTTATTTGGGTACTGGGGCTGTATTCGTTCCCTGGATCATATATAGCTTTCTCATGGAGGAATTCACATTAAGCATCGGGCTATCGATTTTATATGGGGTCGTCATCATCCAACGACAAGTGATGGAGCCGAAGATCCTTTCAAGCAGTATCGGTCTGGACCCATTAGCTACTTTAATCTCCCTTTTCGTAGGTTTCAAGTTATTCGGCTTCCTCGGACTGATTATCGGACCTGTAACGCTCGTCATTTTCAGAGCGTTAAGCCAAGCGCACGTCTTCTCAGACTTATGGAATTTCATCATCGGTAAAAAAGCAGCATAATCGTAATAAACAGGCAGACTGGGGTCATAGGACACCAGCTGCCTGTTTTTTTGTGAAATTGAGGGGTATGAGAGCACGAAATCGGCCAAATCACATTTTGGTGCACTCATAGAGCCGTTATGAAAGCACGAAATCGGTGAAATCACATTTTGGTGCACTCATAGAGCCGTTATGAGAGCACGAAATCGGTGAAATCACATTTTGGTGCACTCATAGAGCTGTTATGAGGGCATGATAATGGCTCTATCATCCCCAAAAAACAGCCAAACTCAGTTTTGAGGGCAAGATAACGGCTCTATCCTCCCTCAAAAACAGCGAAACTCAATTTTGACGGCACCACCACTTAAAACCCAATACGTAAAAAGCTGGCCGTTCATCCCATATTTCATGGGGTTGCGGACCAGCTTTTCTTTCATATTTATCGACGAATTGTAAATGTAAATTGCCCGGAGTCGATCTTTTTCTGGATGAAACGGCGCATACCTATTTTGAAAATGGCGCGTGTGTAAGGGATCAATAACAGAAACCCGATCGTATCCGTAATGAAACCAGGCGTAAGGAGCAAGGTCCCTCCGACCAAAATACACACTCCGTCAAGCAGAACATCGCTTGGGACTTGCGCATTCCGCAGTTGGATTTGTGCAAGCCTCATTGTTTCCATGCCTTCTCTTCTCGCGAGCCAGGCACCGATGATACCAGTCGCGATGATCAACAGAATCGTAACCGGAATTCCAAAGTTAGTTCCAGACCAGATCAAAATTCCGACCTCTGCTGCAGGTATGATGATGAGTAACAATAATAAAATACGAAACATAACTCCGCTCCTCCAGACCAGCTTTACATCCACATTCTCATTCGTTGATATTACAGTACGCTTGTCTTTCCACTATAAACGACGCCACGAGAGCCGTCTACTGTTATATCTTGACCGTCCTTCAGAATGTTTGTCGCTTGATCCACGCCAACAATGACAGGGATGCCCAGGCTCAGTCCAACGACAGCAGCATGGCTCGTCAGTCCGCCTTCTTCCGTGATAATGGCAGAAGCTTTCTTCAAGGCTGGCATCATATCACGATCTGTACCGATTGTTACAAGGATGTCGCCTTCAGTGACTTTAGCAATCGCATCTTCAGCATTGTTTGCTACAACGACTTTACCAGCGACAGAGCTCTGCCCAATGCCTTGTCCTTTCGTAATGACATCGCCGACAACATGAACCTTCATCAAGTTCGTGGTACCTGTCTCTCCAACAGGAACACCAGCTGTAATCAGAACAAGATCACCATGATTTACTAGACCAGATTGCAACGACGCATCTACGGCAATATCAAGCAATTCATCTGTAGACTTTGCTTCTTCACTCAATTGAGGTGTGACACCCCAAACAAGGGACATTCTTCTGCAAACTGCTTCTGAGCTCGTTACCGCAATGATTGCTGCCTCAGGGCGATATTTCGAGATCATGCGTGCAGTATGTCCGCTTTCTGTTGGTGCGATGATCGCAGAAATGTTCAAGTTATAAGCTGTGTGAGAAACGGATTGACTGATCGCATCTGTGACAGTCAATTTGCTGGACTTGCTTCGTGCGTGAAGAATGTCAGCATGATTCATCGCTGTTTCAGCTTTCATCGCGATTTTATGCATCGTCTGCACCGCTTCTATAGGATAGAGGCCTGCAGCTGTTTCACCAGAAAGCATGATTGCATCTGTTCCATCAAAAATCGCATTGGCAACATCACTTGCTTCAGCTCGTGTTGGACGAGGATTGCGTTGCATAGAATCCAACATTTGCGTTGCAGTGATGACAGGCTTCCCTTTATCGTTGCATCGACGGATCAATTCTTTTTGTACGAGCGGAACTTCCTCAGCCGGAATTTCAACACCAAGGTCACCACGAGCAACCATCAAGCCGTCGGACACTTCCAGGATCTCATTGATGTTATCGACACCCTCCTGGTTTTCAATCTTAGGAATGATATGGATGTGCTCAGCATTATGCTTTTCAAGGATTTCCCGGATTTCCAAGACATCGGACGCTCTTCTTACAAAGGAAGCTGCGATGAAGTCTACACCTTGCTCGATTCCGAATTCAATATCTCGTGCATCCTTGTCCGTGATTCCCGGTAGGTTGACGGATACATTCGGGACGTTAACACCCTTTTTGTTTTTCAAGATCCCGCTATTCAACACACGGGTTTTCAGCTGGTTGTTCTCAATCCCCATGACTTCCAATTCAATCAGACCGTCATCAAGCAGGATTTTAGAACCTTCATGGACATCGTTAACTAACCCTGGATAAGTGACTGAGATCATCTTCTCGTTACCCATCACCTCTTCCATGGAAACAGTCAACTCTTGTCCTGCTTTCAGTTCGATTTCTCCAGTCTCCAATGTGCCTGTTCGAATTTCAGGTCCTTTCGTGTCGAGCAGGATTGCTACCGTCTTCCCCGTTTTTTCTGCCGCTTGACGGATGTTTGCAATCCGTGCACCATGCTCATCAAAATCACCATGGGAAAAGTTGAGTCGTGCAACATTCATTCCCGATTCGATCAGTTGAGTCAATGTATCGACTTTTTCACTAGCAGGCCCTATCGTACAAACAATTTTTGTATTTCTCATATTCACGTTTTCCTCCTTGATTTTCACGCATCACTTTATATCAAACTTGTCTAAATGGAAAGTTCTTGTGACAGTTGGTACATGTCGTTATCAATCTTATGCGGTTGAGCAAGCACATCATTGATATCATGGTCTACCAATTTGTTATTTTGAATCCCTACAGCTCTTCCAGCTTTTCCATCAAGAAGAAGCTGCACTGCTTTTGCACCTAAACGGCTTGCGAGCACACGGTCAAAGGCAGTCGGAGAACCGCCACGTTGGATATGGCCAAGTACTGTCACTCGCGTTTCGAAGTTCGTATCTGCCTTGATTTGATTGGCGATATCCACTCCACTTCCGACTCCTTCAGCCACAACGATGATACTATGCTTCTTCCCTCGTTCATGACCTCGACGTAACCGGTCTGTAATCTCTTCCATTTTGAAGTCTTCTTCCGGAATCAAAATCGATTCAGCTCCCCCAGCTAGACCAGACCATAATGCAATGTCCCCTGCATTACGTCCCATGACCTCAATGACATACGTCCGTTCATGGGAGGTTGCTGTGTCACGGATTTTATCAATCGCATCAATAGCCGTATTTAAAGCCGTATCGAATCCGATCGTATAATCAGTTCCTGGGATGTCGTTATCAATCGTACCAGGTAACGTAATGGTAGGGAAGCCATGCTCGGTAAGTTTTTGGGCACCACGATAGGAGCCGTCTCCACCGATGACGACTAAGCCTTCAATGCCGAACTTTTCAAGCTGTTTGACCCCTTTCATTTGTCCTTCGTACGTTTTGAATTCCTCACAGCGTGCGGAATATAGCATCGTTCCACCACGATGGATGATATCGCCGACAGAACCTAGTTCCATTTTCTCAATCTGTCCTTCGATCAATCCTGTATATCCATGGTATACACCATATACTTCCATTCCTTTATAGATGGCTTCACGAACGACTGCCCTAACGGCTGCATTCATTCCAGGGCTGTCTCCGCCACTTGTCAACACACCAATCCGCTTCATCACTTTCACCTCGTACAATAGTTGTGTTCTTAAAATATCATGTTCCAAAATCGAACACAATAGACAAACTTTTATAGAATAACTTGGCAAACTTGCCACAGAAAAAGTGCTTTCCCACTTTGGGAAAAGCACTATTGTTTATTTAACGCCAATGGAATCGTTTTCAAATGTATATTGTCCCATTTTTTTGTACTTTTCATAACGATGAGCAACTAACTCCTCACCATTCAATTTCGTCAACTCATCTAATGAGGACTTCAAGGCTTTCTCAATGTTGGCAGCTTGCCCTTTGACATCGCGATGCGCTCCGCCTTCAACTTCAGGGATGATCTGATCGATGATTCCCATTTCATACAAGTCCGGGGCAGTAATCTTCATCGACTCAGCAGCCCGTTTAGCCTGACCTGAATCCTTCCATAACAAGGCTGCAGCTCCTTCAGGAGAGATGACAGAGTACCAGGAGTTTTCAAGCATATGGACATGGTTCCCGACACCGATTGCAAGTGCACCGCCACTTGCCCCCTCACCGATGACGATACACACCATCGGTACAGTAAGACCAGCCATTTCTACGAGATTGCGAGCAATCGCTTCACTTTGGCCGCGTTCTTCGGCTGACATCCCTGGATATGCTCCTTTCGTATCAAGGAGACATACGACCGGGCGATTGAATTTTTCTGCTTGCTTCATGAGTCGCAATGCTTTGCGGTACCCTTCTGGATGAGGCATACCAAAGTTTCTGCGGAGGTTTTCCTTCGTATCCTTACCGCGTTGATGCCCGATGACAGTGATTGGTCGTCCTTGGAATTTCGCTATCCCTCCGACAATCGCTTCGTCATCTCCGTATAGTCGATCCCCGTGCAATTCAAGGAAATCGGTGAAGAGTATTGAAATATAATCAAGTGTTGTCGGTCTTTCAGGATGTCGTGCGACTTGAACTCGGTCCCATGGGGTCATGTTTCCATAGACTTCTTTCTGAACCTTCTCAAGTCGTTCCTCAAGCCGCTCTACCTCATCACTCAGGTCAATTCCTTTTTCATCCATGAATGATTTCAGCTCAGCTATCTTATTTCTCAACTCTTTGGCAGGACGTTCAAATTCCAAATCTCCGACCATTACTCTTCACCTCCTTCATGAATATCCAATACGTTTGCAAGTGTAGCCTTCATATCGCGCCGATGTATGACGGCATCCAGCTGCCCGTGCTTCAATAAGAATTCTGCTGTTTGGAAATCTTCCGGTAATTCCTGTCGAATCGTCTGTTCTATGATACGACGTCCAGCAAAACCAATCAAGGCTTTCGGTTCAGCGAAATTATAGTCCCCAACAGAAGCGAAGCTCGCTGACACACCACCTGTTGTCGGGTGGGTCATCACTGAAATGAACAGCAGTCCGTTATCAGCGTGGCGTCTGAGAGCAACACTTGTTTTTGCCATTTGCATAAGGCTTAATACACCTTCTTGCATCCTCGCTCCACCTGATGCAGTGAAAATGATAAAGGGTTTTCCTTCTTCAGTGGCGACCTCAATCGCTCGTGTGATTTTCTCACCAACGACCGAACCCATACTTCCCATTCTGAAGTGCGCATCCATCACCGCAAACACGACGGAGTGCCCGTCTATATCCCCTTTTCCGGTTACAACCGCTTCGTTAAGTCCTGTTTTCTTGCGGTCCTTCTCGATGCGATCCAAGTAATCAGGAAAGTCCAGCGGATTTTCAGTTCTCATCTCTTTATTGATTTCTTCAAAGCTATCTTTATCGATGATGAGTGAAATCCTTTCATTGGCTGTCATCCTGAAATGATGATCACAAGAAACACATACCTTATGAGCCTTGTTCAGCTCCTTCGTGGTCATAATCGCTTTACATTCAGGACACTTCGTCATCAGTCCTTCAGGTACGTCTTGCTTAACCCGTTCGGAGGGTATCGTTGCATATTTTCTTTTTTTGGCAAACAAATCTTTTAACAAGTTGTTGCACCTCCATCAATCGCTTGTGACTGCTACGTAATTTCTAACCGCGTGTTTCGATCGAGTTCATGATCATCAGCACGAATCATTTCAACGATTTTCTTGTAATCTGAAACTGGAAACAATACCTGTTGATCGTTCTTATTCTGATCATACTCAATCAATTCCACCCATAAACGGTTTAATAGTGAATTATGTGCTGCTTCAAATACGATTTGGAAAAAGTCTCGATCGACTCCTTCCGAAACCCCCTCTGATTCTTCTGCTTCCATCTGGCTCAAGAAAGCGACCATCCTGGAGAGTTGCTCTTCAGTCCGGCGTGAGGCAGCTAAAGCTACGGCATTTTTTTCAATGATTCTTCTCGTTTCCGTCAAATCATCCTTAGCAATGCTGTCATTCAAGATGAAAGACGCTAGGACTTCTACAAGTCTATGGTTACGGGCTTGCTTAATGAACGTCCCTTCGCCTCTTCTCGTTTCAATCAGTCCTAACAGTTCCATTGCTCTTAAAGCTTCACGGACTGAGGAACGACCTACATTCAACCGTTCGGAAAGCTCCCTTTCAGATGGGAGCTTATCCCCGGGTTGCAATCGATCCGTTTGGATGATGGTTTTCAACTGGTTTAAAATCTCTATAAACATCTTTTCATGAGGTTTCGTTGTCATTTCGGGAACGCCACCCACTTTTCAGAGGCTTGATTATTCTTCAATTAAGGCTAGACGACGCGTTTTTTCCGCTATTTCTTCCGGATCTACATTGATTCTTGCTACACCGGTTTCCATGGCAGCCTTCGCTACTGCAGCTGCAACCGCTGGAGCCACCCTTGGATCGAATGGAGCTGGAATGACATAATCCTCTGTCAAATCGTCTTCGTCAATCAAATCCGCGATCGCATAGACTGCTGCAATTTTCATCTCTTCATTGATATGGGTTGCTCGTGTATCCAAAGCACCTCGGAAGATACCAGGGAATGCTAGGACATTATTAACTTGGTTGGCGAAATCAGAACGACCAGTCCCGATCACTTTCGCACCAGCTTCTTTTGCTTCACTAGGCATAATTTCAGGTACAGGGTTCGCCATTGCAAAGATGACAGGATCGTCATCCATGCTTTCAACCATCTCTTTCGTAAGCGCTCCCTCTACTGAAACCCCGATAAAGACATCCATTCCTTTAACTGCTTCTTCAAGCTGTCCTTCAACGCGTTGACGGTTCGTGAAATGTGCTACTTCGGTCTTCACACGATTCATGCCATATGGACGCCCTTCGTAGATTGCACCCTTGGAGTCACACATGATGATGTCCTTCACACCGAACCGGTTCAACAATTTGATGATCGCGATACCGGCAGACCCGGCTCCATTAACGACAACCTTTATGGATGACATGGTTTTACCGGTTAATTTAAGAGCGTTTACAAGGCCTGCCAATGTCACAATCGCAGTACCGTGTTGATCATCATGAAAAATCGGAATGTTCGTTTCCTTCTTCAGTCTTTCTTCAATGATGAAGCAGTTCGGTGCAGCGATATCTTCCAAATTGACTCCGCCGAATGTTGGTTCCATCAGTTTGACGGATTGGACGATTTCATCGACATCAGTGGTATTCAGGCAGATTGGGAAGGCATCGACTCCGGCAAAGCTTTTGAAAAGAACCGCTTTCCCTTCCATGACAGGCAATGCCGCTTCAGGCCCGATATTCCCTAGACCAAGGACAGCGGTCCCATCTGATACGACTGCAACGGTGTTCCCTTTCATCGTATATTCATAAACTTTGTTCTTGTCTTCATAAATTTCCTTACACGGCTCAGCAACACCTGGTGAATAAGCCAGGCTGAGATCCTGTGCGTTCCTTACAGGAACCTTCGCTTTCGATTCCAGTTTTCCTTGATTGATTCTGTGCATATGCAGTGCTTCTTCTCTAGAAACAGACATCAGTTCATCTCCCTCATTCTTTTGGATATATATGAATGAAATCGTCTGCTGCTTGTACTTAACGGACAAACGAGGTGGTCTGACCACCTTTTGACTTATTCATTATAACAAACCTGTCCAAACTGTAAAGAATTAACGGTTTATTTTAAAACGACATTTTTCGAGCCAAGCAACGATTCAAACTTTACAACACATTCTTTGATGGGGTCAATACAGAAATCCTCTGATAACCTCACTATTTTTTTATCCTGCTCATAATACAGGATGACGTCCGTATTCCCAGGGTACTGGAGGACGATATTCTTGATTTGATGAAGGACACCTTGATCTTGCTTGGAAGACTCGATTTTCAGATAAAGTTCCTGGCGCTTCCTATCAGTCGCTGCATTCAAAGATTGTAGATCAGCTGCTTTCCCTACGATGAATTTCGTATCTTCATAATGCTCGACATCTCCTTCCAGGAAAACGAGTCGTCCCTCCTGAAAAAGTTCGGCATTCCTTTGATAAGCTTTTGGAAACACGATTCCTTCCATTTCACCAGTTTCATCGCTTAATTGTAGAAAGGCCATCCAATCTCCCTTTTTCGTTTTGATCAATTTGACCTTTGTCACCATCGCCCCCAGGCGTACCTGTTTCTTATCTGATTCTAGTTCGCTGATCTTTCTAGAACGATAGGATTGCAACACACCGAAGAATTGTTCGATCGGATGACCGCTCAAATAAAAGCCTAAGGCTTCATATTCGAATTGCAGCTTTTCTTCGTCTTTGAATGGAGGCACATCTTCCATACCCGGCTCTTGATTATCCCTTTCATCCTGAAACAAATCAATCTGTCCTTCTGCCTCAGCTTTTTGAATCTTCATCCCGTATTCAATCGCCGCATCAAGATTGGCTAACAACCGAGCGCGATTGTCGGTGAACTCGTCCAGGCATCCAGCTAAAATCAACGATTCCAGTGACCTTTTGTTCATCGTTTTAAGCGGAACTCGCCGGCACAGGTCAAACAGACTTTTGAAGACTCCCTTCTTCCTTTCCTGAAGAATTGCTTCAATGGCTCTGATCCCGACATTCTTGATGACAAGCAAGCCGATGCGGAGACCATCATTTTCGACGAGAAAGCCTGCGTCACTCCGATTGATTGACGGCGGGAGGACGTCAATTCCCCGCTGGCGGATTTCACTTAAATAAGCTGCTGTCTTACCATGATTCCCAACAATGCTGCTAAGTAATTCAGCTAGGAAGAATAATCGGTAATTCGCTTTTAAATATGCAAGCTGATAGGCTATCACACTATAAGCGACAGCATGCGATCGGTTAAAGCCGTAATTGGCGAAACGGACGATGAGATCATAGACCTGTTCAGCTGATTGGACATCGTACCCTTTCTCCACCGCGCCTTCAATAAAATGCTTCCTCTGTTCATGTAAGACTTCTGCTTTCTTCTTACTCACGGCCCTTCGCAGAAGATCGGCTTCTCCAAGCGAAAAGCCTGCCATGAGCGATGCAATCTGCATGATCTGTTCCTGATAGACGATGACCCCATATGTTTTCTGCAAAATGGGTTCTAGATCAGGATGTGGATATTGCGGGACGTTCTTTTTATGCTTTCTTTCAATGTAGACAGGAATGTTCTCCATCGGACCCGGACGATAAAGCGCATTGACTGCTACGATATCTTCGAATTCACTCGGCTTCAGTTTCTTCAGGACTCTACGCATCCCCTCTGATTCAAGCTGAAAAATCCCTGTCGTATCCCCATCACTTAACAGATCATAAGTGTTCTCATCATCGAAGGGGAGGTGTTGGAGGTGGATCCATTCACCTGTCGCCTTTTTAATAGATCGTTGGATATTTTCCAGGAGTGTAAGATTCCTCAAGCCAAGGAAATCCATTTTCAAGAGCCCGATATCTTCTAATCCTTCCATCGTATATTGGGTAAGAGTAAGATACTCTCCACCTGCTTGAGTCGGCACCACGTTCGTGAGCGGATCCTTACTGATAACGATTCCAGCAGCATGAGTAGAGCTATGGCGTGGAATCCCCTCAATCGTCTTGGAAATCCTCCAGAGTTCTTGGGCTTGATCCGATTGGCTCAGTGTCTTTTTCAGTAACGGTGACTCGACCAATGCGTTTTCTAATGTAATACCCGGCCTCGATGGAATCTGCTTCGCAATTTTGTCTACAAGTTTTTGATCGATATCCAAAACCCTGCCTACATCTCTTATAGCTGCACGTGCAGCCAACGTTCCAAAGGTGATGATTTGAGCGACATGGTCCCTGCCATATTTTTGTGAAACATACCCAATGACCTGGTCACGTTTCGTATCAGGGAAATCAATATCGATATCTGGCATTGATACTCTTTCAGGATTCAAAAAGCGTTCGAACAACAAGTCATGTCCAATCGGATCCACCTGGGTGATGGAAAGGGTGTAGGCAACGAGTGAACCCGCCGCTGACCCTCTCCCGGGTCCTGTCATGATGCCATGTTCTTGGGCATACTTCATGAAATCCCAAACAATGAGGAAATAATCATTGAATCCCATCCGATCGATGATGTCCAATTCATATGTAAGCCTGTCCAAAACGGTATCGGAAGGTGACGCCCCATATCGCTCCTGAATTCCTTCCATACATAATTTTCGTAAATAGGTTTGACTCGTCTCTCCCTCTGGTAATGGATAAGCCGGTAGAATCGGCGTACCAAATTCCAATTCGACTTGACACTTACGAGCAATCTTTTCGGTATTGGATAGTGCCTCTTCCATGTGCGGGAATAGATCGCTCATCTCAGCAGGAGACTTGAAGTAATGCTCTTGTGTTGGGTATCGTCCTTCATCTGAGTCACTGAGCTTCTTGCCTAGTTTAATTGACCTTAACGCTTCATAGGCTGGGGCATCCTCTTTATCTAGATAATGGATGTTATTCGTAACGACTAATGGAACATCGGTCTCCTTCGAGAGCTGATCTAAAGTGAGGTTCATTTCCTTTTCTTTCGCGACACCATGATCCTCTAACCCAAGATAAAAATCCGAACCGAAAGAATGCTTCAATTGTTGAATGATTCGATTGTGCTCTCCGCTCCCCTGTAGGACAGCACGCTGGACAATTCCGTCCACTCCTGTAGAAATCACCAACAACCCTTCATTGCATGTATGTATATCTGTTAGTCCCAATCCATTTTGCTTATGATCATGTGACTGGATTTTCGAGCTCAACTGAATGAGATTTCGATAGCCCTTTTGGTTGATTGCATATAAGAGTAACCTAGCTGGATTCGTTCGTGCATTCGAATCCTGCCATGGTACCGCTACATCAATTTCAAGACCAATGACCGGCTTTATTCCTTTAGCCACACAGTTCTTATAAAACGGTATGATTCCGTACATCACATTCTTATCTGTAATCGCCAAAGCTTCCATACCTTGGTCAACAGCTTTGTCGGTGAGTCGATTCATTCGACAGGCACTTTCGAGCAGTGAATACTCACTATGTACATGTAAATGGACGAATCCCATAGGTGTCACCCCTTTCTTCTAACTTCCTTACCTCCATTATATACAACACGAAGGCAACAATAAATCAAGCATACTTGGAGGTGGCTGTCCATATCTATAAGTATGAGAGACTGAATGATGACCTATAAAAAGGTGGAATGTAATGTGGTCCGCGACTTCGTTTCAACCAATCTCATCTATTTCTTTGTTGCATTCGGCATCATCATCGGTGGTTCTTTGATTGGAGCAATGGGCATGATGCTGATCGGGCGTCCTCCCTTCCAATCGATGAGTGATTTATCACGAACGCTTAAAATCTGGGCAATTGTAGCTGCAATAGGTGGAACCTTTGAAACCATCAATAAGTTCGGAGACAGTTTACTTGTGAATGGATCCTTATTCGAAGTCCTTAAACAATGTATCTATATTATTGCAGCATTGGTGGGAGCTAACTCAGGGCAAGCCGTCATCCATTGGATCACCCAGGAGGATTAAGAGATGCGAATCCCTCCTTTACATCGAAGGAAAGGTTATCAGCGTTTCTTTGCTGGAATCATCCTAGGCTTTATCATTGGCTGGTTCTTTTTTTTATTAAGTTATGGATCATTGCAAGACTTCTACATGACCGAAATTTTAAGAAGAGATGAACAGATCGGAGAGCTTAAGAAAAACCTCCATCATTATATGAGTGAATATGAAGAAAAAAATAAAGAAATCGAAAAAAACTTACGTGTTCAGGAAATTGAAGTGACGATTTTGAACCGTGAAAAGGCGAAGCTTACCGGACTCACTTTCCACGAGTTGGAAAAATCGGTCAAGTTTGAACTCCATGACGTTTTGACGAAAGATATTGAATCCGTATCCAAACATTCTTCTCTGCTGATCAAAACACTCGAGAATAAGGATTTTTTGATTGGTGATCAAACCTTTAAAGTAAAGGTCTATCAAATGCATCTTTATACAACCTTACGTTTATATTTGAACGTTGAACGAAAAAACTAATAGGTTAATTTGACAATTCTTAGACAAATAAGCGTAAGTGTCGCAAAGTACAGGTTCATCGTATACAATAGAAGTAGAAGAAACATGTAAAGGGGAAATGTGTATGATTATCAATCGAAAAGAAATGGCCAAAGCAAAAGTTGAAAAGTTGATGAGCGGATATTCTGCTTTTGCTGAAACGAAAGAAGTTGCAGAACTGATTAAGAAACAAGCAAAAGAGTTGAACATTGATTTCACAGAGGACGTGACAGAAATTGGATCTTGGTTTATTCCAGCCAAACCACAACAGTAATAAGGAAATGAGTTAGCCCCGCCCTTTCATAAAAAAGGAGCAGGGCTATTATTATGTCTTCTTTTAGATGGTTAAGCTTCACTTACGTGTCTTGACCACCGTGGGTTTTGCAGGCTGCGATTAAATCTTGGATGATTTGTTCTGTTTCTTCAATCGTGTAGACTGTGGCACCTGATGCCATTGGATGCCCTCCACCGTTATATTTCGCTGCAATTGTATTGACAATTGGTCCCTTCGAACGTAAGCGAACCCGGATTTGGTCTGGTTCTTCCACGAAAAAGACCCACGCTTTCAAGCCTTCTACATTTGAGAAGGTATTGACGAGCAATGAAGATTCACTCGCTGTCGTGTTATATTCCTCCATTACATCCTTCGTCAAGTAAATGTAACCGACCCCAGGATCAATGTACTGGAAGTGAGATAAAACATAGCCGTTCAATCGAGCTAAGTTTAATGAAACCTTATACATTTCCTCGTAAACTGCAGAAAGGTCGAAATCATAGTTCCGCAGTTCTCCGGCAAACTTCATGGTTTTCTCGGTTGCGTTCGGAAACAGGAATCTGCCTGTATCTCCGACGATCCCAGTGTATAATAACTCGGCTCCTTTATCAGTGAGCTTAAATTGGTGGTGTTCCCTGCCATAAAGGTAAAATTCGTAAATCATCTCACTAACACTGCTTGCATCCGTATCAACCCAAATAAGATTCCCATATTTGTCTTCATTCGGGTGATGATCGATTTTGATCATAAACTCTCCCAAGGAATAACGGGTATCACTGATTCTTGCTTCATTAGCCGTATCACAGACGATGACAAGCGCACCTTTATAAACATCATCCGATATCGTATCCATCCGGTTCATGAACATGAGTGAAGGCTCTTCTTCACCGACAACATAAACAGACTTATCTGGATAATTCGCTTTCAGAATTTCTGCTAAGCCCCCTTGTGATCCGAGTGCGTCAGGATCGGGACGAACATGGCGATGGATGATGATCTTTTCGTATTCATTGATTTTCTTGATAATCTGTTCTTTCATCTGGCTCTCCTTTATCTGTAACCTAATGTTCATTTCTTACGTATGGATTTTTCGTGTGAACTTCTATACAATGGTAGTCGACATCATATCGCATTGGAGGATTATCATGCCTGCATTCATTATCATCATTGTAATTGCTCTAAGTCTTTATATATTCTATAAAATCAAAGAGTTTCGAGTGAAAGCTCCTAATGAAAAACGCTGGACGAAAGCAAAAGCGAATATCGCTTTGGGCGCATTTATCGGTACATATGGCCTGAACCGCTTGTTCATCAACGAGTCAAAGTATGATTTGATCATCGGTGGTATTTTCCTCGTCCTTGGAATTTTGAATATTGTTATGGGATATAAAGCATATAAGTATTTCTTGCCGCTTGCGATCGAAGAGAGCAAGCAAACAAAATCATAAAGCGTATGTTGGGGGCCGACACAATTGTGTCAGCCCCCTTTTTCTAATTCAAAGCCTAATTTAAAGATGTCTGTCGATAAGCTGAGCCATCATAAGGGCTTTTCCTACAACATCCCCTTCATGATAGATCTCAACATCCACTTTTCCATATCGGCGGCTAAGCTCCAATATTTTCGGACGGATTGTGATTTTGCTATCGATCTGGACAGGTTTCAAAAAGTAGAGGGTGATGTTCTCAACGACGAGGTCACCCTTCTTCTGTTTTCGAAGTGCTCGGCTTCCTGCTTCAGACACGAGGGTTGTCATGACCCCATAGGACAACGTTCCAAGGTAACTGGTCATCTGAGGCGTGATTTCGCACGTATACGTTTCTTCATGCTCTTCTTCGATGTCATGCACATGGCTCGTGATCAGATCATCAAATGTTTCGCCGACTTGAGGTTGCTTCTGGATCATCTGCAAGGCCTTCAGCACATCCTGTCTGCTGATAATTCCTTGCAAAGTGTGCTGCGGCCCGATGACCGGCAAAAGTTCGATGCCTTCCCAAATCATCATATGGGCAGCATTCGCAACTGAAGTGGCTCCTTTTACCGTTATCGGGTTTTTCGTCATGACCTTCTCAATCGTCAAATCTTGATTATTCCCGATAATATCCTTGGAAGTCACGACTCCGACCACACGCATCATCCGGTCGACGACAGGATAGCGGCTATGTCCTGTTTTTTCATTCAGTTGATACCACTTTTTAACTTTGTCATCTTTTAATAAATAATCCGTATTCTCGATCGGTGTCGTAATATCACTCACAAGCACGATTTCCTTTTTGATGAGTTGATCATAAATGGCTCGGTTGATCATGGCTGCTACAGTAAACGTATCGTAACTCGTAGAAATGACAGGAAGCTCCAATTCATCAGCGAGCTTTTTTACGGATTCATCTGTATCAAACCCACCAGTAATCAAAACAGCTGCTCCCGCTTTCAAACCGAGGGCATGCGCTTTTGTCCGGTTCCCTACGATTAAGAGGCTATCCGGATCGACGTAACGCATCATCGCTTCCAGCTTCATGGCACCGATGACGAATTTATTCAACGTTTTGTGCAAGCCTTGCTTGCCACCCAAAACTTGTCCATCAACGACATTGACGACCTCTGCAAAAGTCAGCTTTTCAATGTTTTCTTTTCTTTTCTTCTCAATACGGATTGTTCCTACCCGTTCAATCGTGCTGACTGTCCCTTGATTCTCTGCATCTTTTATTGCACGGTAAGCAGTACCCTCACTTACGGAAAGAGCTTTAGCGATTTGCCTGACGGATATTTTGCTTCCGATTTCCAATGATTCGATATATTCTAGAATTTGTTCATGTTTCGTTGCCATCATCTCACCAAGCTTTCTCATGGCTAAGTCTTTCCTATTATACTAAGGGTACACCTCTACTTCAATGTTGTCTTACCTTCCTCCGCTCTTTTTGGATGCGTTTTGATCCAGCAGCTTCTGATCCTGCTTGAGGATATTTCCGGAACATTAGTGCGGAAAGATTCCCACCGATCACTACTACTGCGAAAATCAGCCATATTGCTGAAAACCATCCACTCAGCCCCGGTTCCATCTCGGGTAAGTATGGGATGGCAAAATACACAAGTGCAAGAGCAGCGAGTAAGGATAAAATCAACCTGTTCTTCATCGTCATCTTCTCCCTTCAAAAGAGGTAGTCCTTGTTCCTACTCTATGCAGACACCTCTTAAGAAAGAAGGATTCAGCTTTAAAGTTCGATTGATTCTCCTGACTTGAGGACACGCCCCTTCTTCCCTTCAAGATCGTTGACGAAGGCTTCAGGATCCTGTTCAATGACAGGGAACGTATTGTAATGAACTGGAACGACTGTATTTGCTTTCAACCAGCTCGCAGCAATCGAGGCATCCTCTGGTCCCATTGTAAAGTTATCCCCAATCGGCAAGAAGGCAATATCGATATAATTCTGTTCACCAATCAACTTCATATCTGAGAACAATGCTGTATCTCCAGCATGGTAAACGGTTTTATCCTCTGCTGTAAATAGAAGACCTGCTGGCATTCCTGTATATACCACTGTGCCGTCTTCCTCTGCATAACTTGAACCGTGGAATGCTTGTGTCAGCTTCACTTTTCCAAATTCGAATTGGTATGCACCTCCGATATGCATCGGATGTGTTTCCACACCTTTTGTAGCCAGATAGTTCGCTAGTTCAAATGGTGCTACAACAAGAGAGTCATTCCTTTTCGCAATATCAACAGTATCACCGACATGATCGTTATGACCATGCGTAAGGAGGATGACGTCTGCTTTCACATCATCTGCTTCAATATGGCATTGTTCATTACCCGTTATGAACGGATCAATCCAAATCGACTTGCCGTTTGTTTCAATTGCGACTACAGAATGTCCATAATACGTTACTTTCATTATGATCTCTCCTCTTTCCAAATTTGTTGTTAGATCTGTTCTAATCCTTCTACCTAAATGATTCCCATTCCTTCCTTCAAGTAAAAAGATGAACACATATTTCTTGTACCCGTTTCAATCTGATTTTAAAAAGTGGATTAGTAAAGGGCTGACCCTGCATCATGAAACGATGTATCGGATCAGCCCTTTTCATTTTTTCTTACCTTCGATTACGAAAGCATTTTTCGGACATCTTTATATTCTAATTGATGCGCCTGGGAAACAGCTTCGTATGTCACATAACCATCAAGCGTGTTGATGCCTTTCAATAAAGCTTCGTTTTCCTGGCATGCTTTTTCATAGCCTTTGTTTGCGATTTGCAGCGCATATGGTACTGTCACATTTGTCAAAGCAATCGTTGACGTACGTGGAACAGCACCTGGCATGTTCGCCACTGCATAGTGGACAACCCCATGCTTATCGTAAGTCGGGTTATCGTGAGTCGTAATGCGATCAGTCGTTTCAAAAATACCGCCTTGGTCAATGGCCACATCCACAAGGACAGATCCCTTACGCATCTCTTTAATCATTTCTTCTGTAACAAGTTTCGGTGCTTTTGCGCCAGGGATGAGGACGGCACCGATGACAAGATCAGAATCCACGACTGACTCTGCAATATTCAACGGATTAGACATCAACGTATTGATATCTGAACCGAAAATATCATCTAACTGACGTAAACGTTCAGGGTTCAAGTCGATTACGGTTACGCTTGCTCCAAGTCCGACAGCAATCTTGGCTGCATTCGTTCCAGCTACACCGCCACCGATAACCGTAACCTTTCCGCGTTTGACACCAGGTACTCCTCCAAGTAGGATCCCCATGCCACCATGTGGCTTTTCAAGGAATGAAGCACCGATTTGAGTCGCCATGCGTCCTGCAACTTCACTCATTGGTGTGAGTAATGGAAGGCTGCGGTTCGGAAGTTGAACGGTTTCATAGGCAATTCCGACAACCTTATTATCAATAAGTGCTTTCGTCAATTCCGGTTCAGCTGCTAAGTGAAGGTATGTAAATAAGATCAACCCTTCTCGGAAATATTGATATTCCTCTTTCAAAGGTTCTTTGACCTTCATGACCATTTCCATACTCCACGCTTCTTCAGCCGTATCAACGATGTGAGCACCCGCTTCAACGTATTGTTCATCTGTAAATCCTGAGCCTACACCAGCATCTTTTTCAATGTAAACTTCATGACCGGAAGTCAATAAGTTCACAACCCCGGCTGGAGTCATTGCAACACGATTTTCATTGTTCTTAATTTCTCTTGGTACACCAATTCGCATAGTTTGCGACCTCCTAAATCAACAAATCTTCATCCAGTCCGTAAGACTGCCCATTTAAAGATAACACCAAATATAAAAAAGAAAAAGAGAAAATTCGTAAGATATCGTTTCCATTTTAACATATCTAAAAATCATAAAGGGGATGACCAATAAGGTCACCCTTTGGTACATCTGATTTGATTTATTTAAGTCGATTTTCTTCAGCCAGCTGATTCGGCGATTGATGCTCAACAGACTGATCAACAACCCCGCTTTCATAGGACTGCATGATCTGTTGTTGAACCTCAAACTCACCATTCGCATCGTATTGGAATGCTTCAGGCTTTTTCGGTTGTTTTTGCATGATGACTGCCTCCTTTTCGAACGACCTCACCCTTAGTATGTACCTCAGCTCAGCGGATATTGCGAAAAGATAAAATTTGTTGGGTGCAGCACAACTCATGATGCCGGAATTCTAAGGAGTAATCGTAGCCTTACACATCCATTTTCTGTACAATGTGGTTTAGTAGGGGGGATGAAGATGACGTATTCGTTCCAAATTGATGAAAGGTTAGGCATTAAATTGCCTGTTCTTGAGCAGTCATGGAATCAATATACGATCCAATCACAAGAAACGATCCTATCCGAATGGGAGACGATCAGAGGAAAAATTCCTGACCGGATCAAAGAGCTGGAATGTGAAATCAATCGAAAACAAAGTCAGTTGAACATAGAAGAGAATTTTGAACGTTCCTGTCAATTGAATTCCGAAATTGCAGAGTTGGCATCCATCATCAATGACCTTTGGATTTGGTATAGAATGAACAATCACATTTCTACTAAAGGACACCAGTAAGTGAAAATATCTGTCCTTTTATCGGAGGATCCTTAATCCATGCAGCCTGAAAAAGTCACATTTACAACGAAAGAACTCATCTTACTTGTGGTCATTACGGTTTCCGGATTATTAACAGCCGTCTCCTTCGGATTTCAACTGCTGATCGGTTTCTTTCCAGGGTTCGGCTTTTTGATCCACAAAATTATCCAAAAGGGTATTTCTTTTGAGAGTATTCGGCATACCGCAATAAAGGGTATACATCGTAATCGGGAAATCATATGGCTGCTTTCATTGATTGGCATTCTTCTGCCTTCTTGGGCGATCATCGGAACTGTACCGAATATGGTTGCCTTTATCTTATCCATCATTCAGCCGGAGCACTTTCTGCTTTTAGCATTTTTGATGACGATGGTCATTTCGATGATTCTTGGCACTTCGGTAGGGAGCTTGAGTGTGATCGGACTACCCTTGATTGGGACCGCTCAAGCCCTCGGCGTACCATTGGATTGGACAGCAGGAGCACTCATTTCAGGTGCATTCGTCGGTGATCGATCTTCCCCATTATCGAGTGCCTTTCAATTGCTCGCCTCTTCACTTGAAATCGAGACCAAAAAGCAATTCATGGCCATTATCCCGACTGCATTCCTAACCATTATCGTAAGCAGTGGGCTGTTTGCATGGCTGGATCAGTCTCTAGCATTGGACAATCGTGATCAAAATGGCGCTTCGTTCACATGGATGATGACAGAGTGGATCGTGTACATTCCACTGGTGATTTTAATCATTGCAGTCTTGATAGGTATTAGAATTCGCTATTCCTTCATGTTGAGTATAGCGGCTTCTTTTATAACGCTTCTTGTAAAGGGCCTCCCAGTCGTTGAATGGGTACATGCCATTGTATTCGGCATCGATGGAATTGGTGGATTTTTAGGAATGGTTCCATTCATCATCTTCATCAGTGTAGTAGGGATCTATAGTGAAATTTTAGAGAGGTACCAAATCGTCCAACCTTATATCAACAAATTGCTGAACAACGGCCAATCATTGACTGTAAATTCTGTTCAAGGTGTGTCTTTGGCATTTGCGATCTCACTCATTTCACCGAATCAATCTTTCCCGATCATCTTGAACGGAAGAATGCTGCTGCCTCATTGGAAGAAGTATTTCAATCCACAACAGCTCGCCAGGGTCGTCAGTGATTCAACGATGGTTTACGCTGGACTTGTGCCCTGGAGCCTGCTTGCTGTTTTATGCAGTACGATCTTAGGAGTCCCGGTCCTTCAATACATGATGTTTGCTTTCTTTTTATGGCTATCACCTCTGATTACAATCGGCTATTCCTTCTTTCGTGAAAAGAAAGCACATCTCGCCCATAACATTTAAACCTAAAAAAAGGATTGACCATTCTGAATGGTCAATCCTTTCGTATTTCGCGTACAATATGGTTCAATTCAGGTATGATCAGCTTCGACATTGCGAGCTTGACTGCTCCGCTTGAGCCTGGAATTGAAAAGACGGCGGTATCTTCATAAACTCCGGCGACTGCCCGGCTCATTATTGCCGCAGATCCGATGTCTTCTGTGTAACTTAGCATCCGGAACAATTCGCCGAATCCAGGTATCTCTTTATGTAACATGCCGGATACAGCCTCAACCGTGACATCTCGTTTCGCAATTCCAGTCCCGCCATTCAGGATGATTGCATCCGTTGATGAATCAACCGCTCCATCATTGATTGCATCGAATATGAATTCAATTTCATCCTTTACAATGGTATAGGAAATGATTCGATGGCCATTTTGTTCAAGTGCATCAAGAATTAATTTTCCGCTCTTATCCGTCTCTTCCGTCCGGGTATCACTGACCGTTACGACTCTAACATTCACTTGTTCGGGCGCTTCTCGTTTATGTTCAGCTACACTCACGTTCTTCACTCCTTATGATGCTTCTCAAGCAACCATCTTTTTTGGTAAAAATGATTAGCAAAATCGGTGATTTGTCGGGATAATTGATAATTTGCTGCTGCACCATACACCATCCCCATCAACGGAATACCTTGAATCAATCGCTTCCTCAACGTGAACAGGATGACCCCTTTTCCTATTAATCCCACAAGATGACGGGTCCATTGTTGATCAGCAACGACTTCATCCGTATCAAAGAAATATGGATTCATATCCGGTTCAGTCGCTTCACTCAGTAGCTTTTCCCATGCGTTTTGCTGATGCTCCTTCGGAAGCGTAGCAGCATGGAAAACCTTCAGTGATAGCATCGTTTCATACGGCTGATTGATTGCATACCCATAGGACAAAGCAATAACTTGGATGGATCTAAGATGTGCGGCAATGCTTGCCGGGATATCGATTCCTAAGAACAGAAGTCCTCCTGCACCACTAAGCCCTCCCTGAGCAAATGACAACAGTCGATGCTTTGCCACTTGGTGTTGTGCGATATAGCGCAATTGTTCAATTCGGCAATCCGCTATATCTTCGAATACCGCCACATCTGCATTCATTGCCTGAGCTGAAAGGAGTACTCTTTGCTTCGTATCCTGCTGAAACTGGCTGTTCAGAATGATCGAATGCAAGTGGAAGAGTAAATTATCGATTGTATGTAAAGCTTTATCTCTCCATTTCGGACTCAGTTTTTCCATCGCTTCGTCGAAAGTCCGAACGTAAGCCCTGCTGAAGTCTGTCGGGACATATGTAAAATATTCCTGTTCCCACTTTTCAATCGAAGACCATATTTGTTTCTCGTTCTTTGACCAATCCATTTCAGCACCTCCGTAACTTTGCATCCATTATATCAAACTACACACAGTAAAATCACTAAGAGGCTGATAAGGTCATTTTGTAAAAAGAAATCAACAAAAAAACTCCATCTACTTGAGACGGAGTTTTAACATTCTTTATTGCGAAAGACGTACAGTATCTCGTGCAATCATCACTTCTTCGTTTGTCGGGATGATCAGTACTTTTACAGGTGAATGTGGATAGTTCAGGAATGCTTCCTTTCCACGCACCTTGTTCAAGGCTGGGTCCCAATATACGCCCATGAACTCAAGTCCTTTCAAGACACGTTCGCGAATGACATCACTGTTTTCTCCAATACCAGCTGTGAACACAATCGCATCAATTCCGTGCATTTTTGAAGCATATGAACCAATGTATTTGTGAATTCGCCCTGCAAATACCTCTAATGCAAGCTCGGCACGCTCATTACCTTCCTCAGCCTGTTGTTCAATGTCACGCAGGTCACTAGAAAATCCGGATACACCTAGCAATCCACTTTCCTTGTTCAACACGTTCATGACTTCCTCTGCTGTCTTTCCGGTCTTATCCATGATATACGGAATAAGTGCTGGGTCAATGTTTCCAGAACGCGTACCCATTGTCACACCTGCAAGTGGAGTGAATCCCATGGATGTATCGATTGATTTTCCACCTTCGATGGCTGCGATACTCGCTCCATTTCCAAGGTGACATGAAATCAAGCGTAGCTGCTCAATCGGTCGGCCTAATAGTTCAGCACAACGTTGAGAGACATATTTGTGGCTTGTGCCGTGGAAACCATATTTTCTGATTCCGAACTCCTTATAATAATCATATGGAAGACTGTAAAGGAATGATTGCTCAGGCATCGTCTGGTGGAACGCCGTATCAAATACCGCAACAGCTGGAACATCTGGAAGTATCTCTTTAAATGCTTTGATTCCGACAATGTTTGCTGGATTGTGTAGAGGAGCCAAATCAGAAACCTCTTCAATCTCTTTAATGACTTCATCCGTAATCAACACGGAATCGTTGAATTTCTCACCGCCGTGGACGACCCGGTGCCCGATCCCTTCAATTTCATCATAAGAACCGATGATATTGTGGTTGATCAATTTATCCAAGAGCATCTTGACCGCAACTGAATGATCTTCGATGTCTGTCACTTCTTTCACCTTTTCACCGTTAACCTCGATTGTGAACACGCTGTCAGGAAGGCCGATTCGTTCGACAAGTCCTTTTGTTATGACTGCTTCCTCAGGCATTTTTAACAGCTGGAATTTCAATGATGAACTTCCGGCATTAATGGCCAGTACCTTTTGCATATCTATGACAACTCCTTCATTGTTGAAGCATTTTTACCAAAAAACCTGCTACCATTAAACCACCAGTCCACGGTATCCTGCAAGGCTGGAAAGCGTTTTCCACCCATATTCATTATTTTCAGATTTGAATGCGATTTCATTTCGTTCTTCTGGATAAAAGCGAAATGCCAAACTCGTTTTTAAGTTAACCAGTAAACGACGTCTTAAACCAATTATCGATCTTGGCCACAATACCTTGCAGCGCCTGAGGCTCAGAAAAGCTAGGAAGTTCAGCCATCAAGGCTTCTTTAGGCGGTTCGACGTCTTCTCCTTTCTTTTGTAAAAAGAAAATGCTTTTTGCCTGCTCTTCTTTTTTGAACATCGTCAATGGCAACTGAAGCAACCCGTGAATGACAGCCTCTTCTTTCAGGAAGCTGTTCAGTTTCTTCGCTTCATCGCCCGCAAATAGGAAGTTCGGAATAAGGAAAAACAGGAAGCCGCCTTCCTTGGCATGCCTCAACCCCTGTTCAATCATGAGATGGTGGGCCAAGGAATGACCTGAATCTGCCTTAAGCTGATAATTGGATGCGGTCTGATCATCAGGATAATACCCGACCGGCAAGTCTGTCACCACGACATCGACTGGGTCAATCATGAGGGATTTCAAACTATCCTGGTGATAAAGCTGTATATCATGCTCTTGGGCATTAAGGCTTGCATAAGCCAGCTTGATCAACGTCTCGTCCACCTCAGAACCGTAACTGAAAACAGGCTTCTTAATTTGATTTAGTAGGGCAGAAACGAGATTTCCTGTGCCGATTGCTGGATCGAGCAACGTGATACGCTCTTTCTTCGAGATCGTCTTTTCCACCAAGTACCCGACAAACAAGGCTACAGCATCCGGCGTCATAGCATGATGAGATTGAACACCATCCTGCATCCCTTTCAAGATCGCTAATTGGAAGCCTTTCCTGATTTCTTCCTTCGTTAAATCATCTAATGAAATGGACTCGTATTTATAGAGTAGATCCTGTTTTGTCTGGTCATCAAATCGATCCGGTATGCCCCCCTGGACGAGGTATTCACCGGTCAATGCCAATCCATCGAGATACGTTGATTGGTCTTGTTCTGATAGGATCGTTGCTGTTTCATGCAGCAAGCGATAAAATGATTCGACTTTCTTAAATTCAGCCATACTAAAATCCTCCTATAATGCATCTAAAGCTATTGTACCAAATCCTTTGTATCAAAGAAAAAAGGTTAACCCGGCAGTGCCGGCAATAATACGGTAGCGTTGTACCGTAGTTATGCCGACAGCTGTGAGGTTAACCCTGTCCATCATTTATGAAAGGAACTACGTATTACTCTGCAGACTTCGCTGCTTCGACTGCAGCCTCATAGTCAGGATGATTCGTCGCTTCATTTACATATTCAACATATGTCACTTTATCATTGGAGTCTACGACAAATACAGCACGAGTCAGAAGACGTAACTCTTCAATCGCTACACCGTACGCTTTTCCGAATGAAAGATCACGATGGTCAGAAAGTGTCTGTACATTCTCAACACCTGCGGCACCACACCATCTTTTCTGTGCCATTGGAAGATCGACACTGATCGTCAGTACCTTGACGTTATCAAGCTTACCTGCTTCTTCGTTGAAACGACGGGTCTGTTGATCGCATACGCCCGTATCAAGAGATGGAACGACACTGATAAGTCGAACGGAACCCTTCGTATCTTCAAGTGTCACTTCAGACATGTCATTTGCAAGAACTGTGAAATCTGGAGCTGTGTCACCTACGTTTACTTCGTTTCCTAATAATGTCACTGGTTTTTCTTTAAACGTTACTGCTGCCATTGCTTAACAACTCCTTTTAAAAGGTTATCTGAACAAGTTAATGGTAAACTTTCTGGTTACGGCTTTCAAGTAATAAGTTTAAAAGGATCCGAAATCTTCATTCATTCAAAAAAGCCTGGTACTCTCGGCAGAGTATCAGGCTTTCTTTTTTATGGCAATTATTAAAAATCAAGATCCTGCTTTTGTCGTCGTTCCGATTGGTGTTGGGTCTGTTGGAGGTCCGGTTGTTGATGGCGTTGGTCCTTATTGGATCTCGAACCACCACTTTGTCCATTGTTCATCATCTTTTGGATCTTTTCAACGACTTGTGGAGCTAGGTCCAACAAACGCTCATAGAGATGGGTACTATTATCTAGATGAATCGTCTTCACTCCGGAAGAATTGACGATCAGAAACGCAATCGGTGTGATGGATACTCCACCACCGCTTCCTCCACCAAACGGCAGAGATTCGCCATCTGAACTCCCCTTCGAGTGACCTGACGTTGAAGGATTAAATTGGCTTCCACCAGCTGCAAAGCCGAATCCGACCTTGGAAACTGTAAGGATGACACTTCCATCAGGGGTTTCAACAGGGTCTCCGATGATCGTATTGACATCGATCATTTCCTTAATATTCTCCATTGCCGTTTGCATCAAGCCCTGGATTGGATGTTCTGACATGCTGTTTCCTTCCCTTCCAATTTTTTACGATCTGATATGCTGCGAGCATAGCTTTCCCGATTCGAAAAGAAAACATACATTGTAATTGCATTTCGACGATTGGAAGCTGAAAAGAAGGATGAACCTCAATGATCGGGGGCTTCTTTAGAGTGGTCATGGAGCTGACAAGTGCTGCTACACTGCCTTTAATCGTCCATAACATACCTGAAAAAATTCCAGTTGAAGCTGCATCTCCTGTCCCGATTGTAGTGAACCACTGAAATTCTTCCGTATGTACCGTCTTCAAGAATCTTCTGATGATCCTGTGAAGCTGATAAATCGAATCAATCAACTCTTTCGTTTCATGGGCTCTCTCAATAAGCGTTTCTGCCTGGAAAATAGCTTCCCGATCTTTTTCTCGGTCCTGTTCGCCGAATTCCAATTCCGTCTGATAGTTTACATGCATGCCATCTTCCTCCATGTTTACCTGGTCAAACGGAATATACCAGGAATAATGAAGCTTCCCTCTCAAAAAATGCGCATGGATTGTACATGCATCTTTTTCAGCATTACGGATATAGGTTATGGAGATCCTTACTCTACTAAGTAGAAGGAACGTTATTAAGATACTAATCACAAGCAGGATACCGATGAGCCAATACATCCAACTGACCACCTTTTAATAAAGCTTTAAATATAAAAAAGACCTATCAGCATTATGTACTGACAGGTCTTGAACGATACCTACTTCTTCGTATGGATGACTCTTGTATCTGCAAATATATCATGCAAAGCTCTCTTTTCACTCGTGAACGCTGCAATAAGGTAACCGATGGCAAGAATCTTTATACTGATGAAACGTCCAATCACTTCTCTGAAAAAGAGGGTCGACCAATTTAATCGATCATCCAAGTCTTTTGTAACGACCTTGATCGCCAAAACCATTTTTCCAAGTGTTTGACCGAAAAACCTTGTCATGAGTAGAAAGTAACCGTAGAAGATGACTGCAGTCAATATCGCCTTCAAAGAAAAGATGCTTTCATCCGACAACGGAAGATCGAACCAACGGAAGGTAGGATAAATCAAGATTCGATATAGGCTGCCTATGACAAGAAGATCAATCAAGTTTGCCCACAACCTCATCCAAAATCCAGCATAAACCTTCTCCTTGGGCGGGTTAGTTGAAGGGGAATCAAAGCCTGATTGATGCTCCTCTGATTGTATATGGTCCAAGTCAATCCCCCCTTATTCCGTATATAGGTACTTGATTTGCGGTGTATTTGTCTGGCTCATCAACTTCTGGATGCCGAGCAGGTCACCGTTCGGTTGGAAAATCTTCTGAGCCGTCATGTTCAACAATGAATTTAGGCCGATATTCTGTTCATACCGAATGACCCTTAGATGAGAATTCCCTAGGTCCTTTTTCATTTTCTTGATCGTATCATCCAAATCTCCTAATTCATCTACAAGATTCAATTCTTTAGCCTGCCGACCGTCATAGACCCTTCCGTCCGCCAGTTCCCGGACTTTCTCCTCTGGCATTTTACGCCCTGATGAAATGACATTGACGAATTCATTGTAGGAATTGTCTACAATGGACTGGAGGATCTCTCGCTCATCCTCTGTCATTTCGCGGGCAGGGGAAAGGATATCTTTGTGCTTACCACTTTTGATGGTCTCCCACTTCACGCCCAATTTTTCCGCGAGTTCTCCGTAATTCATCGATTGGATGATGACGCCCAATGATCCCGTCAATGTTGAAGGATGTGCAAAAATCTTATCAGCAGGCGCTGAGATGTAATAGCCTCCCGATGCTGCCATGCTTCCCATCGATATGTATACAGGTTTCTTACTTTGCTTTTGGATGGTCTTAATTTGGTCATGTATTTCCGCGCTCTCGACTACTCCGCCACCTGGTGAGTTTACCCGAATGATGATGCCCTCTACATCAGGATCCTCTCCTGCATGCTCCAGCATATCTAGAAACCGTTGGTGGTTATAGCCTGGAGATTGGAAGAATGAAGTTGCGTCCCCGGTGTCTTGGATTACGCCATCCACTTCCAACACGACAATACTTTCCTTATCACTACCTTCTTCCACCACATTTTCGACGAATGGTTCTTCTTCAAAAAGGGCGTTCCCTTGTAGCCCTGAGAAATTTGCGTTAGCCGATAACGATAAAAGATTGATGACGATTGAACCGACCAGCAGTACGCCTGCAATCAATAAAGCTGCCCAACGTTTTCTGTTCATTTGAAGCCTCCTAGCTCTCATTCTTTTGTAAAGTTTGTCCAATACTAGTAAGAATATCATATTTTGAAATGAATGAAGATGATTTGACAAAAAAGTTCAGAAAACCGATTATTAGTGTACATACATAATAATCGTACCTATTAAAAAAGATATGGAACGAACGATACTGATGTTGATGGAGGTCTTAAGAGATGTCTGAACGAAAGAATATCCACTTCTTTTATAAAAAAGGCAGTGAATACGAAGATAAGATTAACCAATTGAAAGATCTAGCAGTCAATAATGGATTTACTCTCGTAGATAATACGGATGAAGCGAATATCATCGCAAGTATAGGTGGAGACGGAACCTTCCTGCAAGCAGTAAGGCAGACTGGATTCCGTGACGATGCATTATACGTTGGGGTCAGCACAGGCCAACTAGGATTTTATTGTGATTTTGATATCGAAGACCTTTCTGGTATGATCCAAGCGATGATGAATGAACAGGTAGAAGTTCGTCGATATCCGACCATCAAGGTTGACGTAGAGAATGATTCTTCTTTTTATTGCTTGAATGAATGCTCGATACGTTCAGGAATCATCAAAACGCTCTCATTGGATTTACATATTGATGACCTGTTTTTCGAACGCTTCAAAGGTGATGGGATCATCGTTTCCACACCTACGGGAAGCACCGCATATAACAAATCCCTTGATGGAGCGATCGTGGATCCGAAATTACCATGTATGCAGATCAGCGAAGTCGCTTCAATAAACAACAACCACTACAGGACACTTGGAAGCTCATTCATTCTAAGTGAAGAGCGTGAATTGGAAATCCGTATGGTGGATGACGGAAACGATTTTCCAATCATCGGAATGGATAATGAAGCCCTGAGCGTAAGGCATAGCGGATCGATCCGTATCAGCCTCTCAGAAAAGCGGATTAAAACGGTCAAGTTGAAAGACAACTCGTTCTGGCACAAAGTGAAACGAAGCTTCTTATAAAGTGCTCATATAGAAAATCGTAAGGGTGACCCAAAACCATTCGGGTCACCCTTTTTTATATCTTTATGCTTCGTAGACGATTGCATTATCCACCACAGTCATCACGACTTTCACTTCTGGAATCTTTTCGGGATCGATTTGAAAAAGGTCTTCTTCTAAGATTGTGAAATCTGCGCTGTATCCTTTTTGGATTACGCCTGTCTCATTTTCTTTTCCAATCGCATAGGCGCTTCCCTTCGTATAGAGCTCTACTGCCTCAAATACCGTCAGCTTCTGCTCTGGGAAGTATCCTTCATGTTCATCTCCTTGTTTCTTACGAAGCACAGCAGCATGAATCGTTGATAAAGGATCAGCTGTTTCAATCGGAGCATCCGATCCAGATGCACAAGGAATTCCTTCCTCCAGAAGGGTTTTCCATGCAAAGCTATACTGCATCCTTTCTTCACCTAAACGCTCGATCACCCATGGAAAGTCGGAGGCGACAAAATGAGGCTGAATATCTATAATAACAGGAACCTTCCGCAGCCGTTCAATCAAGTCAGGTCGTACAACTTGTCCGTGGACGAATCGGTCACGCAATCCTTCTGGTGGCGGGTTCTCTTCCACAGCATATAAGGCGAATTCGAGGGCCAGATCTCCAATCGTATGGATGGCAACAGGCATATTGTAACGCCTCGCCTTTTTGACCAACTCCTTCAGCTCTGTAAGGGTATGGATGGCAACGCCGTATGTTTCAGGCATATCATTATAGGGCTTACTTAAATAGGCTGTTCTTCCACCAAGCGCACCGTCAGCAAAGATTTTCATCGCACCAAGCTCAACATACCCGTTCGTACTGCCGAATTGATAGCCTTCTTCATGCATGTCTTCAACAACTTCATGATGGACAAGAAGGTTGGCTTTGAACTTCAAGCGGTCGTTGTTGATTACATCTAGGAATGTTTGATACGTCCGTCTGAATCCACCATAATAATTCAAATCCTCACTATGTCCTCCAACGAGACCGTGTTTCGTCAGGTCCTCCACTGATGTTCGCAGTGCACGATGCAAATATTCCTCTGTAACTTGTGGAATGGCATTCTTCACTAAATCTTGTGCCTTGTCGAGCAGATATCCTGTCGGTGAACCGTTTGAGTCCCTAACAATGACACCTCCAGGGGGATCAGGCGTTTCCTTTGTGATTCCGGCCATTGCTAAGGCTTTCGAGTTGGCTAAAAGGGCATGTCTGCATATTCGCGTCAACATCATTGGATGATGTGGAGCAATCTCGTCCAGTTCGATTCTATGGAAAATCTTCCTATCAAGAAAATTATTCTCATTCCAGCCTTCACCTATGATCCATTCTTCCAGGGGGGTGGAATACACCTTTTCCTTCAGGACTTTCCGCATTTCCTCGGCAGAATGAATGTCGGATAGGTCCAACCGGAGAAGCTTTTCTCCATGACCGATCATATGTAAGTGACTGTCTACAAAGCCGGGGTACATGACAGCACCTTGCAGGTCCTGAACCTCATCAATGTCATGATGTTCCTCGATCCATTCCTTTGATCCACAATCAATGATTTTCGTACCCTCGACCAATACGGCCTCGACTGTCTCGCCTTCTTTTTCCATTGTGTATATCGTACCATTTGTCCATAACGTCTTCATGATCACACCCCAAATTTCATTCAGTCTCGTAAGATTAGCATACTTGAATTTTCTGAAAAAATCTAATCAGAAATGAGGAAGAATCAACTCTGAATAAGAAAAAGGAGCCGTAAGCCGGCTCCTTTTCATTATCCCTTTACTGTTGTTTGGTTTTCCTTCATACGAAGTTCAATCCTTCTGATTTTTCCAGATGTAGTCTTTGGCAGTTCATCCACGAATTCAATTTTACGTGGATACTTGTAAGGAGCTGTCAGTTCCTTGACGTGATTTTGAAGATTAGGAATCAGATCCTCAGATGAAGCTTCTGCAGGATTCTTGAGTACAATGAATGCTTTGACAACATGTCCTCGTACTTCATCAGGACTTGCAACAACCGCACATTCCTTGACAGATGGATGCTTGACGAGGGCATCCTCTACTTCAAAAGGTCCGATCGTGTAGCCTGAACTGATGATGATGTCATCTCCACGACCTTCGAACCAAAAGTATCCGTCTTCATCCTTTTTCGCTTTATCTCCAGTAAGATAATAATCTCCCCTGAAAGCCATGCGCGTTCGATCTTGGTCTTTGTAATAGGATTTGAAAAGGGCTGGTGCATCTCGATGGACGGCTATATCACCGACTTCCCCCGGTTTGACAGGCTGTCCTTCCTCGTTGATGATCTCTACCCGGTTTCCTGGAGTCGGTTTCCCCATTGATCCCGGTCGAACCTCCATCCCCTCTACAATTCCGACTAGCAACGTATTTTCAGTCTGTCCATATCCATCACGGACAGTGACGTTGAAGTATCTTTGGAAAATATCAATCACTTCACGGTTTAATGGTTCGCCTGCAGACACTGCACTTCTTAAATGGGAAAGCTGATAGTCCTTCAAGTTATCGACTTTCGCCATCAATCTGTACTCAGTCGGTGTACAACAGAGAACATTGATTTGATACTTTTCCAATAAATCCAAGTACGTATTCGGATCGAACTTTCCGTTATATACAAAACCAGTCGCACCTGTGCCGAGTACAGATACGAATGGACTCCAAATCCACTTCTGCCATCCCGGTCCAGCTGTTGCCCATACTGTATCCCCTTCATTGATCGCCAACCATGATTTGGCAGCTGTACGAATATGTGCATATGTCCAGCCATGCGAATGGACAACACCTTTCGGCTGACCAGTCGTACCGGATGTATAAGATAAGAACGCCATATCATCACGAGTAGTCGTTGGTAGCTTTACTGAATCATCTTTCTTGGCAATCACTTCACCCAAGTCTGTCCAACCCTTCTGTTCACCGCCTACAGTGATCTTATGCTGAAGGGTATCAATCGGGTCTTCAATCTCATCGAACTGGGAAGTGAATGGATGATAGGCGATCACGGCTTTGACCTCGCCATGATTGATACGGTAGCTCAGATCTTTTGCTCTTAACATTTCCGAGCAAGGAAGGACAACAAGCCCAGCTTTTATAGTCGCAAGATAAACTTTATACGTGTCGATTAGACGAGGCATCATTACGAGTACTCGATCACCTTTTTCAAGGCCTAAGGAAAGTAGGGCTTTTGCTAAGTCTTCAGCTTGGTTGAAGAGGTCTTTGTAGGTGATTTCGTCTTCTTCCCCTTGATCACTTCGCCACTTGATCGCGATACGAGATGGGTCTTTGGCGTATTTCTCCATTTCTTCTGCTGCATTATAGGTTTCTGGTGCTATGAGTGTTTCGTTCTTCAAAGTGGTTGCCTCCTTATGTAATCGGTTACACCTACCATTATACATAATTTTTAGAATATTTCCATTTTGAACGAACGTTCACTCAGAAAGATAGGCCATATTGCATAAGGTGAAATTGATTCATTTTTCATTCAATCCATTATAAAAGCACATTAATAGGCCAGCACGAATGCTGACCTGTTTCCATTGTTATGATGTTGTAGAGGTGTATTACTTAGGTTGTTGACCTTGAGCCATAGCTACAAGACGCTTAGTGATTTCTCCTCCTACAGAACCGTTAGCACGTGCAGAAGAGTCTGGTCCAAGTTGGACACCGAATTCAGAAGCGATTTCAGTCTTCATTGCGTTGATCGCTTGTTGAGCACCAGGTACAACTAGCTTGTTTGATTGATATGCCATGTGGATTCACCTCCTTGTACCCATAGGTTACGAAGGTAGGCGAAAATCATACCTTAATCGTAAGTGGTAAATTTTTGCTGAATTTACAGGACCACTTATTTTAAAGCAAATCTTCAAATTCCGACTTACGCTCGGGTTGAAGTTCACTGAAATGAACGGTTTCAGTCTTAACCACCGCTTCCTCTACTAAAGCTTCTATATCCATATATTGCTCGAATCTGTTCGCTTTTTCGCGATTCGGCTTCGTTTTCGGAGCAGAAGGTAAGAAGACTGTACAGCAATCTTCATATGGACGGATGGAGATCTCATAGGTACCGATTTTTCTCGCGATATCCATGATTTCAACTTTGTCCATCGTAATAAGTGGACGGATCATCGGCAGATTCGTCACTTCATTGATGGTGTTCATGCTTGATAACGTTTGACTTGCTACCTGTCCTAAACTTTCACCTGTCGCAATCGCAAGCGCCTCATTCTGTTCCGCTAATTTTTCAGTTATACGTAACATGTATCGGCGCATGATCGTCATGCTGTAATTGTCCGGAATCTGCTTCTTGATTGCTTTCTGGATATCCGTGAATGGGACAACGTGCATCTTGATCGTCCCACCGAATTTTGTAAGGACTTGTGTCAAGTCTTCAACCTTTTGGCGTGCACGTTCACTCGTGAATGGCGGGCTGTGAAAATGTACCATCTCGACTCTAATACCGCGTTTCATCGTCAAATAACCTGCAACCGGGCTATCTATGCCTCCAGAAAGCATAAGCATTACCTTTCCGCCACTTCCAATCGGTAAGCCGCCTGCACCAGGATAATTAATAGAGCTGATATAGGCTGCTTCTGGTTTAATTTCTACTTTCAACTCGACATCAGGATGATGAACATCTACAGATAAATCATCTGAATGCTGCAACACATATCCACCGATCAAATGATTCAGCTCTTGTGAATTATGAGGATATTGTTTATAGTTTCGCTTTGCTGATACTTTAAAGGTTTTCACATCAGGACCTGCATCCTTCATGGCCTGAAGCGCTGTTTGCCTGATTGTTTCCAAGTCAAGGTCACATTTGGCGGCGAGCGTTAAACCTTGTATGCCGAATACTTCCTGCAGCTTTTCAACGACCGGTTCATGGTTTTGTCCATTCAGATGAATATACATCCGATCGAATGCTTTTTTTACCTCAACCTGCTTAAAAGACCTCAATTTCCGCTTTACGGTATCCCGCAAACGATTTGTAAAGTGATGTCTATTCTTTCCCTTTAATGATAATTCTCCGTATCGAATGATGATGTGATCGTAAATCATGCTACTCCCTCATTACTTTTCTTAAATTTAAAATGACTTGTTCAAGTGAGCGAAGAAATTGTTTCCCTTCGTTTAATGTGTTCTCATAACTGAAACTTACTCGGATTGCACTGCTCGCACGTTCATATTCATGGCCTGCTGCCTCAAGTACGCGACTGACGTCGTTGGACTTAGAGGAGCACGCAGACTTCGTTGATACGAATATCTCTTTTTCCTCCAAGGCATGAATCAGCACTTCCGGTTTGACTCCAGGCACTGAGAAATTGATGATATGTGGCGCGCTATGTTGTTCAGGTGTATTGATTTGTATCTTATCCATCTCGGATAATTTCTCTCTTATATATGCTTTAAGCTCGAGCATGTCACCAAGCTGACGATCAGCCTTTTCTAAGGTCATTCGTAAAGCTTTTGCCATTGCAATGATTCCCGGAACGTTTTCTGTACCAGCTCTCAGCCGGAATTCATGGTCTCCGCCTGTCATGAGTGGTGAGAGGGCCACACCCTTTCTCACGTAAAGGAACCCGGCACCTTTAGGTCCGTGGAACTTGTGGCTTGAAAAGGAACATAAATCGATGCCTGATTGCTCATACTGAAGAGGTACTTTACCAATGCCTTGAACATTATCAACATGGAAGAGAACTTTTGGATACCCCTTCAAAAGCTTACCTATTTCTTTGACAGGTTGTACTGACCCAAGCTCGTTATTAACATGCATGATGGAGACGAGGATTGTATTATCCTTCAACGCCTGTTCGACATCGCTTACAGATACCCTCCCACATTCATCAACTGGAAGATATGTGACGTCATATCCCATCGCTTCCAATTGTTGAAAGGAAGAGTAGCAAGAGGCGTGTTCAATTTCAGTCGTGATCAAATGGCGCCCGCGAGAACGATGCTCCAGTGCTACACCTTTAATCGCAAGGTTATTCGCTTCCGTACCTCCGGAAGTGAAGACGATCTCATCAGATTTTACTTTAATAAGATCTGCAATCTGCTGTCTCGCCTTACTGATGAGGCGTTCCACTTCACCGCCTAGCCGGTGTATGGAAGAAGGGTTTGCAAAGTAATTCTCTGATACTGTGACATATGTTTTTAATGCTTCAGGATAAGGCTTTGTTGTTGCACTATTATCAAAATAGATCATGTGTCCTTTGACCCCTTTAATAAAACGTTTTACGCATCATTTAATATTACCATATATTAAAGTTAATCCAAACCGAATCCAACAAATCACCTTTTTCGACATATTCAGACATAGTTCTACACATATACTCGGATTTGACGTTTATTATATGAGGAACAATAAAAGAGTAAATAAGATTATTTTCGAGAATGATGAATCTGTTTAAACATTGTTAATGATAGAAAAATTTAAACTTTTTTGTTTTGTATCTTTTTTTCGTAAAAATTATGTTAAGATTTAAATCGATTTTAGAAAACTCAATGATTTCTGTCAGATATGCATCAGGAGGGTTTCACCATGAATTCAAAAAAAGCGCTTTCATTAAAGGATACGACTACAATTGGAATGATGATGTTCGCTCTATTCCTCGGAGCTGGAAATATGATCTTTCCACCTGCCCTGGGTCAAACAGCGGGCACAAATGTATGGACAGCCATTACCGGGTTTTTGATAACGGGTGTAGGACTTCCATTACTTGGTGTCATCGCAATCGGATTGACTGGAGGAACATTGCGTGACCTTGCTTCACGGGTCCACCCTGGATTTGCGATTGTCTTTTCAACGCTCATCTATCTTGCGATCGGACCATTCTTTGGAATTCCACGTACAGGTACAGTAGCCTACGAAATCGGTGTTATACCTTTTTTGCCTGAAGGCTTGAACGCAAATGGAGTGCCATTATTTATTTATACCATCCTATTTTTCGCAATCACTTTCTGGTTTGCTTTAAACCCGACAAAGCTTGTCGACAGGATCGGTAAGATTCTTACGCCAGTCTTGATTATCGTGATTGGTTTAATCGTCTTCAAAGGAATTTTTGATCCGCTAGGAAGCTTCTCAGCTCCAAAAGGTGATTATGCTTCTACGCCATTCTTTACAGGATTTATCAATGGCTATTTGACGATGGATGCCATTGCAGCACTAGTTTTTGGTATTGTTGTGATTAATGCTGTAAAGTCTAAAGGCGTCTCAGACAAAAAAGAAATTGCAAAAGCCACGACCAAAGCCGGCATCATTGCTGTAAGTGGATTGGCGCTTGTCTATCTCTCTCTTGCATTTGTAGGGGCAACAAGCCGCAATGTGCTAGGAGAAATGGATAACGGCGGTGCAATCTTGACAGGAGCGGCGGATCTCTTGTTCGGTCAATTCGGAATCATCCTGCTCGCAGTTGCCATAACATTTGCGTGCTTGACAACATCCATTGGCCTTGTTACAGCGTGTGGAGAATATTTCAAGGGCTTGATGCCGAATGTATCCTACAAATTGATCATCGCCATTCTATGTATTTTCAGTGGTGCGGTCGCCAACGTAGGACTGACCCAATTAATCAACTTGACATTACCAGTCTTGATCGGTATTTACCCATTAGCAATTGCACTGATCGGTTATTCCTACCTTCACCGTCAATTCAACGGATACCGGGAAGTCTATATCGGTGGATTGCTTGGAGCAGGAATGATCAGTATATTTGATGCTCTTGCTCAAATGAATATCGACATTACCGCTGTTTCCAGTGTGTTTGAAGCTTATCTACCGCTTTATACACAAGGCGTTGGATGGATTGTTCCTTCGATCATCGGTGCACTGATCGGTTATGTCATTGGTCGTACCCGATCCCAATTGAACGAAAATACAGATCCTAAAGAAGCTTAAATTGAAAAGAAACGAGCCTCCTATTTGGGGCTCGTTTTTCTTATGTTGATTCGTCCTAACCTTAATAACATCAGAAAAACCCGGACCAAATTTTCTTTGGTCCGGGTTTATGATGATTCCTTTACACTTTTTCTACTGGCCGGTAGCTTTCCTCCAGCTCTTTTAAAATACCTGGCTCTACTGTATCGATTGCTTCAGCTGCATGTTCAAGCGCTTCTTCATATTGATATGTACGGAAAGCTTGCTCTGCCTCTGATAACTTGACTGCTACAGCGATATGCTGGCTTCTGTACCGGTTACCATATTGAATCAATCGTTCAGCCCAGATGGCCCGATCAATGATATGGAATGTTTTAGTATAGATTTCTTCGACCGCTTCTTCTGCCTCTATCAGCCGGTGAAGAACTTCAGCCATTTCTAGCGGTTTATCACTTAGCTTACTCGTAACCGTTTGTAATCTGATTTCTGCATTTTGCATCGAATGATAAAAATCTTCTGGGAGACCAGGTAGATTATTGCGATGTACTTCCTTTTTCGCATCAATAAGTTTTTTGCGGAACAACTGAATTTTTTCCACTGCTTCGAGCTCATCTTTACGCAAGTTTTGAAGCTTTTCCTGATAAATTTCAGTCATATCTCTCAATTCTTCTAGTTGTTTCGTAACCTGTTCAAACATTTCCTTCGTTGAAGTAAAGGATTGGTGATTCTCCTCCATTGAATGGAAGATTGTACCGACTCTTTTTTCCAGTTTCTCGAAGGAGGTCTCCAGTCTTTCCTGCAAATCGAGGTTTTCTTGCTCGATCTGATAACTTAACTTGACCACATTGGTTTCTTCTTTTAAATCTCTGATTTCCTTGCCAAGCTCCTCGACTTCCTGTTTGACAGTTTCCTTCTCTTCAAGAACCGATTGTTTCGCCATCACTTCAGCTTCTAACGTATCGTATAATTGTTCGATCTTTATGTTCATTTGGACGATTTCTTCCCTGGCTTCTTCTACTTCGACTTCATGCACCTTTTCCTTCACGATTCCGTATGCATAATCGATGACTTCCAACTCTTTATCGACTCCTAATTGATCGACACGGAAGCCTTGCTCTTTCATTTGATTCAAGCCGTCTTTCAACTCTTTAATGGTATCCGGAATCTCCGAATTCAACTGATAAAGGAGTTCTGGCATAACTTCCAACTCGTATTTAAGCTTTGTGATGCTCTCATCCAGTTTTATGATATATGTACGAGCAGCAATGTGGTTTCCATTTTCGGTTTCTTCATTATAACTGGAAAAATCAGCAGAAACGTCTTCCAATCGCTTTTCAAACGTTTCAACAAGTGGTCCTAAAGCTCTATAATGAGTTAAGAGATGTTTACGAAGTTCCTTGAATTGTTCTTTCAATTGACCGATTTCCTTACGGTTCAACTCTTCGCTCTCCACGAATTCGTTGATCTCAGAGGAAATCATATCGATCTTCTCTTCAATATGGTGGATGGATTTTCTTGTATCAGATAAGATGTTCCGTGCTTTTTTGAAACGATACTTATCTGCAGCATCCTCTGCGTCAAACAATTTCTCTTCAAGCATCGGAAGCTGTTGTGTGACGATCTCGTCCCAATCTTCCCGCCATACCTCGAACTTCTTTTCTGTTTCTCCGATCATTTCAAGTGCTTTGACTTTCGCAATCTCATCTGTCAAAGGCTTGTTCATGATGTTGACTTTTTGGGTTTCGAGGTGATCGATTTGATCATAAATCTTCTTTCTCGTATATGTACCGTATGCAATAAATGCTGTAAGGAGAACAATCAGCACCATCAAGATATAAACCATAGGGACCTTCCTTCCTTCCCTTTTTCAGTTATGTATATTAAGCTGAGAGAAAATAATCTACATTTTTTATCATTTTTCGCCAAAATTCATCCAGTTTCGGCGTTCATCGTAACTACTATAATACCATGTATGCTACTTTTATAACTACTTTTTTTCGGAAATTTGCTAAAAAATTGCTTAATTCTTACAAAAACGATTTAACGAGGAGGCTGCCAATGAACGTATATGATGGCCATGTCCATACCCCCTACTGTCCGCACGGCTCCAAGGATGATTTCACAAAATATATTGAACGTGCAATCGAACTTGGATTAACTGGATTGACTTTCACAGAACATGCTCCCTTACCTGCTGGCTTTCATGATCCTACCCCTCATAAGGATAGTGCGATGAAGCTTGAACATATGGAAGCATACCTGCAACAAATAAAAGAACTCAAAAAAGAATATGAGCGAGATTTGACAATAAGCACAGGATTGGAAGTTGATTTCATCGAGGGTTTCGAAGCCGAGACGAAGACTTTCCTCGATACTTACGGACCGTACTTGGACGATTCGATTCTTTCTGTCCACTTTTTGAAAACGGCCAAAGGTTACCATTGTATGGATTACAGTCCTGATGTATTCGGTGAAATGATCGACGAATTAGGAACAGTCCAGGATGTATATGCCCTGTATTACCGTACTCTTAAACGTTCGATTCAATCTGAGCTCGGTGCTTATAAACCAAAACGGATCGGCCACATCAGTCTTGTCATGAAATTTCAGCAGAAATACCCAAATTTAAAACTCGACAAAGAAATGATTCGTGAGACCCTCGATCTGGTTGCAAAACAAAAACTCCATTTAGATTATAATGGTTCGGGCATGAACAAACCTTTATGTCGGGAGCCTTACCCGCCTCGATGGATCGTTGAAGAAGCGCTGAAAAGGGACATCCCATTCGTATATGGCTCTGATGCTCACAGTGCCAAGGAACTTGGACAAGGATATGTAAATTTGATGAAAGAAGCACCGCTTAACCAGCCTTTTTAGGGGGCTGCCAGCGGTGCTTGTTTATTTTCTTTTCCTGCAATCGTATTCGCATCATAGTTGATGCACAGTGCATCGTCTGCCCAGTCCTGGATGATATTTAAATATTTCGAAATGAAGTATCGGTCGTTCACGGAAAATTGATAAATCTCTTTGATATATTGCGGATATAAGAAAGGCATGAATAACATGCTTCTCATTTGCATGATGACCATGTTTTTGGATAATGGCTTGAACTCTTTTTGCTTCATACCTTTATCGAGAATCGCATTCAGATAATATTTTTCCTTCATAAGATATGTCGTCATAATCTCACGGACTAGAGTCGTATCAATACTGATTTCCCTATGGACCAGTCGCGCCGCCTGTGAACGTCCCTGCTGATAAAGGATGACTTCTTCAATCAGTTGAATGAGGCAATTGCGTGCAGATTGTTTCTCTAATTTTTCATAAGCATCCTGCAGAACATAGAGATACCCTTCAAGGAATGAAGACATCAAGAACTCCAATAACCCTTTCTTGCCACCAAAATAATACGAGATCAACGAAACATTGACGCCCGCTTTCTCAGCAATGTCACGGACGGATGTACCTGAGTATCCTTTGTTGTTAAAAAGGTATGCTGCTGCTTCTGCTACTTTTTCTTTGGTGATAGACATGGCCTTACTCATCGCAAATCACCTCAACATACGATCTATACTACCAACATTCTCCTTTACCCTTGATTATCCTCTGTTAAACGCTCGACATATTCAATGAAACTTTCTACAATGTCTGATATGATAAGACTAATTTCTAAGATTGCGAGGAAAAATCTCATGTTTAATGTCGAATCTTATACAGGATCTCGTGAAGAACAATATAAAATGGTCATCAAACAATTGAAAGCACTACTTGATGGTGAGACGAACCGAGTTGCCAATTTGGCTAACGCATCTTCCCTCTTGAATCAATTCCTTAAGAATGTGAATTGGGTCGGCTTCTATCTGATGGAGGATGGAGAGTTGGTACTGGGGCCATTCCAGGGATTGCCCGCTTGTGTTCGTATTCCAGTCGGTAAGGGCGTTTGCGGAACAGCCGTTAGTGAAAAGAAAACGATGCTCGTCGAAGATGTTCATCAATTCCCTGGTCATATCGCATGTGATGCTGCCTCACGATCTGAAATCGTGGTTCCGATCGTGAAGGATGGTAACGTGATCGGCGTACTGGACATCGATAGCCCAGTGACCTCCCGTTTTGATGAAACAGACAAAAAGTACTTGGAACAATTCGTTGAAGAGCTGACGCTGCATATTTAATAGAGACCATAACAGAAGGGGGCGAATGATTTCGCCCCCTTTTTCATTGCATTATACGGTTTCAGTTTCAGTCATACCGCTGTTCGAGTAAAGTTCAAGTGCTCGCTCAAGATCTGCCCAGATATCCTCTTTCGCTTCAAGGCCGACAGATATACGGATCATATTATCGGTAATGCCCATTTTTGCACGAGACTCTTCCCCTACCACCGCATGTGTCATGGTTGCCGGGTGCTGAATGAGGGTCTCAGCATCTCCTAAACTGACGGCAATCTTGATGAGCTTCATAGAATTGATGAACCTCTGTGCGTCTTTTTTATCCCCTTTGATCTTAAAGCTGATCAAGCCACCAGGCTGATCCATCTGTTTTTCTGCAATCATATAATCACGGAATTGCGGATCACCTGGGTAGGCGACTTCCTCAACCATCGGATGTTGCTTTAATTTTTCATTGATATAAGCCGCATTATCACAGTGACGGTCCATTCGAATCGGCAAAGTCTTGAGGCCTCTGAGGAGCAACCATGCGTCGAACGGGGACATGATGCCTCCGATGTCCTTTTGAGTCGTTGAAGCCAGGAAGTTGATCGTTTCCGCGTCACTGACGACGAGACCTGCCACGACATCTCCGTGACCTCCGATATATTTCGTCGCACTGTGGATGACGATATGACAGCCATGCTCTAGCGGTCGTTGCAGATATGGCGTGCTGAACGTGTTATCGACCACAACCGTGATCTTGTGCTTTGCTGCTATTTGACTGATCATTTCGAGATCGACAAGCGCCATTGTCGGATTGATCGGCGTTTCAATGAAAATGACCTTCGTGTTTGGATGGATATGTTCTTCAATATATTCCGGATCGGTCATCGGGATGAGGTCGTGATGAATACGGTATTTCTCTTCCATCATTTGAAGCAAGCCGAATGTACAGCCATAAACCCCTTGTGAACAAAGGATGTGGTCCTCCGTTTTGGTGAGACCGAGCAGGACTGCAGAAACAGCAGCCATCCCAGATCCAAAGGCTAGTCCTTTTTCGCCACCTTCTAACACTGCGATGCGTTCTTCAAGCATTTTGACTGTCGGATTTCCGAGCCTTGAATAGATATATCCTTCCTGTTCCCCAGCAAACCGCTGTTCTCCAGTTTCTGCATTTGGAAAAACGAACGTCGAAGTCGGATAGATCGGCGGTGCCAGCGCACCATGATGCTGATCCGACGAGTAACCTGAATGTATGACCTCTGTTTCAATTCTCTTCTTCACTCCAGAACACTCTCCCTTTTTCTGTATGTAAACGCTTTCTTTTTACATCGTACCATAATCGCCGACTGTTTTGTGTTACATTATATGGAGGAAAGTCGAGTTTTGTCTGTGCTTATTGGAAAGGCTCTTGACTAATACAGCTAAAAGTAATACAATGTTCTTTGTGTAAATTAAGACAGCCATGTGAAATCATGTGAGCCCTCTCATTATGTTCCTTGCGATTGCGGCTGATTGCAAGGTGCATCGCGTAGCCTCATGCTGTCGAGGTGAGGATGTATGAAAACATAATGAACACGTGATCGATCACACCGGCACTGTTTTTGTTTCACAACAAAAAATCAGTGAAGGAGGAGTCAATTATGGCTCGTTATACAGGACCAAAATGGAAAATCTCCCGTCGTCTAGGAATCTCTCTTAGTGGGACTGGGAAAGAATTAGAAAAGCGTCCTTACGCTCCTGGACAACATGGTCCAAACCAGCGTAAGAAGATGTCTGAATACGGATTGCAACTTCAAGAGAAGCAGAAGCTTCGTCACATGTATGGCATGAATGAGCGTCAATTCCGTAAAATGTTCGATCAAGCAGGTAAAATGAGTGGAATTCACGGTGAGAACTTCATGATTCTCCTTGAATCCCGTTTAGATAACCTTGTTTACCGTCTAGGACTTGCACGTACTCGTCGTCAAGCTCGTCAATTGGTTGGACACGGTCACGTAACTGTTGATGGAAAGCGCGTTGACATTCCATCTTACCGTGTAGCTCCAGGACAAGTTATCGGACTTCGTGAAAAGTCTCGCAACCTTGACATCGTTAAGGAAGCACTTGATGTGAACAACTTCGTACCAGAATATCTTACATTCGACGAAAACAAGCTAGAAGGAACGTACACTCGTTTCCCTGAGCGTTCTGAACTTCCAGCTGAAATCACTGAAGCTCTTATCGTTGAGTTCTACTCTCGTTAATAAGTGCTTTGGAAAGCCCTCGAACCTCGTGTTCGGGGGTTTTTTGGTTTTGATTTATTGCGTTCTGGGGTGTGAATTCCTGAAATTTTGCTGCTAATTCCTGAAAACCTAGGGGGAATTCCGGAATATTGGGAGTGAATTCCTGAAATTCAGAGTGTAATTCCTGAAAATCCAGCGGCAATTCCTGAAAATAGTAACAAAGCCCCGTCCTACCAATAACAAAAAGAACCGTCTTAGACGGTTCTCTCCTATTATTTCAGTTCACCGTCTTCATGTGTGGAATTCTTACATTAGGGATTCGAGGTTATATCTACGTCCCTTGGTAGAACCTTTCCCTTGTAAATTCAATGACTTTAACAAATAGTTTGCAACGTTATCGGAGTCAATATGGAGAAATTGTCTCATTTCCTTATTTGATATAGTCGAATTTATTACCAAGAAGTAGTCTCGGAGAGCTTTGATGTGGGCCGTATTTGAGGAATTGTTACATTTGGGGCAAATCCACCTACCGTGATGACGAATCATCGGAAGAGTGGAACAAACTAGACATTGAACGCCTGTTAACAGGTCTTCCTTTTTAATACCTAACTTTTTCAATATATCGCGATCATCTTGTGAGTGATGTTCTTTCAAAAGTGAGTTGAGTTTCCTGACTCTATTTTTATCTAATGCTTCTTTTCTATTACGATGTTTGTTTTCTATCTCCTCTATCACATTCAGCAGATTTCTATTTCGGATAACTTTCTTTGACAACGGAGTGTTTTCATGAAAAACAATCTTTGCTTTGTCATTAGCGACCACCACATAGGTGTATATCGGAATTTGAGGAAAACCATGCAGTCCCAACCACCTAGAAAGCTGAAATTTTTGATGATCCACTTGGAGAATAGGATCATTAAAAATATCTTCTCTTTCTTCAAAAATGCGAATGAGCTGATTGTGCGCTGTATCAAAAATTAGGGTGCCGGAGTAATTTTTCACTTCTAAAATGAGGATAAACCGTGAGTGAATGATGAGGGTATCGATTTGAAAATGGTAGGATTTATATTTCAGGCGGATATTATGGAGGATGAGAAATATAGATTCATCAAGATGACATAAATAATAGTCTAAAGAAAGTTCACCAAAGTGCCCTGCTTTTAACTTTGCTAACCAACTATCTACGTTTGATTTTTCTGGGTGATTTTGAGCAACTCTCCATATTAATACCTCCAATTTCTCTAAGTCGAGATTTTTTTGTCGCCCATTGCTTGCCAAAGAACCACACCTTTCGTAATAGCGTGATAATATTTTCTAGACATCCAAGCAAATTCCTCTTTTGGAGGATGATTGATCGCAATTAATTCCTGAAATATCAGGTCTGATTCCTGAAAAACTTTAGCTAATTCCTGAAATTTTGGGGACATTTCCTGAAATGTTAGAGGTAATTCCTGAAAAACTGCTCATCATTCCTGAATTTAGTATAAAAGTACTCACCCCCCCAACCTGAATCTCAGCTCATTCCAATACGAAAAAGAACCGGCCGCCGCCGGTTCTTTCATCATCAAACTTAAAAGAAAAGAGCCGTCTCCAAGACGGCTCTTCCTTATGAATCACTTTACGATTTTGACGAATTTGCGTTTGCCGACTTGGACAATCATGCCGTCCTCGACTGGCACTTGCGCTTGCACATCATCCACTTTCTCTTGGTTAATCTTCACACCGCCGTTTTGGATCATGCGGCGCGCTTCACCCTTGGAGTTCAGCAAGCCAAGGTCTACGATCAGCTCAACAATCCACTTTTCGTCTTCACCCTGCCACTCGTGTTCCGGGATATCGTCTGGTAAAGCACCCTTCGAAAAGACAGTACGGAAATGCTTTTCTGCCTCGACTGCTTCGTCATGACCGTGGAACATTTCGACGAAGGTCTTTGCCAGTTTGATTTTCATGTCACGAGGGTGGAGCTCACCACTCTGAACCCCTTCTTCAATTGCACGTACTTCGTTCATCGGAAGCGCAGTCGCTAATTCGAAGTACTTGATCATCAAGTCATCCGGAATCGACATGGATTTCCCGAAGATTTCATTCGGATGCTCATCGATCCCAATGTAGTTGTTAAGGGACTTCGACATCTTACGGACGCCATCCAAGCCTTCGATGATCGGAAGCGTCATTGTCACCTGCTTCTCTTTACCATATTCCTCTTGAAGCTGACGGCCCATCAACAGGTTAAACTTCTGGTCGGTTCCCCCGAGTTCGATATCACTTTCTAATGCAACAGAATCATATCCTTGCATAAGCGGGTAGAAGAATTCGTGAATCGAAATCGCCTGGCCGGATTTGTATCGCTTCTCAAAATCGTCACGCTCAAGCATACGAGCGACAGTGACTTTAGCAGCAAGCTCGATAACATCTGCAAAATCCAGCTTTGACAACCATTTGGAGTTGTAGTGAACTTCTGTTTTTTCCATATCAATAATTTTACCCAATTGCATTACGTAGGTTTTCACATTCTCTCTGATTTCGTAATCAGTAAGCTGCTTCCGTGTTTCGGATTTCCCAGACGGGTCTCCGATTCGACCAGTAAAATCACCAATCAACAATTGGATTTCATGCCCAAGCTCCTGGAATTGACGAAGCTTATGAAGCGGAACCGTATGGCCGAGATGAACATCCGGAGCTGATGGATCCAATCCGAACTTCACTTTAAGCGGTGTATCTGTAGCAATCGACTTTTCCAGCTTCTTTCTCAAATCATCTTCTGGAACGATTTCAACGACACCCCGTTGTAAAATTTCCAGCTGGCGATCGACCTCTGCCTTCTGTTCAGGGGTCAACTCAAATTTTTGATCCATAATTCATTCTCCCTTCTATTCGTAACCTGTTTGTTTTTTTGCAAATAAAAAACGTCCCTTTCATATGAAAGGAACGTGATAGACGCGGTACCATCCTTCTTGAAGCATAACAAACATGCTTCCTCTTCATTCGGATAACGGCTTTTACTGCCGCCTTTTGCTACTAAAACCGTTCACAAAAGGAGCTCCAGGACGTAATTCACAACACCCTTTGTACTGGTTTACACCGGCCACCAGCTCTCTACATACAGGGAGGATGATTGCTACTTCTTCCTTTCATAGCTATGTATTCATTGAAAAAAGTATAATCATTTTGTACCACAATAACCAGTAAAAAGTCAAATTACACCTGAATAATGTCGAAGAGTGGTATTCCCTGGTATCGGTATGTGCTATAATTGTTATGGAAATTTAGGGGGGTATGAGAATGAATCACCTATCATCCTTCATCGAAAAATTGAAGCATTTCATGAAGGTTTTAGATGATAAGAACATATTTAAGTTCAGCCGTATCACAGGGAAAGTGATGTGGAACTTATTCTTGATCTTATTAGTCATAACGGTTGCTGGAGGATTTTTCGCAACTGGAGTAGGCGCAGGCTATTTCGCCTCTCTTGTAAAAAACGAACCAATCCGTACTTACGACACCATGAAAGCGGATATCTATAATTATTCCGAAACAAGTAAAGTATATTTCGAAGATGGTACATTGCTCGGAAACCTTCGATCGGATGTCATCCGTCAAGAAGTTGGCATCAAGGAGATTTCCCCGCATTTAATAGACGCAGTCATTGCGACTGAGGACCAATACTTCCACGAACACGAAGGGATTGTGCCGAAAGCGATTGCACGTGCGATATTCCAGGAAGTCACTGGAGCTGCTGTTCAAACAGGTGGAAGTACTCTCACCCAGCAGCTTGTCAAAAACCAAATCCTGACCAGAGAGGTATCCTTCGACCGTAAGGCGAAAGAAATGCTCCTGGCACTGCGATTGGAACGATATTTCGATAAAGATGAAATTCTTGAAGCTTACTTGAATATCGTCCCGTTCGGTCGTAACGCATCTGGAAGAAATATTGCAGGGATACAGGCTGCAGCTCAAGGAATATTCGGGGTTGATGCAAAGGATCTAAGTCTCCCTCAAGCTGCTTATATCGCCGGACTCCCGCAAAGTCCATTCGGCTACACGCCGTTTACAAATGATGGACAGGTCAAAGAAAATCTGAAGCCTGGACTGACAAGAATGAAGACCGTTCTGTCCAGAATGTATACAGGCGGGTACATATCCAAGGAAGAGTATGACAAAGCTCTCGCAACGGATATTACTGAGGAATTTGCAAAGGATTCCCCAAGTCCATTTGAAGCATACCCTGCTTTGACAATGGAAGTCGAGCGTCGCGCAGTGAATATTTTACAAGAAAAGCTAGCTGAACAAGACGGAAAGAAGTTCTCAGAACTGACCCCGACTGAACAAGCAAGCTATAAAAAAGCTGCAGACCTTGAGCTTAGGAAAAAAGGATATAAAATCCATATCACCATTAACAAAAAGATCCATGATGCTTTCCAAAAAGCGAAGAACTCTGTCACATTTGCACCTGATCAATATGAAAAGAAAACAGATAAAAAAGAGATGGAAGATATCGGGTCCATCCTTATAAAAAATGATACTGGTGCGATTATCAGTTTCGTCGGAGGAAGGGATTTCCATCGCGAAAACCTGAACCATGCAACTCAAGCCATACGTCATAACGGATCGACGATGAAACCGTTGCTTGTTTACGCACCGGCGATGGAACAAGGTCTTGTACAGCCTGGCTCCATCATCCCTGACACTGAGTTCAGGTATAATAACACAGGTAGTGGTAAGCCTTGGGTCGTCGGTAACTATGATGGAAGATATCACGGACTGGTAACTGCCCGAAAAGCATTGCAATGGTCCTATAACATCCCTGCCGCCCGGACATACGTGAAAATGGATCCATTAAAAGCGACGGAAAAGCTATTCAAGATGGGCTTCACTACGATTGGGGAAAATGAACGTTACAACCGATCCCTTTCATTAGGAAGTCCGACGCACGGTGTAACCGTCGAAGAAAACACGAATGCTTATGCTACTTTCGCCAATGGCGGACAGTTCATTGACGCTTATATGATTGAGAAGATTGAAACGAAGGATGGAAGTACATTCTATGCGCATGAATCAAAGCCTGTCGATGTCTTCTCCCCGCAAACGGCCTACTTGACACTTGATATGATGCGTACCGTCGTACAGAGTGGTACAGGTGCAAGCGCTAATCGGTTCTTGAAGTTCAAATCGGATTGGGCCGGTAAGACAGGAACATCCCAGGATATTCGAGACGCATGGTTCATCGCAACGAACCCGAATGTAACGCTCGGATTATGGATGGGATATGATACGCCGAAAAGAATCATCGATAATGCTCAGTATGGAACCCATACGACCCGAAGCATCCGTGCTTGGGCTGCATTAGCGAATGCTGCATATGACGTAGACCCTGAACTGATGAATCCGGGCAGAAATCATAAACGACCTGGCGGTATTACAACTGCCTCGTTCTGTGCGATTTCTGGCAAGCTCCCTTCACCATTGTGTAAGGAAGCAGGTCTTGTAGAAACTGATTTGTTCAATGTGAAGTATCTACCTAAAACAGAAGACGACAGCTTGCAGCAAGTACAGTATGTCGTTAACGCTGATGGTAAGAAATTCAAAGCATTGGACAGCACACCATCTGCCTTTACGAGTGATGGTATCATGATTAAAGAAGAGTATTTCAAAGACATCGATCTCGAAGATGTCATTAAAGATGATTGGGACAACATCATCGGTGAAGAAGAACTTAAAGATAACGGCAAAGCCCCATCTGCTGTAAGTCTTAAGAAAAAAGGAAGCTCTCTCACTTGGGGTGCTTCAGGTGAAAAGGATGTCATCGGCTACCGCATCTATCGAACGCCGAACGGTTCGAAGTCGTATAAGAAAGTCGGTGAAGTGAAGGGCGGCGACAATACAAGCTTCAAGATTTCGGGAGGCGACTTTACGTATGTTGTCCGTGCCGTCGACATTGCAGGAAAAGAATCTGCTAACAGTAATGCTGTAAAAGTTGGAGAGGATCCAAAACCGGAACCACCTCCAAAAGAAGATGAGCCTGATAAACCGAAGGAACCAAAGGATCCTAAGAAACCGGAGGATCCTCCAGATGACCCTGAAAAACCTGAGCCACCACCTCCAGAAGGAGATTCTGGTGACGAGGATAAGAAACCGAACGGTGGTTAAAAACAGCCACATCAAAAAGAGACCTGAAAAGGACTGCCCATGCAGTCCTCCAGGTCTCTTTTCTTATGTCTCGATTAGCTTTTAAACGTCCGCCTAAACCTGTTCAACATCAACGATCTTCTTTAAAGGAGCCTTTTATTATAAAAATTGTTTGATTCTCGGAAAGACCTTTGTTGCTGTCGTGTAGAAGACATCTTCATGATAGGCTTTTGGGATGATTGATTTGATGAACTGGATGTATGGTTCAACAGGAACGAGCGGCCAATCTGTTCCGAAAATGAACTTCTTGTAATTGTCTGTAAACGTCAACGCATGCTTCAGATGATTGAAAAATCGTGGGGACTCTTTATACCGTTTGATGTCTTCGTCTGTGCCGACAACCAGACCGGAAAGATCCGCGTACATATTACGATTTTTGTATACCACTTCTGCCCCATCCAACGTCCATGGATCGCCGAAATGGGCCATTACAAAATTGATATTCCGATATTCCACAGCAACTTCATCCAAGGTCAAAGGGTGGGCATACTTCAACAATCCTCGTTCGGAATACGTATCACCTGTATGGAAAACAATAGGCAGCTGATATTTCTCTGCTAGTTTATAAACAGGCTCGTACACCGGATCATATGCATAATACCGGTAATATCCGAGATAGATTTTAATACCGACAGCTCTCGGGTCTTGAAGCGACTTTTCCAGTGCCGCTAAACCGTCATCATCCAAGTGATGAGGATTTACGCCGGGGCAATAGACAATTGATGTTGGTACAGAATGTTCGAGGTCCAAGCCCATTGGCGTACGAGATGATGAATCAGGGAAACCTTCCTTCTGTCCTTCAGTCAACCCCATCCCGATTCCCAGTACGACATTTGATTCAAGATATTCCTTTGAAATCCCCGAAGTATTATACTCGACATTCGAAATCTCAACTGCCGTCTGCTTAAAGCTTTCGATATCAGAAAAATGCATATGAGCATCTATGATCTTCATCCTACACCTCCAAAAAATTGAAGTCACACTTTTTACATAAAAAGAGGGCTGACCGATTTATGTCTGAGACACCGACCGGCCACGCCCCCATTTCTTTTTCAAATTATTGTCTTGACACTAATACGTCTCAGTCTTCCATTGTAGACAAGTCACCAGTCGGAAGGTCCAGCTCCCATGCCTTCAATACGCGGCGCATGATTTTTCCGCTACGGGTCTTCGGAAGTTTATCCTTGAACTCAATTTCACGCGGTGCTGCGTGGGCAGCCAGTCCTTTCTTCACGAAAGTCCGAATCTCTTCTTTCAAATCATCATTCGCTTCATAACCCGTTCGAAGCGCAATGAACGCTTTGATAATTTCACCCCGGACAGGATCCGGTTTACCGATTACACCTGCTTCTGCAATGGCAGGGTGTTCAACGAGCTTACTTTCAACCTCAAACGGTCCTACACGTTCACCGGAAGTCATGATCACGTCATCAATTCGACCCTGGAACCAGAAATAGCCGTCTTCATCCATATAGGCCGAATCACCAGAAATGTACCAGTCACCCTTCGTGAAATAAGACTCATATTTTTCAGGACGGTTCCAAATTGCACGCATCATCGATGGCCACCCTTTCTTAATTGCAAGGTTGCCCATTCGATAAGGAGGCAGTTCATTCCCTTGATCATCGATGATGGCCGCTTTTATTCCCGGAAGCGGTTTACCCATCGATCCAGGCTTGATTTCCATGGATGGGAAGTTACTGATGAGCTGCGCACCTGTCTCCGTCATCCACCAGTTATCATGGATACGAAGCCCGAAGACCTTCGATCCCCAACGGACGACTTCCGGGTTCAACGGCTCCCCGACACTCAATACATGACGCAGTGTAGAAAGGTCGTATTGCTTCACGACTTCATCTCCTGCACCCATGAGCATCCTGAATGCAGTCGGTGCACTATACCAAACGGTTACACCATACTTTTCGATGGTAGAGTACCAATCCTCAGGACTGAATCGTCCGCCCCGGATGACGTTGGAAACACCATTCAGCCATGGTGCAAACACTCCATACGATGTTCCTGTCACCCATCCTGGATCTGCCGTACACCAATATACATCATCCTCTTTCAAATCCAACACCCATTTACCTGTCTGATAATGTTGAATCATCGCATTATGAACATGTAGCACACCCTTCGGCTTCCCAGTTGAACCGGAAGTGTAGTGGAGGATCATGCCGTCTTCACGATCGACCCACTCAATCGAGAGATCTTTGCTCGCTGTTTCCATCCGACCATAATAATCGATATACGTATCGTCTTCCTTCACATCCTCACCGACAAGGATGACATGCTTCAACGCTGGCAATTTATCAACGGGTACGCGATCCAGTAATGATGGAGTGGTTACAAGGACTTTCGCTTCACTATCCTCCAGTCGATCGGTAACCGCCCCTTCCATGAAGGCTTCAAATAATGGACCGACGATCGCCCCGACTTTGAGCGCACCCAAAAACATGAAATACAATTCAGGTGAACGAGGCATAAAAATGAAGACACGGTCTCCCTTTTCGACATCTGCATCGCGCAGTACGTTCCCTGCTTTATTTGAGAAATCCTTCATTTCTTTGAATGTATACTTCTCATCTCGTTTTGTGTCTGAAAAATAAAGGGCTACCTGATTTTTCTTTGCTGACTCGGCATGGCGGTCAATCGCCTCGTAAGCCATATTCACTCGACCTGTCGTAGACCACGTGAAATTCTGTTCTACTTCTGACCAATCGAAGTTTTGATAGGTAGTTTCGTAATCTTGCAGGTTATATTCTCCATTAATAACCGGAAGCGCTTCCACTTTCATTATTGGATCTCCCCTTTATTCAAAGATTTAAAATTAGTATATCATATATTTGATTATTCTCAATTTTAAAACTGTTGCTAGTATTTCGATTGAAAACCCTTACAACCTATGGTTTCATGTATAATAAGAGAACAGTCTGAACAGGTGGTGAAACCGAGCTTGAAGCATACAAAAATCTATAACGCTAAAACAGTGAATACACCAAAAGGAAAATTGATTGTGGAAGGACCGATTAAACCGACCACATTGGCAAATTACGAATTCCATGAAGACCTTACTGCGTTTCGTCCCCCTGCTGAACAACACAAAGCTTTAATTGAAATAGCCGGACTCCCTGAAGGCAGGATCATCATAGCTAGACACAATAACATGATCGTTGGATATGTCACCTATGTTTACCCTGATCCGATGGAACGATGGTCTCAAGGGAAAATGGAAAACCTGATTGAGTTAGGGGCAATCGAAATCATACCGGAGTTCCGTAATTATAAAGTCGGCAAGAACCTACTGAAAGTATCAATGATGGACGATACAATGGAAGATTACATCGTCATTACGACCGAATATTATTGGCATTGGGACCTGAAAGGGACAGGCCTTTCGGTTTGGGACTATCGAAAAGTGATGGAAAAGATGATGAGTGCAGGCGGACTCGAATGGTATGCGACCGATGACCCTGAAATCAGCTCCCACCCAGCCAATTGCTTGATGGCAAGGATCGGAAGCCGGGTCGATCGAGACTCGATCCAACGCTTCGACCAGCTTCGCTTCCAAAACCGATTCATGTATTAGGAGGTGCCTATATGAAAGTTGAAGCCATTATGAACAAAAACGTCATTACGATCCAGCAAGACACAACGATCAATGAAGCAAAGGAGATCATGGAACGACATAGAGTCCGCCATCTGCCAGTCGTCAACCATCACGACCATTTGATCGGCATTGTATCGGACAGGGATCTAGTGAGGGATCGGATACCTGAAAACGAAGACCCTTCAACAGCCCAGGTACATTCCGTCATGACAAAGCAAGTCATCACCGCACATCCACTTGATTTCATTGAAGAACTATTAACGGTCTTTTATGAAGAACGGATCGGGTGCATCCCTATCGTCAACAAACGTGAAGTCATCGGCATGATCACTGAACGGGATATGCTTTATACGTTGATCCAATTGACAGGAGCCCATCAACCAAGCTCACAATTTGAAGTGCATGTTGAAAATGTGACAGGTAAACTAGCGGATGTGACAGCTGTGATTCGGAACCATAATGTCAATATTACGAGCGTCCTTGTCTATCCAGGTGAAACGGATGAAACGAAAGTCCTTGTCCTGCGGGTCCAGACGATGAACCCTCAAGCGATCATTGATCATTTAAAATCAGAAGGCTATAACGTGATGTGGCCTGTTACGCCAGGAGAACAAGTATGACCAAACCCGTATTCATTTTTTCTGATCAACTGTTGACGTATAAGTTCAGCAATAAGCACCCATTCAATCCGCTTCGATTCAAAATGACGTACGAATTACTTCGTGAAGCAGGTATTCTGCAGGATGACCAGATCGTCAAACCACGAAAAGCGACTGATGAGGAGATCAAACTCATCCATAATGAGGATTATGTAAATGCCATCAAGCTTGCAGGGAAAGGCCAGCTGCCCACTTCCCAAGAATCGAGTTTCGGATTGAATACCGACGATACACCGATTTTCGAGGATATGCATGAGGCGAGCGCATGGTTGGTCGGCGCTACATTGACTGCAGTCGAACAGGTCTTTGAAGGTGGAAGCAAGAAAGCACTCAGCTTAGGAGGCGGATTGCATCATGGTTTCAGAGGTAGAGCATCCGGCTTCTGTATCTATAATGACAGCTCGATTGCAATCGAGTATATGAAACAAAAATATAACGCTAGGGTGCTCTACATAGATACGGATGCTCATCATGGAGACGGTGTACAATGGGCATTTTATGATGATCCGGATGTTTGTACGTTCTCGATCCACGAAACCGGGCGATATCTTTTCCCAGGAACAGGGAACGTTTCTGAAAAAGGAGCAGGAAAAGGGTATGGATACTCTTTCAATATTCCAGTAGATGCATTTACAGAGGATGAGTCATGGATTCCGTTGATTGAGGAAGCAATTGATGAAATCGCAGCTTATTTCAAACCCGATGTGATCATCAGCCAAAACGGTGTTGATGCTCATTACTGGGACCCTCTTACTCATTTATCCGTAACAATGAAATCCTATAAACGTGTTCCAGAAATCGTAAACCGGGCAGCAGATCGATATGCAGAAGGACGATGGATTGCTGTCGGTGGGGGCGGATACGATATTTGGAGAGTCGTTCCAAGAGCCTGGTCGTTGATATGGGCGGAAATGAACAAGATCGATCTTCAAGGAAAGCTGCCGAGCGAATGGCTGACAAAGTGGCAGACTAAAGCACCTGTCCAGCTCCCTGAACATTGGGAAGATCCCCATGACCTTTATAAACCGATCCCAAGAAAACAAGAAATTTGTGAGAAGAACGAAATCATGCTTCAGCGGGCATTACAGCATATCCGCAATGAACGGAAATCTGTATGATTTCAAAGTCAAAACTGAAAAGACCTAATCAAAGTAATAGAGCTGGCTTTTTAGAGTCAGCTCTTTTATTGTAGCTATTTATATAAATTTCAAAAGAGCTGTAATGGATATGAAAACGATTCGTCTAATGTGTAAAGGGGGTGGATGTATTGGATGAACAGACCATTGAAGAATGGTTTCTACTGTATGAAAGAGATATAACAAGCTTTTTGACCTATTACACAGGATCCCTTGATGTGGAAGATCTTGTTCAGGATACCTTCCTCATTGCATTACGCAAGTATTCCCGATTCAACCATTCTTCGCATCCGAAGACATGGCTGATCGCAATAGCTAGGAATCTAGTCATCGATCGTTATCGTCGAACAAAGGTATGGGAAAGGATTAAGAGCTCACTTCTTACTGCCCCTACTCATCTGAACGAACTGGAAGAGTCATTCATCTTGAACCTTGAAAGCCAACAACTGTATCGGGCAATTCATAAGCTTCCACCACAACATAAAGAAGTGGTGATATTAAGGGGAATTCTGGAACTTTCATCAAAAGAGGCGAGCGAAATATTAAAGTGTACGACGAATAAGACGAACGTTCTCTATCACCGAGCATTGAAAAAGTTGAAGGAGATTTTAGAAAAGGAGGGATTTTTCCATGAATCGTACCGATCAAATCCAAGAAAAACTAAAGGAGCTTCCGAAACCCTCTCTGACTGAAGTGCAAAAACAACGGGTCATGACGACATTGAAAACCACGAACCGATCACCAAGGAGAAAAACGTATCTGAGACCCGTTTTTGCTGTACTTGCCGCTTGTATGGCATTCTTTTTACTCGTTATGACAGAATTTCCTAAAGTGTGGGATAGCATCCAAGGTTATTTCGAGCCACAAACGGAACTCAACGCTCCAAAAGCAGAGATCTTTCATCTTAAAAATGATAATGCATATGAGGTTACCGGTATTAAAGACAAAGTCGCCATTTTTGGTAAAGACTCTTTCGTTGCTGAAGACAAGAGACGTTCAGCGAAAATGTTTATTTACTTCTGGGGAGATCCTGAAACACTTATTTATAAAAACTATAGAGTCGAAGCAACGAACCGACAAGGGGAAGAACTGACATTATCAGAAGGGGAATTAAATCATGGGCTATATAATGAGGATGCCATGGCGATGACTTCCTTTCCTCCTTTCCCGACCGAAGGGAAATGGCAGCTCTCCTTCTATGTAGAAGATCGATTACATGGACAATTCACCCTTGATGTATTACCTCCTTATTTGAAGACGGAACATTACACTGTGCTCCACTATTCAAATAAACTAGAAGCGGGAGAAACGATTTCAGCAATTGAAGGTGTCAAAGATACGCCTGAGATAACTGTGGAATTGATCAATACCAATGGAGATAAGGTCGGCACCTCTACCTTCGTAAAAGATGGAGAAGTGATCGATTCTGATACTGGGGAGAGAATCTACTTCTTCAGAGGAAGCTTGACTCTACCAACATCTGATACCTTGACCCTCGTTATTAATGGGGAGAAAACAAAAACCTTTGGAGAATAAACAATAGGGACCCAGCTTATCGATTTGGGTCCCATTTATCTTGGTGAATTATTCGGTTACCTCCACGGCCTTAGAGGATTTTATCGCTGACGGAATTAGTTCGTCACTTTCTACAACAATTGCCGTCAGGCCTGTATCCGTTTTGGTTTCATGTCCTTCACCCTTTTCCCAGAACACAGCATCCCCTGTCTTAACGGATATGTATTCATCACCTTCCCCCCTTACCAAACCTTCTCCTCCTACAATGAGTAAAAGTTGGGGATCAACCGCCTCATGATACCCGATAATCCCTCCCGGTTCCAAATGCATACACGCAACATGGGTCGGTGTATCAGTCAACACCAACCGGGACATGATGAAATCTGAATTGAATGCAGTAATCTTCTTTCCAGAATCTTTATCAAAACGATAGAATTCCATATCTGAAACCTCCACTAAAACCTATTACACTTGTTCCTTTACAAAGCTTCCTTATGTTGCTCATCATAAACATCCTTGGCTTTTGTTCCGCTTAGAGCACTTACGACAATGAATACAGTCGTGGATAATGGCAAGGCGTAGAAGAGCGGGTCAATATGGGTCCAAGGAAAAGCGAACAGGGTGTCCTTTCCAAATAAAGCTTTAGAAACACCAAGAGCCGCAGCTTCTTTTTGGTGCAAAAAGATAAATCCGAGAATACTAGCTGAGAATCCAGTGATGATACTGGAAATGGCCCCAGCCTTCGTGGCTCCTTTCCAATAAAAAGCACCAATCAAGGCTGGCAAGAATGCAGCTCCACAAATACCAAACCAGAAGGCTGTCGCTGTTGCAATCACTCCTGCAGGCAATAAGTAGGCCAGGACAATTGCAGCAAACATTCCTAGGATAACGCCAAGTCTGGTCAGATTCATCTTCATACCGAAAAGCTTTGAAACGCCCATCGTTTTCAAAATATCCTGACCAAACGCAGTCGCCTGGACATGGATTAAGGATGAGACGGTTGAAATTGTTGCTGATAAAAGCGTTAAAGTGAACAGATAGATAAACCATTCAGGCATGATTGCATTGATGAATTTTGGAATGATCAAGTCTGTATTCCCGCCTGCTGCCGTTAACGCAATCTCTCCCGTCGTATTATAGAAATAGAGATTACTCAACGGACCAATCGCAAAAGCTGCGCCTGTCATGAAAAGAATAAAAATTCCACCGACAAGTACGGACCGGTACAGGGCACGATCATCTTTCACCGTCATGCATCTCATGGCAAGCTGAGGCTGTGCAAGCACACCTATTCCAACACCCATGATGATCGTACTCACCATTGTCCACCAAAGGGGTGAACCAAGAGCAGGCATGCTTGTCCAACCAAGATGCCCACCATCAACTAATGGTTGTGGGACAAGATCTTTTATCGCGCTCAATCCAGCATGTCCGTCGACTACCCCTCCAACTGCCTTATAGGTTACGAAGAGGAAGATCGCCATCCCAAGAAGCATAATGACAGCGCCAAACGCATCCGTATACATGACAGCCTTAATTCCGCCACTAATGACATAAAGGGCAATGATGAGCGCGAGAATCAATAACGCTATATTGAAGTTCATCGCAAGCGATTCTTCGAGGAAACGTGCTCCTCCAATTAAGACAATGCTTGTATATGCAGGCATCAACACAAAAATCATTGCTCCAGCAAACACCGTGATAAAATCCGATCCATATCTCTTACCGAGCAATGTCGGAAAAGTTGAGGCGTCAAGCTCCAAGGATAATCTCCTGATTCTTGTACCAAAAATAGCGAATGCAACAAAGATCCCAAGCACGATGTTCAGGAATGCAAGCCATAATAGCCCCATTCCGAATACCCCGGCAGCACCCCCGAACCCTATGATTGCCGATGTACTGATGAAGGTCGCCCCATATGATAGAGCCATGACTGCAGGATGAATGTTCCTTCCACCGACAAGATAGTCTGCTTCAGTGGTTGTTTTTTTATAGCCATAGTAAGCGAGACCAGACATGATTCCAATGTATACAAGACAAATGGGGATCAACACACCTAAATTCATTGTGAATCATCCCCTCCCCGATTCCACATCACTGCACCAAATACGATACAACCGATACCAGCCAAAAAAGTACCAATCCAAGCTAAGGCTACTAGTTGATCTTCGATTCCAAGCACTTTGCGCTCCTCCTCTTTGTTATCTTTGCCACCTTCCGTTATGTAAAGGTAATTGTTTGCATGTAAAACCTTTAGATGGATGAAAACAAAAAAAGATGGCTTTTGTATGTATGTTTCCTCTTCGAGCTTGTATTTCCTTCTCTATTATCTGAATTTTCTTTACAAAAAGTCAAATCCTATTCCGAAAAAACTATATAATTATAAAATTTGGGTTTAACATCCAGCTAGAAAGGATACATACTAACTGTACTTAAATTTTCCAAAAGGAGTGGATTGAAATGGCAGACCGTTACAAAACAGGAGAGAAAGCACCAGCAAACGGAACGTATGAATTCGATGGTTTGACGGACGGAAGAAAAGAAAGCAATCCAACAGAGGAAGAAACACAAATTAAATTAGAAAGCGGTGAAACCTTCCCTCCATTACGTTCAAACCAGGAGCCTGCGTACTGGAAGAAGGTCAATTAATATTATATCTATAAAATAAAAAAACAGAGCCTAACTCTTTTAGGCTCTGTTTTTAACGTTTTAAGGTGAACTTTACCCGTTCAACTTGGAAAACTTCAAGCTGCTCCCCACCATCCCGACAACTATGGAAGCAATCAGCTTCCACATGTACCCATATGTTAATCCGGTAAGGATGTATCCTTTGAGCTTCTGTAATAATGATGCTCCAGCAATCCAATCAATTTCATAGCCCAGACCGAATATGAAAGGCAAGCTCAATAAGAGATAAGCTACGATTGAATAAGCAATAAAAGGTCGGATCATGGTCTTCCCTCCCAAAACAGGTACAACTTTCTTCTATTAACTTCATACCATTTTAGGAGCATGACGCATTCGGCCATAAGAAGGATCCAGATTCGATTGGAATCGGGTTTTTCAATCGGATCGGTTTCTCCTGATAAAGGCTTTTGCTCTTCTTCCTCAATTATTCTAGAGGCAGTACATAACTCCATCTTGTAACCTCTCAGGTTTTTCTTCGCATAAACAAGATAATTCTGATCAACTTTTGTAATCTGTGGGTAGATCTTGTCATTATAAAGGGTCATTTGGGTAAAAACCTTCCCCTCCCCTTTCAGCACCGCATATGGCCTAATGTTGACTTTGGTCCCTTTGATAGAGGTAACATGACCTTTGAATACGATATCTGAACGTTCGAATTCTCCATTCCGTATCTTCAGGTCAGGTTTCATACAACTGAGTCCAAGAGCCGTGGAAGCATAGCTTGAAAATAGGATGAAGAAGAGTGCAGTTATTAGAAATACCCGAGGATGAACCATTATGGTGTCGTTGTCCTCTTCTGAAAATTATCATTCACGATGGCATACAGTTTCAAGTCTTGATGCTTTCCTTTCGCAAATATTCCTTTCCGTACCGTGCCTTCCAATGCCATACCGATTTTCTGCATGACACGTTCAGAACCTTGGTTTTGTAGGAAACATCTTGCCTGAATCCGTACAAGCCCCATCTCTTCAAAGCCGAATTTTATGACTTCCTTAGCAGCCTCTGTCATAATCCCTTTCCCCCAAAAATCCGGTGACAGAACATAGCCGATTTCACCGATTTTATGGATAGGGTTCCAAGAAACATAGTCAATGGTACCGATCAACCTGCTATTTTCCTTCCATTGAATACCCCAGAATACAACTTTTTCGTTTTCGTATTGCTCGAGTATCATTTCAAGAAACTGCTTCGTGTCAGCCATGGACTTATGCGTTTCCCAAGTTACATTCCTGGATACTTCATCAATCGAGCAGTATTCAAACATATCCTCCAAATCATCTAACGTGATTTTCCTTAATATCAGCCGTTCGGTTTCAAGTATAGGTAAATTCCTACACAGTTCTTGAACCTCCATCTAAACTCCCCCTGTTTATTAAATTATTCCTAATTATATATGATTTTCAGATGATAAAAAGCCTGAATTTTACAATCCTTTCCTATATAGACGAAAAAAAAGAAAGACACGTTTCAACCGAAACGCGTCTTTTATGGTTTAAGGCTTCACTTCGCTTGTACTTGATATTTCCACTTCCTTCAATGCCTGGGATGCTAAGCGATCCGCTTCTTGGTTATCTTTACGAGATACCAATTGATACTCCGGTTCCAGCCCTAACTTCTTCAACGTCAGCTCTATCCGATCCGCCCATTCAGATAATGTTTCTTCCATTACAGGCCATTCTCCGTTCAATTGATTGATTACGACTTGAGAGTCTCCTGTCAACTTAACAGGGAGATGATGGACATCCAACAGTGCTAATTCTTTCAAGGCAAGATGTAGTGCAGCATATTCCGCTTCGTTATTGGACGTAAGCTCCTCGACTAATGCATTTTTGCGAATGCGATAGGATTTCCCATTTTGATCATAATAAATGACACAGCCTAATCCGGAGCGTTTCGCCTCAAGATCAAAGCCTCCATCAAAGTAAACGACAATATTATGTGGTTCGGTTTCGATCCCTTTTAGAAACTCCTTCAATTCCTTCAATGACCATGTATGTTCCTTATGATCAATTAACCGGATATCTCGAGATCGGCCGGTTCTTTCTAAGTCTTCTACCATTGAAATTGCGTCTTCTGCCTGCATTTCTTCCGATCGAAAGGTCGTTCGGATGCCTTTCGGTGTCTTATATGTAAATTCGATTCTTACTTGCATGAGTGAAACCACCTTTACAATGGGACTTACAAATCTTATTATACGTCTATTCAAATGGACTAAACCACTTTATGATTCCTTTTCTTATTTCAATAGAAATAAGAAACATGTGGGCCAGTTCCCTGATCCCACATGTCATGATGAAACACTTTATTCGTTTTTCGTTGAGTCTCGTAATTGGATACGATGGGGAAGGATGACTGTACGGTCCTCGACTGTTTCATTATTCATGAACTTCGTGAGTAGTCTCATCGCAACTGCTCCGATATCATACATTGGTTGGACGACAGTCGTAAGCGTTGGACGTACCATGGATGCAAGCCGCGTATTGTCGAAACCGACAACCTCCAGCTCTTCAGGGATTTTAACTCCTTTGTCCTGTGCTCCATGAATAACTCCGAGGGCCATTTCATCCGTTCCGACGAACACCGCAGTCGGAGAATCGTCTAATGAAAGGAATTTCTCGACAGCCTCAATTCCTGCATCATACGTATAATCACCAATGTGGACATAGTCCTCCACCATAGATACGTTCGCTTCCTCCAGGGCCCTTCGATAGCCAGAAAACTTATGATGGCCGTTAATCGGATCTTCTAATGGACCTGACACCATCCCGACTTTTTCATGTCCACGTTCTGTTAGTAGACGGATGGCATCGTAAACCGCCTCCTGATAATTGATGTTAACACTCGGAATCGCTTCATCCGGTGAAATGGTAGCTGCTAGCACGATCGGTACCGGTGAACGCTTGAATTCCTCCACATGTTCTTCAGTGACTGTACCACCCATGAAGACGATCCCATCAACCTGCTTTCCAAGTAGAGTATTCAACAGGTGGATCTCTTTATCTTTGTTTTGATCAGAGTTACATAAGATGATGTTGTAGTTATACATCGTCGCAATATCTTCAATTCCTCTCGCTAACTCAGCAAAGAAGATGCTTGAGATATCCGGTATGATTACACCTACAGTTGTCGTCTTCTTACTAGCCAAACCTCTAGCGACTGCATTTGGGCGATATCCTAAGCGCTCAATCGCGTCTAATACTTTTTTTCGAGTTGCTGGTTTAACGTTTGGATTCCCGTTCACCACACGTGAAACGGTTGCCATTGATACGCCGGCTTCTCTTGCAACATCATAAATGGTTGAATTATTGTTCATAACGGCCTCCTATTCTGCACGTTGTTGGTTCCAAACGATGATGGTAACATTATTTTGTCCAAATTTTTACTTTCTACGAATTAAATTAAATCTGCATACGATTGTTTGAGTGCTGTGGCAAATTCATCGAATTGATCGAGATCCATCTGCTGGGTCGCATCAGATAATGCAACGGCAGGATCTGGATGGACTTCAGCCATGACCCCATCAGCTCCAATTGCCAGAGCTGCTTTCGCCACTGGTAAGAGGATATCACGACGACCGGTGGAATGTGTCACATCTACAAATACCGGTAAGTGGGTTTCCTGCTTCAAGATCGGAACAGCAGAAATATCCAACGTGTTGCGGGTCGCTTTTTCATATGTTCGTATGCCTCGTTCACAAAGGATAATGTCTCCGTTTCCTTGGGACATGATATATTCCGCTGCATTAATGAATTCAGAAATGGTCGCCGAAAGACCTCTCTTCAGTAAAACAGGCTTGGATGTGCGTCCTGCTTCCTTCAATAGTTCAAAGTTATGCATGTTCCTAGCACCAATCTGAATGACATCAACATAATTCAGTGCTTCTTCAATATCTGCAGGATTTACGATTTCACTGACTACAGATAAATCGTGTTTCCGGGCGACGTCATTCAGGATTTTCAACCCTTCCATCCCTAAGCCTTGAAAATCATAGGGAGATGTTCGAGGCTTGAATGCACCGCCACGTAAAAGCTTCACACCATGCTTCTTGACCGTCTCTGCTACTGCTTCCACTTGCTCATAATATTCTACAGAACAAGGACCAGCAATCAACCGCTGTCTACCATCACCGATTGTTTCTCCTCGGACATCGACAATGGTATTCTCAGGCTGGTTTTGTCTTGAGACGAGCAACGTCCTGCGGTGATGATCTTCCTGCAATTCCAAGCCTGCTTTGAAGATCTGCTTGAACAAATGCTGTAACGTCTTCGTCTCAAGCGGGCCCTGGTTATGCTCGGATATGATATCGAGCATATGTCTTTCCCTGACCGGTTCATACCGGTTGACCCCTTGCTTCTTCTTTATAACACCGATTTCCTGGACAATTTCAGCTCTTTTATTCAACATGTCGACTAATTGTAGATTTATTTGATCGATCTGTTCTCTTAACTGATCAAGTTGTTCATTGCTCATACTTTCACTTCCCAAAAATAAATAGGTCTATTAATGAATCATTACTAGTTTAGTCTACCATAAAGACTGCGTCTACCTAAGAGCATCATCTCACTGAAATCTGTTTTAAAGCTGTTCAGCTGCAACCTTGCTCAACGTATCAAACGTTATTTTCCAATGAGAATCGTGATAGAGTACTTTTCCGTTTTGGAACAGGAAGATCTGAGGTGATTCATGCTTAACATTGAACTCGTCTGCCAACTGATTGGACAGTGCTCTTGATTCCTGGACGTTCAAGTAATACGTCGGGATATGTGGATGGTCTTCAGCAAAATTGCTTACTTCTTCAAATGCTGTTTGACTGATTGGACAAGTAGTACTGTTCTTCAAAAAGAAGAATGCCTTTGTTTGATCAATGGCATTAAACTCTTCCCATGAGTGAATCTTTTTCATTTTCATGCTCCTATCTATTGTAAATTAGTCGAAAGTAAAAGTCCCGGAATACCTCAATGATAACAACAAGTAGCAACTGTCGTCATTAATGGGTGTTCCGGGCACTTCGTGTTACGTATTAGATTTGTGGGTTACTTATATTCCGTCGGTTGCTTTTCTTTGTAGTTGGTTTCTAATTCATCCAATTCGCTGTTAGGTGTTTGCATCGCATCCTCTATCGCGTCTGCTTTCCCCTCATTATATTCTTCTTCAATTTCATCCATTTGACTGTCTTTATTTCTCCACTTCGTGTAATCATCCTTCATGGATGCAGAAAGTTCTTTCACTTTATTTGCAGCCTGAGATGTTTGAGTACTAACCGTCTGTGCAAGGTTTGAGGATTTTTCCTTAGCCACAGAAGCCATTTCCGTACTCTTATCCTTCAGTTGGATGGCTTGATCATTAATATCCGTGCGTAGCTCTCTTCCTGACTTTGGAGCAAGTAGAAGCGCAGTTGTAGCTCCGACGATGCCTCCGATTAATGAGCCGATCAAGAAATCCTTCGTATCGATTGATGAATTAGATTGGTTTTGGTTTTGTTCGTTAGCCATAATTCTCATTCCTCCTCTATTATTTTGGTTCTGTTGTTCGCTCTATACGTCGGTTTTTTAATTTCCATTTTTCATAAATATCAAGTGCGGCATTACTCCATTGTACAACCTGGGATACCGTGTCGGACTTACGTTCACCTTCTCTAGCAATACGAGTGGACACATTTTTCACGGAATGACTGACTGTAGAGAGACTATCCCCGATTTCTCGTACACCATGAAATACTGAATTAAGGGATTCAGATTTTTGTTGGATATCTTCCGCTAGCTTGTTGGTCTTATGTAACAAATCTGTCGTTTCCCTTGAAACACCGTCCAGCTGATTCTCCAGACCATCCAGCGTTTTTGCTACGTTGGTGAGAGTCAATTGGAGTGATTTTAGTGTCTTAGATATAAATACCACCAGTACTGCGAATGCAATAGCAATTAGAGCTACACTTAGATACAAGATTATTTCCATATCGTATACCACCTCCTGTTTAGTATTCCATTTCCCATTCTCGTTATTCATTAAACCAGGTATCTATTGTATTCAAATTCGCTGCTAAATACAAACAATCCTCCTACCTTTTTTATAAACTTAAAATAAAGTACAATGAAAGGTGGGAAATATTAAATATAGGAGAGGAGAATGCACATGATAGATCCAAGAATCCAAACATTGGCAAACAATATCATTACATATTCCGTCGACCTGCAACCTGGCGAGAAAGTATTGATTGAAAACACTGGGTACCAAAAAGAGCTTGTCAATGCTCTTGTAGAAGAGGCATATAAAGCTGGAGGTCACCCTTTTGTCACGATCAAGGACAACACGACACAGCGGGCGTTATTGATGGGAGCGACAGAAGAGCAGTTAGAGCTTCAAAGTAAATTCGAAGAAACGATCATGAAAGAGATGGATGCTTATGTAGGGCTTCGTTCTGGGGATAACATTTCTGAATTGTCCGATGTGCCGTCCGAGAACATGGCGTTGTATCAAAAGAAAGTATACAAATCCGTCCATCATGGGATCCGTATCCCTAAAACCAAGTGGTGTGTTCTGAGATATCCGACTCCATCCATGTCACAGCTTGCTGATATGAGTACCACAGCATTCGAAAATCTATTCTTTGATGTTTGTAACCTTGATTATAGTAAAATGCTAGAAGCGATGGGACCATTAGCAGAGCTGATGGAACGCACGGATAAGGTAGAAATTAAAGGCCCTGGAACAGACTTGTCCTTCTCAATCAAGGACATTCCAGCCATCAAGTGTGCGGGGCATAAGAATCTACCAGATGGAGAAGTGTATACTGCACCTGTTCGCGAATCCGTCAACGGAACCATCACGTTCAATTCACCTTCCCCGTATAATGGGTTCGTATATCACAACGTAAGCTTTACGTTCCAGAATGGGAAGATCATTGAAGCAAGTGCAAACGATACAGAACGCTTGAATAAAGTACTAGATACAGATGAGGGTGCACGGTATATCGGAGAATTCGCCATCGGCGTCAATCCATATATTCAAACACCAATGCAGGACATACTTTTTGATGAGAAAATCGATGGCAGCTTCCACTTTACACCTGGTCAATGTTATGAAGAAGCTTCAAATGGAAATGACTCAAACATTCATTGGGACCTTGTCAACATTCAACGACCTGAATATGGTGGAGGAGAAATTTACTTTGACGGCGTGCTCATTCGAAAAGATGGCCGTTTCGTCATCCCGGAACTTGAACCTCTAAACCCAGAGAACTTGAAATAGGCTCTGCCAGCTTTTATTGTCGATATAAAAGCATAAGGCGGCGACTCCAGCGGGAAAAGCAACAGCTGAAGACCCCGCAACGTCCTATGGTGAACGTCGAAGCCACCACATCCTGCGCCTGCGGTTACTCGGCGCAAAACAGCATTGATGTAATTGAAATCCGTGGTCTTGTGGAAGTGAGGAGGCTGAAGCGTTTGTCCAGCTCCATCGCCTAGGTGCTCGAGGTCGCTTCGATTCCTTCAAAACACTAAAGGTGTTTTTTATCAGGAATCTCCAGCGCTTGCACTACAAGCATAAGGGCAACTAAGGCTCAGCCTTCGCTAAGGCTTGGCATCACCAAGTTTTCTTTATCGCACCTGAACAAGGCGATTCCGCATTTCATAACCCGCGGAAAGCGTCCGCCTGAACCGATTCAAAAATCAACAACATACTTTGGAGCCAATATAAAAAGAGCTGATCGTTGAGATCAGCTCTTTTTCATATGTCAGGATGCGATACAGTTTTCATAGGCTTGTTGATACTTTTGAATATCTCCGGCACCCATGAACAAGAGTACGCTATTTTCATGTTTAGACAATCGATCAATGGAATCTTCCGTAATGATATTCGATTGATCAATCCGCTCCTGTAAGTTCTCAATCGTGAGATTTCCTCTATCTTCACGTGCAGATCCGAAAATATCACACAGGTAGACTGCATCGGCTTGACCGAGACTTTCTGCAAACTCGTTCAAGAAGGTTTGCGTCCTCGTATAGGTATGAGGTTGGAAGATCGCCACGACTTCCTTATCAGGATACTTTTGCTTAGCCGATTCAATCGTAGCTTTAATCTCTGTCGGATGATGAGCATAATCATCAATCAGCACTTGTTGACCGACAAACTTTTCAGTGAAACGTCTCTTCACACCTTTGAAGGTTTTCAATTGTTCCTTCAGGATGTTTACATCTACTTGTTCATAGTGGCAAAGTGCAATGACAGCTAAGGCATTCAACACATGATGAGTGCCGTACCCGGGAATCGAAAATGTTTCATAATAGGCATTGCGGACGAAGACATCGAAAGTCGTCCCTTCCTCATTCACCTGGATATTCCCAGCTTGGAAATCATTGTTTTCATTCAATCCATAAAAGAGGACTGGTACATTCGCCTGGATCTGCTGCAAATATGGATCATCTCCACAAGCGATGATGCCTTTTTGGACCTGCATCGCCATTGATTGAAACGCATCAAATACATCATTCACATCTTTAAAATAATCTGGATGATCGAAATCGATGTTTGTCATAATGGCGTAGGATGGTTCATACGAAAGGAAATGACGGCGGTATTCGCAAGCTTCAAAGACAAAATACTCGCTATCTTCCACTCCTTTTCCTGATCCATCACCAATTAAGTAAGAAGTAGGGTGAGCAGCCCCAAGCACATGAGCCAATAACCCGGTTGTGGACGTCTTACCATGTGAACCTGTCACTGCAACACTTGTGAATTTCTTCATGAATTCACCAAGGAAGTGATGGTAACGATAAAGTGGTAATCCGAGCTCATTTGCTTTTGCTACTTCTTCGTGCTCATCAGGAAATGCGTTCCCTGCAATCACAACTTGATCTTCTTTGATGTTTTCTGCTTTGAAAGGTAATACCGAGATATTCCGTTCTTCTAATGCTTGTTGGGTGAAAATATATTTGTCAATATCGGATCCTTGGATCGAATAATTCATGTCATGTAATATTTGTGCAAGTGGACTCATTCCAGTCCCCTTGATCCCAACAAAATGGTATGTTGTCATAAAACGAACCTCCAACTAATCTGGAATCGTTGCTCAGTGATTCATTTGTTTTATTATATGCCTAGATTGTATATATGGGGCTAGTTCCGCTCATAGGCAGAAAACCCATTTTACAATTATATCAGAAAGAGATCGGTGAGACCATTTCAATCCACTTTCTCAAGTCTGTCATTGTGACGATACTTTCGCCCCTTTTTAGCCTCTGGCCGACCGTTCAGGATGACATTATCACCGGTAAAACCGATATTGATGTGCAATAAGGAGCTTCCCACTCCATAAATATCCACAGGCACCCTTTGTTCTTCAAAGGCCTGGATACGATCTTTGGTGAATCCACCACTTACGACGATTTTGACATGATGATAGCCTTCCTCATCCAATGCTTCGCGTAATGCAAAAATCAATTCAGGGTTAACTCCTCTAGGATCGAATTTCCCAAGGACATCCTGGTTCCGCCAGAAATACTGGTCGACAAGCGTTCTGGAAGTATCTACCCGAACACCCTTCAACAAGTCTCCGAACTCCCTGGCAACTCTCAACGCATCCGTCACGACATCATTATTGTAATCGACGAGAGCGATCAGATCATCCTCTGGAAATTGTTTGTGATAAGCCTTTGATGCTTCCACAACATCTCCTTCAAACAATTGGATCAGGGCATGAGGCATCGTCCCCATACCACGTTTTCCCCACCACTCGTTCATCGCATGTGTCGCTTGGGCTGTAGATCCTCCGATATAGGCAGAATATCCATCACCTGATTGCTGCGTAAAATGGTCATCTCTGTCGCCCATGAAAATGACAGGCTTTTGAACGCCAGAAGTACTTGCAGCCTTTACAACATTATAAACATTCGTAGCAACTGAGGTTCTTCTGCCAAGGATCCCATCAATGATCCCTTCGAGGAATCCGAAGTTCTGATAAGGTCCCTCAATCGTTAAGACGGTTTCATAGGGTTCGACCCGGTCGCCATCTTTCAATGAATAGATTTCAAGCTGGTCCGGATTTTTTGCGAACGTTTTTATCAACGCAATAGCCTCATCCGTCCCGCATAAAACCGCATGTTTTTTCTGGAAGAATTGCATTTTGACGATGTTGTCTGGTTTGTGCGTTTCTGCAATCTTACAAGTCTTCAAGAAATAAACTGCCGAGAACCATCCATCACCGACACGTTCATCGAACTTGAACGTACGATTGGTCAAACGTTTTATTTTGCCTTGCATTTTCAATTCAATTTCTTTCATGTCCATAACATGCACCTATTCCTTCATGTTCTCAGTGAGTATGGTCACCCATTACGATCCCCGATGAGACCTTTACTTATAAGATAACCATTCCTTTATCATATAAAACGAGTATCCATATGACAAGCCTTACATTAATGTCGAATTTGCTCGGTCGATTTTTCCTCATATTCTTGTTTTGTAATAAGGACATTCCTCGGTTTACTGCCCATCGCTTCTGATACGATCCCTTTAGCCTCCATCATATCAACCAGCCTGGCAGCGCGATTATAACCGATACGGAACCTCCGTTGTAAGGAAGAAGAAGAAGCTGCTCCCTGTTCCAGTACGAATTCACAAGCTTCATCAAACAATTCATCGCTTTGGTCGAATTCCAGCGTAGATTGCACCAACTCTTCTTTCTCGAACAAATAGTCTGGTTCCTTCTGACTTTTCACATGCTCGGTAATCCGTTCGATTTCCTCATCCGAAACGAAATTCCCTTGGATACGAACTGGCTTGGATACACCGTTTCCTAAGAAAAGCATATCGCCTTTCCCTAACAGCTTATCGGCTCCATTAGAATCGATAATTGTTCTCGAGTCTACAGATGAAGACACGGCAAAGGCTACCCTTGTCGGGATGTTCGCTTTGATCAATCCAGTAATTACGTCAACTGATGGGCGTTGTGTCGCAAGAAGAAGATGGATTCCGCAAGCTCTCGCCTTCTGAGCAATCCGACAGATCGAATCCTCCACCTCTTGTGGAGATACCATCATCAGATCAGCCAATTCATCGATTACGACGACGATATATGGAAGCTTCTGTTCAGGCTCCCCTTTTTCCTTGACCATCCTATTGAATCGTTCCATATCTCTGACACCTGACTTAGCGAACAATTCATAACGACGTTCCATTTCATCCACTGCCCATTTCAACCCGAGAGTTGCTTCCTTTGCATCGGTGATGACAGGTGTTACGAGATGCGGCAGCTTATTGTATGGAGCCAATTCAACCATCTTCGGATCAATCAGCAATAACCTTACATCATCGGGATGAGCTTTATACAAAATACTGATTAACAGTGAATTGATACAAACGCTTTTTCCCGAACCTGTCGCTCCAGCAATCAACCCATGCGGCATTTTTTGCAGGTCAGTGATAACAGGCTGTCCAGAGATATCCAAGCCTAAAGCCACGGACAAAGGGGAAGAATCTTGCTGAAAGCTTGAGTGTGTAATGATCTCCCTTAACGTGACTGGTTTACTCACCTTGTTCGGCACCTCGATGCCGATTGCATTTTTGCCCGGGATTGGTGCTTCCATCCGTATATCCTTCGCCGCGAGACTAAGCTTAATATCATCGGATAAATTCGTGATTTTGTTCACTTTGACACCAGGTGCTGGTTGAACCTCGATCCTCGTAACGGAAGGTCCTTTTGTCGCGCCTAGTACATTTGCCTTCACATTGAAGTTATCAAGCGTCGATTGAAGAAGTTCGATTTGTTCATCAAGCCACGTATCATCATCATTTGTTTCTACCAGGTCCTTGTCAAGCAGGTTCGCTGATGGAAACGTATAGTTCCGTTCTTCCCTTTGAGGTGGAGCAGTTTTCTTAGGATCTTTCTTTGAAGAATCGGTTTCTGTTTTCTTGTTTCGGTCCCGTTGGAGCATCATGACATTGAAAGGAATCGAACTCTTCTTCCTTTCCTTCGACTGTGCAGGACGATTTCGATCTTTCATTGGAACATCATTTTGTTTTTCAAATGGCTCCTGAGTGGTTGATTCTTTTGACTCCTGAACTGTCAATTCTTCTTTTTCACCTTCAGCTGACTCCTCTTCGGTTTCCATCCACTCTTCTTCATATGTATCTTTTTCATCTTGATTGAACGTCCGTTGTTCTTCTGCTTCTAGATCCTCTGATGAATATCCTAACCCTTCCTCGTCTGTACTTAGATGAGTACTTGGATGATTTGAAACAACCTCTTCATCACCTATATCACCGGTATCAGCAACAGTTTCCTCAAAACAATGTTCGGAAAGGGATGGGTTTTCTTGCTCGTATTCTTCCTCCACTTCTCTATTGCCTGATGAAACCTCCACGTTAATTAAGGCTTCATTTTGGTGATCCTGCCATTCATCGTCTTGAATCACTTCATTGTATTTTTCATGATCCATGACCCGTGATGTTTCATACCCTGGTTCGAAGGATGAATGAGAAGTAGGAGACATATTTTCAGGCGGATATGATTCCGGCCTTTGTCTGAACCCATAAATCGGGGATGGTATTTCCGTCGCTTTAAAGTTGACCCCTGTAAACTTCGGCCGTTGCTCCTCCGATCGATCGTTTCGATAAGAAACGTTTTCCCTTTTGCTTTTAGGAGTCTGGGGGGGCTGCTCTTTGACGTTCCATTCGGGTTCCCCTTTTTCCCTCTCCCAATCTCTATTCTTTTTTTCATCAGGAATTAATGGAAATCGGAAGTTTCCGTCTTCAGGATATTGATGCTTGACCTTAGGCTCGAATGACCGTTTAGGGTCCTGGATTCTTCCTATGGCCTTCCCTTTTTCCTTCGTTTTCACATTCTTTCTTTGTTGGTTGTTCCCTTCATTTTTCCCTGTACCTTCTTCATCCTCAAAGATGAAATCCATCATTTTTTTGAACCAATTCATTTATGCATTCACCTTTTTTAAAAAGTTTATTCTTCGCGTTCAAGGCTTTGTAAGATAATCAAAGGATATCGAAACTCCATCATTGTAATAAAGGGGACATGCGAAGAAGCGAACCTTGTCCCTATGAGTTTTCCTTGCAAAAGGGAAATACCTAGTAGAAAACAACCAGAGACTCTCCCCAGATTGTTTTCCTTCTGGATCTACTTGTTTTCAGCAAAGAAATCGGATCCCACCTCATAAGAATCATCTAATACCAATATTCCTTTTTCTTGAGGTGCATTTGGAAGATCAAGCTCTTTGGCCGAACAAATCATCCCGAAAGACTTTACGCCGCGAAGTTCTGCTTCTTTTATCAATGTTCCACTTGGCATGACAGCTCCAACACGAGAGACGACAACCTTTTGACCTTTATCGATGTTTGGCGCTCCACATACGATTTGTAACTTTTCACTACCGATATCAACCTGACAAACACTCAGTTTATCTGCATCCGGGTGCTTTTCTTTGTTTTCGACATATCCCACGATGAATTCAGGACGGGAGTCAAATTCAATTGTTTCATCTATATTGTTCTTATGAAGGAAAGTGTTGATTTCCTTTACGAGTTGGTCTGTAATGTCCACTTTTCCATTCCCTTTAACGTTGAAATGGTTGGAAGCATTGAAAATGTTGAACCCGATCGTCCGTCCATCCTTCTGATCAACAAGCTTTACGACGTCACCACTTTTTTCATGACCACGTTCCTCAACTTGTCCAGCATCAACGGTTACAAGTAAAACATCACCAATTCCTTTATCATTATAATATACGTTTAGCATAGTCAGTCTTTCCCCTTCCTTAAGAACAATTAATCAGCTTCGGTTGGTTTATTTTTTGCAAGGATGAATATCGGTTCCAGCTCACCATCTTCATAAAGAAATGGCAAGGCTGTTATCGGGACTCTTCCGCTTGAGAAGAAGTGCATCGCCATTTGAGCGAGGACGTCATAGCCTTGATCATTTTTGATATCTGCAAAGATCAAAACATCCTGATGTGGAACTGCTACTGCTAGAGTGCCTTCAGCTTTCTCTTTCATATCCTGTAACAGTTGAACATTCAAGATACGGCTTGCATCATATCCGTCATTACGATTCAAAAAGTAAAATGTGTTACCTGCCACATGATCTTCTTTCAGTTGGCAATCCAGGGACCTTAAGTTGAATCGGGCAATTTCATGCACCTGCTTCAAACTCCAGCCCTCAGCCTCCAGCATTTTATGGGTTAGGAGACGATATGAATTCCCTAGATCCTGAGCATAAAACACATTTGTCTCCGCGGTATGCTCTTCATGAACGAGTGATTCTCCATTGTTTTCAGTTGGAAAAGAGGTTGAGCGGATGACCGGAAAGATCGCCTTCTGATTTCCTTCTAAGGATGGCGCCTTATTCATGACAGAAAAGACTTCATTCACGTGGTGCACAACCTCGTCAATCGCAGCTTCCTTACGTTCTTCATATTTTGCTGTCAACCCAGGCAATGAAAGCGTAATGCCTTTTTTAGACGCGTTATGTTCAATGCGTAATGTTTTTTCTTTGGAGTCGTACTCGAAACTTCGGTCTTCTGCTTTCAATTTTTTTTCAAGAATTCGTTTCAGTTCAATAGGCTCCATGTCATAGCCTCCTTTCTCAATCGATAAGAACCTCAATAAAATGAAGAGGGCTGACTCAACAAAGCCAGCCCCAGGGTCTTGCTATCTTTCAGGGCTAGACCCCTAGAGAAAACGATTATTCGCTTTTTTTATACTCAGATACGACTTCTGTGCCTAATCCGCCACGTGCGTTCCAGATTGCAGTGATCTGCATTTCCTTCGGATCCAGAAGGTGGACAAGATCATCAAGGATACGATTCGTTGCATGCTCTTGATAGATCCCTACATTTCGATAAGAAGTCAGATAATATTTCAAGGACTTCATTTCGACTAATTTTTCGTTCGGAATGTAGCTGATATGGATTTCCGCAAAATCAGGAAGTCCAGACCAAGGACATACCGAAGTGAATTCTGTTGTAGGAATCGTTACGAGTGTTTCCTTCCCTACATACTCATATGGAATTGTTTCTAGTATATCGACGAGGATGACATCCTCATTTTCTATATCGAATCGAATACCTTCGTATTTACTGTGGTCAACATCAACTTTTGCCACGTTGTTCACCCTTTCTTATTGCGATAGAGAGTATATCTCTAATAGTAAATTGTAACACCTGAAGAAGGAAAAGTCACTGTTTATGCGAGTGAGTTCAAGAAAGCTGTAATCTGTTCCTTGGACTTTCTTTCCTTATCGACATATCTTCCTGTTTCTTCTCCATGACGGTAGGCAAGGAAGCTTGGAATTCCGAAAATATCGAGTTCTTGGCAAAGTTCGATATGCTTATCCCGATCCACATAATAAAAGTCAAATTGATCGTATTCTTCTTCTATTTCCTTCATGATCGGCTTGATGACCACACAGTCTGGGCACCAATCAGCCGAAAACATGATGAGGGCATTTTCCGATTGAATCGCATTGTTCCATTCTTCTTCTGTATGGATTGTTTTCATCTAAGTTACCTCCAATTAATAATCAATTTTCATGTCGCCTGGCTGAATGAGACCTCTTTTTCTCATCCACTCAGATATTACAAGAGAGAGAAGGGCTGGTCCAATAAAATGCAACAACACAACGACCATGAAGGTTTCCCATGTAAAGCCCATTGACCTGAATGTCATGATTTGTCCGACAAGTCCACTCGTCCCCATTCCTGCACCTTCGGGAATATTGCTTGTCACCCATACAACCGTTCCAATAGGGGCTAAAATCATCCCTGCAACAGTTGGGGGAACAAGGATGACGGGCTTCTTTACGATATTGGCAACCTGGAGCATGGAAGTTCCTAAACCTTGAGCGACCCAGCCACCCCAGCCATTATCCCGGAAGCTTGCTGTTGCAAATCCGATCATTTGAGCCGCACAGCCGATTGTGGCTGCTCCGGCAGCGAGTCCATCCAGTCCAAGCATGATGGCAATTGCTGCACTCGAAATCGGTGCTGTTAATGCAAGACCCATTAAAGCTGCAACAAGTATGCCCATTACGAAAGGACGTTGTTCGGTCGCCCACATGATCAACTCCCCAAAGTTGACCATGACATTGGAGATTTGTGGACCAATCGTTTTGGCAACCAAATAGCCTGCGGTAACCGTTACGAATGGCGTCACGATAATATCGACCTTCGTTTCTTTGGATACGATTTTACCAACTTCAACAGCAATGACCGCAGCGACAAAGCTGCCTGCTGGTCCTCCGCCTAATGCGCTCCCCGCTGCTCCTGCAATGACCGCTGAGAATAAAACAAGTGCAGGTGCATTCAAGCCGAAAGCAATCGAGACGCCGATCGCTGCTCCCATCAGACTCATTGCAAGACTACCCATTTCCATAAAGAAGGCAGCTCCTGCCCAGCCTGCTTGGTTCAATTGTTCACCGATGGTCTTCATGATCAGACCGACAATCAGAGATGAAAAGAGACCGAGAGCCATGTAGCTCAAAGCGGTGACAAAATACGTATGTAATGAAAGATTGACGCCTTTTTTAGCTAAAAATGTTTTCAACAATTCTTCCTCCGATTCTATATACAGTTAAGCTCTCTATACTTCCTTACCTGTCATAACAAAAATATCGCAGGAAAAGTATTAAGATTTCCTGACAAACTACGATAATAAAAGTAAGGAGAAATGACGATTCTTTTTCAGTCTACCCAATGCTATACATGCATCATTATTTTTTATTATAAACATCCGGATAGAAGATATAAAGGTAGAGGTAAAGATCGTGTGAGGGGGAAAACAAGGGGGATGAACATGAACAACATGTTAAAGAAGTTGAAATTACCAGATATGCCGCAAATGACGATTAAGAACAAAGTTCGGCTTATGCTGACGATGTCCGTCATCGGGGTTGTCATCTTATTTGCGTTTACGATGTTTTATGTCCTTATGACACAAAACATGGACAAGAAAAAGGTGAATTTGCAAGAGTTAGCGACTGAAACAATGGTTGTGAAAAATGAATTCTCATATATCCGCAACCTGGAACAAGAATACCTTCGTACAAATCGAGAAGGCGTTTCTACAGAAATCACCAATGAGATTTCAGAGTTGAAAAAACATATTGATAAACTCCAAAAGCAAAACGAAGATTTTTCAAAATACTTTGTTGATATTGCAGAACAGGTCAAAGCTTATGAGGACTCCTTTTCGAGTGCTGTCAAACTGACCTTATTAGACTTCAATAGCATGGAACAGCTTGATAACAAATCCAATGAGCTTATCAAAAAACTTAAAGCTGCAGATAAGGATCTTCTGAATGAATTCTACCTACTTCGGATTTTAGAGAAACAATATTTCATTTCCAATACATCCACTGACCTGAACCGTTACAATGACCAGGTCAAAATTGTAAAAGAGGGAATCACGAATCTAGATGTCCCTGCTCAAGAAAAATCAGCAATCAGCACTGGTTTCCTGGCTTATTCAACAACGATTGATACGGTAGAATCGTATCGCAATCAAATTGCCAACTCCATTACGAACTTTGAAGAAATCGGTATGAATCTTGGATTGGACATTGAAACCGTCGAAAAAAATGTTGTAAAGGATACGAATGAATTAAGTGCGAATCAGGATCGCTTATCGACGATCTTGCTCGTTACCCTTATCATCTTAAGCTTAATCATCATCGGGGCTGTTGTCGCACTCGGTTTCTGGTTGATGAAAACCATCACCTCTTCCGTAACAAGCTTGAAGGAAGGTGCAACCATCATCGGAGAAGGTCATTTAGGGCATAGGGTGACTGTCGAACAAGAAGATGAAATGGGTGAATTGGCTCAGACATTCAATTTGATGGCAGAAAAAATGCAGAAGGCGATGAATGAAGTCAACACGGCATCCGAGAAGCTTTCCTCCTCATCCCAGCATCTTGCTGCAATTTCAGAGGAAACGACTGCCCAGACAGAAGAAGTGAACGAAGCGATTCAACAGGTTTCAGCCGGTGCACAGGTTCAGGCTGATCATCTGCTTCAAAGTACAGAACTAATCGACAAAGTCACCCATTCTGTCAATGAAACAGCTGAATTAAGCCTTCAAATCAGCGAGGATTCTCAATCCGCAGAACAGGAAGGGAATGAAGGGCTTCAAATCGTGGAGCACCTGGATAAAAGCTCAAATGAATTCTTATCTCTTGCTAATCACCTCATTCACCAAGTACAAGAGGCAAATAAGAATTCACAAGAAATTGAATCCATTGTCGACACGATCAAAGACATCGCAAGCAGCACGGATTTACTTGCGCTAAATGCAGCCATTGAATCTGCTCGAGCAGGCGATGCAGGTAGAGGTTTTGCCGTTGTTGCTCAAGAGGTTAGAAAGCTCGCTGAACGTTCCAAGTCTGAAGCTCAGAATATCTACAAATTAATTGCTCTCATGTCAGAACAAATGGAACAGCTGTCTAATGAGGCTGAGCAATTCGATCATTATAGAACTGAACAACAGTCCTCCGTTGAACGTACAAAGGGTGCTTTCACCAAGATTGTAGGAAATGTATCGGGCATTAATAATCGAATCCAACAAATTCGAAATGCGATCAGCCAGGTACAAACATCCAATACCGCACTTTCTGAGAAATTACAGGAAGTAAGCGCCATTTCCCAGGAATCTGTAGCAGCTTCTGAAGAAGTGAGTGCATCAAGCATCCATCAGAAGGAAGCGATCAACGAGGTCAACAATGCTGCGAATGAACTGCAGGACATCGCTATCTTGCTCCAAGAGGAGGTCGGGCAATTCAACCTCGTCAGCAGTTATATTGAGGAACTGGATAATCAGGACGAGGATCCTGCCGTATCCAAAGAAGATGCAACTGAGGACTACACCAAAAAGTTCCTGGATGAAGCCGCTGTTGCTCAAGAAGAAGATACTACAGATGAGGTTACTGATCACGATAAAGCTAATAACAAGGACAAATAATAGAAAGCTAAGGCTGTCGAGACTTCCTCGACAGCCTTTTTTTTCTGATTATGGACCGATTTTGCGATCGAACGCTTTAATTTCGAAAATTATAGACCGATTTCACAAAATTATAGACCAATTTCACAATTTATGCGTATATTTGATCACCAGTTTCCTTTATGGTTCGTATGCTTCTGGTGCTCCTGATAGGATGTTGAAAAGTGATGCGCTCCTGAACCATCGCCTTTGACGACGAAGAAATAATAATCATGCTTGTGAGGATTCAGACTTGCAGCAAGAGATTCTTTCCCTGGATTACTGATTGGTCCTGGTGGAAGTCCGATATGGAGATACGTATTATATGGACTCTCCACCTCCAGATCTTCATATAGAAGACGTTCCTTCGGCTTATCCAGCACATACTGGACAGTTGCACATGATTGCAGTTTCCAATCATCCTTCATCCGATTATGAAAAACACCGGCAATCATTTTGCGTTCCTGCTCAAGGACAGCCTCTTTCTCTACAATAGAGGCTAGTGTGACCCACTTGTCCATTGAACCCTCCTCCAAACCGATTTCCATTCGTACATCATTAAAACGATCTAGCATACGTTCGATTACGTCTTCTGGTCTGCTGTTCTTTTTGAATGAATAGGTATCGGGAAAAAGGTATCCCTCTAAGCGGTAGGTCACCCCTGTTTTCGATTTGATACGATCTATAAGTGGATGCGAAACGTTCTTTCCTGTTTTAACAGCTTCAATAAAGGCTTTACGTTCAACAATCCCCTTCTTTGCTAAACGATCTGCAATCTGGTTGATCGTGAAACCTTCTGGAATCGTTACCTCAATCCCCTTTTCAGACGGAGAAGTGATCAGTTCTTCATACATTTTTGGGATGCTTTCTGAACTTGAAAGTGTATGACTTCCTTTTTTCACTTTACTGTCCATATTCCTTAATGATCCATATAACCGGAAGATTGTTTGATTTTTAATCAACTTTTCTTTTTCAAGGACTTCTGCCACTTCCCTAAGGCTTTGTCCTTCTCTGACTGTAACGATGCGCTCCTGACTCCTGATGAATGGCGTCGATTCGTAAACAAGCCATAACAATAGCAAAACACTTGTTATCGCGGTAATCCGGAATATTATCGCTCTTTTCATATCCAAACACACCTGACCTTCTGTTCTCAGCCATCAGCATGCCCTTAACCATATGGAATCATTCAAGCATATGGCGTAAGTTTTCTGAAATTTCATGTTAGTATAGGGTTAGACCACATACATACAGGAGTGATTGTAATGAATTTCACTGTTTATCTGGCGGGACAAATCCATGATAACTGGAGAGAGGAGGTCATTCGAAAAGCTGAAGAATTGAATTTGCCGTTGACGTTTGTCAGTCCGATGACAAATCATAGCCGATCAGACGGCATTGGAGAAGAAATTCTTGGAGAACAGCCGACGAAAGTCATGAAAGATGACAAAGCATCTGATTTCAATAACCTACGGACTGAAATGCTGATGGCAAAGGCTGACGTCGTCCTTGCATTCTTTGGTGAAAGCTATAAACAATGGAATACAGCTATGGATGCCTCAACCGCATTAGCGAAAAACAAACCACTTATTCTTGTAAGGGACGAATCCCTCCATCACGCTCTAAAGGAGCTATCCAATAAAGCGACCGTAACAGTAGAGAATTTCGACCAAGCGATCAAAGCTCTTTCTTACGTATTCGAAACGGAATAAAGTCAAAAACACCTACCTGAGTTAAGGATGTAAACTCAGATAGGTGTTTTTCATTCTTTATGGCTTGTGTATTGGTATTGTCCAATCAATAATTTGACGATATGGGAAAACATCTCACTTCTCGTAACATATCCTGCTGTGAAGATCCCGACTGCACCGTCTTTTTTTCTAATATCTGTCTGATCTGTAAAGGAAGCCATCACATCTCCAAGCTCAATCCCGTCGCGCACCTCTTTGCTGATACGTTCAGGGAGAAGTATTCCTGCGCCACTGGCATAATAAACCTGACCCGTTTCCGTAACCAATGCCCCCCAATTACAAAGGAACAATCCTTCAGGAGATTCTTCCACTCCTCCTTCAAGGCCGATTCCAACCTCGTATCCTTTTTCTACACAAGCACGTGCGCGGTTTTTTGCACCTTGTCTGGTTTCGACGACAGAGAAAGGTTGTTCTGAAACATTCGATGGTACATCAATTCCGTCTACCTTCCAGCCAAGTGATTCAACAATCGTATGAACAGCTTGTACTTTAGCCGGATTTTTTGAACCAACAGCTATTTTCACAAAGAACACTCCAATCGAATAGAAAGAAGTGTCAGGCACAAACTTCCTAGCCTGACACTTTCATATCACTCATACGTAATTTGATCAACTGTGGACCTGTCAGATTGCTTCACAAGTTTCACAAGAAGTTCTTTTGCCGCTGCATAGTCATCAATATGGATCATCGACGCAGATGTGTGGATATACCGCGAGCAGATGCCTACGACAGCGGATGGTACACCTTCATTGGATATATGTACACTGCCTGCATCCGTACCGCCTTTTGAAATGAAATATTGGTATGGGATATTGTTCGATTCCGCAGTATCCAATATGAATTCACGCATTCCCTTATGAGTGATCATCGTACGGTCCAGAATTCGCAATAATGCACCTTGACCTAGTTGACCAAATGCATCCTTATCTCCACTCGTATCATTTGCAGGACTTGCATCCAATGCATAGAAGATATCAGGCTTAATCAAGTTGGCAGCAGTCTTTGCACCTCTGAGACCCGCCTCTTCTTGAACGGTTGCACCTGAATAGAGGATGTTCGGTAGATCGGTCCCTTCAAGCTCCTTCATCAATTCAATGGCAAGACCGACACCATAACGGTTGTCCCAAGCTTTCGCAAGGATTTTCTTGCTGTTCGCCATTGGTGTGAAAGGACAGATCGGAACAATCTGCTGGCCAGGGCGGATCCCGATTTCTTCCGCATCGGCGCGGTCATCTGCTCCAATATCAATGTACATATGTTTCATTGGCATCGGCTTTGATTTCTGGGAATCCTCTAGCAAATGTGGTGGCGTGGACCCGATGACTCCAATGACAGGTCCTTTATCCGTCATGACCTGTACACGTTGAGCAAGTAGAACTTGACTCCACCAGCCGCCAAGTGTTTCGAAACGAAGCATACCATTTCTCGTGATCTGCGTGACCATGAATCCAACTTCGTCCATATGGCCGGCAACCATGACTTTCGGTCCATCAACAGGACCTTTTTTTACACCGAAAATACTGCCGAGCTTGTCCTGAATGATTTCGTCTGAGACGGGTTCAAGCTGACTCCGTACATATTTACGCACGTCATGCTCGAAACCAGGAGCGCCTTGTAACTCGGTTAACGTTTTGAACATTTGTAAGGTTTGTTCGTTCATCATTGACTCCCTTCCTGTTACAATATTCTGTCACCCATCCATATTGTAACGTAACTGCGGGAGAACTGCTATAATCATGGTCTTTTAGCGTATGGAATCGGATCCTCTGCTCCAGCTTCCTCAAAACCTTTCAAACGGAGGAGACAACTGTCACATTCCCCACACGCCACTTCCTCACCGAGGTAGCATGAGGTGGTCAATTCATAAGGAACCTCCAGGCGCAACCCTTCTTCAATCGTTTCTTTTTTGGTCATATGAATAAGCGGCGCTTTAATTTCAATATGGCCTCCAGTAGACCCCTGTTTCGTAGCAAGGTTTACCGTTTCATTCATACTGTTGATGAATTCTGGTCTGCAGTCTGGATACCCGCTAAAATCGACCGCAGAAACGCCGATGTAGATCGCTTCTGCACCTATGACCTCTGCGTATGCACTCGCAAGTGATAGGAAGATCATATTACGTGCCGGTACATAGGTGGCAGGAATCTCTTCATCCACACCGCCTTGCCTTACTTCAATCGATTCATCTGTAAGAGCACTTCCACCGATTTGCTGCAAGAAACTCACATCGACAATCCTGTGCTCAGGCGCTTCAAAATGACTTGCAACCTTTTCAGCTTGTTTAACCTCCCGATCATGTCGCTGTCCATAATGGAATGTGATCGGGTACAAGTCGTATCCTTTTTCTTTCGCTATGCCCATACAAGTGGTACTATCCAAACCTCCACTTAAAACCACGACTGCTTTCTTCATGTTTAAACCCCTCTCTGATTTGGATCCCAAATGATTTTATGCATCTGCAGACTGAGCTTCACATCTGGAAGCGGTTCAGCCAAGATCTTTTCCACCAGTTTCTTCGGAGGCATCGTCTCCCATACTGGGCTGAACAACACTTGCCCCTCTTGATGATGTTTCTTCACGACAGATGTTGCTACCTCAAAATCTTTATCATCGCCAATGACGAACTTGATTTCATCTTGCGGCTTCAGGAGCCCGAAATTCGAGTGAATCATACGGTCCATTTCTCCTGAATCAGGCAATTTATAGTCCATGATAAAACGTGCTTTTTCAGCAATCGCTTCATTTTCCTTCCGAAGTGCTTCGAATGGCTTCAGGTCAATCGCGCCATTCGTTTCGATGTGGACATCCGTTATATGATCGAGCTCGCACATAGCTTCCAGTAAAGCTGCTGACTTTTTGCCGTGGATCAGCGGCTCTCCTCCCGTGAAGCAGACTCGACGGCTAGAGAAGGATTCAATCGTTCCGATGATCTCTTTGATCGTCGCCTTGAATTCCTCCTTCGCTGGTGCGTAGCTATAATCCGTATCACACCACGTACAACGCAAATTGCAATGGAAGACTCGGACGAATACGGTGGGAAATCCCGCCATATTTCCTTCTCCCTCCACAGTTTCAAAAATTTCAACCATCGGAAGCTCCCAGGCCATATATTCCGCTTTTTCAGGTAATTGAATTGATTTATTCATCTTCCATCCACTCTCGTTTCAATGTTGCGTAGCTTGTTGGTGTTTCATACAGCTTCAATTCTTCGATTCGTGCTTTTCGATCCTGATATTCAGGAATTTGCTGTAGTCTCTGATCCAACTGCTCCCAAATCCAAACAATCATATTTTCAGCCGTTGTATTCATATTAGGGAGAACCTCGTTCAAATAGCGATGATCAAGCTTTGCATCAATTTCCTCTTTAAACAATGTCTTTATATCACCGAAATCTACGGTTATTCCAATATCATTGACGTATCCGCTAATGGTAATCACAAGCTTATACGTATGACCATGCATGCTTTTGCACTTTCCCTCATAACAGTGAAGGTGATGTGCTGCATCGAATGTGAATTCCTTTGTGACTGCCACACGTTTGTTGTGATATTTCAATTCGTGGCGTTGGATGTCTTCATCGATTCTTTCGACTTTTTTAGGAATTTGAAAGTCCATAACGCCCTTCCTCCTTTTGTTTGTAGGTAATGCCATCTATGTCTTGTAGGCAATGTGGATAATCCCTTGATAACATAAAGGCTCTGTTAAAGGTTGATGTTAAGTTTGAACAGCTTCAGGCGGACGCTTTCCGCGGGCAACGCTTCAGCCACACAGACCTCGTTCCTCGTTCTGCGGGGTCTTCAGCTGTTGCTTTTCCCGCTGGAGTCGCCGCCTTACGCTTCTTATTTCCTTATCAATAAAAGCTAACAGAGCCAACATAAAAAAACTCCACTTTTTTTATAAAAGAGGAGTGTGAGAAGATCGATCGATTCTTCACGCTCCCTAGTTTTGTTTAAAGAGGGGTGGGAATTCCGAACCCTCTTATCTATTTTATACATGCCGTGTCAAACAATTATTATAAATGAATGTACCCCTTTTGTTATACTATAGAATAAAGGAAATCAATTTTGTTGGAAAGGGGCATCCAGTTTTGAAAACATCTACACTCGTCGGTGTCGGAATAGGCTTTCTTGCCGGAGCGTTCTTTACGAAGCAGCTCCAATCACGACCAATTACACCTGAAGCCGCACTTAAGCTGATCAAAAATAAAGTGTCATCCAAACTCAGCGGATCTTGGATTTATACGAATAAAGAACAAATGAATATCAATGATCTGAAATATAACGTGTATAAAGGCGGTTTTACACGTTCGACTCCAGCTGGTGATGAGCACTATCTCTTTACGGTTGATGCAGATACGGGATCTGTATTGGAAATCTCCAACACGAGTATTTAGTCTTCTTATCACGTTCATTCCATACACATGTAAAAGGGGCCGGACTCTCATACGAGTCAGCCCCTTTTTAAATAGGCATCGAATTAATTGAATGTGTGCTTCTGGTTATAAATATTGTTTTGAATCTGCCAACGAGTAGAAGAGTAGACTTGGTTGCTCCATACGAAAATGAAATACGCAGGAACAAGCAGAATCAATGAATGCAAGAACATCGTCCAACCGATATTCATCTTCTTACCAAGGTGAGCGAATTGATCCTTGTAATCAATCAATTTGTCACTTTGAAGTTTCCCGACTTCTGTTCCACTCAAAACCTTTTTGTTTGTTGCATCGTAGTAAACGACTTCACGATGCGCAAATGTGAAGATGTTGTCGCGAACGGTTTGGAATTCAGCAAGAGAAGCATAGACAGTAACAGGACCTGATGCTTCTTGTCCTTCTTCAGCTTCAGGCGTTGCTTCTACCTTAATCGTTTCAGATAGTTTAAGCTTGTAATCCTTATTATAATCGTAAAATTCCTCTTCTAAGTGCTTTTCAACCGCTTTTTGCATTCCTTCTGGTTTCTCAACAGCAGCAAGTACACCTGCTCCACCAGTAAGCATCAATGCAAAAGCCATCATTGCTGCAGTTACTCGTTTCAACATTTCGCAATTCCCTCCTAACAATATAAGCCAATTAATATAGTACACTATTATTGCTTTTGAAATCTATGATAATTGTAACAGGTTTTGGTGGAAAATGTGATGATTTTCGTCATCCATTTTCTTACAAATGGTGTAAATGTGACAAATTTTTGATCATTTTTCACGCTTAACTGAATTGATGATTTCACCTTGCTCATCAAATTTGACGGCGCGATAAATCGCATCATGATAAAACGTGAACCAGGCGCCTTCACCTGTGCCTTTAGGAATCCATTCCTGCTTTTGACCGATGGATGTCATCGGATAATCGTCGTATGCGAGGACCCACAATGGATTTTTATGAGCATGGGTCGGCATTAGGTCTGCCATATGTACAAGCTTTTCGTCACCTTGTTCAAACATCAAAATCGAGTGGCCATCGCTATGACCTCCAGTATGAATCATATGAAGGCCAGGAAGGACTTCCATCCGATCTTCGTACGTTTCGACTTGGGATTCGATTCCTTTCCAGTTCATTTCCCAATATGTATTCCTTGAACGAACATTCGGGTTCCTCATTTCATTCCATTCAGTCGCTGACGTGATGATCGTTGCATTTTTGAATGTGGATTCATATCCGTCGCCACTTGGTTTCGTGAGACCGCATGCATGATCGAAATGAAGGTGCGTCATCAATACCAGATCAATATCCGCTGTTGTAAGGTTGAACTTTGCCAGCTCGGAATCAATATGAGACTCTTCATCCACCCCATAATTCCGTCGCTGTTTATCCGTCAATTTGTTATTTCCCATTCCCGATTCAATTAATATGTTCTTTCCTTCGTATTGGAAGAAGATCGGGTCTGTCCGTAATTCAATCTGATTTTTCTCATTGACTGGATATTTTTTACTCCACAATGGTTTAGGAACGACACCGAACATCGCTCCGCCATCCATATGTGTTACTCCTCCATTGAGCCAGAACAATTTAACGTCACCGAATTGAAGCGTTTCCATGATCATTCACTCCTTATTAGGTACTCTAGAATTCATTGTATCATAATGAAAACGCTCTATTGCGTTACTTGCTTCGATAAACCGCCTCACAGCGATAAATGCGATTCCCTTTTGCAGAAAACTTCTCTTCATATTCTGTCATGATATTCCCCTCGAAGTTACTCTTATGAAGGTCCAGACTGACATTGTTGAGGACCATGCCATACTTGGAAAAGCTATGCAGAGAATATTCGAATAGTCCCTGGTTATCCGTTTTCATATGGATTTCCCCAGACGGTACCATGACTTCTTCATATGACTGGAGGAACGTTTCATACGTCAGCCTACGTTTTTCGTGTCGATTTTTCGGCCACGGATCTGAAAAGTTCAAATAGACCCTTTCGATTTCACCTTTACTGAAAAAATCCTTCAAGTCCGCTGCGTTGACATTCATCATACGGACATTCTTTTGGTCAGTCTCCTTAAGCTTATCGATAACAGAGACAACGACACTTTTTTGTCGTTCAATACCTATGAAGTTTATGTCAGGGTACTTTTCGGCCATTCCTGAGATGAATTGACCCTTTCCTGTTCCTACTTCAATATGGATCGGATGATCGTTCTTAAATATTTCATTCCATCTTCCTTTCCAGTTTTCCGGATCTGGAATGACGATTTCAGGATGATCATCAATCATATTTTGAGCCCACGGCTTATTTCTTAGACGCATCTTTTTATACCCCTTCTATTTACGTGATTATCCTCGGATATTTTACCATGAATCCATCAAGGAATTGAATGTTATTCACCGATTTTACGTATTATCGTCCAAATTAGGAGCAAATAGGCGTATAATGGCGTATCTTTTTGAATCAAGGACCTGATTGGCATTAAAATTAAGATACGATGTACAGCCGCTTCATATCCAAGAAATTGGAATTAGGGACGTAAGCGTTTTCAAGGATATGATGTATATTGTGTTTATGAAAATGAATTTGAAAACGGACTGTTCATAATTGGTTATAAAAATTAAGTAAATAAAAATTTCGGGAGTGAATGTAACGAACTTATGATGAAAAAAGTACTGACAAAAACAGCAGAAGTTTCAGTATTAACTGTATTCAGCGGACTATTTGCAGGCTATGCATTAGCGATATATCCTTTTGAACGAATTGCACACAAACAATCTTCCAATGCGAAAAAAATGAAAATCAAATATGCTTCTCAGTATTAATACCACCAAAAAGGTTCTTGTATCCTTCCAGTAAGGAACAAGGACCTTTTTTCTATATTTTGTGACAGAAGAAAAACACATGGAAAGAGATGTGATAAACGACGTAAAGACGGGTACAATGGAAGAAAAAAGGTGAGATCTGCATATGGAAGACTTCTTCATTATTTGGGCACCGCCGATTGTCCTTATCATTGCCATCATCGGTCTCTTTATCTGGGGAGCGAAGAAATGACAAAACACACCATGACCTGTCTCCGCATCGTATAATGTGGAAGCATTGGCACATCCTAAATTCCAAACGGACTTGAAAGGATGTGTCTTTAATGCCATTACAGGTTACCGATCAATTATCCTTATTGATGGACATCTTGAGAAGTCACCAATTGGATCAGTGTGGTTCCAGTTCAGAATGTGCTCAGATTGAACGGCTTACCAATTCCTTACTTCAAAATCCTCAAACACCTCTTGAGTTGAGGGAAACACTGACTTCCATCCAATCCTATAGCAAGAGCGGCGTCCAATCCCTAGCACTGGACCAACATATTACCGGATATCAGAACGAACTGACACAATGGATGAGTGTACTTGAACATTGAGAGAAAGATGAAACGTAACATAACGGAAAAAGACGATGAAACCTCCCAATTCGGTCTCATCGTCTTTTTAATGCAATAATTGTTTATTCAGTTGAGCAAGGAAGTTCAACCAGTATTGCGCTTCTTCCTTCTGATTTCGTTCACAATGCCAAAAGATCGATTCGATCGTCTGTGCGACAATATACCAGTGCATTCTTGTTTTCAATGCTGTCGTCAAAGGAACCCCGTAAGAGCGCAGCCATTCTTCCCATTCATGATCAGGTACATACCAATAAAGGAGCATTGCAAGATCCAATGCAGGATCCGCAATCACAGCACCGTCCCAATCAATGAGATAAAGGCGGTCATCCTCTGTAATCAACCAGTTATTATGATTCACATCTCCATGACATACAACAAATTGATCCGTTCGGACGTCATCGATATGTGAGGATAGGTAATCAAGATAAGGCTTGATTTCATCATGGTATTTCGTATTCATATGATTCCTGTTCAGAAGCTCGTCCATTATGGCATCAGGTGTCAACGGCTTAATGCCTATTCTACGTAACATAGATAATAGTTCCTGAGAACGATGAATTTTAGAAAGCAATTGGGCAACCAATTGTTGATTCATATCTGCAGCTTTTAATTCTCGACCGTTCAACCAGTGTTGAGCAGTGATGACGTCTCCGTTCTCTAATCGTTTCGTCCATAATAGCTTCGGAACGATTCCCTCTGCCGATAATACAGCGAGGAACGGTGACGAATTCCTTTTTAAGAAGATCTTCTCTTCTCCGTATTGTGCGATGTAGGCTTCACCGGTTGCACCACCTGCAGGTTTCACCTGCCAGCCGCTTCCAAGTATGTGTTTCAATGCTTTCACCTTCGATTTCATCATTCTATATCTTTATTATCGGCTATAATCCTTCATTTCGAAGTACTCATTAAAGATACTTAATAAAACATAGTTCTGTACAGATATAATATTTTAACACAGAAAGACTCATTTTCGAAGTCAAAATCCCAAACCCATTGCAAAAACTCTTTAGATGACAGTGAATTCCTTAGGCAGGACATGGAGGGAAACAGGGGTCGTACCGGCTACTTCACCATCTGCATGCATGGTGACAGGAACATCTGACTCTACTGTAATTTCCTTTCCACGTAACATTGTCACTTCTTTCATTTTTGTGTGTAACCCAAAAAACACTGTACCAAACAGGAAAAAAAGTTTCACACGACTAAGATTATGGACGACACAAACATCCAGCTGACCATCATCAGGTCGCGCATCAGGACAAATCATCATGCCGCCTCCATAATACTTGATATTGGCCGTGGCGACGAGCCACACATCTTCAAATGCATATTCTTTGCCGTCGACCTTAAGCTTAAGCGCGTATGGCTCATACGTCATGCTTAACTTCAATAACGTGAAGATATAGGAAAGGGAGCCTAATCCGAATTTGTTTAACAGGTCTTTATAATTTGCTTCGTTGGTGCGCTTGGCTACTTCACCATCAAAACCGATCCCGACTGAATTTGCAAAGTAATTCGATTTATGTCGACGTAAACCTGGGCGCAGCTCACCCAGATCATATTGCTTGGAACGGGACATTTTGAAACCCAAAATGTGATTAAGGGCTTCTCCAGGAGATTTAGGGAGCTTAAAACCTCTTGCAAAATCATTTCCTGATCCTGCTGATATGAACCCGATCGGAATATGCATATAATTACGCATGCCATTAACGACTTCATGAATCGTGCCGTCTCCCCCAACCGCGATGATTCCTCTCGTGTTCTCATGATGCATATGTACCATCTGCTGAGCAAGCTCCTTTGCATGACCCTGCTTTTGAGTAAAGAAGCTACGGAAAGGAACATTCCGCTTCTGAAGGTCTGCCTTGACCTTCTTCCAGATTTTTTCTCCTCTCCCATTACCCGACTTCGGATTAATAATAATGATCAGGAATTTTTCCATCAATGAGCCACTCTCTTTCGCATGTCTTTTTCTTTTTTCAACAAAATAGATGGTTTTTCCTCTATTTGTCTCAAATTTTGTAAAATATTCTTGTTAGTTTAGGTGAAAAGAACTATTTTTGTCGATTGCGATTACGATCGGAAAGAACGATGATAGCCTAGATTCAAATGGAAAAGTGACCAGAATTGTCACCAGGCTCCCATTCTGGTCTGAGATAGGCTGTTGTTGCACAGTGCTCTAACATTCTTTTGGCTATTTTTAGTTGGTTGTGTTTAATGGGGCTAGGGTGTTTCTTCATTTTTTCCAACCATTGTTTAAAATTCGTCCGATCAATGACCTGAACAAACGGAGGGATATTCGAACGGTTTACATAAGCATCTGATCCGAGGATTGTATAGGAAACACTCATATCCGTTTCCTCTCCGACGACGGACTCAATAAAATGATTCATGCGCTTGATGGCAGCAACTGGACTGACGATTTTACGACGTTTCGTATCGTTCTCCACCTCCCAAAACCGGTCAAGTGCAGGGTGGATGACTTCCCCTTCTTTTGAGTCAAGCTTGGCAATTGCTTGTACTGTATCCGGTCCAATAAGGATGACATCCAACTGGGCTTCCGCTTTCTTCATCTTAATAATGGGTTTATAAAGAATGAGATAGTTATCAGGAAGCTCGAGCATCAAAAAACGGAGAAAGGGATCCGATTGAAGTTCTTTGCTGATCATCGATTTTTCTCGGATAGTGGTACTCGCCCATTTCAATTGGAACTTGAACAATTCTCTTCTGAAGTTACGCTTTAAAGCAGTAAGCGTAAGAGGTTGTATCTGTGTTCCACTGTTATCCTCTTGACTGCTGACAGGCTCCATCTTTTCCTTCTTCCGGTTTAACGGCCACCATTTTCTCACTGGTGCATCGTCCTCTTGAGGGGTGTCCACTTGATCTTGTTTAGTGTCTTTTTCTTTTTCCCAGCTCGCTTTCAGCCGTTTCCAGCGCTCACTTTTCAAACGGATATATTGTCCCGTATAGCGATACACATCTTTTTCATAACGTGATACACAATCTTCTATTTTAATAAGCTGTGCCATTCATTTACACCTCTTTACAACCAGATGGACATAATAGGAATCAACAGTGATGCGAGGATGGCAGAAAGGGTCATTGCGACTGAACTTATTGCAGCAGCCTGATGCCCATATTCCAGCGCTTTGGAGGTTCCAATGGCATGGGAGGCTGAACCAAGCCCAATTCCTTTTGCCATCTCGTGATCAATTTTGAACCATTTAAATACATATGGAGCAAGCATGACCCCACCTATGCCTGCAATCATGACAAAGGCGACTGCCAAAGAAGGCGTCCCGCCAGTCACGCGGGTGATTTCCATTGCCACAGGTGTGGTCACAGATTTTGGTAATACCGAGAAGACAACATTTTCTTTCATTCCTATCATTCTAGCAAACAAGAAACCTGACCCTATTCCGACGACGACACCACCAAAGATGCTGAATAGCAGTGGGAACATGGATTGCTTGATGACATTCCTGTATAGGTAGAGTGGATAGGCTAATGCAACAACTGCTGGTCCAAGCAATCGATCGACCCATTGGGCACCTACCATATATGAGTCATACGGGATACCGAAGAAGATGAGCACAAGAATGATAGTGCCTGTAGCTGTAATGATCGGAATTGTAAACGGGTGCTTCTTCCATTTATACAGGAAGGTGCCACCAATATAAACGCCAATCGTCATGAAAAGAAATAGGATTGAGTACAAATTAAGATCCATGTTGATCCTTTCTTATTTCACGAAATTTCAACCATGTAAGAAGTTTAGCAGAGAAGACCATGACGAGAAGTGTGCTCAAAATGACAACGGGAATCAACAACAATCCCCTTCCTTGAAAAACGTGCCCGAATTCCATTACGCCGACTGTTACAGGAATGAAGAATAGGGGCAAATGAGCAAGTAAAAACTGACAACCTTCCTGTACCCACTTCAAAGGAAAAAGGTTCGTGACTAACAAGCTGAACAACACAAGCATTCCGATGATGCTGCCTGGTATCGGGAGGTTGAATACATTCTGTATGCCAATTCCGACAAGGTAAATCGCATACAGGAGTAACACCTGTAAGGTTCCAATTACAATCTTAACCACTATTAATCTTCCTTCCCTAAATGGAAGCGATGATAAGGGACATATTTCTGTACCCTTTGAGGATGGATTTCATACAAGAGAATTTCCTCCACAGTCCAACTACTACCTGTTAATTGCGTCGGCTCTGGTAGCTGTTCCGTAATCTCAGCGTTCCCTCCCCACCTTTTTCCAAGGGTGATATGCGGACGAAAAGGTCGATCATCTGTTTTGAAGCCTGCTCGTTCACAGCTCTTTGTTGTTTTCTGTTGTAACTGGGTAAGTGCTGATGATTGTTCGACACCCAACCAACAGACCCGCGGTGTGTTCGGGTTACCAAACACACCAACAGAATCGATAGTCAATTCGAAAGGATGGACGTCGCTCTTTATGTGGTTTATATTTTGAACAAGCTGTTGTGCCTGATCCTCAGACGTTGCACCTAGAAAATTCAACGTTATATGATAATCCCCAGGAGATGTCCATTTTTTCAGTGGAAGAATCGTATTGATTTGCTCCGCATAGCTATGTATCTGATGTTGTAATTCGTAGGGAATTGGTACTGCAAGGAATGTATGTCGTTCCATTTACCGAACCTCCATTTTCTCTATTCATAAGTCTATCAGAAATAGGGAATGACTTGAATGTATACCATTCTGTGAAATTCGTCACCTATGTTTGATCAAGTAATTAGAGCTGTTTACTCGGCTTTGGTATAATGATGAAGAAGTATTGAATGTAAAGGACGTGTTTTTAATGCGTGTTGTTAATAGTATAGCTGAATTAATCGGTGATACTCCTTTTGTTAAATTGAATCGTCTGACGGATCCGAACGGTGCAGATGTTTATGTGAAATTAGAGTACTTTAACCCAAGCGGGAGTATTAAGGATCGCGCCGCTTACAATATGCTTGCTGAAGCTGAAAAAAAGAACCTCTTGAAAGAAGGTTCGACGATCATTGAACCGACATCTGGGAATACCGGTATCGGCCTGGCGATGAATGCCGCTGCTAAAGGCTACAAAGCCATTATCGTGATGCCAGATACGATGACCCAGGAAAGAATCAATCTTCTGAAGGCATATGGTGCCGAGGTTGTCCTGACACCTGGAGATGACAAAATGCCTGGGGCAATTGAAAAGGCGAAGGAGCTAGCTGAAAAAATTCCGAACAGTTTCATGCCGATGCAGTTTGAAAACCCGGCGAACCCTGATGCCCATCGCCATACGACAGCAATGGAGATCCTAGAGGCAGCCAAAGTGATTGGAAAGAACTTCACAACATTCGTCGCACCAGCTGGTACAGGTGGGACGATTACAGGAACAGGAGAGACATTAAAGAAACACATCCCTGATCTTGATATTAAAGTAGTTGAACCTGAAGGCTCCCCTGTCCTATCAGGCGGAAAGCCAGGGAAGCACAAGCTGGTCGGTACGAGTCCCGGTTTTATTCCAGAGATCTTGAACCAAAAGATTTACGATGAAATTATCCGAATTAAGGATGAGGAAGCGATTGAAACAGCAAGAAGCCTTGCGAGCCAAGAAGGGATCCTAGTCGGACCATCCTCTGGTGCTTCTGTGTATGCCGCTCTTCAAGCAGCTAAGAAGCTGACGAATGAGGATGTGGTCATTGCAATGACTTGTGATTCAGGCGAACGATATTTATCAAGTGACCTATTCGATTTTGAAGAAAAATAAAGAGTATAGGAAAGGACCTCCATTGTGGAGGTCCTTTTTTGAGTCATCCTATTTCCGTATCCCTCATGTTTTCTCATTTGTGATAAAGGGTAAACGTTTCTATAAATATGAGTTCGAGAAATATTGTATAAAGGAGTTTTCTGAATGCCTGCTAAAGAAATGGATACATTCAAATGGGAATTGAACCGCATCACCCGAAACTTCACAGAATTGGTGCATAGCTACGAGAAACTGGATCAAGGTGAAAAAGAATACGTGCACCATAATTATCCATTCACTTCAGAGCTTCCAGAATTGAAGAACCTGGTCGCGAAGTGGAATGATTCAATCAGCAGCAACAAGTAAGAGAGGGGAGCATTTTTTCACTCACCCTCTCTTTTTTTATGCAAAAGCCCGCTCAGGCAGGAATCTCAAGTTCACGAGCAAGAGAACCAATCCTATGGTTGTTAATGCACCAAAGAAGAAATAGAGACCGAATAAAGAGAAGGTATCGTAAATGATGCCTCCAATAAAGGTACAGAACCAGCTGCCCAGCCCATTTCCCATCGAACTGTATAAAGCGACAGCCGTCGCCTTTACATCATCCGGGGCAATTTCCCTTACATATTGAAGTGCTGCAGGGATGAACAAGCCAATTGAGAACCCTTGAGCAATCGTAGTTGCATAAACCCCTACTAATGTCGGTTCAGTAAAGTAATAGAACCATCTGATTGCAGAGATAAGCGCTGCCGCAATCAGGATCTTTTCATAGCCGAGCTTCCTGATCCATCCGCCTGAAAATTTCATGAAAGGTGCCTCACTTCCAGCGGCTAATAGAAAGGCGATCCCCACTCCTGCAAGTGTGCCGCCCAACTCTTGAATATATAATCCGAAGAAGAAGTTATTGGAATGAATCGGTCCGAACACTGAAAAAGTCGTCAATAAAAACAGGATGAATTTCGGCATCTTTATCAATTTTACAAAGCCTGTCCGTAAGTCAACCTGCAATGAGTTGCTCTCTTTTGGCATTGAAAGGACAAAGATTGCGCAGATCAACAAGGCCGCTGTAAAGCCGTAGAAGATTAATGTGAGACCGAGCGTTTCAGCTAGTGAGCCCATCACATATACAGACAACGCGAATCCTACTGCACCCCATAACCGGAAGTTTCCATAGTCCTTTTTTTCAGCCATGACATAATTGAGCGTGATACTGTCTGATACCGGAACAATCGCACTCTGGAATGTGGCAAGTAAAATGGAAACAAAAATGAAGCCCCAATACGATTCCAAATATGCAAACGGTAACGCGAGAGCACCACTCAATATAAGCGTTAAGATGAGGACCCCTCTTGGACGCCTTGTATAGTCACAAATCAGCCCCCAAATCGGTTGAGCCACAATCATCACCACGGGACTGACGGACATGATGATCCCGATTTGTGTCCCCGTTAATCCGACCTCCTGCTTCAAATAGACACTCAATAACGGAAAAAGCGTACCGAAACCGAAGAAGATGAAAAAATAGAATAAGCTGATGTTCACAGATGTTTTTTCAAAAGAGTACTTCATAGTGTTGTTCTCCTGACTGTGCCGTTGTTGTTCATTACTCTGTCGATTGTATCGTACCCATTTGAAATTGGGAATAGTTGATTGGTTGTTAATTTTGCAGCTTAATTGTATGATTATGGAAAATCTGTGTACAAGGAGGCATGTGTATAGGAAATGAAGAAAACGCGTAGTGAGTCAAAAGAATTGAGGGTTATGAAACTGTTGGAAGCCCGAATGGATTTAAGTGAACCCGATCGAAGCTATCTTTTGAGTTTAAAGAAAGGCTATGAAGGAGAGTGTAAGTTTGACGGTTTGGTTGCCCCTTTTTTTGGTGGACGAATCGTTCTCAACGACCTATTGCTCGAGCATAAGAACACAGTTTTTCAAATTGATTCATTGGTACTCAGCTCCTCTATGATTGACATGTTCGAAGTGAAAAATTACGAAGGTGACTACTATGTCGATGGAGAGCACTGGTACCCCCTTCACGGTAACGAGATTAAGAACCCCCTGCATCAAATACAACGATCCACCCTACTACTCCGCGATCTATTAAAAGGCTTAGGCATTAAACTCCCGGTTGAATCCCACCTCGTTTTTGTGAACCCCGAGTTCCAGCTATATAAAGCTCCTGTTGATCAATCCATTGTTTATCCCGCCCAATTGAACCGATTTTTCTCGAAAATGCAAAAAGAGCGCTCGTTTCTGAAGGAGTACCACTATGACATCGCTAAACAGCTGCTCGCCCTCCAATTGGCGGACGTCCCCTCCTTTCGATTACCAAAGTATGATTATCCCCAATTGAAAAAAGGAATACCGTGTTTGGCATGTGGTCAGATGTATGGTGAGTTAGCCAAAACGAGATTGGTCTGTAAAAACTGCGGCGGTTGCGAAGACTACGAGCCAGCGGTGTTGCGAGCCGTCGAGGAATTCCAGTTGCTGTTTCCGGAGATGAAGGTCACGACCAACGCCATTCATGAGTGGTGTGGGGTGGTGAAGAAAAGACTAACTATCCGTAATGTGCTAGCGAGGAATTACAATCGAGTAGGTCATGGAAGGCACTCGTATTATCTTTCATGATGTCGCATAGAGAGTTATGCGTACCCCATATTGCATTTTTCTCGTATTCGGGGACGCATGAGCCCTTCTTGCGTCCCTCATTTTGCGTTTTCCTTGTTTTCGGGGACGCATGAGACCTTCTTGCGTCCCTCATTTTGCGTTTTCCTTGTTTTCGGGGACGCATGAGCTCTTCTTGCGTCCCTCATTTTGCGTTTTCCTTGTTTTCGGGGACGCATAAGACCTTCTTGCGTCCCTCATTTTACGTTTTCCTCGTTTTCGGGGACGCATAAGACCTTCTTGCGTCCCTCATTTTGCGTTTTCTCGTTTTCGGGGACGCATGAGCCCTCCTTGCGTCCCTCATTTTGCGTTTTCCTCATTTTCGGGGACGCATGAGCTCTTCTTAATTCTCTCATTGTGCATTTGTACTGGATTTCTCTCCATCAATAAAAAAACCGAGTACATCCGTACTCGGTTTCTCCCAATCAAATCTCCTTACTTCGCCAGCTCATAGATTGCTTGGGCGTAGATTGCGGTTGCTTTCATCAGGTTTTCGATGTCGATGTACTCGTCTTTCTGGTGAGCCAACTCGTCCTCACCTGGGAACAAGGCGCCGAACGCAACGCCTGCATCCAATGATCGGGCATAAGTGCCGCCGCCAATCGAGATCAGGTAGCCCTCTTCTCCCGTTTGCTCCTCATAGACGGACATCAGAGTCTTAATCAACGGATGATCTTCAGCAACATGGTGCGGTCCCAAATGCTCAATCTCGTTCAGCTCATAACCGAACTCCGATCCCGCTTTCTCCAATACGCCACGAGTCCGATCGAAGTCATGCGACACTGGGTAACGGAGGTTCATCCCGATTTTGCCGCCTTCCTCAACGGAATACCGCATGATTCCGGCGTTCAACGTCAACGGACCGCTCACTTCATCAGAATCCGCGATCTGCAACTTTGCACCTTCCGTATCCGCAGTCAGATATTCACTCACAAGGCTGATGAACGCTCCACCGTCGCCTTCAAATGAAAAAGCGGATAAAAACTCGGCCAGGAACAGTCCTGCGTTTTTTCCAGTCTCAGGTTTACTGCCGTGTACCGATACACCTTCCAGTTTAAACGTATAGCGACCATCTGCCTCCACAAGCTCGCCGGTCAAACCGGTATCAGCTAAAAACGAGTTAAACGATGCCTCCACGTCATCAGACAGGCCATCAACTACCGCTTCAGCGTAGTCTGGCACCATGTTCAGCCTTCTCCCTGAATCGAACGACAACAAACGAGCTCCCTCACCAGAGCCTGCTCCTTCAACGCGAGTCTGTTTCCATTCACAATCAAAGATTCCTTTTTCCGCGTATATAATTGGGAAATCCGCATCCGGCGCAAAACCGATCGTCGGCATTTCTTCATGCTTGAAATAGTGCTTCACACAGCGCCAGTTGCTCTCTTCGTCAGTACCGAAAATAATACGGACGCGCTTCTTCACATCAAGACCGAGCTCCTTGACGATTTTCATCGCATAATACGCTGCCATCGTTGGTCCTTTATCATCGATTGCTCCACGAGCATAAATACGGCCATCACGGATTTCAGCTGCAAATGGATCAGAGCTCCAACCGTCTCCAGCGGGTACAACATCCAGGTGGCACAGCACACCGACGAGATCTTGTCCTTCACCGAATTCCAAGTGACCGGCATATCCATCTACATTTTTACTTGCAAAGCCGTCAGCTTCCCCTTTTGCCAAAAAGTGCGTGAGAGCGCGGTTAATTCCTTCTCCGAATGGAGCAGCTTCCCTGGCACTCTCCGGATCTAGGACACTTTCGATTTGTAACAGCTCCTGGAGGTCGTTAATCAGATCCTCTTTCCGCTTCTCTACTTCCTGTTTCCAGTCAATCATCGTTTCTCATCCCCTTATTGTTGCTTATGTGCGTATCTTATCATAGGTCTCTTTATCACATATGACAAACAGTCGTGCATCCTTAGGGATCTTTTCGTCAAGCCTGCGGTTGATGTCCATTTTTTGTCCATCCGCAATGAGCGTCGCACCTTCAGCAAGCAAGTCATTGAAGGCATCCCGATAGGTTTTCCATTCAGGGTGTGCTTTTATCTCATAAATATTATCTCCGATTCCGTGGCTCATCAACTGACTGAAAATCTTAGAAATCCCATTCGTAATCGCTGACCGGACAGCCAGCCTTGAAATCGTTTCGTTCGATAGGATAAATTCGTCCACTTTAACATGTCTGAAGTTCTTAATATGATCTTCGTTCAAAATCTCTACCGTGCTATGGATATCTGGTGAAAGTCTTTCAATCGTCGTTACGGTGAGCAAAGTCTTTCCATCCGTCAAAAGCGGATCTTGTATCGAATCGTCTGCGAATAATAGGACGGCAGCAGCCTTAGGTAGATTCGCCTGCATTAATACTTCTTCTTCAGCTGGATTTCCCTGGACGTAATGGACGAGTTCATGTAGATAAGGAACCTTATTCAATTTATCTATAATGACAATCTCCCGAAAGTTATCCGTTTGCAAAATCTCTTCGATCGCGAATTTCGCTTTCTGAGACCATCCGATAATGACAATATGGTCCGTGCCTTTAAATGCCAATAGTCCTTCCTCCTTCCTTCGTCTGAATGCTCCAAAGCCATCCACAACTTTACCAATGACTACACCAATCAAACCAATCCCGATTATGTATAAAAACATGGCATATATCCGACCTCCGACTGACACAGGTGAGATGTCGCCATAGCCGACAGTCGTGACGGTGGTCATGACCCACCACAGTGAGTCGAACAGGGTAGTGAACGTTTCCGGTTCAAGGATAATCATCATTAGAGAACTAATTAGTACCATCAAGACACTTACTGTAAAAAGCACCCAGTTACTTAATTCAATTACTTTGACTCTTAACCATTTAAAAAATTGCACGTTATCCTCCTTTCTCATCAATGAAATGGTATGATATGGATTCCCTTTGAACTATTTACAGAATTATTATACAATATTTCTAACTAGGAGGTGGGGGTTGACAATCCATTAATCCACTCGAAAAAGGGGTTCGGAGTGGAAGTGAAAACAAGGTCAATTGGATGGACAGCAACACATTACCATCTTTCTCATCAGTTTCGTCCCATTGAAAACGTTTTATGCCTAATGTACCTGTATTGTACAAAGATTTCAACAAACGCTTAATACAGACTTAACAAATTTTAGGTACACTGAGCATGAATCGTTAATTAAGGTAAGGAGTGGTTGTTTGAGTCCTTCGACTGAACGTATGTTGAACCGTGTAAAGGCAATCTATTTGTTTATCAATGATTTTGGCCCGGTAACAACTCAGCAGCTTGTCGACGAATTCGGTACGACAAAGAGAACGATTCAGCGAGATTTAAACGTACTAACGTATAACAACCTAGTAGACAGTCCCACAAGGGGAATGTGGGAAACAACGTCCCGGAAAGTGAAAATAGCTCAATAAGAAATAAAAAAGGGAGTGACCTTTACAGAAGGTCACTCCCTTTCCTGTTTGCATGCCTTTCAGGTTTCTTTCGTCCAATCAATGAGGCACCACTTCTTCTACATCTTCAACAAGATGGTCCTTCATATGGTCTGGGACGATAATCTCCTCAGCTGTCAACGTCATGTTTTCCTCCAGCCTCAAGTACTTGTTTGTATCGGACATGAGCTTCGCCCAGAATCCCTCTGATATGGATAATCCGACCACTCTTCTCGTCTCCCAATCTATGACGATATCCTTCACCTTTCCAATTGTCTCACCTGAAGTCGTCTTCACTTTCTGCTTGATGATCGCATCAGCAGAAATGGAATCGATCGGATCATGGGACTGCTGGTCAATTCCAGAGATCCTCACCATATCATCTGATAGTTCGTTTACATCAGAGAATGGAATGTAATAGGTTTCTTTGATGTAATTTTTGAAATTCGATCCTCCACTCGTTTCAGCAGATCGATTGGAATCGAACTGACCGCCGACAGAATATACGACATCATCAGGTGCATCCATCTTTTCACCTACGTGGTCATCTGGTCTTTTTTCGACGTATATCAGATATTCCAAATCATAGGTTTTTTTACTCAAAAGAATGTCATCCACTTCATGGTTATCCAATTCCCCATACTCGCTGCTTACGATTTTCTTTTTTAGAATGTCTTTTCCGAAAATCAACATAATGGATTCTCCTTTCACTTGGATGTTTTGATTAATACCCTACCTAACGGGGAATAAAACAACCTGGAGGACCTATTTTATCGACCCTTCAATAGGTCAATTTCATTAGATTCAAGTGGGCGATACTCACCAGGTGAAAGGTTTGGATCAAGCTGCAAAGGGCCCATGGAGATACGCTTCAAATAAACAACCTTTTTTCCAACCGCTTCAAACATGCGTTTGACTTGATGGAATTTACCTTCTGTTATGGTGAGTTCGATTTCCGATCCATCACCATTTTTTAGAATCGTAAGCTCAGCTGGCTTTGTTACATAGCCATCATCCAAGGTGACACCTTTTTTAAAGTAAACTCGATCTTCGTCAGTTACTTTACCATCAATTTTGGCGTAGTACGTTTTCGGTACATGTTTTTTCGGTGAGAGCAGTTCATGTGCAAGTTGTCCGTCGTTCGTAAGGAGGAGTAGGCCTTCCGTGTCCTTATCCAGTCGTCCTACAGGGAAAGGTTCGAAATGGATATGCTCCTCATCAAGTAAATCAAGGACTGTATCGTGAAGATGATCTTCGGTAGCAGAAATGACACCATCAGGCTTATTCAACATGAGATAGATGTGTTCCACATAGACGACTTCCTCCCCTGCCACCATGATGACATCTCCGTCTGGAGCAACATGAGTTTTCCCATTTTTCACACGGTCACCGTTCACCGTCACCAAACCGTTTTTCAATAGCTTTTTTACATCTTTACGACTTCCATAATTCATATTGGCTAACAATTTATCTATTCTCACGAAACGACCTCCCAGCAATTGTAAATCAGTAGCTTAATTTTTGATTAAAAGTGTATAATAAGGGAAGATAGTCCAAAAGGAGGGGTACCTTTGAAACAAATGATCGGCTTGCTTGCGACAGGTAGAAAAAAATTAGGTCATTCAGCACCAGTGCTTGATTTTTATACGAGCCCATTGTTTCAGAAATCCGTTGAATATGCAAAAAGGCACTATGATCGATTTTATTTCTATAACGCAAAAGACGGATTATTACTACCAGATCAAACGTTGGAACCGTATGACCTATCCATTAAAACGTTCTCGATCATGGAGAAGAAGGTATGGGCAAGAAACGTTATTGATACCTTTCAAAAGTATGAATCTCCTGATGACATCGTTGTTTATCTTCATGGCGGGAAGGTTTACCGGGACCATCTGGAACCTCAGCTTGAGCAAAGAGGTTACGATTACGAGATACCGATGAAGGGTCTTGGAATCGGGCAGCAATTGGCATGGCTCGATGCACAGATGAAGGGCGCTTCATCAGATTAGAATTCAGCGGCATCATAATTAATCCACTATTAGTTTATCCTACAAAGAATCTCTCAAATCGCAGCTTAAAAAAAGAGAGACCTGAAAAGGCCTCTTTAATTTGCACGTAATCGACGACGGAATATCCGGTCGATCCGATCTCCAAATATGTGTTGTAGGAGCCCTGAGAAGTAGCTCATATAAAGATAAACTCCTGCTCCTGCAATTACACTCACCGATAAGACAGCTACAGAGGTCCATGTGCTGCTGTAGTCTGTACCTACTAATGATTCGACTCCCCATTTGGTCAGCAGTACCGTGATGACCATCATACCGATGAACATCCCAATCAGAGTCGCTCTCTTGATGATCGGACGGAAAGAGAACTGTGCCGCTTGTTTGATGATTAACAGATTAATCGTAATCGATAACAGGTACCCCAGGTTAGTGCTGATGATTGCACCAATGATCCCAAAAGATGAAATCAATACATAATTCAAGCTGATTTTTATGAATACACCGGCCAGTAAACTATAAACCGCGAATCGCTGCTTGTTGATCCCTTGCAGGATCGCTGCAGTAACCGTGAATAACGCAAACAAGATCGCCGTCGGTGCATACCAGCTAAGAACATAGCCACCAATCTCGATGTTGCTTGAGAAAAGGAACGAATATGCCGGCAGTCCAAGGAGTGCTAGTCCGATTCCCGCAGGCAACGTCAAAAACAGGATGATTTCAAAGGTTTTCGTGATCTGGCTTTGCATGACTTTGAAATCCTTCTTCGTATAAAGGGACGTAATCAAAGGGATGACCGTCAAAGCAAGACCCGTTGATAGCGAGACAGGAATCATGATCAACTTTTGTGAATACGTCTGCATGACAGCATAGAATGCTTCTGCTTTCGCTTGACCATACCCCAGGCCGCTCTGCAAGGCTTTATTAATCGTGAACATGTCGATGACCTGATACAAAGGAATCGCGAGCCCGACTGCTACGAAAGGGACGGCATAGCGGAGAAGCTCCATGTATATTTTCGGTAAAGAAATTTTATGATCAACACTGTCCTCCAGAAGCTTGTTCAAATGCTTCCGACGTCTTCTCCAATACCATACCAAGACCATTAGAGAGGATAATGCGCCGACGAAAGCGGCAAATGTCGCAAACCCGACAGCAGTGCTCACCTCTCCGTTGAAGACCTTCATGACGAGAAACGCACTGACTAAAATGAATCCGACACGTACAATTTGTTCAACAACCTGGGACATACCTGTAGGCCCCATCGATTGGAAGCCTTGAAAATATCCTCTGATCATACTCATCAACGGTACGATGATCAAGGCAATTGATACAAGTCGGATGACGAATGTGACATCTTCAATCGAATTTCCTTCTTTTCCATCGCTGCCTACTTGCATCTGGGCAATCCATTCAGCTGAGAAGAACAGCGCCAGAAAAGCGATAAAGCCGCTTAACGTCATAACAACGAGTCCGGATTTCAAAAGCCTCCTGCTCGTGATGTAATCGCCTAATGCATTATATTTTGATACAAATTTGGAAACGGCTAATGGTAGCCCTAAGGTCGATATGCTCAGAAAAATCGCATAAGGGATGTACGCATAGCTATAAAGTGCTCCCCCGGATGCATCGTCCGTTTCGACGAGCCATTCAAACGGAATGATGAAAATTAAGCCGAGAAATTTAGAAAAGAAAGTAGCAGCAGTCAATATAAGGGTGCCGCGAATCAACTTTGACATATATACTTCCAACTCCCAAAGACGTTACATGTAATCTTAAGTATTTTACCATAGTAACATGGCATTCGTGAAAGCTTTTCGATTCGTAACCGTACCGGCTCTCAGTCTTCTCATTGATTTCTTTTTCATATTAAACATGGTATCTTACATTGTAGTGAAGGAAAAGTAGGTGTTTTATGATCATGAAATACGATGTCATCATAATCGGAGGAGGGCCATCCGGTCTCATGTCTGCTGTAGCCAGCGCTTCCAACGGGGCTTCCGTCTTGTTAGTCGACAAGGGGAACAAACTCGGAAGGAAGCTTGCGATATCCGGCGGTGGACGATGTAATGTGACGAACCGCCTTCCGATTGAAGAAATCATCAAGCATATACCCGGTAACGGGAAATTCTTATACAGTGCCTTTAACATTTTCAATAATGAAGATATTATTGCCTTCTTCGAGGGCTTGGGTATCCAACTGAAAGAAGAAGATCACGGCAGGATGTTCCCTGTCAATGACAAAGCACAATCCGTCGTGGATGCCATGCTTAAGAAAATCAAGGAGCTGGGCGTTGATATCCGGACGAAGACGAAGGTAAAGAACGTGCTTTATGATGAGCAACGCGCGAAAGGAATTCTTCTCGAAGATGGCGAAAGAATTGACAGTGATGCTGTCATCATCGCTGTCGGCGGAAAGTCCGTTCCTCATACGGGATCAACCGGTGATGGTTATGCTTGGGCGAGGGATGCCGGGCATACGATTACTGAACTCTACCCGACTGAGGTTCCTTTGACCTCAGATGAAGATTTTATTAAAAACAAAACGCTGCAAGGACTTTCTTTACGAGATGTGGCTCTCAGTGTTTTGAAACCGAACGGTAAACCGATCGTCACCCATCGGATGGACATGATTTTCACCCATTTAGGTATTTCCGGCCCTGCCGTGCTCCGTTGCAGTCAATTTGTCGTAAAAGCACTTAAGAAAAGCAAAGACGGCAAAGTGAACATGCAAATCAATCTTATGCCAGACAAAAACCAAGAGCAAGTGTTCCAGGAACTGATGAAAATCTTGAAGGACGAGCCGAAAAAGGCGATCAAAAATGCATTAAAAGGGTGGATTCCAGAGCGGTACCTCCACTTTTTACTCGAACGGGCAGAGATTCCACTTGAAACCGTCTATTCCCAGCTCTCTCACTCTGCTCTACGTGATTTTGCAGGCCTCGTAACAAGTTTTACATTTACTGTAAACGGAACATTACCGATTGAAAAAGCCTTTGTCACAGGTGGAGGCGTTTCGACTAAAGAGGTGGAGCCTCAGACGATGCGTTCAAAATTCATTGATAACTTGTACTTTTGCGGTGAGATATTGGACATTCATGGATATACGGGAGGATATAACATCACGTGCGCATTCGTCACAGGACACCTTGCCGGCACGAATGCAGCCATGGATCGTACTTAGGAGGATCGTAGATGGTCGATTTTCAGGTTAAAGGCGATTATGCACTTACTACTGAAAAAAATGTCATGGATGTACCTCTTATTCATCACTATTTACGTCACGAATCCTATTGGGCGAATGGAATCGATTATAAAACCGTAGAAACCTCGATCCAGCATTCATTATGCTTTGGCCTTTTCTCTTATGATCATGAAAATGAGGAAATCGGGGCTCAAGTGGGATTCGCTCGCGTCATTACGGATTATGCAACGTTCGGGTATTTGGCGGACGTTTTCATCCTAAAAGAACACAGGGGAAAGGGTTTATCCAAATGGTTGATGGAGAACGTGATGACTCACCCTGATCTGCAAGGATTAAGAAGATTGATGCTCGTGACCCGGGATGCACAAGGACTCTATCGCCAGTACGGTTTTGAAGTATATGAAAACAAGGATAATGGTTTGATGGGGATCCGTCGAAAGACTGAAGAGGTATATAACAAGAGCTGATTTACTCAGCTCTTTTTTATTTGGAAATGGGATTATTCCTTATAGAGAATCAATGCAGAGAAGCTGTAGAGCGTTTCAAATTCTTCCGATTCCTCATCAGTCGCAATGGATACCTGGTATTGGATTTCGATGAATTTTGATGGTAGTAGGGTTGCAAGGAAATCATTCACTGATTCCTCAAGATCCTCTTCATGCTCTGCCTCGAAAATTTTCACCTTTAACATGCAAAAACACCCCCAGGGAATTTCACTTAACGTAAAATTCACCCAGGGGTGTGTCAAATCCTTTGACGAAAGTCTTCTACTTTTGTCAGGATATCAGGATACTGTGACGTAATAGATAAACTTCTTCGTTTTCTTTTTCAAAATGCGCGCGGCCATTGCAGCGGCGATTTTCGATTCCGCAATGACGACGATATCTTGATCACAGATGTCTTCTTCCTTCGTCGTACGAGGCAAATAAGATAATGGAATGTTCTTCGTCGTCATATGGAATGGATTCCGATGGGATAATTGGTAATCCCGGATATCAATCATGCAATATTCGTCCAACGCACCTTGCTCAAACGTTTTGAGCTTTATATAAGGAAGGATATAGGAGAAAAAGAGATACGCTGCTGCAACCAGCAAAATCATTTCCCATATCATTAGTGTCTCACTTCCCCTTTCTTTTCGGACATGTTACTTCGTGTCGCCTTCCCACTCAAGCATGCCGCCAGTCATGTTCTTCACTTTATAGCCTTGTTCCTGTAGGAAAAGGCTCGCATTTTCACTACGTCTTCCAGAACGACAAACCATGATATGCTCTTTGTCCTTCTCGATTTCATCCAAACGCTCTGGAATTTCAGAAAGACGGATATGCTTCGCTGCAGGAATTTTTCCTGCTGCAACCTCTTCGTCCTCACGCACATCTATAATTGAAACGTCATTTCCTTCTTTCAACAGCTTTTCAACTTCTTCAGGTGTAATGGTTTTAACCGTATAGTCCTCCATCCAAATCATTCCTTCCATCTATATTAAATCATTTATATCTTTGCTCTTTCGTCACTTATTTTAATAACTTCACTAAAAAAAGTAAAGGGATTGATTTTGGAAGGTGGAATTCCTGAAAATTTGAGGCGGATTCCTGAATTTCGTGGTGGAATTCCTGAAAGTTGAGGGTGAATTCCTGAAAATTGAGGATGAATTCCTGAAAAACTACATCCAATTCCTGAATTTGGTAAAAAAGACCCGCAAGAGTGATTCAATCATTTTAAAAAAGGATTGCTCCATGCAGGAGCAATCCTTCCTCATTCGTATTAATTTGCCACGATGTTGACCAATTTGCCTGGAACCGCGATGACTTTGCGGACCGTCTTTCCTTCGATGTTTTCTTTTACTTTGTCGTCGGAAAGTGCGATTTCTTCCATTTGTCCTTTATCTGCATCTGTCGGTACCAACAATTTCGCACGTACTTTTCCGTTGATCTGGACGACGATTTCCACTTCGTTTTCCGTCAACTTGGATTCATCGAATGTTGGCCACTCGGAGTATGCGATGGATCCTGTGTTCCCTAGTTTCTCCCATAGCTCTTCTGTAATATGAGGAGCAACCGGAGACAGCAATTTGACGAATCCTTCCATCAACGCTTTCGGTAATACATCCTGCTTATACGCTTCGTTGATGAAGACCATCAACTGGGAGATCCCGACGTTGAATCGCAACTCTTCATAGTCTTCGGATACTTTCTTCACGGTTTGATGATAGATGCGCTCGAAGTCCTCGGAAGCTTGAACATCCTGGATCTTACCAGAGATCGAGCCATTCTCTTCAACAAACAGTCGCCATACACGATCCAAGAATCGGCGGGAGCCGTCCAGTCCACTTTCGGACCAAGCGATGCTCGCATCCAATGGTCCCATGAACATTTCGTACAAGCGCAACGTGTCACCGCCATGTGATTTTACGATATCGTCAGGGTTCACGACATTCCCCTTCGACTTACTCATCTTCTCGTTGTTCTCCCCAAGGATCATACCCTGGTTGTACAAGCGTTGGAACGGCTCTTTCGTCGGCACAACACCTACATCATATAAAACCTTATGCCAGAAGCGCGCGTACAATAAGTGAAGGACTGCGTGCTCCGCTCCACCAATGTACAAGTCGACTGGAAGCCAATGCTTCAGCTTCTCTTCAGACGCCAACTCGTCGTTGTTCGTCGGATCAATGTAACGCAAGTAGTACCAGCAGCTTCCTGCCCATTGCGGCATTGTATTCGTTTCTCGACGACCTTTTTTACCCGTTTCCGGATCGACGACGTTCACCCACTCTTCAATGTTCGCAAGCGGTGATTCGCCTGTTCCGGAAGGCTTTATGTTGCTTGTTTTCGGAAGGGTCAACGGCAATTCTTCTTCAGGCACTGCGCTCATCGTGCCGTCTTCCCAATGGATGATCGGAATCGGCTCGCCCCAGTAGCGTTGACGGCTGAACAACCAGTCACGTAGACGATACGTAATTTTCTTCTCACCTTTGTTGTTCTGTTCTAACCACTCGATCATTTTCGAAATCGCTTGTTCCTTGTTCATTCCGTTCAAGAAATCGGAGTTGACGATTTCGCCATCTTCCGTATATGCCTCTTTCGAAAGGTCGCCACCTTTTACAACTTCAACGATTGGAAGCTCGAACTTCGTCGCGAATTCATAGTCACGCTCGTCGTGCCCAGGTACCGCCATGATGGCACCTGTTCCGTAGCTCACTAATACGTAATCCGCGATCCAAACCGGGATTTGCTCACCATTCGCAGGATTGATGGCATAAGCGCCTGTGAATACTCCGGTCTTTTCTTTCGCAAGCTCGGTACGCTCCAAGTCACTCTTCGTGCTAATTTCTTTTTTGTAAGCTTCAACCGCTTCTTTTTGCTCAGGTGACGTAATCTCGTCAACATAGGCGTGTTCTGGCGCCAATACCATGTAAGTCGCACCGAACAATGTGTCAGGACGAGTCGTAAAGACGGTCACTGTTTTGTCGGAGTTCGCGATATCAAACGTGATTTCCGCTCCTTCAGATCGGCCGATCCAGTTACGCTGCATTTCCTTCAAGCTTTCCGGCCAGTCCAATTCTTCAAGGTCTTCAAGTAAGCGATCTGCATACGCCGTAATCTTTAACATCCACTGCTTCATCGGTTTACGGATGACCGGATGTCCACCACGTTCACTTTTACCGTCGATGACTTCCTCGTTTGCAAGGACTGTTCCCAATGCAGGGCACCAGTTGACCGGAACCTCGTCGATATAAGCCAAGCCCTTTTTATAAAGCTGTAGAAAAATCCACTGCGTCCACTTGTAGTAATTCGGATCCGTCGTGTTCACTTCGCGATCCCAGTCGTAGGAGAATCCTAATTCCTTGATCTGACGGCGGAACGTGTTGATGTTCTGCTCGGTAAAATCAGCCGGGTCATTCCCTGTATCCAATGCGTATTGCTCTGCTGGAAGACCGAATGCATCCCATCCGATCGGATGAAGCACGTTGTAGCCCTGCATCCTCTTCATTCGCGCGACGATGTCTGTCGCCGTGTACCCTTCCGGATGCCCGACGTGAAGCCCCGCACCCGATGGATAAGGGAACATATCCAACGCGTAGAATTTTTTCTTTCCTGGTTCGAATTCCGTCTTGAACGTTTTGTTCTCTTCCCAAAACGATTGCCACTTGCGCTCAATTTGCTGATGATCGAAAGCCATTAGTAAGCCACTCCCATTCTTTTATATGTTTTAAGTATGATTTCATCTGGTATGTTTGTATATCTAAAGGGTGCAGGACCCTCTGATGATGTGGTAGTTGTTCCATTCCTGAATTTTCAGGTGTAATTCCTGAAAGTTTAGGGTTAATCCCTGAATTTTCAAGGTGATTTCCGGAAAAATTGCTTTCAATTCCTGAAATTCTGCCCATAATTCCTGAAATTAGTACAAGTTTACTATCGCAAACGCAGAAATCAGAAGCTCATCAACTTCCCCCTGTGGAAAGAGGAGCGATGAGGTCAAGGCGTCGCAGTCCGAGAACCGGAGTAACGAGTTAACGACGAAATTCGCCGTTCATCAATCGCCAGAGAAAATAATAAAAACCTCCCGCCACTGATCTAAAACATCAGGGACGAGAGGTTGAATAAACAATAACCTTCCCGCGGTACCACCCGCATTAGTGCATAAATGAAACGTGCACTCACTCAAGCTCCTTATCGCGGAGAAACGATAAACGCTACTTCGGATGTTCACGTTTATGGCTCGGAGGCGAGTTCAAATAGTGTTCGGGTTGGCTTTCCAGCAGCCGCCAACTCTCTAGGACCGTTGACTATTTTACTATTCCTCTTCTTCGCCTTGAATTTGTGAAGAATGTAATTTGTATTGTATGCAGGTTCTCAGAAATTGTCAAGGTTTTTTCTGAAAATAGACATCTATCAGGATAGGCGTTTTAACCCACTTTTATACATCTCCGAAAAAATCTTCTACCAGCTTTTTATATGTATAAAAGAATGGGGGAATCTCGATACCCTCCAGACCGACAAAGGCATTTTCCACGATACTCTTGTAATACCACCTTTGCTTCGTCTTGTCCCCTTTGAACTTTTCCCATATCGCATCACCCTCGGATTCGTACGCCTCGATGACACTTTTAAGATTGTCGAGTTTATCCGCGACAATGAGTGCTTTCATCTCAAATGGGGCCTCTTTTATATAATCGACCGTATGTTGTTTCCGTTCTAGCCAGGATCTGCTTTTATCTTCCGTATTTCCTTGTACGATATCCACTACTTTTCGTCCGAATTCGCGTTTGATATCCTCAAACTCAAGCGCTGTATCCTCCACTGCGTCATGCAGATACCCCGCTATAATCAGATCTTCGGATAAGCCTGCTTCCTTTAACGTTTCAGCTACAGAAATCGGATGGACTACATAGGGTTCACCAGTCAATTTACGAACTTGACCGTCATGAGCTTGCTTCGCTAATGCTTCCGCTTTCTTGCATTTTTCCATATGAACACCCCTTTATGTAGAACCGACCTTTATGTTTAATCGCTTCATGACCATTACGGTAAGAATAAGCCAAAGTCCACCTGCTGTAAAACCTCCAACGATATCACTTGGAAAATGGACCCCCAGGTACACCCTGCTGAAGCCAATCAAACCAACCAACATCCACGTCAATACAAGGATATAGCCTGCTTCCTCTCCTTGATTTCGCAAATGCTTCCAAAGGAGATAGCCGAGAAAACCGATGAAGGCGGCTGAATTCATCGAATGACCGCTTGGAAAGCTCAATCCACTTTCATGGATCAATGGAAGCTCATTCGGTCTTGTCCTGTTATAGATCGTCTTCAACCACTTATTCATTTCTCTGGCCCCGATCAAGTTGAAGATGATCAATAAGGAAAGCTTGGGGTTTCGTTTAATAAGAAAATAAATGACCAATATGTACATCAAAGGTAAGGTTACATACTTCGAGCCCAGGTCAGTGATGAAGAACATTGCTGGAGTCAGCCATTCGGTCCTGAAATACCAAACATGCTTCATCAGCCATAAATCAATGCTAGTCAGATTATTATAAGAATAGCCCAGGAAAAGAAACACACACAATAATACTACTGAAATAATGAAAAGCTTTTGCCACTCATCTGATCTTCCCTCCATTGTCCCACCCCTTTCTTCTTTTATTCTATTACTCAGCACCGATTTTATTTTTCAAAATAAAAAAACCGTCTGTGACGGTTTTCTAGGCAACTTGCGATGAAGCTTCGGGAACAATTTTCCGATCATGAATGACCGCGATAAACAAGCTGATGATCAGCAAAAAGAAGATAACGTAAAACATCGATTGAATGCCGGTCAAATCCACAATCAATCCTCCGACAATTGGGCCGAACATTCGACCTCCAGTTGCCGTGCTGTTGACCACCCCCTGGTAAAAACCCTCACGCCCCTTAGGAGCAAGTTCACCAGCAATTGTCGGTACCGCTGGCCAGACGAGCATTTCTCCGATCGTCAGTATGACCATTGCGGTCATCAGCCCAATAAAAGCATGTGACTGCGAGGCAACGAGGAAAGAAATCATGAAAATACTGATTCCCACGATAATTTGGGTTTTCGTAAATCTTAGCCAATTTTTCACGACAAACGAAAGCAACGGCTGCCCTAACACGATGAGTGCACCATTAACTGTCCATAGCAGGCTATAATGACTTAATGAAATGCCGATGTCCTGAGTAAACGAAGCAATGGTGGACTGCCATTGGACGTATGCGAGCCAGCAAATGAAATAGGCGATACAAAGCCATATGAGCGCTCGGAACCGCGACTTACTTTTGATAACGAGCCGTTCATCGAGGACACTTTTAACAACTGGCGAAGCCGAATTGTGGGTAAGGTTGCGATATCCAATCACAGCAATGACAAAAAAGATGAGATACATGACCGTATTGCCGATGAAAATCCAGGTGAAGTTGAAAGAGGCGAGCAGCCCTCCAGCTGCCGCACCAACTGCAACACCGACATTTTGTGCAACGTACATCGCATTATAAGCCTTTCGGCCGCCTTCCTTCCAAACCGTCCCTGCGTATGCGTACATCGACGGAAAAACCATTCCGCCCCCGAATCCGAGCAATATCAAGAAAATCAGATATGGAATAAAGCTGTGAAAAAACACAAGCCCTAGTGAACTGGTAAACGTGACACCGATCCCAAACAAAATGGACCGATATCCTCCAACTCGATCAAACAGTGCGCCACCTATCAAGTTACCAATGACACCTGCCCCCGCATTGCCCATCAGGACAAGCCCAGCAATCGTCAACGTCTTTCCAAGATGGTCGTGAATATATACCGTGTTAAGAGGCCAAAGAAAAGAAGCACCTGTCACATTGATGATCATACCGATTACTAACAACCAAAGAGGCTTTGGCACCTATAAACGCCCTCCGTTCAACATGCTCAACTGTAAAAATTTATGTGATTGAATCATAGAAATTGTATTCCTTTTTCACCGGAAGCACAATGTTTTTTTCACAAGTCAAACTCGGTTTGGCGTGTGTCATGGCCCCATGCTAAAATAGCCCTATCAAATCATTTTTTACTAGAAAGGGAAGCTTATGTCGATACCTTCTCATTTTGGAGATAAACGCTATTTTACTTGGAATAAACATTTAAAGGAGCATTTTGGTGAAAAGATCATCAAGGTTCCGATTGATGGTGGTTTTGATTGTCCGAATCGTGACGGTACTGTTGCATCGGGTGGTTGCACCTTTTGCTCTCAGAGTGGATCGGGTGATTTTGCAGGAGACAGGCGTGATGATCTGGTGAAGCAATTTCATACGATTAAGGAACGGATGCACAGGAAATGGAAAAACGGAAAATACATCGGGTATTTTCAAGCGTTCACCAATACACATGCCCCTGTTGAAGAATTGCGAGAGAAGTTCGAAGTGATTCTGGAGCAGGAAGGCGTCGTCGGGCTCGCTATTGCAACACGTCCCGATTGTCTGCCGGACGATGTCGTCGAATACCTAGCTGAGCTGAACGAGCGCACGTACCTTTGGATCGAGCTCGGATTACAGACGGTCCATGAAGAAACAGCACAGCTGATCAACCGTGCACACGATTATGCATGCTACGTTAAGGGAGTGAATAAGCTTCGGAAACACGGCATTCGCGTGTGCTCCCATATCATTAATGGGCTTCCACAGGAAACGCCTGAAATGATGATGGAAACCGCACGGGAAGTCGCTAAGCTCGATGTCCAAGGCATCAAAATCCATCTATTACATCTTTTAAAAAAGACGCCGATGGTCAAGCAGTATGAAAAAGGGCTTGTCGAGTTTCTTGATTTTGACACGTATATCAAGCTCGTCTGCGACCAACTTGAAATCCTCCCGCCCGACATGATGGTCCATCGCCTTACTGGCGACGGTCCAGCTGAGTTGATGATCGGACCAATGTGGAGCTTAAACAAATGGAATGTATTGAATTCGATTGAAGCTGAGCTTGAAAGCCGCGGCAGCTTTCAAGGGAAATTTTATCAGCCTACTGAGGTGACAGCTCCATGAATCTAAGCCGAGTATTGCCCTATGCGAAAGAGTTACTGGAAAAGGTTATAGAGCCTGGTGGTGTTGCAGTCGATGCAACTGTCGGAAACGGGCATGACACATTGTTTTTAGCAAAATTGGTTGGTGAAAACGGTCGTGTCTACGGCTTTGACATCCAAGAACAGGCCATTGAGAAGACGCTTGAACGGTTGAAGGATGAAGGGATGGCGGATCGCGCGGAAATCCATTTGAGAAGTCATGCAGACATCAAGCAGGTTGTGCCTCAAGAAAAGCACGGTCAAATCCATGCTGCGGTATTCAACCTCGGTTACCTACCGGGAAGCGATAAAGAAGTCATTACCAAGCCTGACTCCACTTTAAACGCGATTGAAGGATTGCTAGACATTTTAAAGCCAGGTGGATTGATTGTCCTCGTCGTCTATTACGGCCATGAAGGTGGTAACGAAGAGAAAGAGGCACTCATGACCTATTTACACGAGCTCGATCAAACGAAAGCCCACGTCCTGCAATATCAATTTCTCAATCAGAAAAACAATCCTCCGTTCCTCATCGCCATAGAAAAAAGGTAAACGGAATAAGCATAAAAATTTGTCCTTCATCATGTTGATGAAGGACTTTTCTTCTTCTCTCTTGCGCTGTTTTTAACCCCTGGAGGAAGGTTTTTTCCGTCGGGGGACGGTCGTCCATCCTCTCAAGATGTTTTTACTTTACGATAAACGTAGCTGTTCCAGTAGAAGTAGTATGCTGGGAATCCACCCGCACGCATCAGCTTTTTGAATACACTTTGTACAACTGGTTGATTTTTCACCTTTGTATCCGTTGAATACATTCCGAGCAACCCTCTCGTTATCAACGAATGAAATCTGGAATGTGGCAAAGCTTTTGCTGCTTCATCCGCTTTATTAAAAAAGTGAAGAAGGCGATTCATCATTTCTTCTTTCGTTTCATAATAGAAACAGAAGTTGAGATCTCCTCCCGCCTTGTCCTCTTCTTGATCGATCAGATAATCCATCATGATGTGAAGGCCTTGAATCCATGGGAAGTACCCGTCTTTTATATTCCTTACTAAATCTGGTGAAATGTCCTCATTCGTCGCATAGGAAACGAGGCAGAAAATGCCGATCGTTGAACCCGCACACGCAGAAAATTCATACCAGCTCATCGGAGGGAGCTGTGCTTCATTATCCTTATGCCATTGCTGCAATCGGGGAACACGTTCATCATGGACGACATGTTTATGTATTTGCAGGTTACTGTAGTGCTCCTCTAGCTCAATCAATGCATTTGCAATCTGCTCATAACTCGGAAGCTTTGATAAAGCCTGCTGACACACCTGGACAAGGTCATGGAGATATCCGCCATCATTCTGATCTTCTCGAAGAGCATAGTAATTCTCAAGAGAAGCACCAGGTGTCAGAGCATGTTCCATCGACCGGTGTAATAGCGCAAAATCCTCCGGGTCCAATGATGTACTACGATCACATAGGTTGTCCAAATAATCGCTGATCGTCTGATAAGCAACGATGAAGCGGATGACTTCACCTCTCCACTCTGCATCCGCTGCTAATAACGAATAAATTCCGCCTCCCTCACAATGGAACGTTTTCGACCCTATACTTTCTAAGGCTTGTGTCCTAAGTTCATCATTCGGAATATGCTCAGCCCTCTTTTTCCAGAAATTCAATTCCTCATGGACATATGGGAGAACCTGTTTATAAATTTTTTTCATTAACGACCAAGGTTGAGATGGGACGGTCATATTCTCACTCCTTATGACTGTTTTGTCTGATCACAAGATTCAATTCGACATACTGATGAATATATTCGAAAACGAGCTCTCTTTCTGGATCATTGAGCACTTCATGATATAATGCCGGCCATTCCTTATAAGCTTTCTCCATTATATCCAAGCTGTTGAACCATTCACGCACTTCCTGTTTATCGACAATCAGATCATTTCCACCCTGCACGACTAATAGAGGAATGTCAGGAAAACGGTGCACGGATTGGAATGCTTGTTTCATCGCATTCATCAGCTCACGGTACCAGCGGATCGACACCTTCCTAACCAGCAATGCATCTTCAGCATCGCGCTTCAATACGTCTTCTGATCTCGTCCCTTTCGGCGGACCACCTCGACTTGAACGTAAACGGAGACTCGGATAGATTTTGTTAATTACTCTAGATACCGAATCCAGCAGTACAGGTGGTTTTTCAACGATACCTAAAGCAGGAGAGGATAATAGGACAGCTGCAAGCGGCATATCCTTTTCAGTAACAGCCCGAATGACCGCCAATCCACCCATGCTATGGCCAAACAAGTAAATCGGCAGATCGAAAGCTTTTGCCGCATCCACCCAAGATTCAATGGTTTCTATATATTCGTCAAAGGAATGAATATGGCCTCTATTCCTTCTCGTTAATCCTTGACCTGGCAAATCCCCCATAACAACATGAAATCCTTTGGATACCCATTGGGAACAAAGCCATTCATATCTTCCGTGATGTTCGCCTGCCCCATGGACCATGACGATGATTGCTTTTGCATCTTCTTTCGCTTCCCATATCCACATCGCAGATCCCCCTTTCAATCTTTCAAATAATTTGCTAAACTGCTAATGATTTCATACAAGATATATCTATTCCCTAATGAAAGAGGTTGATACCTTTGATCTACCCTTATAAAGGTTCAGAGCCTGATATTGACCCTTCCGTGTACGTTGCGGATGGCGTAATGATATCTGGCGATGTGAAAATTGACGCCCAATCATCTGTCTGGTTCAATACGGTAATCCGTGGCGACGTAGCCCCGACTTTTATCGGCAAGCGCGTCAATATCCAGGATCTATCGATGCTCCACCAAAGTCCGAATGTACCCCTGATCATTGAGGATGATGTAACGGTCGGACACCAGGTTACATTACATAGCTGTACCATCAAAAAAAAGGCTTTGATCGGTATGGGCTCACTCATCCTTGATGGTGCCGAAATCGGAGAAGGTGCCTTCATCGGCGCAGGAAGCCTTGTACCCCCTGGTAAAAAAATCCCCCCTAACACTGTTGCTTTCGGACGTCCTGCAAAAGTAGTGCGGGAATTGAATGACCAGGATTTACAAGAGATGGAGCGCATCCGTACTGAATATGTAGAACGTGGTCAATATTATAAATCGCTTAAGCGTTGAATTCTATGATATTTCCATCTGGATCCTGTACAAAAACTTGATGCCAGCCGGTTTTACTGGCTGGTTTATCTAAATATGTACAACCTGCTCGTTCAAGTCGTTCAATCAGGTCATCAATCGATCGGACCCGGACTGCAAAATGAGAGCTTCTACTATTCAATGTCGGTTTCTCTTCTTCAGATAGAGATTTATTCACAATCAAGTGGAGCTGTGTTCCTCCTAGCGAATACCAAATGCCATCAAACTCGAAGTCCGGCCTTTCAGGACTGATCTCGAATTGTAGGACTTTTTCGTAAAAAGCTCTTGCCCTCTTCAGCTTTCTCACTTCTAATGATACATGGTGAATTTGCTCATACACAATGCATCCCTCCTTCTCTGTACCTATATGCCCGCTTTCAACATTTTATCATCCCTATTTTCAAATGTGTAATTTCCATACTCCACCAATCTCCATAAAGATTTTACATTGTTTTGACATTCCCCTAATAGTTCAACGTTATGATTTTGTTAAATCACGATTCAAAGGGGGAAACAGGTTGTCTAGAGTAATCGGATGGCTTCACGAACGGGAATGCTCACTTTTTCATTGGGTGAACAATAAGTGTCAGCATACCTTCTTCGGTAAATACTTCATGACAGTGACGCATGCCGGAGGTGCAACAGGATCGATCGTGATGTGCTTGCTTTTGATGAGCTTGAACGATGGAGAATTAAGGATGATCGGCTTCCAATGCTTACTTGCGCTTGCCATCAGCCACCTCCCAGTACAGGTGAGTAAAAAGCTCTATCCACGTAAACGACCATATCAGGTACTTCCGAATACGATCACGATTTCAAAGCTGTTGAAGGATCATTCATTTCCTTCTGGCCATACGACAGCAATCTTTTCGGTCGTTACACCTCTTGTCCTATGGAATCCACTTTTTGCTGTCCTTTTCATCCCGTTATCTCTGTCTGTCGCAATCTCCAGAATCTATCTCGGTCTGCATTATCCATCTGATGTGTTTGCAGGCATGCTTTTAGGTATTGGAAGTGGGCTGCTCGTCTCTTCCATTCTATGAATCATGTTCAGGGGGGATAAATACAATGAAAATCGCACTCTTTTCTGATACGTATTACCCGCAAGTCAATGGCGTTGCTAACACGTTACATCGATTGGTCAGCTATTGGGAACGACAAGGGATTGACTGTAAAGTGATCGTTCCAAAATCCGGTACCACTGAGGACCTTTATGCCTCTCAGACACATTCGTTGCCAAGCATGCGCTTCCTCTTATACAAGGAATGCCGTGTCGCACTTCCTTACAACCGCGGCGTTACCCAAGAACTGTTGGCGTTTCAGCCTGATTTAATCCATGTCGCTACTCCGTTTTCTACTGGGCTTTTTGGAATGAATCACGGTAAAAAATATGGCGTGCCTATGGTTGCTTCCTATCACACCAATTTCGATCATTACCTTTCGTATTATCACTTACAATGGGCGACGAACTGGTTATGGAAATACTTGCACTGGTTCCATTCCAATTTCGATCAGACTTATGTCCCCTCTCATGACACACTTGATCATCTGACCAAAAAAGGGTTCGACAAGCTTTCGATTTGGGGGCGAGGTGTCGATACAGCACTCTATCACCCTGGTCGTTGTTCGGATGAATTCAAAAAGAAATACAACATTCCGGGGACTCATCTCTTGCTAACTTACGTAGGCAGATTAGCGCCTGAGAAAGACATCGAAACGTTCATCAACATCATTCGAACCTTTCCTAAGGAATGGCAGGATCAGGTGAGTTGGATGATCGTCGGCGAGGGACCGAGTGAAGAAGTCATGAAGGAAACGTTACACTCCTATTCAAATGTACGATTTACAGGATATTTGAGAGGGGAGGAACTTTCACAGGCTTATCGTGCATCTGATCTATTCATCTTCCCTTCCCCTACAGAAACGTTTGGGAACGTCGTATTGGAATCCATGGCTTGTGGTACCCCTGTCATCGGTGCAGATTCCGGTGGCGTGCGAACCATCATCCAGGATGGCACGAATGGATATCTCGTGACCCCCGGCCGCTCTCAAGCCTTCATTGATCGAATCTTATTTCTATTGAAGCATCCGAAAATCTTGAAACGATTTGGGAAGATGTCTCGTGAATATGCTCTAAGTCAATCATGGAATACCATTTTTGCAAAGTTGACGAAGGAGTATATGGAGATCGCTGAACGCAAAAAGAGAATTCATTCGGCATCATAAGTGGATGAATTCGTTTTTGTAGATAATTTCTGTTTTTTGTAGATAATTTTTTATTTTCGTAGATAATTTCAAATTTTCGTAGGAAATTTGAAATTTTTGTAGATAATCACGCGTACACCCTCTTCCTAACATTCATCAAGGCAATTAATGCTCGTTTTTATCACGTTTTCTCCTAAAAACAAGGCCATTCAATAAAAAAAACGTCTTAAACTGACAATTATTCGCCTTAGCATTAAGAATGTTGTTGATTTTGAACAGCCATTAATAAAAAAAATGGCTGCCACCTTCAGGTGACAGCCATTTCATTCATTTATGCGTTGTTCTTCAGTATTTCTGCTTTGTCCGTACGCTCCCATGGAAGGTCGATATCTGTACGTCCGAAATGTCCATAAGCAGCTGTCTGCTTGTAGATTGGACGACGTAGATCTAGCATCTTGATAATACCTGCTGGGCGGAGATCAAAGTTCTCTCGAACAAGCTCAACAAGTCTTGCTTCCGCTACAGTACCAGTCTCGAATGTATCGATTGAAATGGATACAGGCTGAGCTACACCGATTGCATAAGCCAATTGAACTTCACACTTCTCAGCAAGACCAGCAGCTACGATATTCTTCGCGACATAACGAGCAGCATACGCAGCAGAACGGTCCACTTTCGTCGGATCCTTACCTGAGAATGCTCCACCGCCGTGACGTGCATATCCGCCGTACGTGTCAACGATGATCTTACGTCCAGTCAGTCCTGCATCCCCTTGTGGTCCACCGATAACGAAACGGCCAGTCGGGTTGATGAAGTATTTTGTATCTTCATCAATCAATTCAGCCGGAACGACTGGATTGATAACATGCTCTTTCAAATCACGTTTGATTTGCTCAAGTGTCACTTCTGGATGGTGTTGAGTTGAAATGACAACCGTATCTACACGGACAGGCTTATCATCTTCATCATATTCAACAGTGACCTGTGTCTTTCCGTCAGGACGAAGGTATGGTACGACTTCGTTCTTACGTACCTCAGTCAGACGACGACTCAACTTATGGGATAAAGAAATTGGTAACGGCATGAGTTCAGATGTTTCGTTACAAGCAAATCCGAACATCAACCCTTGGTCACCAGCACCGATTGCTTCAATCTCTTCATCAGAGATTGTTCCTTCACGAGCTTCGAGTGCTTGGTTGACACCTTGTGCGATATCAGCAGACTGTTCATCAATGGATGTCAAGACCGCACAAGTTTCATAGTCGAAGCCGTACTTCGCCCGCGTATATCCGATTCCTTTTACCGTTTCACGAACGATCTTCGGAATATCGACGTAAGTAGAAGTGGTAATTTCACCTGCAACAAGGACAAGACCTGTGTTGACAGATGTTTCACACGCAACCCGGGCATTCGGGTCACTTGATAGAATTTCGTCCAAGATCGCATCCGAAATCTGGTCACAGATTTTATCCGGATGGCCTTCTGTAACGGACTCAGAAGTAAATAGACGTCTGCTTTTTGACATTACGGAACCTCCTCGGCGATACACGAAAAATATCGCTGATAATTGATACGGTACTCATTCCGTACGGAAAAGTGCAATAAAAACCCAAGATTTTATAATTCGGATGAAGGATGAACTCATATCTTGAGTTGTTTAAAGTCCACTTTGGACAGAACGTTCATCAATCGGCGAGGATGGTTAAACACCCCTCGTTCTTACCATTCCGGGATTACGTTGCACTAATACTGATGAAAGTATTCGAATTTTCGTTGATTGCGAAAAAAAAACCTTTCCCTTTTTAGAGGAAAGGTGGTTCGTTGTAAACCTTTCACCCTCTTATTTTTCAGGTTAGCACCTTTTCACCTATTGGTGTCGGTTGCTGGGTTTCATTGGGCCTGTCCCTCCACCTACTCGGAATAAGAGTAGCCGTTCTCGCAATATCATATCGCAGTACACCTGCTATGTCAACGAATTTGAACATACAAACACCCTTCAGATGATTATTCTTTTTCCTTATTAAATATGAAAATTCCGAATACTTTTAAGAAAATCCTCTATGGCCGCCTATTTCATTTGACTTCATGTTTCGTTTGTCACAAATAAGGAAAAATAGTATACATTATTAAAATAAATATGTTATACTAATTCAGACGATAATGGATGTCTTGGAATTATTAAATATTATCTTGAAAAGGATGGGTTTACATGAATACGGCACAATTTACATCTTTAACTGATGAACTTATAAGTAAATCTACAACTCATAAGAACTTACCTACACCAACATTGGTCGAAAAAGCGATCTTTCGTGGAGAAGGTGTCCTATCCTCAACTGGTGCTCTCCAAGTTGAGACAGGAAAATATACAGGACGTTCCCCGAAAGACAAATATATCGTCATGGAACCTTCAGTAAAAGATAAGATTGACTGGGGATCTGTCAATCAACCGATTGAAGAAGAGAAATTCAATAATTTATATAAAAAAGTGATCGAATACTTAACAAAAAAGGATGAGACTTTCGTATTTGAAGGATTTGCGGGAGCAGATAAGGCATACCAGCTTCCTTTACAAGTCATCAACGAATACGCTTGGCACAACCTTTTTGCCAGACAGCTTTTCATACGCCCAAATGAAAGCGATTTAAATGGCTTCACACCAGAATTCCAGGTCATTTCTGCACCAGGATTCCAGGCTGATCCGGCTGTTGATGGAACAAACTCAGAAACCTTCATCATCATCTCATTCGAAAAGCGTGTCGTCTTGATCGGTGGTACAGAATATGCTGGAGAAATCAAGAAGTCAATCTTTTCAGTCATGAACTACATCCTGCCTGAAAAAGACATCCTATCCATGCACTGTTCAGCTAATGTCGGGCAAGAAGGCGATGTGGCTTTATTCTTCGGTTTAAGCGGAACAGGTAAAACGACACTTTCTGCTGATCCTAACCGACGTCTGATCGGTGACGACGAACACGGTTGGGCAAACAACGGTGTCTTCAACATTGAAGGCGGCTGCTATGCTAAGTGCATCAACCTCTCTAAAGAAAAAGAACCACAAATCTGGAATGCAATCAAATTCGGCACTGTTCTCGAGAACGTCGTATCAGATGAAGAAACGAGAGTCGTTGATTATGATAATACGACTTTGACGGAGAATACCCGTGCCGCTTATCCGATTGATGCGATTCCAAATGTAATCATGCCGAGTGTGGCAGGAAACCCGAACACGATTATTTTCTTGACTGCAGATGCTTTCGGTGTCCTTCCTCCAATCAGCAAACTTACGAAGGAACAAGCAATGTACCACTTCCTATCTGGATATACAAGTAAGCTTGCAGGTACGGAGCGAGGCGTCACAAGCCCGCAGGCAACATTCTCAACATGCTTCGGTTCACCATTCCTTCCGCTGCATGCTGAACGTTATGCAAAAATGCTTGGTGAAAAGATCGCCCAGCATGATGTCGACGTTTATCTCGTGAACACTGGCTGGTCTGGCGGTGAGTATGGTGTGGGTAAACGTATGAATTTATCCTACACGCGTGCAATGGTCCAGGCTGCTCTTGAAGGGGAGCTACGCTCTACGGAAACGGTGAAGGATCCATTCTTCGGATTGCATATTCCGACTCGTTGTCCGGGTGTCCCTGGTGAAGTCCTTCAACCGAGAAAAACATGGACAGATCAGAATGCTTATGACGAAAAAGCGAAAGAACTCGCATTGAAGTTCAAAGAAAACTTCAACAAGTTCCCGAATGTTAGCGAAGAAATCAAAAAGGCTGGACCACTCGTATAATCGAAAATGCAAGAAGCGACCCAAATTTGGGTCGCTTCTTTTTGTCATGCTCCATTTATCGTTGTTTTTTCATCCAGCTGCACAGATCCCGGGTTACTTGAAGCTTCTTTTCAGGGGTGAAATGATGGTCGTCTTCGATGTACCAGGTTTCATACCGTTTATCATGCTCGTACAGCTTCCTTTCCAGCAAACGCGCGTGTTCAAAGGACACATTTTCATCATAGATGCCATGAATGATCAGAACCGGAGCTTCAAATCGTGGCACTTCGCTAAGTGGTGTACGCCATTCATATCGATCTGGATACTTGTAAACGGACCCTCCGACAACCCGCTTCAACATTTTTCGTAGTCCTTTCCGTTCCTCATACGTAAGCTTCATATCCGAAACACCGCCCCATACGACAACTGAACGGATAATGTCAGGGTAATATCCCGCGGTGAAAAGCGCCATTGCGCCTCCCCTCGAAAAACCGAATACATGTAAAGAGGATGAATCCACGAAAGGAAGATCATCCAAAATACGCAGTGCCGAAAAAGCATCATGCCGATCCTCGCCGCAAAAATCCTCCTGCCCTTCCCCTCCCTCATTCCCCCTGTAATGAGGGGCGAAGACGACAAAGCCCTGGGAGGCAAATTGGATGATCCGCGCTATCCTCACCTTCCCAACCTGCTTGATCCCTCCTCTGAGATACAAAAGTCCTGGTAGAGCTTCTTCTGAAACAGGTTGAGCCAGTAAACCCTTCACAAGAAAATCCTGGCTTTTATACGTGATTACATATAATTTTATTCCAGGATGTGGTGACGGAAAACGTTGCACATCCTCGATCCGATTCGACTCAAACATAGACACACCTCACAGTATTTCTAGGCGAACACACATTATAAGCATCAATCATACACTATCCCATCTAAGTTTGTGGAGGGATAGGAATGTTCAAGAAAATAAAACGTCATATCGCTGGAGCTGCTTCCTTCATACTTGCATTCACATTACTGGCAGCAGGCTGCTCAAACAGCTCCTCAAATGATAAAGTGCGAGTTGCAGAGGTTACTCGATCCATCTTTTATGCACCACAATATGTGGCGATTGAGAAAGGCTTTTTTAAAGAAGAGGGGATCGACCTGGAGTTGACCACGACCTGGGGCGGAGATAAGACGATGACCACGCTGTTATCGGATGGAGCGGATATCGCCCTTGTCGGTTCAGAGACGACCATTTATGTCTATGCTCAAGGAACGACAGACCCTGTTATCAATTTTGCCCAGCTCACTCAAACAGACGGTACATTCCTTGTCGCGCGTGAAAAGCCGGATACTTTTTCTTGGGATCAGCTGAAGGGAAGTACCTTCCTTGGCCAACGGAAGGGCGGCATGCCTCAAATGGCAGGTGAATATGGCCTGAAAAAGCACGGGATCGATCCTCATAAGGATTTGAACCTTATCCAGAATATCGAATTCGCAAATATTGCGAACTCCTTCGCATCCGGCACAGGGGATTATGTACAATTGTTTGAACCGACTGCCAGCATATTTGAAAAAGAAGGCATTGGTCATATCGTTGCATCGTTCGGTAAAGAATCCGGTAAGATTCCGTATACCACCTATATGGCCAAACAGAGCTACATGGATGAAAATAACGATGTCATCGAACGATTCACCCGTGCTCTATACAAAGCGCAGCAATGGGTTGATACTCACTCCGCTAAGGAAATCGCTCAAGTTATCAAGCCTTATTTTGATGATACCCCGCTTGATTTAATTGAAACTGTGACAGAACGGTATAAGAATCAACACAGTTATGCCACCAATCCGATCCTTGATGAAGAAGAATGGAACAACTTGCAGACGATCATGGAAGAAGCGGGTGAACTTCCTAAACAAATCGATCATGCGATACTTGTAAATACCGAAATCGCTGAAAAAGTTGCAAAGTAAGGAGTGATGGAGGTTGTCATTCTTAACCGTTCATCAATTGACCCATGCCTACTTTTCAACCCAATCGAGTACAACAGCCGTAGAGGATATAAATATTGATATTGAGGAAGGAGAGTTTGTTTCCTTCCTCGGCCCAAGCGGCTGCGGAAAAACGACTTTATTGTCCTTGATTGCAGGTCTGTTCAAGCCTACACTCGGCACGGTGAATATGAAAGGGAAAGAAGTGCGGAATGTCAAAAATCAAATCGGATATATGTTCCAGCAGGACTATCTCTTCCCCTGGAAAACGATTGAAGAGAACATCTTGCTAGGCTTGAAAATCCAGCGAAAGTTGAATGATACGAGCAGGACCTTTGCATTGGAGCTATTGGAACAAATGAATCTCAGTCATACCCGTACGAAATATCCTCATGAGCTTTCAGGTGGAATGCGTCAAAGGATTGCACTCGTCCGGACATTAGCGACCCAGCCTGTCCTGCTTTTATTAGATGAACCATTTTCAGCGTTAGACTATCAAACGAAGCTGAAATTAGAAAACCTTGTCTTCAGGACGTTGAAGGATCACGATAAAACAGCTTTACTCGTGACCCATGACATTGGTGAAGCCATTGCGATGTCAGATCGGGTCATCGTTTTATCAGCAAATCCAGGTAGAGTTAAATCGATACACACCATACCTGATCAGCTTAAAAAGCTGGATCCCTTTGATGCAAGAGCTCATGCAGACTTCCATGATATCTTCCAGTTGATCTGGGAGGAGTTGAATGAACTTGAAAACGAAAGTTGAACTTGCATATGAACAATTCAAAAATCAAGTGAAACGCAGGAAAAGGCAGGTCATCGTCACCCAATTTACCTTATTCCTTTTATTCATCGCTTTATGGGAAATTGCTTCATCGATGGCATGGGTCAACCCCTTGTTGTTTAGTTCACCAAGTAAAATCGTTCACTTGTTCATCGATAAGATCGGGGATGGGACCTTGTTCGTCCATATTGTCGCGACCACAGGAGAAACGCTCGTCAGCTTCGTCATTGCAACCATTTTAGGTACCGCATGTGCTGCACTATTATGGTGGTTCCCGTTTGTTTCGAATGTGTCTGACCCATACTTGGTCGTTTTGAACGCAATGCCGAAAGTCGCGCTTGGCCCCATTCTGATTGTCGCCCTCGGTCCAGGATACGTTTCGATCATTGCCATGGGTGTGTTGATCTCCTTCATCATTACAACACTTGTCGTTTACACCGCTTTCCATGAGACCGATCAGAACTATATCAAAGTTATTGAAACTTTCGGGGGAAACAAAAAACAGACCTTTAAAGAAGTCACTCTGCCTGCAGCCATTCCGACCATCATCTCTACCTTGAAGGTGAATGTCGGGTTGTCCTGGGTCGGCGTCATCGTCGGTGAATTCCTCGTCTCCAAAAAAGGTCTAGGTTATATGATTATATATGGATTCCAGGTGTTCAACTTTACACTCGTCTTACTAAGCTTGTTCATCATCGCTGTTTTGGCCACAATCATGTATTCCGGTGTAGGCTTTCTCGAGACGAAGCTCCTTAGGCGTTAATTGGTCGAGATTTGATTTTCATGGATGAATTGCAAGCTTCGCTCAAGCACTTGGTCTTTCATCATAAAACTGAATTTACCGTTCTCTTTTAACGATTCGGGTAATTCCTTCATCAATAAAGGTCCGTTCGTTTCAAAGTAATGGGCCTTTATATCCATCTTTTCAATCGTAGCAAAATAGATGTTTTTGATGATCGTACCACCCTTGCCTTTGACCCGGTATTGCCCAAGATAAGTAAGTTCGTTCACCGTTGCACCCGTTTCTTCATACACTTCCCTCACGGCTGCTTCCTCAGCCGATTCGCCCTTTTCCACTTTCCCCCCTGGGAATTCAATCCCTCTTCTCGGATGTTCCGTGAGCAGCCACTGATCCTTAAAGCGGCAAATGATCCAAACATGCTTTGGTGTCGGGGAATAGGGTTGTTCAGTGAACGATAACTCGACCGTGTTCTTATAATAATCTTCAAAAGTATATTGATTCATATTCAAAACTCCAATTTGTCTGCCGTAATATACAAATTCTCCTTATTCATATTTTACATGAAGTTGTTCGAAATTACAGTGCCACGCATATATTCGTAAAACTCGATTAATCGACAAAAGGAAAGACTTTTCCCATTTAACATTGTGTACCACATTTAAAGCTTAGTAGCAACAATGTTAAGCAGAAAAAGTCAGACATTGTACGAGCCAATCGTCATTACTATTTAACGTTGACGGAGGTAATGATCCACTTGCTATCTTTTTTTGAATAGTCGATTTGAATGGTATAGGTACCATAGAGATCTGTTTCGTTTACTTGTTTCAGCTGATAATGTTCATCATCCAATTTCTTCAGCTCCGAAGGTTCTCCAGTGACGATCCATGGCGGTAGCTCGGTAGGGATAATATACAAGCCTTCTGACTTTTCCTCATACAAACCATCCACATAGTATTCCGTCACTTCCGAAGAAGCATAATCTTTCATATGCTCAATTAATTGATCTTTCGTTTCGAAGCTTGTTACTTTACCATCTTCGTTCGTTGACTGAATCATTTCGGTCATGAATGAATCCGCAAGCTTTATAAAGTCTCCTTTGGTAGGGTTTTCATGGTCTGTCTTAGCCTCTGTCGTAATCGTTTTCACTTTCGTGTCACTTGAAACTTGCGAAGCAGCAGTTGAATGAATGTCTGAAACATTTATATGGCTTTTCGCAAAGGACTTCTTTGGCAGATCATTGACTTGATATGTAGATGTACCTGCAGGGTGACTGAACCAAAATATACTAAACGCGATAATGAAGCCTGTAACCAGTGGTAGTATACCCTTTCTCATTTTCCTAACGCCCCTTTTTGAAAAGTTGAGATTCACTATTATTATTGTGAACTAGTTTTACTTATGCTATACCTTTTTCAACCACCACTCAAACATGCGTAAAGGATGCTAACTAGAAAAAGCTTATTAAACAATTCAATACGGGATTCAATTAACCTTCCGTGTTTTTCCTATTTATGCCACAAGGCCCGTGAAAATCGTTCGCCATGGTTTTCACGTTTCTGTTCGGTTTTGTTGAACTCTATTTATTTTCAAAGAATAATGTTTAGATTTGACGAAAAATAAAAAACCATCACCTTTTAAAGGTAATGATTTCTTATCCACTCTTTAGTTCCTTGATGATATTCTCACAGTTCTCCGTAAAATCCTCGAAGCCTAATCGATCGACTCTGAAGATCGGGGATTCTACCTTGACATGCGCATCGAGTATTTCAATTTGTTGATAAACTTTGAACAATCGATCGGCTAGATGTGTATCAAGTTTTGCGATCTCGAACTTCACCTTATCCCATTCATCCAGATGGAACATGTAGATGTTTTTCCTTAGCTTTTCATGTCCTTGTATCTCAATTGTACCCAGTTCCAGAAACTCCTGCAGGCTGCCGCCATTTTCTGTATCTTTACGAAGATATAACTTCAAGTTTTCTTGCAGTTCTTGTAACAAAACGGTCTTCGCAAGTTCTCGCGCTGTTTGCTGGTTTTGTCTTGATTCCATTCTGACTTTCAATTTCTGCCTTAAATAAACCGCTGCTAATGTGGTCAACACACTGACAACCATGGACACGACGAAATATGTCCATTCCATATGAATAACCTCCAGCTTGTACTTCCCTACTCTATTATATGAACTTTTTGCTGAAGGCTCTCCTTTTTGTCTCGTTTATTGCACCCATTTTTTCATTTTTGACGCGGTGGAACACGGTATTTGCCTACTTCGTATAAACCAGTCGCAGCCAATCCTGCCATTGTTCCTGCCCATGTTCTAAGAGTCCAATCCAAATCAGTCAAAGGAAAAGCTAAGAGTCCAACCACAAGCCCGATCATTAAGCTGAAAATATTAACAAAGCGTTTTGGAATAAGGAAGGTACGTTTTGCCACTTCTGTCAAACCAGTGACAATCGGAGTCATGACCGATGCAAACATGATAACCTGTTCCATCATACTCTCGTCCCCCTACAAGTAAAATATCAGTACTCATAAATTCCCTGCCCGTATGCCTTTCGCCTTCCACTTTTCATTAAATAGGGCGTTGGGAGCATTTCGTTCTTTCCGGTTCACTCCTTCTCATTTTATGAATATGAAATAACAAAAATAGCTAAGCCATAAATAAAGCCAAAAATTTTTTGAAAGGTGAATAGTTGGCAAGAAGATTAGAAAAAATGATGATAGCAGATGAATTTATGGAAATAGGAGTGTAAACATGAATAAGGAATACGATCATTATCTCATCCTCTTAGAAAATCAAAAGTTGAACTGGTGGGGTTACGCGAGAAGAGTACCAGCCGAGTTCCGCCCACCGAACTACACCAATTATTGGTCGTATTTACGCACACGGAATACTGCCTCCAAACGTTATATTAAAGAAGCCGAATGGCGTATGGAAGCCAGACGAAAAGGATTACTTGATAATTAATGAAAAATGAAAGGGGCTGACGAAATGTCAACCCCTTTCAATCTTATACACCTGCTTTATGTAATCGTAACAACAGTTGGTTTAATTCTCTTACCCGTTCCTCTTCACAAGACTTTTGACCTGTCTCGATGTCAGTTATTTCACTGCTTACCAGTTCAGATGCATAGCGTTGCTCCATTACGACATCCAACAACAATTGTTTCTCTTCACTTGATAATCTAACATTGGTTACAGCCCCCATAACCATCCCCCTTTAAAAGTTATAAGTCCTTACTCGATATTATAACTGTATATAATTCATGCAGGAAGGGGTTTTCCGAAATTCTTCGAGGCTCTAAATATTGGTAATGTTGAAATTCATTGATATTACTAGACTTAGGGTCGATTTTCATGTTAAGAATAGTTTGAAAAAAGTTTAATTCCACCTATTCCTATCAGAGAAACATTATTTTCCAAAAACATACATAGAGAATGAAGTCATGGGTCCATCATCCTATTTAACCGTAATTATTTATTCAGATTGCTTGAAAGTTTCTTTCTATGGTGAAATGGATACATAACGTGTACATCATAAAAATCTATAAAAACAGGTGAATGCCAGATGGTGAATAAGGACTTTTTTAAACAGCCAACATTGGAGGTTGCAAGACAGCTCCTAGGTATGGAACTCGTTCATGAAACGGGAAATGGGAGACTCGCAGGAAAAATTGTAGAAGTAGAGGCGTACAAAGGACCTGAAGACAAGGCTGCTCATTCGTACGGCGGCAGAAGGACTGCACGTACTGAGGTGATGTATGGCGAACCAGGTCATGTTTACATGTTCCTCATATATGGGATGCATCACTGTTTCAACATCGTCACAGGCCCTCTTCATAAACCCGAAGCAATCTTACTTCGAGCGCTTGAACCGACAGAAGGCGTGGAATTGATGCTGGAAAATCGATACGGTGTGAAAGAGAGCTACACGCGAAATCACGAACGAAATTTAACGAACGGCCCAGGTAAGCTCTCTAAGGCGATGGGATTCAATATGAACCATTACGGCCTTCCGCTGCAGACCTCAGAAATAAAGCTACAAGAATATGATAATATTAAGGATGAATTCGTAGAAATCGGACCACGTATCAATATTGATTATGCAGAGGAACATGTATCTCTCCCCTACCGCTTTTCAATCAAAAACCATGCATATATTTCCAAATAAAAAGAAGAAGGTGACCTCAAAGCATCACGTCCGACACTTTCGAGTCACCTTCTCATTTTCAATGAGATGGATTCAATTCTTTCAGTTCCAGCTCATCTTCTGTTTGCAGATTTTTCTCTTTCCAGCTGGTTGAGATGAGCCCGACCATCTGCGCAACCTTCTTCTTCCGATTCGTATAACGGAACAGTGTAATCAAGTACCAGAAGGCGATGATCGTTGCTGTTTTCAATATGGTTTCAAAATTCCATGTGAGACGCTCGAACTGGATGATACCGAGGAAGTACGCGGTTGCTACACCGAATAAAAATGCCATCACCCAAACGCCAGGTCTCAAATCCCTATATCCTTTTTGTAAGGTGGTTATAAATGAAGCAAGCAGCCTTAATTCTGTCTGGTTGTATTGATGAAGTCGGTTCTTTGTATATTTTAAATCAGGGACAATTCCATTCGACCTTTTGTTGTCCGTTACTTGCTTGAAAAATAACTCGAAATCTATGAAACTTGAAAGACTATTTTCAACCTTCCGATGCATGTAATTGTGATACATATACCAAAAGTAGATTCTTTCAGCCACCCTCAAAACCGTATACAAGAGAAGGGTGACAAGAACGAACTGGACCCAGAAATTTTCCAAGAAAAAATCAATGAAAGCCCATATGGCTAAAGCCAAAGTCTTAAATTTTGTAATGAACAAAGATGAAACAAGCAAAATAAGATCGGTTGCTTTTTCCACAAGAACAGCCTCCTGTTTCCCTATTATCTCCATCATATCATTTTTGCTTCAAGATAAGACAATCTTTTACAAAATCACGAAATATTTCTCATTTCACATAAGACCTCATACCCCCTATCTCCGCTACATGACAGCGAAAACTGTAGGTAGAATCTAGTTTTTTGGAGGTTGGACATATGCGAATCGTGTTTTTCGAAAAAGGAGAATTAATGATAATCGTAGGTTCTTCAAAGCTTAAAGGGGAACTCACCATAGAGCAGATCAAATCCGAGAGTGAAAAGAAGGCAAAAGAACTAACTCAGCTACTTGGAAGAGAGATCGGCTTCATGATTGATATGAATGGAAAGCTCGATGCAGAAATGGGAGTCAAATAAGACTAAAAAGAGGCTGACCTAATGAGGTCAGCCTCTTTTTCTTTGGAAGAACTAGTTTATCAATCCGTAACGCTTCATATCCTGCATGACCCTTTGGGAGATCAGTTCGTACCCTCTAGGGTTCGGATGTATGACATCTTTAAAATACCGATCTCTATCCTTATTGAGGAAGAGATCAATTGTTGATACATAGTAGGTATTCGGAAATTCGTGGACCATCCCTTTCGTAACGCTGTTCCAATTCTCTAGAATACCATGCAGCTCATCATGATTGATCAAATTGGTGTAAGGATCGAACATCCCAATCAGAATCATAGGTGCAAATTGATTATCCGTTCGAATTTGGGCAATCAATTGGGTCAAATTTTCCTTAAATAACGCCCGCTTCTCTTCCATTTCCTGAGCGTTGATGGAGTTTAGATCCCTTCTTGCGGCCTGGATGAAATCGTTCGTTCCGATGAACACGAATAAGTAATTGGCTTGGCTGATCTTCTGTTTGGCTTCGATGTCCTGGATATGGATCATGATTTGATCGGTTCGAAAGCCTCTCACACCATAACGATCCAACACGACATGATTGCCGACTGTGTTCATCATTTGCTTGTGGACGCGACCGATATACCCGACACGCTTAGGGTCCCCACTTCCATATGTCAACGAATCTCCAATTGCGACAACTCTTATTGCATCATCATCTTCTGCCACAGTTGTTTGGGAATCAAGATCATCAACCATATTGATGCCGATGATCGAAACCACAATCAATAATATTCTGGATGTATATTTGATGATTTTCTGTAACAACAACATTTACGCCTCAAATCCATAAGCTTCTTTTTCTTACCTACAGTATCTATCAAAAGGGCTAGTGCAAATCGTAGTCCTCTTTTTTTAAACCAAACTCTTCCCATAAATGATAGACATCATAGTCTGTCGTGTCAATCTTGATAAAACGATTTACCAGTCCACATACCCCGATTGTCCCAACCATAAACCCGACAAATGAAAGTAAAAAATAGGTCATCAGATCCCGCCTCTCCCTATCATTTACTTCCATTCTATTTGTGAGGACTGCCAGCTAGAACTGACAAGTAATCATTCGCCCAAAACGACAATTACATCGGTAAAGCCCGATGTTCTTGAAGGACGGCATCCAGTTTCACCCTATCCAGTGGTGGATAGAAGTGAAAGCCTTGTACCTCGTTGCAGTGCTGGCTTCTCAGGAATGAGAATTGTTCAGCTGTCTCGACACCCTCTGCTACAACACGCATTTTCATACTATGACCAAGAGAAATGACTGCTCTAGCAATGGCAGCTTCATCTGAGCTGTTTCCAATCCCTTTGATGAAGGACTGATCGATTTTCAATGCATGCACGTGGAATTTCTTCAAATAGTTCAAGGAAGAATATCCTGTGCCGAAATCATCGATCGCAATTGTGATTCCCATCTGTTCGAGCTCTTCCAGGCTTTGAACGATGCTTTCTTCATACTTCATCAACGTGCTTTCTGTAATTTCAATCTCCAGCCATTTGCCATCCATTCCATAAGCATCAAGGACTTTCTGGATCGAGGCTGGTAAGTTCCTTTGGAGGAATTGCCTCGCTGAAAAGTTGACCGCCATACGGACCGGCGGGTATCCTTTTTCTTGCCAAAGCTTGTTCTGTCTACATGCCGTTTCCAAAACCCAATTATCAATTTGAACAATTAATCCTGATTCTTCAGCTAGAGGGATAAATTCTCCCGGGGGAATCAACCCCCATTGGGGATGCTCCCATCTCACTAGCGCTTCCAGTCCGATAATTGCATTCGTCTCTACATCCAGACGGGGTTGATAATGCAGGAGCAGTTCATCGTTTTCAATTGCTTTGTGTAGATCATTTTCCAAGAGGAGCCGCTCATAATTATTCGTACTCATGGAAGGCTGATAGAATTCATAGGAATTCCTTCCCTTCTCTTTCGCTCGATACATTGCCACATCTGAATGAACAAGCAATGATTCTACATCCCCACCATCATCCGGATAAAGGGATATACCAATACTGAAAGAAAGGTGGAATTCATGATCCTCGACCACGATTGGACTCTCAAAGGTCTTGAGTACCTCCTTTGCAAGCTCTGATAGATCGGATATATGAACGACGTTCTGAATCAGAATCGTAAATTCATCACCGCTCATCCGATATACCTTGCCCTTCCCATCGATGAAGGATTTCAATCTCGTGGCAACTAAGGAAAGAACACGGTCTCCAAAAGCATGGCCCATGGAATCATTTATGACCTTGAAGCGATCCATATCGAGAAAGAGCACACCAGCTATTTGTTTACTGATTCTGCTTTGGATGATAACCTGATCCAGGTCCTCCTGAAACTTCCGCCGATTTGGAAGATGTGTCAACGAATCATGGTAAGCCATATGCTTGATCGTTTCTTCCGTTTTTTTGCGTTCTGTGATGTCCCGGGCGACGACCACCACTTGTTTAACTTCCTCATTTTCATCTAGAACCGGCATTGCACGTGCCTCAATTACGACATATTCCCCTCGTTCATGTCGATAGCGGCATTCGACATCCTGCCTTTCCTTTACATTGAAGATCCTTGCGAATGTCTTTTTGACAATCTCCTGGTCATCTTCGTGAATATGGTCAAGGAAGGATTTCGTGAAATTTGGCGTTCTTCCAAATACCCTCTTGTACGCAGGCGAGACATAATTTACACTTCCCTTTCGATCAAAAAGGACGATTAGATCTGACATATTATCCGTCATGAGTTTGAGCCTTAATTCACTTTCTTTCAAGGCCTGTTTCGTATGTTTTTGTTCGATGGCGAGTAAAGCCAAGTCGGCATACATTTTGATCAGACGTTCGTCATTTCGACTCGGCAACCGATTCTTCAAGCTGTATATGGTCGATATTCCCAGCAATTCCTGATCACTTGATAAGATTGGCATGACCCAGTAAGCCCGTATGGAATAATCTAAAAAGAATTGATGAAGGTGAAGACTCAAGGGGTCATCTTCAATATCAGAAACGATGACTGGGCGTTTAAGCGAAGCAGCTCTTCCACAGCCGCTAACATCGTCACCGATCAGCATCTCCGAAAGCTGTGAGGTATGTTCTTCTTTAATGGAAGGTGATGCAACAAGCTGGAGCGTTTCTTTTTCTTTCGAGTAAAGATGGACAGTACATAGGGTGTCGTCGATATGCCCCTCCAGCGTTTTCGCGGTAACCTCTAAAATTTCTTCAAGCATCGTATCCGTTGCAATCAGTTCGAAAATCCGCTTTTGTCCCTTCAGTTGTGCCTCGGTTTCCTTTTGATCTTGAATCTCATAGCTGACACAAACGATCTCCGATTCGCCATCCTTCGGAGAGACGATGTTCATCCGTTGTGAAACCCAAAATGATGGGTGGTCCTTATGTAAAAGTCTGACTTCAATACTCTTGTCGTTGCCAGGCTGCAGGTGACGTATGAATTGACGGAACTTGCTCCTGTCACGCGGATCCACGAAATCAACAAATGGTTTTCCGATTAATTCTTGGTTACAGAAGCCGAGTCGAGATGCCCCCGTCTGATTGAAGGACAGCAACATCCCTTTTTGGTTCAAAGTGAAATACATGACCGGTGTGTTCTCATATAGATATTTGTAACGTTCTTTACTAGATTGAAGCTCACTTTCAATTCTTTTCTTATTCGTAATATCACGTACAGAAGCTAGAATATGCGTACAGTTTCCACTAGCATCCAAAATCGGGGTCAATATCGTTTCTCCGACCATCGATTGTCCCATCACCATCGTCGTTCGTTCATAGTGATACGGTTTCTTTGTGAAATAGGCTATTTCATAGGCTTTCTGAATACTCTCGAATACCTCGTCCGGTAAAACATCCTGCATGCTTTTCCCGAATGACCTTTCATCAACCCCTGAATATTTTAAGGCGGATTCGTTCGCCGTAACATATCGGAATGTCGGCCCCTCATCCACTGCCATCAGAAAGACCATATCCATAAATCCATTGAATATTGCCCGTAGATGTTCTTCTTGAATTCGATTAAACATGAAACGGTCCCCTAATCTCTATTTTTTGTCCATATTTCTTCTATCGTTTCTCTTACTTTGTATATCGGTCAGTCCTCTCTTATTTTCGAGTACTGATTGGGTAGAGTTTGGTATTTTTACATAATTATCCTTGTCATGCGAAAAATAAGAGTAAAACGATGGAAGGGATTGAAACTAGGATGTATAGATGGAAAAGAAGCAGCATTGCATTATTGTTCGCAGCCTCCACCTTGACTGCATGCGGCTATCAGAACGAGCCGACTGCGGACAGGTCTGTGGAAGCTGAACCCGTACAAGCAAGTCGGTCAGTCAACAAAAGCTATAAAACTGTAGAAATGTATAATCAGAAGGAAGAAAAGATCGGGGAAGCTCAAATTTCTGAAACACCAAAAGGCGTCATGATTCAGTTGAAGGTGTCCAACCTTTCCCCTGGCGTGCATGGATACCATATCCATGAAACAGGAAAATGTGATGCCCCTGATTTCAAATCAGCGGGTGAGCATTATAACCCTGTCAGTAAAGAACACGGGTTTCACAATCCAAAAGGGTATCATGCTGGTGATCTTCCCAACCTTGAGGTTGATGAAGACGGAATGGTCGCTAAAACAACCTACACCAAGCACGTGACGTTACAAAAAGGAGCAGCGAATACCCTTCTTGATGAAGATGGTAGCGCTCTAGTCATCCATGCAAAAGCCGATGATTATAAGACCAATCCTTCAGGAGATTCAGGTGAGCGTATCGCCTGTGGTGTAATCAAGTAAATGATGAAAAGGCGGTTTATTGAGGTGAATCCCTCGATAAGGCCGCCTTAATTGTTCAAGTCCAAATCTAGCTTTGACTTACTTCATGTTTATTTATCGTGTATTTTTCCAATACGGTTCGATTGATTTCGTATCCGATCCCTGCTTTTTCAGAAATGTTGACTTTACCGTCCTCGATCTGTATTGGAGGCGTGATAAGATCTTCATACCAGAAGTTTGAGGAAGCGGTAATATCGCCAGGAAAAACAAATCGATCAAAGGAAGCAAGCGCGATGTTGTGAGCCTTGCCAATACCAGACTCGACCATCCCTCCTGCCCATACGTCAACGTTCCGATCTTTACAATAATCATGAATCCTTATCGCCTCTGATAACCCGCCGACCCGACTATGCTTTATGGCAATGATTCGGCAGCTATTCATGGAAATCGCTGTTTTTGCTGCCTCAAAAGAAGTGATGCTCTCATCTAGACAGAGCGGAGTGGTTAGCTTTTCCTGCAAAGTGGCATGATCGACAAAATCCCTATGACCAAGGGGCTGTTCAATCATCAATAAATTATAGTGATCCAGTTCCGTTAACCTGTCGAGGTCCTTCAGGGTATAACTTGAATTGGCATCAACCATAAGTGGGAGATCTGGAAAAGCTCTACGAACAGCCCTAACGGGTTCAATATCATGACCAGGCTTCACTTTCAGCTTGATCCGTTTGTACCCGTGTTGAACAGCTTCGTCTATTTTTTGGATTAGTTTCTCTTGATTGGCTTGTATTCCAACAGCTGTGCCCACTTCGATACTTTTTTTCGAGCCACCTAATACATGATACAAAGGCTGATTCAAATGCTTCGCATATCCGTCCCAAAGTGCCGTTTCAATACTTGATTTCGCCATATGATGACCTCGAATCGGTTGAAAAAGCTTCATTGCTTCATCTGGATGTTGAACTTCGTTATGATCCATCAAGGCAGGGAGGAGATAAGTAAGAAGGGCATGATAACAAGAATCAGTTGTTTCTTCTGTATACCATGGCGTTTCAAACGCTGAACACTCCCCCCATCCGGTTACGCCACTTTTAAATTTCACTTCCAAGATTAAGAGTTTTCTTTCCTCAATGAGGCTTAATGCTGTTTTAAAAGGCTCCCTCAAAGGAAGCTTCACGGTATGAATGATGACTTTCTCAACCTTCAACGTCATCACCATCCTCTAAATACCGATATAACTCCCTGCGTAACAGCTTATTGGAAGCGTTCCGGGGTAGATCGTCGATAAACGAAACCTTCTTTGGAACTTTATATCCCGCTAATCTTGTCGTGCAATATGCGATCAAATCATCTTCAGTGACAGATTTTCCTTTTTTGATGACAACAAAGGCTGCTGGGACCTTCCCCCATTTTTCATGAGCAATCCCAATGACACCGGCCTCGGAAACTGCTTCATGACCGAGGAGACATGCTTCGATTTCGGCCGGATAGACGTTCTCTCCTCCCGAGATGAACATATCTTTTCTACGATCTAATACATAAAGGAATCCTTCTTCATCCAAATAACCGACATCTCCGGTTGCGAGCCAGCCATCTTTGATTTTTTCGGCGTTTTCTTTTTCCTTTTTATAATAGCCTTGAGTCACGTTCGGGCCTTTGATCAGAATTTCTCCTGCTGGACTAGGACTGTCAGCCTCCGATGATTTGATTTTAATTTGTGATGGGAAAAGCGGCTTCCCTGCAGAACCTAATTTCCTCATGCTATCTTCAGGCGAGAGGGTCACGATTTGAGAAGCGGACTCACTTAAACCATATGTTTGAAAAACAGGTATGCCTGTTTTTTCGCATCGCTTCAGAAGCGGGTAAGGTGCAGGACCGCCACCTAGAAGCATACAACGGAAGGTAGCAGGAAACGACTCAAATTCATCTGAGTCAAGGATATTTGATAGCATGACACTGACAACCGATGCAATGCTGACCTTATCTTCATGTACCGACCGGATGAAACGATCTGCTTCAAATTGCTGATGAAGAACCATTGTCATGCCGTAAATGACACTCCGCATTAAGATGGATAGACCGCTGACATGGAATAGGGGTACCGCACACAGCCACCGATCTTCTTCATGAATACCTAAATTGAGTGCTGATCCCGTTGCGCTCCACCAGTGATTTCCGTATGTAAGCTGGACACCTTTCGGATGACCCGTTGTGCCAGATGTAAAAATGATCGTATGGAGATCCTCTAAGTTAATTGTGCTTCCATCAAATTTCATATCTACTTGTTCTTGTTTACTCAATTTGGTCATGGTAATTACTGAGTTGAAGGTTAAGTCTTCTGCTTTTGATTCATGTTGCGTATCCACAATCAACCAATCCACATCGGCATCTTCAAGCTGATAATCCAGCTCTGATGGAGATAAGCGTTTGTTGAGTGGGACAATAACAACCTTCAAGTAATGTAGGGCATGGATAAGAAAGACCGTCTGAGGATGGTTTTCCATAAGAAAACCAACATGGTCACCACTTTCAATCCCCAGCGTCGTCAACTTCCGTGCCATTCGTTCCGCTTCCCTATTCAACTGTTCATAGGTCCATGTATGCTCTTCAAACGTCAGCGCAAGGCGTTCCGGTGTTATATACGCTCTTTGCTGAAGCCAATTTTTCATTTCCATACGTACCACTCCACAATGTAAAGATCGTTCAGGTAAAAAAGGAGATTCATAAGTAGTAGCTACTTACAAATCTCCCCGGCATATATGAATCATGGGAAACGAGGGAATTGCTTAAAGTCCGGCTTGCGCTTTTCTTTAAACGCGTCGCGTCCTTCCTTCGCTTCATCGGTTGTGTAATAAAGCAATGTTGCGTCTCCACCCATTTGCTGCAATCCAGCAAGTCCGTCTGTATCCGCATTGAAAGAGGCTTTCAAGAAACGAAGGGCAGTCGGTGACTTCTCAAGCATTTCACTGCACCATTGAACCGTCTCTTCTTCCAGCTTTTCCAATGGAACGACTGTGTTAACAAGTCCCATTTCCTTCGCTTCTTCTGCGTTGTATTGACGGCAAAGGAACCAGATTTCACGGGCTTTCTTATGTCCGACGATACGTGCAAGGTAACCTGCACCATAACCAGCGTCAAAGCTTCCGACTTTCGGCCCTGTTTGACCAAAGATTGCGTTGTCCGCTGCAATCGTCAAGTCACAAACGACATGAAGCACGTGTCCACCGCCGATTGCATATCCAGAAACCATTGCTACGACCGGCTTCGGAATAACACGGATCAAACGTTGTAAGTCAAGGACATTCAAACGAGGAATTTGGTCGTCTCCCACATATCCACCATGTCCACGTACTTTTTGATCTCCGCCTGCACAGAATGCATCGTCTCCAGCTCCTGCTAATACGATGACACCGATATCGGAATCGTCACGTGCATAAGCGAATGCATCAATTAGTTCATGAACAGTTTTCGGACGGAATGAATTCCGTACTTCGGGACGGTTGATCGTAATCTTCGCGATCCCATTATATGTTTCATACAGAATATCATCATATTTTCTTTCAGCAATCCATTCAAATGTTGCCATTTCCTTCATCCTTTCTGTTATGTAAAATCATTTGTACCTTTTTTGAAAATTCTTCTGGCTGCTCAAGGTGTATAGCATGCCCTGCATCCTCGATGATGATCAGTTCACCATCCGGAAGCAATTGAAGCATCTCTTTTGCAATCCTGACAAATTTAGAATCCAGTGCACCAACAAGTAATGTCGTGGGAATGACCAAACTGTCCAACTGATTCCACCAGGACGGTTGGACGCCTGTCCCAATTCCACGCAGACTGTTAGCTAAACCGACTTCCGTATTCGTCAATCGTCTTTTCCGTAAACGGGTGCGCTCTTCGTTAGACATATACCTCAACTGGCTGTGAAACAATGGAATGGTCTCCCAGTAATTAACGAAAGTCTCCACTCCTTCTTGCAGAATCCACTCTGCCAATTGATCGTCTTTTTGTTTACGCTCCAGACGTTCCTGTATGGTCTGCAACCCTGGCGAGCTGCTTTCAAGAATCAATCTTTTTACCCGTTCAGGAAATGTCATTGCAAAAGATAATGCAACTCTACCACCTAGAGAATACCCTAAAACGAACGCGCTTTCAATCTTCAGCTCATCAAGAATTTTTTCCAGTGCCTCTACAGTCTCTTTTGTTGCGTACTTTTTGACATCTTCAGGAGAATCCGTTTTGCCATGTCCAGGCAAATCGATTGTTATGAGTTTGAACTCTTTTTTCCATACGTGAACGAATGAGCGCCAATCCTCTCTAGAGCCAGTAAAGCCATGAAGGAGAAGAACCGGTTCACCTTCCCCTTCAACCTCAACATGATATTGGACATTATTGACGTTAATCCGCATGGGGTGATCCCAACCTATCTCTTAAAGCTGAATCAACCTGGTCCCAATACTCACGATGGAGACGAACATTCTCATCTCGGTTCGTCTGGATTTCGAGCACATGCAGGCCTTTTCCATTGATGCTCTCCATAAAAGCGTAATCGAAATCGTTCCAGGATTTTACCAGATGATAGTGTCCATCATAGAGATTCGTCGATTGCTCAAATGAAATGTCGATGGGTGTGCCGAAAAGCTGTTCAAAATGATCAGGGTGTTCGTACTGTGGTAGAAATGAGAAGATGCCCCCGCCATTGTTATTTACGAGTACCACTGTTAGATCGAGTTCATGCATTTTTGAGGCGAGCAAACCGTTCATATCATGATAAAAGGAAAGATCACCAATCACGAGTACGGTTTTCTGGCCTGTTGCTGCTACTCCCAGTGCAGTAGAAATCACCCCATCAATTCCATTTGCCCCTCGATTAGCGGATAGTTGAATTTCTTTTTGAGTCGTACTGAAAAAGGAATCCAAATCGCGAATCGGCATGCTATTTCCGACGAAAAGAGTCGTCCCATCTGGGATCAACTGCTCTAATCGGGAAAAGATCTTCCCTTCAAAAAAGGCGTCGGAAGTTACAAAAGCATGCTTTTCATCGCCTGCAATCGCATTCGCTCTTCGCCAATGACGCGTCCACTCGGTAGGTGTATCCGTACTTTCAATGGCGTGTCCTAAAGCTTCGGCAAACTGTTGAGTATCAGCGTAGATCATCCTTCCGGAAGAATGGGCAGGATCACGCCACTCTTCACCTTCTTCAATAATCCAGTAATCGGCATCTTTATGCTTTTGTACATATTTATAAAAAGCCTTTGAAACAGGCATTGCCCCGAATCGAATGATCACATCGGGCTTCTCGTTGTTGATGACCTCACTTTTTAAAAGAGCATCATAATTGTCGATGACTAGCTCCTTTGAATGCTCACCGGTGCGTAACGGTGAGAGGGGGTCAGCAAGAATCGGAAAATCCAATGCTTCAGCCAATTCAGTAATCGCCTGGACAGCATGACGATATTGTCCTGGACCACAGACAATCAAGCCTTTTTCTACACCCTTCAGAATGTTCGCCAGCTCTCCATATTGCCTTTCAGTAAGATTCCGTGACCCAGCTTCAAAAGAGCGGTAGGCCTTCTGCTCAAGCTTTCCATATTGGAAGGCTTCGGAGGAACGATATTCAGGGACAAGAGGTTCTCTGAACGGTAAATTCAAATGCACTGGTCCCTTTTTACCGTGATTGGCAATAGCACAGGCTCTACCTGCATTCGATCTGACATACCGGAGCATCCCTTCCTCCATCTCTGGAAGAGCCATCTCATGAAACCATTTTACATACTTCCCGTACATCCCGATTTGATCAATCGACTGGGGTGCTCCCACATCCCTCAGTTCATGAGGGCGGTCCGCTGTCAAAATTATGAGCGGAATATGGGAAATCGATGCTTCAATGATAGCTGGATAATAATTGGCGGCAGCCGTTCCGGACGTACATACGAGAGCCACCGGCTTTTCTTTCGATTTGGCGATTCCAAGTGCAAAGAAAGCTGCCGACCGTTCGTCAACGCTCAGCCAAACTTTTATTTGCGGATGCTGGGCAAACATCATGGCGAGAGGTGTCGACCTTGACCCCGGACTGATGACGACGTCCTCGATATCCGCATTATTCAATTCATCTACGAAAGCTCCGACATAAGCTGTCAATGGATCTACAGTCATTCAAAGGATCCTCCTAGTGCAGAAAGCATCGGCTTCAACTTGATCTTTGTTTCCTCATATTCACTCTCGGGATCCGATTCTGCAACGATACCACAGCCGGCAAACAGTGAAGCATGATTTTCATTTATGAGACCAGATCGAATCGCAACAGCGAATTCACCTTGATCATGGTGGTCAATCCATCCGACAGGTGATGAATACCAGCCTCGGTCAAGCTTTTCGACATCCCTTATTATTTTCACAGATTCTTTCTGAGGGAAACCACCTAAAGCAGGAGTCGGGTGAAGCCGTTCTACCACATCAAGCAAGGAAACACGATTGGCTTGTTTGACAACGACCGGCGTGTAAAGGTGCTGGATATCCCGTCCTTTATATAAGGTCGGAGCATCTGGAATCTGAACAGATCCAGCTACTTCTTCCAATGCTTCCCGAATCATTTCCACAACAAAAGCATGTTCTTCCCTGTTTTTTTGATCTGCTAGAAGCTGCTCTCCCAAGTGATCATCTTCCTCCAGGAATGTACCTCTCTTGATAGATCCCGCTAAACACGTCGATAGCACTTCTCCGTTACTTTTTTGAACAAGCCGTTCTGGTGAAGCACCTAAGAAACATTTATGTCCACGCTCTATCGCAAAAATGAAGCTATTCGGCTGTTCATGAATCAACCGTTGTAGCGTAGTCGTTACCGAAATCGTTTCATCTGTTTCTGCAATCACTTCACGTGCAAGAACGACCTTTTCAATCTTCCCCTCTTTAATCATTGATGTGGTATCCGCCACAGATTCTTTCCACTGTTCAGGATCGATTTCAGTCAATGTGTATGCTCGATCTTCAGTCGCCTCAATCGAAGTCTTTTTCAATAGTACCGTTTTTTCAGTCATGCTCTCTTCGAACAATTTGGCAACATCTGCATCTGGGTGTACGAACAGATTCGTCGTCAAGTAGGCTTTGTCCCCAAAGAATGAATAGAGGTGGATTGGCAAAACAAAGCTTGCATCTGAATAATTCGTCCATAAAGGGGTCTTGTCTTTCTTTGTATCAAATGAGAAACCACCGAGCACCATCGGTCCCGTACCATAAATGTAAGGTGTATGATAATCCTCCAACTGATGGGTTACGATCGATTGCCACTTCTCTTGTATGCCAGAAAAACGGTCATCGCCATCTATATCAAACCTTCGAGCTTCTCCCATTCCAACAAGCGTCAACTCATTCGATGCGTCTGACCAGAATGATCGTTGTCCTTCATATATACGTTGGCTGTTTGAAAATACAATGAGCGGATCAACTGTATCGACTTGCACTCTGTGACTGACAAGTATCTCTTTTTGAAGTTTTTGTGCTTTTTGCTTTGCACTTTCTAATCGCTCAAGTAATTCATGTTGTGTTACAGCTGCCAAAGCAATCCCCTCCAACATCCTCTGACGTCTAATCTCTATCTATATAAACTCTTTTTATTTCAATTAATTGATAACGGAAATAACCTCATTATCGATACTATTATAAAGGAAAAAAGCTTGTTTTTCCATTGTACACCATTCACATGTATTCCCATCTATTGAAGTTGACACCAATACACCCATTGCATACACTTAGATTGGACTAAAATAAGTAGGAATGATGAGTGAATCAGCATTCTGACGTAAAGGTGAACAATGATGGAACAACACTTCTCAGACAACACGAAATCAGTGAATATCAACGGAAATCGGGAGTCCAAGCTCAAAATATGGTACAGACAGCTTCGGCCGCATACTTTGACAGCTTCCTTCATACCGGTATTCATTGGTACCGCACTTGCACTATTTTATACACCACTTGATTGGTTATTATTGCTCGCTATGTTACTTGCATCAATCCTGATACAGGCAGCAACAAACTTATTCAATGAGTATTATGACTTCAAAAGAGGTCTTGATACCTCTGAATCCGTGGGGATCGGTGGAGGTATCGTCCGAGATGGGATTTCTCCCAAAACGGTATTGCGCGTCGGCTTGATTTTCTTTATGCTTGCCATTCTCCTTGGTGCCTATATTAGCGCCATGACGACCTGGTGGATTGCAGTCATCGGTTCTCTTTGCATGGCTGCCGGATACTTTTACACTGGCGGTCCGTATCCGATTGCCTATACACCTCTGGGAGAGGTTGTTGCAGGTTTCTTCATGGGGTTTGTCATCATCTTGATATCTTTTTACATTCAAACCGACTTCATTACCGTAAATAGTATGCTCATCTCCATCCCGATTTCAATTCTCATCGGTGCGATCTTGATGGCGAATAACATCCGTGATCTAGAAGGGGATAAGGAAAAAGGCAGAAAAACGTTAGCCATCCTATTAGGACATAAGAATGCAGTACGTTTCTTAGGTGGCATGTTCGCCTTTTCCATCGCATGGATTCTAACGATGATCGTCGTGGGTAAAGCCTCCTTTTGGCTTCTCCTCGTTCTATTAAGTGTCCCTAAGGCAGTGGAAGCCGTTAAACGTTTCCAAGGGGAACGTAAACCGACTTCAATGATGCCTGCTATGAAAGCGACAGCAGAGATGCACACTGTATTCGGCTTTGCGTTGACGGTTGGACTGCTGATCAGTTATTTGATCCAATTTTAATGAAGGAGCTGTACGTATGGACTTTTCCAATACACTCATCGACTCGTTAGGTATGGAAATTATTGAAGCAGGTGCTGAAAAAGTCATCATGACGATGCCGGTTGATGAAAGAACGAAACAACCATTCGGCTTTTTACATGGTGGTGCATCTGTCGCACTGGCAGAATCAGCGGCCAGCATCGGTAGCGCACTTAATGTGGACTTGAAGAAGCAAACGGTGTTTGGTATTGAAATCAACGCCAACCATTTGAAAAGCAAACGAGATGGAATTGTGACAGCCACTGCCCAGCCCGTTCATAAAGGAAGAACCACGATGGTTTGGGAAATCAAAATAACCGATGAAGAGGATGCGATGATTTGTATCTCTCGCTGTACAACAGGCATTATCGATAAAAAAGCCTAACTAAGAAAAAGAGGGTGACAAAGTCACCCTCTTTTTTCAATTGATTGAAAACACTTCTTTACTTAACAGTTCTTCAGGCTTCTTTCCAATTTCATCTTGATGGAAGTAATCACGGATTACCCCGTCCCTTAAATAATTTGTAATGGAAACCATGATCATTCCCTGGTCTAAAGCTAAATAAGCTTGCGTTACTTCCCCCGTCTCAACATGAATGGAATCAAAAAAACCATATTCACCATACGCATTCATTTCCTTCAAGAGTTCAAGATTGTCCATTACCTCTTCAGGAGCGTATTCCAGTGCCAAAAAGGAAGCATGTGGGGTAACAACATCGTTTCTTTCATACCCCTTCATACCGAGTGGAGTCGCAGCAAATTCGGAATATCCATCAGGTGTTGCTGCAGGAGACATTCCCCACACCTTATAACCCTGTTCTTCTGCAAACGTAATTTGCAGATCCACGTGACGCTGGTTATTTAAGCCGAGTGCATCCTTCCCTAGTTCCTTCTCTTTCAAAACAAGTGATGGCATTAATGCTTCAAACATGCTCCCACCCCAGCTAGGCACATACTTTTTCCCTTCGTATGTATAGTGGCCTTCAAAAACTTCTACACCATCATAGGTCTTTGTATGACCTTCGGGTGTCTGAGTTTGCCAATCATATTCTGGTGGCAATACACGGTCCATTTCCCACCAGTGGGTATTTGGTGCCTCACCTTTTCCGATCGCAATATAACTCGCTACTCGAGGCTCTGTGTAAAAGGCGCCATAATGGTGGGCTGTTGTTTCTCCAGCTTGAACATCGTATCCTCCCCACATTTGTCCGACCTCGGGATCGTATAGATGCGAATAATCCATTGATTTTACAAGTTCGTTGGTCCGTTTATGAAGGTCCGGATAGGCTTGACCGACTGTCATCAATCCTGCTGACAACCACCCGTTATCAACCGTAGAGATGAATTGCCCCCAATCCGTTTTCAATGACCCATCTTCCGTGTAATACCAATTGTAAAACAGGCCGTTCCATTTCTTTAATGAATCAAGCGTATCCAGTGTCTTTGTAATTGCTTCAATCGCTTCTTGTTCTGAAATCATGTCCAATTCGTCGGCTGAGATCGTACTCATCAAATACATCCCAATATTAGTCGGAGATGTATAGGTTTTAGGGTCTATTCCCTCTTGGGTACGGACCGCATCAAAAGGGAGCCCCGTTTTTTCATCTGTAAAATCCTCGAAATAGCGATACGTCTTTTTGGCGATTTCTCTTAGTTCATGAGCTTCTGGCGGTTCTTGTTTATCATTTGATATACTCTCTTTATTACCTTTAAATACGTAAAACCACGTAAAAAGAACAACAACAATCAGCACAATGGAAAAAAGTTTTTTCATATTCCTCTCCTTTACACGTAAGTAGGTGAAACGTTTCGAATGATATCGTTATGGTAATTTTCTAACAATTGGAATACAAAGTAAAGTACTTTCTAGTGAAATCATGTTTGTGGTGAAACGATTCAATAATCACTATAAAAAAGGATGATCCATCTAGGATCATCCTCTAGTTCTTTGATTTTTTTATACTTCTCTTCTCATTGCCTTCAAAACGTCCACTTTGGTCGCACGACGCGCAGGACGCAGCCCTGAAATGATGGTAACAATCATACAGATTGTAATACATATGATTGTCAAAGCTAATGGGATGCTCGAAAACATGAACCCATCTGGAGGTTGCTCTCCAAATGCACTCCCTAAGATCATCGGCAGGAAGAGGTTTACAAGATAACTGATTCCATACGCGACGGCCGTTCCAAAAAGGGCGCCCAACAAGCCGATATAACTACTTTCAATAAGGAAAATACGTTTTATCGTACTTGGGTTTGCCCCGATCGCCTTCATGATTCCAATATCCGGTGCTCTTTCGGTCACTGCCATCGTCATTGTATTATAAATTCCGATCGATGCGATGATTATGGCAATCGTCCCTATGAAGATCAATCCACTTTTAGCGATCAAGAAAATCAAGTTTATTTGTTCCATTTCATTGACGACGGAGTAAGTATAATACTTTTTATCTTTTAAAGTATCTGAAATACCCTTTACGTCTTCAGCATGCTTTGCGAAGATATTTACTTCATCATACGTCTTTTTAGTTGAATTTTGTCCATCATTGTTTTCTCCTTCAGGTGTATCTGGTGCAACCGTCATACCATTCTGCGTGCCAGTAAAGGCTTCAATTTTACTCATAACACCTTCAGAAATATATACGTTCCGTTCAACCATCCAATCTCGGCTCGGTTTTTTCCCAATACCAACGATTTTAAGTGTAAATTGTTTTGATTCTTCTTTTTCCCCGTCCATCTTTTTAACTTCCATTTGAAGGGTTTTATTTAATATTGCTCCCTCGTATTCATATCCCTCCTTTACGGTACCTTCCTCCCCATAAGGCGGATCCCCTTCGCCGTCCCACTCAGCTAAAGTTCTTCCAAAATCATAACCGACGACGATTTCATCCTCAGCTTCAGGTAGGCGTCCTTCTGAAAGTTCAAAGCCTGCTTTGACTTCTGAAGGATAATTAACGACCAATGTACCTGCATGACTTCGATAATCGTCAAGAAAATATGTAGCGCCTTGGCGTAAATAATTCCTTCGAGTGACAGCATCTACATTTTCAAGAGACTCGAAGTATTCGATATCATCGTCTGTAATTCTTCCGCCCTCTTCTTTTCCATGTACATTGATTTCCGTCATCAAACGCCCTTGCGTCACATCGTCTACAACAGACTCCTGTATTCCGAAGGCTACCGAAGCCAACACAATCAAGAATGCACAGCCCATAGCAGTTGCTAGTATGGTCATGAAAATCCTGCTCTTGTTCTTCTTCATATTTGCACGGACGAACTTGAATTGATCTCTGAACTTCATGATGCATAAGCCTCCTCTTTCAATGTTCCATCCGCAATTTCAATGGTACGATTCCCAATCCGAGCTACTGTTTCATCGTGTGTAATGATCAGGAATGTAATCCCCAGCTCTTTGTTCAGTTGTTTGATGAAGGATAACAGGTCTCCCTCTGTATCACTGTCAAGGCTCCCTGTCGGTTCGTCTGCAAGAATGAGGGGAGGATTCAGGATCAGTGCTCTTGCAATGCTGACACGCTGCTGTTGACCACCTGAGAGTTCACTCGGATAATGTTCCATGAATTTTTCAAGTCCGACTTTCTTGAACATTTTTTCGGTTTGGCTTCTTCTTTCCTTCTCATTGACACCTTTTAATGTGAGTGCCAGCTCTACATTTTCAAAAGCTGTCATACTCGGAATCAACTGAAAGCTTTGGAAGATGAACCCGAGGTTATTCAACCTGAAATCTGCCCATTTACTTTCGTTGAAATCGGTCACTTTCTCCCCGTTTATGAATATTTCGCCTTCAGATGGCTCCATATATCCACTGATTAAATTCAGTAGTGTTGATTTTCCTGACCCACTCCTACCTACGATCGATACGATTTCGCCTTTATCCACTTTGAAATTTATATTGTTCAACACAGGAACAATCGTTTCACGTCCCTTTTTTCCGATTTTGAATTGATGACTTAGATTTTTGACTTCAATCACTTTGAACCCTCCTCATTGTTTCCTACACCACTTAAGACGAACGATTTTGAGGAAAGTTCATGTATTTATTTAAAAATTTTTCTTTCCTAATCAAAAACCCCCTCAATCTATAATTGAGGGGGTGTACGTTATTTGCTTATTTTACAGTTGGGAAACCAAAGCCTGAAGCATAGTCATCTCCAGCAGCTGCTCCGGATCCTCCAAGAATGTCATTCGCTTTTGCACGATTTTGCAGTTCTGTACGAAGAGCTGCATTTGACATTGTAGGATTTGCCGCCCAAATTTTAGCCGCTAAACCTGACACATGCGGTGTTGCCATAGAAGTTCCGCTGATTGTATTGTATCCGCCATCCTTCCATGTGGACTCGATCGCCCGACCTGGTGCAGACACTTCAACGTCTCTCTCTTGGATGGTGAAGTCGCCATCTGTGCTTGGATTTCCTCTAGAAGAGAAGTCCGCCACACGATACGTACCATTTTCTTGGACATTTTCAAGTGCAGCAACAGCTACTGCATCAACTAATGCACCAGGGTAGCCAATCGTATCAGCACTAGGTCCATCATTTCCGGCAGCCGCAATAACTAACGCGCCATTGTTCATCGCATATGTGACAGCATCAGAAATCAACGTGTTTTTCGAGCTTGATCCTAGTGACATGGAAATGACAACATTCACTCCTAGAGCATTCCCTTGATCTGCCGCATGTTCGATAGCTGCAGCAATATCATCTGAGTAACCGAATCCGCTGTTACCCAGTACTTTGTATGCCCAAAGCTTCGCTTCAGGTGCAACACCGTATACGCCCTGTCCATCAGCGCCACCATCTGCAAGGACTGTACCTGCAACATGTGTCCCATGTCCATTCTTATCCGTACATTGACCGTCTAAGATCGGTGCACGATTTTGACTGAAATCTTTACATTGTTCTACATTGGATACCAAGTCGACATGCTCGATGTAAGTACCTGTATCCAATACAGCAACACGTACACCATTACCACCGCTTGTTGCTGTCAAGTTCGCGTCATTATACATCGCTTCCATCCCCCAAGGTGTTTGATCGGATGGAGTAGCTGTTCGAGTCGCCGTTTGAGAAACTTTATTTATCGAAACCTTTTCAACCAAGGATACATTCAAATTTTTATTCTTCTTCAATGCCTCATATTGTATTGCAGTTACATTTGTTGTAAATCCTTTTTCGTTGAAGTCCCAACGCTTTCCGTAGTTTGCTTTCGCATTTTTCAATACTTGATTGTTTGAAGAAGAAATCAAAACACGTAGCTTTTCATTTGCTTGTTCTTGTACGTTCCCTGCTGCAAATACACCCGATGCGAAAATTGAAACCATCATGATTGCTGTTAACGCAATAGACAAAAGTCGTTTCATCTTTTCTACTCTCCCCTGAATTTGAATTCATCAATCTAACTATTGATGTTTATGAAGGATTCTTGATGTATGTAAGGTCGTGCAGCTCGCCTATAACTTTACACTTAAAGTTTTAAGTTAAAATCATAGACTACGGATTATGTCACCTCCTATCAGGTTATGTTTTCTGAATATTGCATCTTTTATCATATCATAGGGCTTTATCGCTTTGTATTGGGAAAACGAGACCAAAATACATCTATTTAATGGCTCCTTTTTGGGTCCATTTTCCCAACATAGAAATGTTTTGCAACAATAATAACACTCCATGTATAAAACAAACGTAAGTATGAAAACTATGGAAAGCGAAGAATGGAAGGAGAATCACAAATGAATGCAGGCAGAGCGAAGCAGATATACGAATCGCCAAATGAAATTACAGTCCATTATAGAGGGAATCCCATTTGGATCCAGCAAGTTGATGAAGCAGGAAATTCTGCTAGAATCTATCCTCTCAATGAACCTGAGAACGAAATAACTGTAAATGTAACGTTATTGGAAGAAATGTAATCACCACAAAGAAAGACCCAAAAATACCTGATAAGGTACCTTTTGGGTCTTCTTGATTTTACAACGTCAACTTATTTCGATTTGCATAAATGGCAGCCTGGGTGCGATCTGCGACTTCAAGCTTGCTCAATATATTACTAACATGGGTTTTCACCGTTTTAATGCCAATGAATAAGGCTTCTCCTATTTCCTGATTCGTCTTCCCCTCCCCAATCAATGCCAGAACCTCTCGCTCACGTTTTGTCAGCTCATGATGAGGTAACGTCTCTTTATCTCTAAAGCGGTTCATCATTTTTTGCGCAACTTTTGATTCGATGACTGATTCACCTTTATAAGCTTTCTTGATTGTACTAGAAATTTCTTCAGCTGAAGCTGTTTTCAATACATAACTGAAAGCTCCCGCCTCTATCGCTGGAAAGACTTGCTCATCATCATAAAAGCTAGTCAAAATGATGATCTTACATTGAGGATGTGATTTCATGACTTCTTTCGTGGTTTCAATTCCATTACCGTTTTCCATTATCAAATCCATAAGAATAACATCTGGTTGCAATTGAGCTAACTGCGTCACAGCCTCATTCCCACTTGATGCCTCGCCAATGATTTCAAATATCGGGTCCGTCATCAAATAGGAGCTAAGCCCTCTCCGGACCATTTCATGATCATCCACCAAAAAAACTTTAATCACATCACTCATCCATTACATCCCCTTTACCGATCGGTACACGTATATCCAAGGCTGTCCCTTTGCCTTGAGCAGAAGTTATGGAAAGTGTACCTCCGATTTCATTACATCTTTCCTGCATCGTTTTCAAACCATATGATGTTTTCTTCGGTTCATTGGAAACAAAGCCTACTCCATTATCACGCAGATGAACTCTGATATGCTGTCCCGTGTGGTCTAATCGAATCGTCAACCTACTTGCTTGTGAATGGCGTAACGCATTGGCTAATCCTTCCTGAATCATTCTGAACAAATGATCCTCAATACCCTTTGGAAGCTCTGGAATCGATTGGATGTCAGACTCGATTTCGATTCCGGATTTGAGTTTCAGCTCCTCTACAAGTCCTTTGATCCCGGTGTACAAGTTCTCACCAGACAGTTGGACGGGACGTAAGTGAAGGAGGAGTGCACGCATCTCCCCTTGTGCCTTGTTCGCCATATCAACCACCTGCTCTAACTGTTGTTTGGCACGTTCTGGATGGGTATTGAATAATTTCATCGCAGCTGATGACATCATATTCAATGCAAAGAGTTGTTGACTTACCGCATCATGAAGGTCTCTTGCTAGACGTTGTCTTTCTTCAATCGTAGCTGCAGTATGGGCTTTCTCAACCAGTTCGGCCTTATCATTCACAAGCTTCTGGAGAGATCGCACTTGTTCTTCCACCTTTTTAGTCAGTTCATTCAATTCGTGACAGATGGTACCTACTTCATCGCTTCCGTTATCCTGAATGCGATAGTCATAGTTTCCTCTCGATAGCTTTGTAATTGCCACGTAAATTCCATTTAATCGATCAATTAATTGCTGGCCTTTGAGAAAGCTGAAATAGAGACCGATGAGAAGCGAAAGGACGAATACAGCTATGGATATCACCAGGCTTACAACGATACGGTCAACTGATGGATTAAAATAAAAGAGGATCTGAAAAAGGAAGAAGATGAAGATGGTCGTATAAAATGAGTTCAACAGATGTGTTCGATATAGGATTGTACGAACACTATTGTGCTTCTTAATCATGTCTATTCTCCCCTAAACCCGATCGATTCTTAAATCGAGAACCTGAAAATCGATATTGAAAGTCAGCTTACGAGTTGCCTCATCATATCCATCCGTCTTATAATTCGCATTCTTCATAATGCCATCTCTACTGTAATGTCCTATTTTGACGTCCCCTACCTTTGATGAAGCGATAAGGGAAAATTCCACATCCTCAGGAATCAGAATTTTTATGTCCCCTACCCAGCCTGCCAATTTGATTTTCGTATCCCGGTCTGGTATGAAGGCTTTCGTGTAATCGAAGTCGTAATCCGCGACCCCATTCCACTCGTCTAAATCTTCAACCTGCCAATTGTTTTCTTTCATAGAAACGTCTGTTACAAATCCATTTTTAGAAGATTTGGCCGTCACCTTGATGATCGGCCGTTTCCCCATTAAAATCCTCAGGCCGATATAGACGAACAACAAAGGCCAATAATTTACGATTTCACGAAATGAAAATTCCCAATAACCTAATCGATCAGCCGCTAACATGACACCAATTAACGTCAAAAAGGTGCCAAAAAACCAATTCCCATGCTTCCCCTTCGTTGCTAGCAGATCGAACAATAACTTTAGACCTATTATAGTCAGGACAAAAGGGTACAAAAAATGAATCGCTTCGTCTATTTCCATGGAAATAAGACCTAAATTGACAAGAAGCAGCACCACTCCACCTAAAATAAATAAGAGTGCTATAAAGAATTGACAGCCAGAATATACCTTCATTCGAATACACCTCTAGTTTTAAGCCTTTATTTATAAGGCTGTTTTTTACAATTTGACACTTGGGACGCATTCCCTTCTTTTTCTCTTGCATACTTCTATTTTATGAAGTGTACGGATAACGAAAAACTGGCTCAGGCATGTTTTAATCTCCGCCTTGAGACGGAGATTGCTTTAACAGAACATAAAAAAAAGATAACCATGAATGGTTATCTTCCAGCAGCATCTTGTTCTTCCTGGATCTGCTCAATCGTGTCGGATGGATCTTCTCTTTTCGCTTCTACTCGTTCATCAGGTAACACTTTCTTCTTATCATACTTTCTTTGCGCATCTATCGTTCGCTTTGCATAGGGTACGGCTTTCAGACGCTCATATGAAATCTCTTCTCCTGTATCTACACATTTCCCATAGGTTCCATTCTCGATACGTTGTAAGGCTTGATTGATTTCATCGAGCAATTCTTCATCACTTTCTTTGAGAGTAAGCTCTTTTTCATGTTCATATTCTGCTGTTGCTGCATCGCCCATATGATTTTCCAAGCTACGAGATTCGTCTTCATCTACGCTCTCATCCCGGTGCTTATCGCGTTTAAGAACATCTTTTTTCATTTCTTCAAGCTTAGACTTAAACTCTTCCAATTGTTTATCCGTTAGTGGCATTCTATCTCTCCTCCTTATTCACGTGTTTTCCCAGCGATGTGATGAGATAAACACTTCTCCGCACTTCTCCGTCAGAAGAGAACAAGCCAAACAAAGGGAGATACTAGTGAAAGACCAAGCCAAAACCAGAACCATATCTTCAACCACTTGTTTCGACTCGCGTTGACATAAAGAAAAATGCCAGGAAAAGCAATCCATGCGACATATAAAAACAATCCAAGAATAAATTGAATGATTGATGTAAAATTAAAGTGATCGAATGAAGCTAAAAATAAATAGCCGGGCACCGCCATTATAAAAGGGGTGAAAATACTCCAAATAATTGCACGACGGTTATACATTTCATAATATCTTCGGTTCCTGTTCACCATATTCTGAATCCAATCCATCATGTTTTGAACAGGTAATTGTACTTTTCTAGCCATTTCCATTGAAAGAATCCTTCCTTTCTTTATAAAGGTTGGAACGCTGTTTTTTAGAAATTTTTGGCACATTGGAAACGTGTTATCTATATTTCAATACGAAATGGGGTATAATAAGATTATTAAGATAAAGAGGGTGGAAGCATATGGCATTTTTCTCGAAGAATCAGCAGGAACCAATTCCTGAAGTAGAGACGAAAGTCTGGAGTTGTACAAACCAGGATTGTTCTGGTTGGATGAGAGACGGTTTATCGTTCGAAAGCGAACCAGTTTGTCCACTCTGCCAATCATCGATGGAATCGGAAGTAAGGATCTTACCTCAGTTATCATAACCATTTGAGAATCAAGACATAGTAGAGTGTCGTCGCCTTAACCATTATTGTGGTGTTAAGTCGGCTGACACTCTTTTTGTCTGTCAGATACTTTTTATACAGCTTAATCATTAAATTTCTGAAAAATGACTAATAAATGTATATTTTCAAGTAATCCGGTAAGAATGGTAGATACATAATGTTCCAACGAACAAAATTCCAAGGAGGAATACTCATGAACAAACGTGATTTAATCCAACATGTTGCTGAACAAACTGGTCTTTCCAAGAAACATTCCACGACAGCTGTCAATGCGGTTATCGATGCGATTACACAAAAACTAACAGATGGTGAGAATGTCCAATTGATCGGGTTTGGTAGTTTTGAAGTACGCCACCGCCAGGCTCGAAAAGGACGAAATCCACAGACAGGTGAAGTCATTCAAATCGAAGCGACTCGTACACCAGCTTTCAAACCTGGTAAACAGCTTAAAGAAGCTGTACGTGCCTAGCTGATTGGATTGGCAAAAGGGCTGACCATATGGTCAGTCCTTTTTACCGTACTCACCGTAATACGGTTCCCCCCGATATTTTTACTGATTCACCAATAATATTCGGAGCTGCATCTGTCATCAAATAGACGATTGTATTCGCTACCTCTTCAGGTTCAATCAGCTTACCTGAAGGATACTCACTGGTTATGAGGGCTAGCTGATCCTCAAAACTCCTGTTGTTCCGTTTTGCACGCTTTTCGATTGCCCTTATCCCCATTTGTGTATTGACGTACCCGGGACAAACCGCATTTACTCGAACCCCATGATGAATCGCTTCCAAAGCAAACGAGTGCGTAAAACCAATCAGAGCGAATTTCGAACCTGCATAAGCGGTATTGCCATACGTTCCCCTCAGTCCAGATAGTGACGACACATTAACGATGACACCCTTTTGATGCTTTTTCATATGTTGATAGACAAGCTTGGTCAGCATCACAGCCGAGGTATAATTCAATTCCATGATGTACTCTAATTCGTCTTTCGTGGTATCTTCTACAATCGTGCCACCGGAGATTCCAGCACAATTGACTAAACCGTAAATTGGGCCGAGCTCTTCTTCTGCTATATGAACAAGGTGTTTCAATGCTTCTTCATCGGTTAAGTCAGCTGTATGTACGTATATATTATCTGGAGGGGTGAATTCACTTAGTTCTTGTTTAAGTAAATCCAACTTTTTGGTATCTCGTGCTGTAATGGTAACTGTACCACCCATCTTCACGACAGCCCTTGCAGTTTCGCTTCCAATTCCGCCGCTTGCACCCGTAATGATAATATGTCGATTTTCAAGTGCATCAATTGAAAAAACGCTCATCGTCCATACTCCTTTACCTCGTTCTGACTCACACTTGTGTCATACTGGAAAATGGGACCAACTCATTCGTACTTTCCGTTCTCGACTTGTACAACCTTTGCAGTAATCCTGCAAATTTTGTTAAGTAGAGAAAAGGTCCGCATTTCTCTGAGTCAATCCCTTTTCCTGAAAACAAACGCTGGTATTTACTAAACAGTAACACTTTACCCTAAGCAACATTGTTGTAAACCGATAAACCTCATTTATTGCGAAAAAAATATCCATTAGAGCACTAATGGATATCAACCCAATTCCATAATCTTGTTTCTCCCTAGGTTTAATTTTTTCATCCGTCAGCTGCTCAATTTCTAAATAGGCACGATAAAAGGTTTCCTGCATGATATCTTCTGCTATTCCATCATCCCTTGATAGTGAGAACAGATAGCGAAAAACATCATGAGCATATTCTTCATAAAGTCGATCCAATGAATCTTTCCGCATCTGTCTCCCCTTTCTAATCTAAACACTTTTCAAAATGGAAAACGTTACATACAAATTGAATTTTTTTCAGTTGAATGTGAGCGTAGAAACAAAAAAAGGTGCAAGCCGATTCGGCTTGCACATAAGTAAGGTATGGGCGGTGTCAGAGTTTTAAGGGGATTGTCTACTTCAGTATAGCATGGGTGGACGTGGTTGTTTATTGGGAAAGTCACGGCATTTCTAGACGAAAAAACTCTCACTGTCATAATGAATTTTCCCAACTGTTCCGTTTTTGTTCCACCCCCAAAAACCCGATTTGCAAATATGGTTATTTACACCTTAAGGAGTATAGGAATGATTATGAATAAAAAATAATGCGCAAGCCGGGGGAGGCTTGCGCACAAAAAAAGGGTTGGGTGGTGTCAATATCCATTATTAAGGGGGTTGTCCACTTAAGTATAGCACGCCATCATGGTGTTGTTTATTGGGAAAACCTTTGAATTGTTGAAGGACTATATGCATTGAATCATGTGTGATTTTCCCAACTTTCATTACATGAACTAGAACATACTTCCAGACCCCACACGATTGGTTGTACTATAAAACCTCGTTGTTCACCGCTCTTGGCTTCAGATTCTTCTTTTTCACTGCAGTCCTCCATCCCATTCCGCTAATCATATCATCCACACTAGTGTAAATACGTTATACTGTAGAAAGAATAATAGATTCAACAGGAGACGAGGAATGCATGATGGATGAACAGATCACTTCTACTCGAAAAATTATTGCCTTTGAGAAAGGTGAAAGAATAGAAAAAGAGGATGTCATCGTGACCGAGTTTCCCCTGACCATTGTACTGAACGGTCATGAATTTGCTACAATGGTATGTACACCAACATATTTAAACGAGATGGTCATCGGTTTCCTGGCTTCTGAAGGGGTTATCCGTTTTTATGATCGTGATATCACTTCCATTACGATTGATGAGAACAAGGGATTTGCTTATGTTGAAACATCTTCTCAAATAACCCCTTCGATCAGTAACCAGACTAAACGGTTTATCGGTTCTTGCTGTGGGAAGAGCAGACAATCGTTTTATTTTCAAAACGATGTCAAAACAGCAAAGACCTCGATGAGTAAACAGACGATTACCTATCAACAATGCATACAGCTTATGAAGGAACTGCAGTCATCCAGTAGAACCTTTCAAGCTACTGGAGGCGTACACAATGCTGCGATCTGTACACCAGATACGATTATTCAAGCAAGAACAGACATCGGGAGGCATAACGCGCTTGATAAACTATATGGTCATTGCTTGAAGCATCGGATAAATGTCCAAGATAAAATTCTCGTATTCAGTGGACGCATTTCTTCAGAAATATTATTGAAAGCAGCCAAAATAGGTGTTGGCATCCTCCTATCCAAATCAGCTCCTACTGAGCTTGCCCTTCAAGCAGCCGAGGAATTGAACATAACGACAGTCGGTTTCATCAGAGGAGACCGCCTGAACGTCTATACACATCCAGATCGTATCATTCTTTAAGCAATCTTATTAAGGAGGTGAACCCCATGAATGTCTATGATGTTCATCAACGCCCTCTTCGTGATCTAAGAATATCTGTGACGGACCGTTGCAATTTCCGTTGTCACTATTGTATGCCTGCGGAGATATTCGGGCCAGATTACGAGTTTTTAAAGAAAAACATGCTCTTAAGCTTTGAAGAGATCACGAGATTGGCTCGCCTTTTTCGTCAAACGTCAGGGATTAAGAAACTGAGAATTACTGGTGGCGAACCTCTTATGCGAAGAGACCTGCCTACCTTGATTCAAATGCTTTCTACTATTGATGGCATTGATGACATTGCCATGACGACAAATGGTTCGCTCTTGCCTAAATTTGCAGAAGAATTAAAGGAAGCTGGATTGAACCGTGTCACCATCAGTCTAGATACACTGGATAATGATCGTTTCAAGAAAATAAACGGAAGAAATGTTTCAGTAGAGACCGTTCTTAAAGGTGTACAAGCTGCAAGTGATGCAGGCTTATCCATTAAAATGAACATGGTCGTCCAAAGGGGTGTAAATGAAGAGGATATCATTCCGATGGCGAAATATTTCAGAGAACAAGGTCACATTCTCCGATTCATCGAATATATGGATGTCGGAAATTCGAATGGTTGGAAAATGGATGATGTGTTTTCAAAGAAAGAAATTATTGATCATATCCATCAGGTTATGCCGATTGAGCCCATAGAGCCGAATTATCCAGGTGAGGTCGCGACCAGGTATCGTTACATTGGCTCGAATGAGGAAATCGGAATCATCTCTTCCGTTACAGATGCCTTTTGTTCAACGTGTAATCGAGCGCGATTATCTGCTGAAGGAAAGTTATTTACGTGCTTATTCTCAGCTAAAGGACATGACTTGCGGGGACCATTACGGAACGACTTAACGGATAAGGAAATGATTGAATATATCGAGCGGATATGGACGAATCGTAGAGATCGGTATTCTGAGGAAAGAACAAACCATACGAAGAAGTCTTCAAAAGTTGAAATGTCTCATATAGGCGGATAAAAAAATGGGATGACTAAGAAATGTCACCCCATTTTTTATATTTTAATAGAAAATCATGTTCAGAAGGGATAAAATACGTTACCATTGTACTATAATCAATCGGAATATTTCGATTTAATTACATGTAATCATGTAAAATTAAAGGAATGTGATAGCAATGAACCTTACAGAAACGCGCACGTATCGGACAATTGAAGAGGCTTCAAAGGATGTATTAGAAGTCATCAGTAAGTTTGTTGATGTTAACACATTTTTTGTTGCGAAGAATGATAAGAAAGATGTGGATATCATTCAAACGTTCAACCGAGATGAGGTCATTTTGGAATCCGGGTTTGAAACCCTGTATAAGGATTCCTACTGACAATTCATTGTCAGAGCAGGTCGTGAACCTCTCATCATAGAAGATCTATTGTCGCATGAGTTTACAAAGGACATGGAAGTTACGAAAGCATTAGGTGGCGGGTCGTTGATTGGTATACCAATCTACTACAGTGATGGTGAAAATTACGGTACTCTATGCGGGATGGATCTTAGACCGCATAAATTCACTGAAGAACATATTGAACTTTTTAAAGCCATGGCTAGTTTACTAGGGAATGTGCTTGATTTAGATAAAGCAAACTCGAAGGTTCAAACGTTATCTGTTCCATTGGTACCAATCTCACAAGAAATTGCCATACTTCCGATCATTGGGGATGTTGATGAAGAACGTACGGACAGAATTATGGAAATTACCTTAGCTGAAAGCACGGATAGGCAGTTAGAGTACCTTATTCTCGATTTGTCCGGCCTTGTGAATATTGATTCGAACAGTACAATCAATCTTATGAAGATTGGAAAAACATTGAAACTATTAGGTGTACAAGCCATCATCACCGGTATCCGTCCGGAACTTGCCATAAAAACCATTCAAGGAAATAGTGATTTTGAGCAACTCATCGTTAAAGCAAATCTTGAACAAGCATTAAATTATATCGGATACAGTCTTGTAAAAGATTAAAAATGAAAAGGGTGCCCATTTGGCACCCTTTTTTACTCGCTAATCATTATTTCATTTGAATCAATTCAATTTGTTCACCGCTTGGTGCATGCACAAATGCTGTCCTCCAACCGTTTTCCAGAAGAAATGGACCCTCTTCCACAACGATGTCATCGTTTTGTTGAATAAATTCTTCTAGGTTACCTACCTGTAGGGCGATATGCATGTTAGAAGACTGTGTCAAATCTTTATCAACCGCAACCAGTTCGATACACAAATCTCCTATGGTGAGAAAGACGAGCATTTCTCCAAGCAGTTCCATCTCGTCGGTAACCTTAAAACCGAGCCTTTCATAGAACGTGATCGATTGTTCCAGGCAATTTGTTTCAATCCCGATATGATGAATCTGCATCCCATTCATTCATTGTCCCTCTCCAAAATCAAATTGATATCACCAAATTCATGCCAAAGATACTTATGATCGATAGCCTTTTGATATGCAGCTTTCAATAAATGGGGCTTGATGAAGGCGGACAGCATATCAAGATGACTAGCCTTCGGTTCATGAAATCCTGTCAGGAGGCCATTGACTACATTCAGTGAGAATGTTTCATCAATATGCAAATTCGTCCATCCCTTCTTCTCTACAGGTACACCTTGGGTATCAACCGCTGATTCAACCGCTCTCACCACCGTCGTCCCTACAGCAATGACTTTACCTCCCCTTAGCTTCGTTTCCTTGATAGCTTCAATCGTATTTGCGGGAACTTCATACTCTTCAAGACTATCAGCTGGTCCGACATGCCATTGATCATTCCCATAATAGCTGAGTCCTGTATGAAGCGTAATGGTTGCAAGACCTACCCCTCTTTTTTTCAATCGTAATAACAACTCCCAGCTGAAGGCTCGACCAGCCGATACCATTTCCACTGAACCAGGAACGGTTCCATAAACCGTTTGGTAAGCAGTTAAAGGCCAATCATGCTGAATATACTCATACCGGATCGGTTCACCCAGGAGATAGAGCTGATTATACAACTCCTTTCCCCTCAGGGAAAAACAGATGGTGACCAATGGAGTGCTCTTATTTTTAGACCGAACCACGGCTTTCAAAATCCGAGAGAAAATGATTTCATCGCCCTTTTGCACGGTAAAATGGATGAACAAGACCTTCCAGACAGAATTGCTTTTCCTTTGTCCTAATCGAACTTCGACCTCAGAAGCAATGATTTGGTTGCCCCTTCGTATATTCACCTTAAAAGAAGCCGGGAGAGTCCTGCTGATGTTCAAAATCAATAGATCCCCAGGTTTAAAATGTTCATCTATATTGTTAAATCGATCATGATGGATCCCTCCCGTTTTCCGGTCAAGAATGAGAAGCTTCACGTCATCCCTTCGTCCCCCCATCGATTCTGGAGGCCCTACCGCATTCAACTCCGTTGGCAAGTGGAATTCAATTGGATTCTTCGCAGCGAGCGCCATTACACTCACCCCTTTTGAGCGACAAACCGTTTGGCTTCTAATCGCTCGCCATTCTCTTTTGATTCATTTGAGGCAAGATAGACGAATACATCAGTCAAATCTTCAGGCTCGGCTAATTCATAATCACAATCCGGCACTGCGAGCTCGTGCATTTCCGTGTTCATTTCACCCGGGTCGACCATATTGATCCGTACTCCTGTATCCGAAACTTCGTCAGCCCAGATTCCTGTCATTCCTTCAAGAGCAAACTTTGATATCCCATAAGCCCCCCATCCAGCATATCCGACATTGCCAGCTTCTGAAGTGACATTAATGATGGAACCAATTCTTCGCTGCAGCATTCCCGGTAGTACACGTTTAATCAGCTGGAAAGGTCCTCCGGCATTAACTCGAATGACTTCCATGAAAGCATCAGTAGGATAATCAGATAGAAATGGCATTGGGCTTGGTCCAAGCTTAGAAGCATTATTAATAAGGACATCAATTTTTCCATAATGAGTTTCCGTCAATGAAACAAAACGCTCGATATCTCTTGCATCCGAAGCATCTGCTGTCACAGCTAAAACTTCTGCTCCTAATGCTTTCAGCTCCTTTTCAACCTCCAGGAGCTTCACCTCTCCTCTAGCACAAATGGCAAGATCGGCACCATTCATTGCAAAAGCTCTGGCCACTGCTCTTCCCAACCCTTTAGACGCACCCGTGATCATGACAACTTGTTTTTCATTCATTTATAAAACAACTCCTTATAATGTGTAGTAGATTTACTATCAGTTTATTGGAGTTGATGGTCTGAATCATCGGAACGTGGATTGAACTTTACATACAAAAATGGACTTACCATAAGTCTTAGACCTCATCCGACTATTGATGTAGACGTTTGAATCGTTCTATGAGAACTAAAAAAGCACTAGAAAAATCTAGTGCCTTCAAAACGTTCTATTATATCTCCTCTAATGCCCCGCTCACCGGATAATCCTCCAAATCAATTTCAAGCTGTTCCCCTAAAGCAAGTCTTGCAAGCTGGAATCCTAGATACGGTCCACTTGTCAGACCTGACGCTCCAAGACCATTTGCAATCAAGAGTCCATCCACTCCAGGAACTGTTCCAATGATCGGCAGAAATCCTGGTGTGTAGGGTCTGAAGCCTACTTTCGTTTCTAAAAATGTACTGTCTGACAACCCTGGGGCAATCTCAATCGCTTTACTCAATATCTCCTGCATACCTCCTGCAGTCGCTCTATAGTCAAATCCGACATCATCCTCATGAGTAGCTCCAACCACCACTCTTCCACCTTCAAAACTGAGGAGATACTGGTTATTCGGTGGCATGACGACAGGCCACGTACTCGTATCCAATCCAGGCATTTCTAAATGAATGATTTGCGCACGCTGAGAATGGAGATTATACCTGTAGCCAAATGGCTTCAGCAACTCTTTAGACCAAGCCCCAGTCGTTAACATAACGCTATCTGCAAGGATTTCCTGCCCTTCAACTTGTACACCCGTCACTCGAGCCCCTTCGTATGACAGACATGCATCCCCTCTCATAATAGTTGTACCATGCTTTTCTGCAGCACGAATTAAAGCATCACGTAAGGCACGCCCGTTGACTCGAGCTGCACCACTTACATGTACCGATCCAATCCCTTCTGATAAAGGTGGAAAGAGAGCTTTCGTCTCTTCTGGTGTCAATCGAGTAACTTCCCCGATTTCAGGCGCGTCCTCTCTTCGAGCCAAAGCCCTTTCCACAATCTTATCTAACTTTTTCTCATCGGTATGAAGGCTTATCGCGCCAACACGCTTATAACCCGTATCTGATTCGCCATCTCGTTCTAGTTGATCGATTAATTGTGGGTAATACCTCGCTCCGCCTTTGACGAGCCGATACCAAGCCTTGTTTCGCCTCTGGGAAAGCCATGGACAGACGATTCCTGCTGCAGCTTCGGTCGCTTGCCCTTGGTCTTTTCGATCAACTAACGTAACATCCATACCCGACTTTGCTAGATGGTAAGCTGTGGAAGCTCCTAAAATTCCTGATCCAATGACGACATATTTTTTCATAGAATTACACCTTTTTCGAATTGTTCTTGATCTCTTTAGCCATTTTACAAGAGTCTTTCATCAAACTCAATCTGAGGGAAATGCAAATAAAAAAGGCGATCCAATAATGGATCACCCTTTCAGCTTCCTGTATGCCGTACTCTGGCTTTTTGATCTGCCAAATGTTCACGGTGTTCATTCATTTTTTTCTTCGACCAATAGGTTGCCAGGACCGGTCCTGAGATGTTGTGCCATACGGCAGCGATGACATTCGGCAGGGCAGCCAAAGGACCGAAGTGCGCAGCAGCTAAAGCAACGCCTAACCCAGAGTTTTGCATACCAACTTCGATGGAAATCGCCCTTCTCTTACTTTCATCAAGCTTCATAAGACCAGCTACCGAATAACCCAATAGTAGACCGAGCAAATTATGCAGCATGACTGCTGAGAAAATCAAAAGCCCGGATGTTGTAATGCTTTCCACATTCGCACTCACGACAGCCGAAACAATCACAATGATCGCAATGACTGAAATCATCGGTACGATTGTTGCACCCTTTTCCACCGTCCGAGGAAAGAACCTTCGGAGGATGATCCCCAATGTTATCGGAAGGATGATGACTTGAATAATCGACATAAATAAAGCAATAGGATCGATTGGAAGCCATTGTCCCGCTAGCGCTAATAAAATCAATGGTGTGAAAATGGGTGCAAGCATCGTGGACAAAGAGGTCATGGATACCGAAAGTGCAAGATCTCCTTTTGCAAGATAAACCATGACGTTGGAGGCTGTCCCACCTGGTACTGAACCTAACAGCACCAATCCTGCAGCCAATGCAGGCGGAAGTCCCATCAAGTACGCAATGCCCCATGCAATCAAAGGCATGATGATGTATTGGGCTGCTACACCGATAAAAACAGGAACTGGTTTTTTGAGAATCAGTTTAAAGTCTACAGGTTTCAACGTTAATCCCATACCGAACATGACGACACCAAGTAAAATCGTAATATAGCTCCCTAACCCGATGAATGGACCGGGCATGATATATGCAAGGAGTGCTACTGCAATGACCCAGACTGCAAAATATTTACCTGCTATACGACTGATGCGCTCCAGTACCTTCATCGTTGCTCCTTTTTCGTATGGATGAGTTTATGAGGATTCATGATCTCCTTAGGGTCAATCGTCATTTTTATTTTTTCCATCACATGAAGGGCTTTGCCATGTTCCCGCTGTTGGTATTTCATTTTTCCAACCCCTACACCATGCTCACCTGTACACGTACCACCTCGTTGTAACGCATACTCGACAATCGCTTCATTCAACTGCTCAGACTTCACTACTTCTGGATCATCTCGATCAATCATGACGATCGCATGATAATTTCCATCTCCAACATGGCCCAGTAGACCACCAAAAAGTCCTAATTCATCTATTGTCTTTCTAGCATGCTTGATTGCTCCAGCTAATTCGGTAATGGGTACACAGACATCCGTGACCATTTGTTTTTTACCTGGATGGCCATGAATGAAAGCATAGGCAAGGTTATGTCTGGCATCCCACAATTTGTTACGCGCCGCATTATCCTCTTCAAATTCAATTTCCTTACACCCATGATCTGCAACGATTTCCTTTGTGAACGCAACATCATGTTGGAGCCCGGGTTCATTTCCATGGAATTCGAGAAACAATGTCGGCTTCTCCTGATACGTGGTTTCACTGTATAGATTGGTTTGTTTGATAGACGCTTCATCGACAAGCTCTACCCTCGCGATTGGAACGCCCGCCTGTAAGATGGAGACCACAGCTTCGACTGCGTTATCCACAGTAGGGAATGTCGCCCTTCCAGCTACAATGTGTTCAGGTATCCCGTACACCCGCAGTGTCAATTCCGTAATACAGCCAAGTGTACCTTCCGATCCAACGAAAAGGCTGTTCAAGTTATACCCGGAGGAAGATTTTTGCGCCATATTTCCAGTATGTATCACTTCTCCATCAGGAAGGACGACTTCCAAATCGCGCACTTGGTCACGCATCACACCATATTTGACAGATGTCGTCCCGCTGGCATTCGTTGCTGCCATTCCACCGAGTGTTGCATCTGCTCCAGGATCCACTGAGAAGAACAGCCCGTATTTCTTCAACTCTTTATTCAGCTGCATCCGTGTCACACCGGGTTGTACTTTAACAAGGAAGTCCCTCTCTCTTATTTCAAGCACCTTGTTCATTAGAGAAAAATCGATTGTGATGCCCTTATCGTAAGGAATGACATGTCCTTCCAAGCTGGAACCAATTCCGAAGGGAACGATCGGCGTTTCATACTTGTCAGCCATTTTCACAATGTCTCTTACTTCTTCAGTCGATTCCGGAAAAACGACGATGTCAGGAGTATGGGGATCGTGATAAGACTCATCCCGACTATGCTGCTCCAAAACCGTTTCATTCTTCGAAACTTGATCCTCTCGTAAAAAGCCTTTCAATTCTTCAACTAGCATATCCGTTGTCGCGTTCATGGCAATCCTCCTCATTCTGGTAAAAGGTAGCGATGAAATGATAAGTTGAAACGAATTATACATAATAATCAGAATTTTTCCAACCGTTGATTTATATCAAACACCGGGCTATGATACTACTACCAATTAGGGTGGCGCTTTCGTACCCCAAACACGCAGAATTGGCAAGATTGCACCTCGAAAGAAGATTCTTTCAAAAATAAAGACTGCCGAATCATTCTCGACAGCCTCATGAACTCTGTAAGTGCACTTCATCATGATCTTCACTCTTCTTCATTTGCAGCTTTTTTAAGGAAAAAGTGTTCTCCAGCAAAGATGGCAATAATGAATACAATCGAAACGCCGACAATAAGCAGGTCGTTTATGGCCTTTACCCATAAGAAGGCTCCTAATACTACGGCATCCAAAAGTAAGGCCGTCAAGACGATGCCTTTATTCGCCTTCACCTTTCCACGCAATTTCTTGAATACTCCCCAATGGATGATCATGTCCATGACGAGGTATAGGATGGCTCCGACCGAGGCGATTCGACTCAAGTCAAACACTACCGTCAATACCATAGCCAACACGATCGTATATACTAGCGTGTGCTTTTGAATCGATCCCGGCATGCCGAAATGACTGTGGGGAATGAGCTTCATATCTGTCAGCATCGCAAGCATACGTGAAACGGCAAACACACTTGCTATGATCCCGCTAATCGTTGCAATAATCGCGATTGCTACCGTGAACCATACACCATAGTCTCCAAAAGCAGGCCTTGCTGCTTCCGCTAAAGAATAGTTCTTCGCTTCAATAATTTGGCTCAAAGGAAGGTTCGTGGAAACAGCCCATGCAAGAATCAAGTAAACGACTAGACTGATCAAAATCGAAAATACGATAGCACGACCCACGTTTTTCTTTGGTTCGACGATTTCAGAACCACTGTTGGTAATCGTCGTGAAACCTTTAAAGGACAAGATTGTCAAAGCAACCGCAGCTATGATACTTGCAATTGAGGCATCAGGGGCATTTCCGCCTCCTTCAGCTGGAGTAAAGGAAAATCCAGCGACCCATAAACCACCGATCGCAAAAATCATTAATCCGACAATTTTTAAGAGGGAGACGATGGATGTAAAGGTCTGGATGAAGCTGTTCCCGGAAATGTTTATTAAGAAAGCAATCGCCAGTAATCCAACACCTAGCAATGGAACTAAAAAGTCAGGTTGATTTCCATCAAAAATTTGCAACGTATATGTGCCGAATGTACGAGCAACAAGACTCTGATTGATGACCATCGAAATCGCCATCATCATCGCCGCTGATGCGGTAATCGTCCCTTTCCCATATGCTTTTACGAGGAACATTCCGATGCCGCCTGCAGAAGGATATTCGTTACTCATTTTCACATACGAATAAGCGCTGAATCCTGTAACAATTCCACCAACAATAAAAATAAGCGGAAACCAAACTCCCGCAAGTTCGGCAACTTGTCCAAGCAACGCAAAGATACCTGCACTGATCATAACTCCTGTACCTAAGCCGATTGCTCCAATTAACGTGATACTATTCTTTTTGTAATCTTCCATAGACTCACCTCGTTAGCACTTCTCCCTATTATCCCCTTAACGTGCGTAAGTCTATAACGCACTATAACCTCAAAAACCCGATAGTTTACCTATACCCAGTTTGGTATAAATAAAAAACAGAGAATGACCGAAATTCATCAAGTCATTCTCTGCCAAACGTTTATTCCTTAATTTCTCCGTTCCAACCGACCACTTTCCATTCGCCAGCGACCTTTTCCGTATAGAGCACAACATACTTGGAGTCAATATGATTTCCATTGTTCGGATCAAAGGTATCACAAGTTATGAAGTGATTCATGTGGTCATCCTTGAAGTTGGTTTCCATTACATTACGGGTCGCTTTACCAGTATTATAGTTCAACGTTTTAGATGGACCTTCGCATTCATTTATAAATTCTTTGAAAGCCTTCCAGTCTAATGTTTTTCTAGCATTAGCGAAGACGGATTCATCTTTAATCGTATTCCATTTCTTTTCTGAAATTACATACTCACTGTTCTCACTATCCACTTTTGCATCATATACGACTGAATCAATCATTTCATAGGGCTTCGTATATAGATTTTTTATGTAGAAATACCGGCCAAACCAAATGGTTAATCCGATGAAAACGATAACAATGAATACGATACTGATTTTCTTAAACATACCTTCTCCTTCTGTTCAATTGGAATGAATCAGACCTTCTCTTACCCCAAAGGCAATCAGTTCTTCATAAGGATCGCCTGCTAGACCTAAAACTTCACAAAATGCAGGCTCAGTTTTATATCCCCTTTCCTTAAAATCAATTATCATTGATTTCAACTGAGTATCTCTTTTCATCAATTCATGTTCAATGATCATATGTAAATATGCATACTGTTTATGTACAGGTTGAGCTTGACCGAAAAGCTCGAATTCAAAACCTTTGAAGAAAAAGTTCGCCTTTATGATTTCCCTGTTACGAATCGAAAGCCGTTTTATCGTAAAATCCTTTTTGTCTCCATAAAGATGAATCATTTGTTCTTCACATGTTTTCAGGTCATATACTTCCAAAATGATGTCTAGATCCGATCCCTTTACATTGATACCAATCGGCAACGTACCGCACAATACCGGGGAATATGCCTTCATATCCTTCATGATATTCAGCTCTCGAATGGCTTCATACGCTTTTCGCTGGTGCTCATTACCGTTTTTCAAGATTTCGAGAGATGGAAATAAACGTTCATTTGAAGTCTCATCTGATGTGACGTTGCTTAACGGAATCCATCCCTCTTCGCCAGTATCCTCTCTTCGACTCCAGCCCCAACCGTTCAACTCTTTTAGAATGAACAGTTTTTCACCAGCTTCTATTTCAAGTTCTTTTGCTGTATAATCCGCCAGAACCGTCCCGAATTCATCTTCATCTGAACGATGGATGACTTGTTCGGGTACCCATCCCTCTTGTTCATGATCAAGCTTTTTACAAAAAATCCAGTGGTCCCAATCCTCAGGTCCAACATATTTCTTACCGATTCGGACCCGCTCCCCTTTAGAGACAGTTATTGGAACAGGATAATTCGTTTTATGTCCGATTTTTGCTGTAACCCTACGTTTCATAGTCTCACCTCCACATCCATAATAAGTAATATGTGGTAAAATATGAAGGTCTTTCCGAGTATTTTTGGTTGAGTTTTGATCTTCATCACTCTTATGAAAGTCTTTTCATTTTTATTTTGAGAGAGTTTTGATCTTCATCCCCCTTATGAAGGTCTTTTCACCTTTATTTTGATAACGTTTTGATCTTCATCGCCCTTATAAAGATCTTTTCACCTTCGTTTAAGCAGAATTTTGTCTTCATCCATCCACTGTAATAAAAAGTGAATTTTTCAAGGAGATTTATATGCATTTCATCGGCATTCTCTTAACGATTTTCAGTATTTTCGGCGTATTTGAATAAGGAAAAAGGGCTTTCCAGCGAGTCAGGTGTTTACTGACTTCCTGGCAGCCCTTTTCACATTCTTATTGAGTTAATAGTTATTGAAGAAGCGGGTCATTGCAACGGCAAAGTCTCCTCGTGTTACTTCTTTAGTCGGGTTGAAGGATGCCTGGATTGTAGGTTCCTTATCATAAGGTCCCTGGGTCGATGTATAATAAGCATTCAAAATTCCAAGATCAAGAGCAAGCTGAACATACCCTTTCAGATCATTTGGAATGCTTTCCCCATCGGTAATTGTGAGCCGCTCTCCTTTATAGGCGACAGAAACTTCACCTTCGAAGCCTTGAGCTTCATCCTGCATCCCTAAGCTTTGTACAAGGGAATAAGCAAGCTCTGCACGCGTTACGTCCCCTGAACCGTTGAACGTGTTCGATTCATCCAACTTCATGACACCATCCTTCGTGTATTCACCTTTCAACGCTGCCCCTTTTGTAACTACGGCTTCCACATATGCTTCATCCGTTTTCTTCTCTACCTGTCGGATTCCAGCTCCCATTACGAGATAGTTGGCGAGATCCTTTCGTGTTAGTAAATCGTCCGCGTAAAATAATCCATCTGATTTCGCGTCAAAGAGTCTTTCGTTTATGCCTAGCTTGATGGCATCCTCAGCTGGATGTCCTTCAATATCACCCAAACCTGTTATCGTACTTGCCGTTCGCTGGGTGAGTGTACCGACAACTTTTTCCGGAACAGCAGCCCCTGGATACGCACTGACTTTCAGCGTCCATTCCCCAGCAACAGGTTGATCGACTGTGATCGTGTTAACAAGATCGATACTGTACGTAGGGTTGAAGCCTGATTCATATTCTTCACCATTCGGATCCGTTATCGTGAAAACGAGCGGATTTCCTCCTTCTTCAGTGAAGGTATCACCATCTGCATACATTTTCGCAACCAATTGTGCTTGGTTTTCTTGGACGGTAAATGTTGTCTCATTTGATTCTGTTGGACCGTAATCCATTTCATAGTTTTCACGGATAACATCAATCGTGCTAAACGCATGGAAGGTGTTATCCTTATTAATTGTTGACCCGTAATCCTTCATTGGATCCAATGCCAAGTTCACTGCATTATACGCATTCACATAGCCTGCCCCGACTTCATATGCTTCTCTTCCAGGTATATTGGTAGCTGTTTTATTGAGTATGTCTTTAATCTCTGCAGGTGATAAGCTTGGATTAACTTCCAGCATCAAAGCAACGATTCCTGCAACGTGAGGCGTCGCCATCGATGTACCATTCAACATTGTATAGTACGGAAGATATGCGGCCGGGATATTGTCGATGTCTTTATTCGTTCTTATGACTCCAACTGGTGATAGCGTACGAGCAGAAATGATATCTACTCCTGGTGCTGTTACAGTCGGCTGATCTTTCCACGTCCACGTCTCACCATCGACTTCAAAGGTTTCACTGACCCCTCTTGTTCCGCGAGAAGAGAAATCAGCGAGTGTTCCGTCTTTCACACCTGCAGCCACTGAAATCACCCATGGTGCTTTTGCATAAGGGTTATGGGTATCTTCATCAGGTCCTGCATTCCCAGCAGCAAACAAAACGGTTATGCCACGGTCGAAGCAATCCTTTGTGGCGACATTGACCGGATCATCAACGAAGAAATCATCATTTGATCCCCATGAGTTCGTGATTACTCGAATGTTATATTGACTTTGATTCGTTATGGCATAGTCAAATCCACCGACTAGATCCAGAATCAATACACCGCCTCCGGATCCGTATCCAATGAGATCAGCACCTGGTGCGACACCTTCATATAATCCAGAAGAAGCTGCTCCCGTTCCACCGACCGTTCCAGCAACGTGCGTTCCATGACCTGAATTTGTATCGGTATTCACAACATCTTCCTGATAGACAATTGGTGTTAGTCCAGTTGTTTTTGCCATATTGGTCGTTGCTAATACATTCTGAACAAGATTCTTCCCTAGCTTCAAGTCTGGATGAGTCCCATCAACCCCGCTGTCATTCACAACGACCCCTACTCCTTTACCTGAAACAGGAAAGCCCCCATTTTCTTTTTGCATGTCTTTATCTTTACGTGCCTTCTTTACACCCGTTAGCTCTGTAGCGTCGCCATTGTAAAATTCCACTTTTCGGTTCAAATATAAAGAACGGACGTCTGAATCCTTTGATAACGTATTGATTTGATCAGAAGTTGCTAGCACTCCAGCAATCGGTAAGGATTGCATGGTGATGCCCGTCTCAATACCGACCGACTTCAGAAGGTTCACATTTTCGTCAGTAGGCGCACCTTCCCCATGGAACGTGACAATAACATTAATTAATCCAGTATTGTGTTTCATTTCCTCTAATAGATGTTGATCCATTGTGGTAGGCCCTTGCGCCGTTGTTGTTTCCGCCCCAACGATATTGGCAGGTAATGAGAGGCCGATCATCAAGACTACCACCATGAGTATGGAATAGATCTGTCTACATGATTTCAATATGAAGCACTCCTTTTATGAGAAATTTCAGACAAATAACTATCTTAAATTATCCCATCGAACTAGCTTCATATCTATCAGCAGAACGGTATATTTCATGGAGAAAGAAAGTAGTAGGTGTGCTTAGTACATTAGATGTAAAACAATAAACCGACCTTATAAGGTCGGTTTATTGTTTTGAATATCGCTCCATATGTTGTCGATATAATTTCCATCCATCGTTTTCATTTTTAAATATTTCAATTGCCAACGCACTTGCTACTTTCTTTCCTGATAAATAAAAATCAATAATAGATGAAAGGATAATTTCTGTTTCTGATCGTAGATTATGATTCAAATCATTATACGCCCAATGTGGTTGTTTGTCTTTATATGAACGAAGGGTTTCAACATTCGATTTCCTATACGATTCACAATTATAAACCTCGTAATCTCTATTGTTGTAATAACCAAAATATCCTATGAAATCATCCGATATCCACTGATTTATTTCTTCCACCTTACCTTTGTTTAGAACAAACCGATATTTTTCAACCGCTTTAAGAGCTTCATTTGTCATTGTTTCACCTCACAACTTAATGAAAGAACTCCAACAGCCATTGATAATCGTATTGCCCTTCTGATATTTGGAAGAACGTACCCATGAATCCTAGGTGAACAATGCCATAATGATCATGAGGCGTTTTAGGTGCATAGGTCGAGAAAACAAAAAAGTCCAATCGTTCAATTTCAATGTCAGAAGGTGTTTGAATTCCCGTCGTTTCCTCTGAATATTGGAGATATTCCTCAGTGGTCGGGTTTAAGAAAAAGGTTACAAAAAGAAGAAGGATCAATACGCTAATTACAAGGTGCTTTCTCTTTAGCATCATTCTATAGTCTCCTAGAATATGTCGTAGTCTCCTATCCTTTCTCTAAAATGTAAGATTTTCCTTTTTGCTTATCCATATAAATTCGTTCTCACATAATGAATCACGTTCTCTTGAATGAACAGGAATATCATCCATCCGCCTAATCCTAATAGGATGGCTGTATAAAGGTGGAGGGAATGCTTAAGAGAAAAATAGACGATAACTAATAGAACAGCTGTTGCAGGAAATCCCCATAGAACACTTAGGGCAAACTTACTTAAATTCATGTTCCCCTCCCCTTGTATGGATAACCAGATAATGCTTAACAAGCTTACAAGAGGCAAAGCTGCAAGAATTCCTCCATAGGTTGGAAAACGTCTAGCTATCTCTGTAACGAGACCAATAACTAAAGCTGATACGAGTATCTTAACGATGATGTACATGATCTGCTCGATCCTTTAATAATTTAAAAGCCGCTTCCACCATTGCTTCTTCCTCTGAGGTCATTCGATTCAATATCGTCTGCAATTTATCCTTATCAAGACTTGTATTCCGCTCTAGAACTTCTTTTCCCAATTCTGTTAACTTCAAAATGACTCTTCTTTCATCAGCAGGATCTCTTTCCTTAATGAGGTATTTCTTTTCAATGTTACGCTTTACATGTTCTGACGCGGTATTATGTGAGACCTTCAAGTAAGTTGAAATGTCATTTATACCGATCCTCTGCTTCTTTTCTACTAATTGAAGAATCCGGATGGCTTGGTGCGTGATTTTGTCTTCATGAGCATAATGCAAACAAAAATAGATATCCGTCCAATACTTGTTCAAGTCCTCTGCTTTCATAGCTCCGTTCCCCTTCTTTTATATCGCTTTAATAGATTATATCTTATTATACGATATATAACAACTAAAAAAGAGAGCTTTTTCAAATGAAAAGCTCATAAATTCAGCAAGTAGCTTTATTTGCTTCATGATAGATTTCATGTAAGAAGTCGATGACTCGTTCATCTGCGGAGTGGTGTTCGGAACGATCAGGTAGGTCCTTTCCAGCGATGACATACAGGTAAGGACTTTCGGTGAATTGACCGAGAATCCCTGTATCCAATAGAAGGTCCGGTAATCCTCCACTCATATGGGAATAGTGTTCTTTCGGGATATCTCCGAGTCCCTCCGATTGTCTCACCAGTCCGTTTACGATAGGTTCATACAGTTCAGGCTTGAGCTTATATCCATTATAAATTTTCAACATAGCCGAAAAAACATCCTTCAAGGATCCTCGATTATCGTATTCAAAAGGATCGGATGTAAGATTAACACTCTGATAGACGGATGTAATCTTGTTATTGAATGCTTTCCACCCGCCTAATTGGTCAACCATATTCTTTGCTAAATAATTGTCGTGACAAGCGAGCATAACTTCAACGACGGTCCTTAAAGGTAGACTCGTCCGCTTTTGTAAGTGTGGATAAAGGATATCGCTGTTTTCCTTTGGGTCAAATGCGATGTTATTCAGCATCTGTTCCCAAGCGATTCTTCCCTCCTCTACCCGTTCGGCAATTACCAATCCGATGAAAATCTTTCCCGCTGAAGCGAGCGGTACACACAAATCTTCGTTATAGGAGCAGACTTCTTCTTCTTTTCCAAGTGAATAAACGATGGTACCAAATTGTCCATCTGCCTTTTCAAATCGATCCTTATGTATCATGAACGGCCCCCTTAAACCTCTATATATTACCAAATGATACAGGTTCTTCAAATCTCTGTCCAATTCAGGATTAGAACTTCCATTTACGGGTATTACCATATAAAGACTTAAAAAGGAGGATGATGATCGATTATGCATAAGAAAATTGTTGGAGGCGTATTCTCTCGTGTAGAAGATACGGAAAGAGCAATCAGAGAATTAAGAGAACACGGATTTGGAGCTGATGAAATATCCGTCTTTGCGAAGGATAAACATAAAGTGAACGTCATAGAAGATGAAACGGACATTAACACGACATCACATAAAGGTGGACGCGGTAAAAATGCTGGTAAAGGAGCTGGATTAGGTGCAGTATCTGGCGGTGCGCTCGGGGGCATTGCAGGATTAGTGACAGGTCTAGGACTGTTAGCGATACCTGGTATTGGACAGTTGGCCGCTGCAGGGCCTCTAGCAGCCGCTCTTTCCGGTGCAGGTATTGGAGCCGGTGGTGGCGGTATTGTCGGTGCCTTTGTAGGGGCTGGAATGCCAGAAAAGGAAGCAAAGCAGTACGAACAGTATTTGAAAGACGGCAAAACGATTGTAGCCGTAGAAGCAGATGAAGAGCGAGAGGAAAAAGTTTATCAGACCTTCTTATCAAATAAGACAGAAAACCGTTCCATGTATCCAAACACAGTCACAAATCGTGAAAGCAGCTATAGCAGTCGATCATAATAAGAGGAACCTAAAAGCACCTCTACTATACCCAGAAAAAACGCACCCATAATAGGGTGCGTTCTCTTTATCATGATTTTCTTTTGATACCAATCGTTCTTCCCGCTTGTTTGGGCATTTCCTCATCACGGTCTTTGGAATATAACTTGTCCAATACCGAGGCTACACCTTCAGGAAAAGGTGCTGGTCGTCCTGCATTTGTGTCTATTCCCATCAACATTTGTTCACTTGTCGAAATGACTTCACCATGTTCATTTTTCATTGTGAAAAAGAGATGGATCCGTTTTTCATCCAAATCAAGGAGTTGATTCGTTATCGTCAGCTTCTCAGCTTCATGGGCTTCCTTCAGATAACAGACATGCGTTTCAAGTGTAAAAATCGTATACTGGAGGCTTTCTCTTCCTTCTACATCCAAACCGATCTGCTCAATGAAATGGTCGACTGCAAGACTGAATACCTTCGCATATTCAGCATCGTTCATATGACCATTGTAATCCACCCATTCTTTACGCACACATTGCTCAAATTGAAAAGTGGACATCCATATCCCTCCTATACGTGCTCTTTTTCAGCTTTCTTCGCTTCTGGCCAATGATCCTTTACAAGCTCCAATAGTTTAACAAGGAATTCATTCCGATTTTTATCAAGGTCTGATAAGCTGCACGCTCCTGATTGCTCTTCACATCCTGCTACAACACGGTCATGCAATTCATCCGTCAGTTCTGGAGCTTCAAGCTTTGTCCACGGCTTCTTCAACGCTGGACCGAATTGCTTGAGCATATGACGCATACCACCCTCGCCTCCTGCCAAATGGAAGGTTAGGAATGGACCGTATTGTGCATAACGTAATCCTGCTCCATAAATGAACGCTTGGTCGACTTCCTCAGTGGTCGCAATTCCTTCATTTACAATGTGAAGAGATTCACGCCAGATCGCTTCAATCAGCCGGTCAGCGATATGCCCCTCAATTTCATGGCGGACAAGCAACGCTTTCATCTTCATTCCTTCAAAAAATTCAACGGCGGAATCGGTGTTTTCTTTTGTGGTCGATTGACCTGGTACAACCTCTACCAATGGCAGAATATAAACAGGATGAAATGGATGAGCCACTACAAACCGTTCAGGATGCTGGAGACCACGTTGCAAGTACGACGGCTTGATACCAGAAGTACTGGATGCAATAATCGCATCCGGTTTTGCATGTTGATCAATCTGTTGAAGGACGGACTCTTTCAAATCCTCAACTTCAGGTACATTTTCTTGAATGAAATCAGCCTCTGCTACGGCGGTTGCCAGATCTTTTTCAAAAGTCAGTCGATCCTTGGAAGCTCCTTCTGCAAGTCCAAGCTCTTCCACATAGGGCCACGCACTTTCAATTGCTCTACGCATTCGGTCCTCTGCCCCTTCAGCAGGGTCTGTCGCGACCACATCATAACCGTTTGCAAGAAATCGCGTGATCCACCCGTTACCGATGACGCCTGTACCGACGACTGTAATCTTCTTGATATCTTTGGTCATGTTTATTTCCCTCCAGATGGATTTCGTAGTTGTAAATACTCTCTTACTTCATCCGGTGTCATTGGTTCAATCCCATGTCCTTCAAGCATTGTCACAGCTTTATCGACAAGCTGCTCGTTTGTTGCAGGTACACCTTTACGCAGATAGATGTTGTCTTCTAATCCGACACGTACATTACCGCCTAAGAGAGCTGATTGAGCCGCGATCGGCATTTGCATACGTCCAATTCCAAAAGCAGACCAATGTGCATTTTCAGGTAAGCGATTCTTCATATACAGCATCGTTTCAGCATCCGCCTCTGCTCCCCAAGGGATACCAAGGCAGAATTGGAAGATCGGATCTCCATCGATAAATCCTTCATTAATCAATTGCTTCGCAAAACGCAAATGTCCTGTATCGAAACATTCTAATTCTGGTTTCACACCGCTTTGTTGGATTAGCTTTGCTTGTTCACGTAACCAATCTGTCGGACTCACATAAATCATGTTGCCAAAGTTCGTACTTCCGCAGTCAAGTGTACACATTTCTGGTAGCAACTCACCCACCGGCCGATGTCTTTCTTCTGGTGTCTGGATATCTGTTCCTTCCCCACCAGCTGCAGGAGTTGCAAGACTTGGGATGAAGTCTCCCCCTCCGCCAGATGTAATGTTAATGACGACATCCGTCTCTGATTCACGGATACGATCGACAATTTCTCTATAATGGTCAATATCGTGACTGATTCCACCTGTTTTCGGATCACGAGCGTGGATATGAGCTACCGTTGCACCTGCCTTCGCACTTTCAATCGCTGAGTCGGCAATTTCTTTCGGTGTTACCGGCACATTCGGGTTCTTTTCCGTTGTATCTCCCGCTCCAGTTACAGCTGCAGTCAATATAACTTTTCCTTTCACAATAACGTCCTCCTTCAAAAGAAAATTTGTTTTGTTCGGTTCATTTCAATTCAGTTGAAACTATACCATCCAGACTGTTTAGTTTCAACCCATACCACTATATTTTTTCGTAAATTTTAGGAAGAAATCGTTTAATCATGCGATTTTATTGCACAAATTGAAAAGGGAGTATTGGCGTGATAAGATAAACAGAAGAATCAAAACTTGACTGAGAGGTATAGATTCATGCCAAGAGAATCGAAACGAGATAAAATTTTAGAAGCAGCAGCTTTAATTGTGCACAATCGTGGTATTGATGCATTGACTCTTGATGCTGTAGCAGAAGAAGCTGAAGTGAGTAAAGGTGGGCTTCTTTATCATTTCAGAAGTAAGGAAGCATTAGTTGAAGGACTTGTCCTGCATATGAATAACATTTATCGGACAAATGTTGAAAATGCTGTGTACGAAGACATCAATCGTGACGGAAAATGGACTAGGGCCTTCATTAAAGCTACCTACGACCAAAGCTTAAAAAATACGGAAACAAGTGCGGGGATGCTTGCAGCACAGGGCATTAATCCAGATCTATTGAAGCCCTTACAGCAAACCTACGCCAATTGGCAAGAAAACATTTCAAGTGATGGTATTGATCCCGTGCAGGCGACGATTTTACGATTAGCAGCGGACGGATTATGGTTTTCAGAGATTTTCGGCCTTGCTCCACTGGATGACGAGTTGCGAAAGAAGGTATTGGATACTTTATTGGAAAAGACCTACCCAGACCATGAAGAAACGGATAAATGATTTTTTAGTCAAAAGAGGCTGACCATTTGGTCAGCCTCTTTGTTATTCAATCTTTCAATTTTCTATAACTTTCATAATCATGGATGGCCTGTCCATGATAACCTTTTTGACCTTTGAAATGATTTTCAACGACTTGCAGCTGTTCAATCATATAGGTCTCACCTTCCTGGAAGAATGTCACCTTCTCCTCTGACTTTAGTTCTTTGGTTTCCACTCCTATGATTACTTTATAGTCATGTTCTGTTGCATAATCGACCTCATGTTGGACGTGACGGATGATGGAATCACTTCCTTCTGCAAAGTCCCGATAAGCCATCATCACTACTGAACCTACGATGTCCATGATGTGCTCTGCCAAAGGTTTTCCTACGTCCTTATATGTCAACTCGTATTCCTTATGATCAAACCAAAATGGAATCGCCACCATCCATTCGAAGTCCTTTACATCAGAGTAGGAGCGCATTTCCTCTTTCCATACATGTAACCCTCTTACATACTCATTCATTACACGTTTGGGCTCTTTTTCCCATTCATCCAACAGATAAGGCTCGATATCAAACTGGATCCCTGAAAACTTTTCATCCTCTGCCGAGTTTTCATTGTATGTAAACACGTTCGATAATTGGTCTGTCGCTTCGGAATGGTTTTCGATTTTAGCCCATTCAGGTGAGCCGACTAATGCGTATACTTGAATCTCACTTTCTGAAGCTGCTTTTATGAAGGTTTGGTAGTGTTTCGTTTGCTCCTTCAACAATTCTTCACCAGTATACAAATAAATAACGTTTATCTTTTTCCTTTTAGAAAACGATAGAAGATCTCCACGCGCTTCTTCCGTGGTAATGGATTCCGTAGGATGCCATACCCACATTCCCTTCTCCCATGTGGGGGGAGATTCTACCGGAACACAAGCTGTTAGGACAAGCACGGATAGCATCATTATAAAAGTTACCTTTTTCCCCTGATCGTTTTTCATCTGGATATCCCATTTCGTCTCTTTTTCTACATTGTACTATGAATGTCTACTTTCTGGATACGCTTACAACTGTATCCATAGTAATCCCCCACACCTTATTCTCTGTAGTCCATAATGGACTGCAGTGGTTTCATCGGGTTGAGGTTTTGAACAAAACGATAGATCGGAAGTCGTGTATGCAGCTTAGTTGGAACAAGATTGAAGGTTACGTAGCTGTCCTCAGATTCCGGTTCAAGCGCAATTGCTGCTATATTCGAGGCTGGTTGTGCGGTCAGAACGACATATGTACCACGTTTGAATACAAGATTCTGGTCCGTTACCTTTGTTTTCACATGGGTCAACCGGTGATCTTCGTAGTCTCCCCCGTCTTTCTTTTCTGTCACAATAAACGATTCAACTGGCAGCCTCACATCATAAGGGTGCTGATAAACTTTAACACCATTTTGTTTCAATTTCTCTACAACCACTATTTGGTCAGAATCAATTAGATAAGCCGTAGGCCTCTCTCTGATTAATACCGGTTCGGCATCCGTTGAACTGAAATACTGGACGGGAATACGTATGACCTCCCCACGCTTCACATCAATGACTTCTAGTCTTCGACCGTCAAGCTCTTTCCTTTCATCTTGAATCACAATCCAATCTTCGTCGTTGACATGGAGACCTTTATTTACAATTTTGGCCCGCTCAGACCAGACGAGCCTTTTAATTTTCCTGGCATCGCCAGCTGTTATTTTGATTAACTCCGTAATCGCTTCAACTTGAACCGTTACTCTTCTTTTAAACTGTTCACGACCAATTCCAATCCCCCTGGATTCTACAAGGACTGAAATGGAAGGCGTTAGGCCGAGTGCGTTTCGTCCGATTCTCGGCGTCGTTCCACCTTCTTTCACAATCACTTTTTCATCCTCAACATCCGCAACATAATAGTTACTCACAGAGAAACCTGACTCGGTCAATTTGTTATGTGTTCTTTTGATGAACAAATCATCAGAGAGATCACGAATCCTCTTTGGTATATTGAGGTTCTTACCCGAAAGGAGCAAAAGATCATGATACTTGAGGTAGCCCGCTTCACCGAAGGTACTGAATAATTGTTCTCCAATTGTATATTCATGGGCATCAATCACGACTTCAGGCTGATACTTGTTAAATAGTGTGCGGATTGCCTTGGTCTCAGGGAGATCTAATTTAAGATAATCCCGGTTCCCATCCAAGTCATTGTCCATCCCGCGTTGAAAACGGTATGAGCCATCGGGATTGACTCTTGGAACGATAATGATATTCACATGATCGAGTACTTTTTCACCAAGCTCCTCCGTCAGTCTTTTTGCGATGACAAGTACACCTTCTCCACCTGCAGGCTCGTTCCCATGAATTTGACCTTGCAGCCAGATGGTGGGTTTCAATAGATTGTCACCGCCCCTTTTAAAAAAGAACAGTGCCGGTATCGCTCGTCCTTCACTTGACTGTCCAATTGTCTTTACTGTTAGGTGATTGCTGCTGTCATCTAGTCTCACGATGAACCGTATTAGTTCTTCTTGCGTTGTAAAGGCCTCCCTCTCTTTTTGAAAGGCAGGCGTTCCAAAATCCATTTCAGGCTCAGAATATAAAATCTGAACTTGGTCCGGCTGGGAAAACGTCTTCCCATAATAAGGCATGCCTTCTGCAGACATGGTTGTTTTTGGGAAAAGCAACATCATTACAATAAGAATGGTCATGCTTGTAAGGATTAAGATAGACCTATAGAAAATCATGATTTCGCCCCTTACTTTTTCTATTGCCTATATTATGCAGCACCTCAACAAAACCATGCTTGGTGTATAACAAAAGAAAATATATCATTTACGATTAAAGAATTTGCTAAAATACAACTATTAACATCTACTATTTGCATCATACTTTCTTTATGACGGCACAAAATAAGAAGAGATTGATGTAGTGTGTATAGAGAAAATTTGAGAGGAGTGTACTGATGACGAACGAAGATCGCACTTCGAAACGAAAATCCGAGCACATCGATATCGTTCTAAATGAAGAAGTTACAGCCCAAACCGTCACGACGGGATTTGACGATTATCAATTTCGTCACCTTGCTTTACCAGAAATTGATTTTTCGGAAATCAGCTTAGAAACAGAATTTCTCGGCAAGCGTATGCGTACCCCTTTTCTAATCAGCTCGATGACTGGTGGAACGGAAATTGCTTGGAAGATCAATCGTACACTCGCAATCGTTGCGGAGGCTAAAGGATGGGCTATGGGAACTGGTTCTGTCCGCTCAGCCATCGAAAACCCTGACACAGCCTACACGTTTAATGTACGTGATTACGCTCCTACAGTTCCAATCATTGCAAATCTTGGAGCTGTCCAATTCAACTATGGATATGGAAGTGAGCAATGTCTTAGAGCGGTAAAAATTACTGAAGCTGATGCCCTTGTCTTGCACGTAAACAGTTTACAGGAAATCTTCCAGCCTGAAGGTGATACCAACTTTAAAGAGCTTCTAGCGAAAATTGAGCAAGTTTGTAAAGACTTATCCGTCCCTGTAGGTGTTAAAGAGGTTGGTTGGGGAATCAGTCATGAGCTCGCCAAAGAATTGTATGAGCGTGGCGTGGCGTTTGTCGATGTGGCTGGTGCAGGAGGCACGACTTGGAGTCAGGTTGAGAAATATCGGAACAAAACGGATTCCTTGAAACGACGCGCAGCTGAAACGTTCCGAGAATGGGGAATTCCCACCTCGCGATGCATTCGTGAAATCAATGAAAAAGTCCCTGAGTGCCCTTTGATCGGTAGTGGAGGAATGCGAAACGGACTTGATGCCGCTAAAGCGATTGCGTTAGGTGCTGATATCGTCGGGTTTGGTCGCTCGGTCCTTCAGCCTGCGATCGAATCTGAAGATCTTTTAGTAGAGGTGTTAGAACAAATCGAGCTTGAATGTAAAATCGCCATGTTTGGAACCGGTGCACAATCGATTAATAATCTAAAAACAACAGACCGCCTGGAGCTAAGGTTAAAAGGGTGATATTTGCGGAAGAGGCATGCTCATAAATGAGTGTGCCTTTTTTACCGCTTTTTTCTAATTAAACAACATTTTTTGACAATTTAATGTTAAAATCGATCTAGATTGTTAATTTAAGGAATGCAGAAAGGGGGGTATGTTTTACTAGCTTTAACTCGTATATTTAAGGGGGAAAAAGGAATATGTACATAATTGATCTTCTACAACGATTAGTAAAAAAGCAAAACATCGGTATCATCGTTTTTCTTATTTTAAACACTTTTTTAGTTATTGCTCTATTTGGCGATCCAATTACAGGCATTGTTCTTTATACGGCCTCTCTATTAATCGCCTTATCTCCAATTGGTGAATGGATTCTACGCGTTCAACAAGGATGTAAGAAGCTTGCCCGGAAAGAACATATCGAACGTCTTGAGCCCCTTTTCAATGAAGTCTATGAAAAAGCGAAGAAGCTCGATCCGACCATTCCTGACAATGTTCAGTTATTCATCAGCAATGATTCAAGTCCAAATGCTTTCGCCACTGGCCGGAAAACCATTTGTTTAACGAAAGGCTTATTGGAGTATAGTGATGAGGAAATTAAAGCAACACTTGCCCATGAATTCGGACACCTTTCCAATAAAGACACGGATTTAATCCTCCTTGTCACGGTTGGAAATATGATTGTAACTGCCATGTTCGTCCTTTATCGAGTCATTGTGTCTGCCATCGGTATAGGTGTTAGCATAGCCAACCGCAGTTTCGGCTCTCTCATCGTCACCTTCCTCATCGATGTCGTATTGGTTGGTCTCATGTGGTTATGGACGAAGTTCGGAACCGTATTGGTTATGAACTCTGTTCGGAAAAATGAATATGAAGCAGATAAGTTTGCTTACGATTGTGGATATGGAAATGAACTAATTGTTGTCCTGGATAAATTCAATGCCATGGATACAGGTGCTACAAAAGGTTTATGGGCGAATCTATCCTCAACTCACCCTGATCCTGACCAACGTATCGGTAACCTTCAAAAACTCGATGATGTTGCATAAAGATAAACGATCAAAGCCGAAACTCCAATTGAGAGTTTCGGCTTTTTATTTCTTTTGATGTTCTTTTTTCTTCTCTAAAGTTGTCCTTTCTTCTGCTAAACGGTTTGCACCGGTTGACGGGCATCAAGTTCAAATGCTTCATGCAAGCATTCAATTGCAGAAATCATCGTTATACTCTCCACAATCGTTGAAACCTTAATCTCAGATGTGCTGACCATTTTGACTTTAATCTGATTTTCCGCAAGCACGTCGAACATTTTAGCAGCGACTCCTGGGTTGGAAATCATCCCTGACCCTACAATCGAAACCTTGGCAAGGTTTTCTTCATAAGAGATATGATCGAATTTCAACTGATCCTGATATTGACTCAACACTTCAAGTGTATACGTCAATATCTCTGAATCAACCGAAAAAGAGATATCTGTTGTTTCGTTCCCATTTGTATTCTGGATAATGATATCTACGTTGATCTGGCTGTTTGATAAGGTTGTAAAGAGGGCCGATAGTGTCGTCATTTCATCAGGCAAACCATGTACCGTCACCTTCGTTACATTATCCTCGAACGCAATTCCTCTCACCATCAAATTTCCTTCCATTGCTACTTCCTCCTCTATCCTCGTACCTGTGACTTTTTCTATACTGGATCGCACCTCTAACGGCACATCATAATTCTTTGCAAATTCAACAGACCTCGGGTGTAGGACCCCTGCTCCTAAATTCGCCATTTCAAGCATTTCATCGTACGAGATTGCCTCTAGTTTGCGAGCACCTTTCACAACCCGTGGATCCGTCGTGAAGACGCCGGTAACATCCGTATATATCTCACACTTTTCAGCATTTAACCTAGCGGCTAAAGCCACAGCTGTTGTGTCAGAACCACCTCTACCGAGAGTAGCAATCTCCTTCTCTTCTGTAAGCCCTTGGAACCCAGCAACTATGACAATCTTTCCAGTTGCTAGGTGCGCGGTGATGCGTTTCGGATCGATGTCCATAACTCTTGCATTACCGTGTACCGATTCCGTAGCAATACCGGCCTGCCACCCCGTAAGCGATATCGAATCATAGCCTTTTTCCTGAAGTGCCATTGCAAGCAATGACATAGAGACTTGTTCACCTGTTGAGACAAGCATATCCATCTCTCTTTTAGAAGGCTGGTCAGAAATGCATTTGGCTAAATGGATTAACTCATCCGTACTTTTCCCCATTGCTGAAACGACGACAACAACCTCGTTTCCTTGCTGAGCTGTTTCTATGATCCGATCAGCTACATTTTTGATTCTTTCCACTGATTCTACAGATGTGCCACCATATTTTTGAACGATTAACGCCATGATTCCATTCCTTTCATCTCTTTAAGTATCTGTTCAAGGCTGTTTTTGATGTTGAACAGCTTCAGGCGGACGCTTTCCGCGGGCAACGCTTCAGCCTCACTTCCACAGGATGTGGTGACTTCGACGTTCACCATAGGACGTGGTGGGTTTTTAGTCGAAGAACCTTAATTCCTTGGTCTGCGGGGTCTTCAGCTGTTGCTTTTCCCGCTGGAGTCGCCGCCTTACGCTTCTGTTTTCTTTAATATCAACGATAAAAGCTAACAGAGCCTAAAAAAAGGATTGACATCTCAACGTGTGACGGGCTTTCCAAACAACCATAAAAAATGGTGGATTGAAAAAACGATACGTCAGACTTGAGCGTCAATCCTCAACGTCTGCCACACTTATTCCCTTGCGTGAGATAGTCCTCCATACGACTTCAGGGATGGGTCGTATGACAGCCCTGCATTTCTTCAATACAGGTCCAGCTGGATCATGGTTGAGGCACCACCCAGCTTCGGCGAATTCCCCTTTCCTTTTGCACTCGTCAGAGCTCAATCTCTTCATGCAAAGTACTGATGGTTTCCGCGCCTCTACCATCACTTCATTTACATACGAAGTGTGGCCAAAAATTTAATTGCTTGTATTTTATCAAAAACCTGAAGGGTATACAAGATAATTCTTTTGATTGGAATTTGTTTCTTCTCACATATGTATAGGGAAGAAGCAAATAATAACGTTATCTTCATCGGCAAAAGGAGACCTGATCGACATGATCCTTCGTTTTGGATATGTATCAACAGCTTTGAATTTATGGGAATCCACCCCTGCACATACATTGACATTCACGAATTGGAAGAAGCTTGATAAGAATGATAGGAAGGAAAAACTCCTTCGTGTGACTGCTAAAAACATTGAAAATACCAAACGAGCGGTTTACTACAACATTGCTCAAGGAATCCATGTATATCGGCTGTCTTCATCCATCGTGCCGCTTGCAACCCATCCAGAGGTTCTGTGGGATTACATCACCCCTTTCCGAGACAAATTCAAAGAGATCGGGGAGCTCATCCAAAAGTATTCAATGCGGGTCAGTTTTCACCCTAATCAATATACCCTCTTCACAAGTCCGAACAATCGGGTTACAGAAAATGCAATCAGAGACATGGAATATCATTATGAGATGCTCAAAATGATGGGTGTACATAAACAGGCAAATATGAATATTCATGTTGGTGGGGTCTATGGCGACAAATCGACAGCCATTGAACGCTTTCATGAAAATATTGAAAAGCTGGATAGGACGATTAAGCATCAAATCACTCTTGAGAATGATGATAAAACTTATACTTCTCGGGAAACATTGGACGTTTGTAAGGCACATTCCCTACCATTTGTGTTTGATTATCATCACCACTGGGCAAATCCGGGTGAGGATAAAGTAGACGAACTGCTACCTGAGATATTTTCAACCTGGGATAAGGTCGACTATCCTCCGAAATTCCATTTGTCTTCGCCGAAGACGGATAAGGAATACCGTGCACATGCAGAATACGTTGATATTCAATTTGCCCTACCATTCATAAAAAGCTTGATCCAATACGGCGAGGATGCAGACATTATGATTGAGGCCAAAAGGAAGGATAAAGCGGCACTCCAGCTTGTTGAAGAGTTGGCCTCCATCAGGGGATTTAAACGAATTGATGGTGCAGTAATAAAAATAAAGTAAAAAGCTGGTATGGTTATGCCATAAATTACCGCTTTAATAGTTTGCTAGAATTTGTAATACTTTTAGTATGAAAACACTTACAAAACTACTCACACTATTGTTGTCTGTCACTCTAGTCGCGGGTATTCATAATGAATCTTCAGCTGCTTCATCCCATACAGTCAAATCTGGTGATACGATGTGGAAGATTGCTTCATACTATCAGATTGGTACATCTGAAATCATTCAAGCGAATCCACAAGTCGAAAATCCAGATCGAATTTATCCTGGGCAAAAATTGAACATTCCCGATAATAGCGGCGTAAGATCCATTGAAAAGCAAGTTGTGCAGCTTGTTAATAATGAACGAGCGAAACATGGTCTTCAACCGCTAAAAGAGAATTGGGAGCTTTCAAGAGTTGCCCGGTATAAATCAAAGGATATGATTGAACAAAATTACTTCAGTCATACTTCTCCTACTTACGGAAGTCCATTTAAGATGATCAGAGACTTCGGTATTTCTTATCGTACAGCAGGAGAAAACATTGCAGCTGGACAACGTACAGCTGAAGCAGTAGTGGATGCATGGATGAACAGTGAGGGTCATCGTAAAAACATCCTATCAAGCAACTACAAAGAAATCGGTGTAGGATATGCTAAAGGAGGGAGCTACGGACATTACTGGACTCAAATGTTCATCAGCCGATAAAACGAATTAAGCCACCCGTTTGGGTGGCTTTTTTACATAAAGGCTCTGTCTGTTGAACAGCTTCAGGCGGACGCTTTCTGCGGGCAACGCTTCAGCCTCACAGACCTCGTTCCTCGCTCAGCGGGGTCTTCAGCTGTTGCTTCCCCCTGGAGTCGCCGCCTTACGCTTTTGTTTTCTTATCAACAATAAAAGCTAACAGAGCCTACATAAAAGACTTACATTCTAAGCTGGATCGGAATGATTGGATTCACAGCATCATTCTCCACTTGTTCATCCAGTAACTGCAATTGCAGCCTCAAATCCTCTTCGTCAAATGGGAGGAATTCCATGGCATCCAACTGCTCTAACAACTTCCGATGTAATTTCTTATATCCTGTCCACTTCTTCTTTTGTGCTTGTTCCATCAATGCAGACAATGTAGCAAGACACTTCGCAAGTTGAGGATCGTCACCATCCAATAGCATTTCACGACTGATATGGTGACATTCTACATAGTCTTGCTTTACATTAAAGGTCTGTATGTAGTTATTTATTCTTTCCTTTTGTGCATTCATTTGACCAGCCTCCCCGTTCCTTACGTTTATGCAATACCCGCATTTCATATCTTGTAAATCATAAAATCGATAATTTATCATTTTTTATTCTACAACAGTACCTATTTAAAAAAAGCCGGTCAATAGATGACCGGCTTTTCAGGAGAAAAGGAATTATTCACTTGAAGCTTTTTGTCGGTATTCCCTTTCTTCGTCCCACACTTCTGTATTGTGAAGACCGACTGTTCGTGGGTCGAACAGTGGATCTTTACCTTCACGCTTCTGCGCAAGATAATCCTTCAATGTGGCAAATGCAATCTTTCCAAGCATGGTGATTGCAATCAAGTTGACGAGTGCCATTAACGCCATGAATAGGTCAGCTAGACTCCAGACAATCGCAATTTTCGCGACAGAACCGAAAAATACCATTCCGATTACTGCAAGACGATAGAGGAACATCCAGCTTTTGTTTCCTGAACGCATAAATCCGATGTTGGACTCACCATAGTAGTAGTTTCCGACCACTGAACTAAATGCAAACATGAAGATGAACACAGCAATTGTTATGCCGGCCCAATCACCAAGATGTGTATTCATTGCTTGTTGCGTCAACTGGATTCCATCATTCGAACCTGTGTAGACGCCAGAAAGTATAATCATGAATGCTGTTGCAGAACAAATCAAAATTGTATCTGTAAAGACACTCAATGTTTGAATGAGACCTTGCTTGGCTGGGTGGGATACGTTTGCAGTTGCAGCCGCATTAGGCGCACTACCCATACCAGCTTCGTTAGAGAATAGACCACGCTTGATACCATTCATTAGCGCAGCCCCGACTCCTCCACCTACTGCTTCTTCAAATCCGAACGCACTCTTTACAATAAGAGCAATGACGGATGGAAGTTCAGTGATATTGACGACTAAAATATAAAGTGCAATCAACAGGTAGACAATGGCCATGAATGGAACGATCGTCTCGGCTACACGTGCAATTCGTTTGATTCCACCAAAGATGATAACAGCAACAATTGCACTTATGACGATTGCAAAAACAAATCGATTCAACCCAAACGATTGTTCAAACGCAAGAGAGATCGTATTTGCTTGTACAGCATTGAACACCAGACCGAACGTGAATGTGATCAAGACCGAAAACAGGATCCCCAACCACCGTTTGTTCAATCCTTTTTCCATATAATACGCTGGTCCACCACGGAAACCGAAGTCATCTTTGACTTTATAGATCTGTGCTAGTGTACTTTCAACAAATGCTGTTGCTGCTCCAATCAGGGCGATGATCCACATCCAGAAGACCGCTCCTGGTCCACCGAGGGAAATCGCTAGAGCAACACCTGCAAGGTTACCTGTTCCGACACGGGAAGCCGTACTTATACTGAAAGCCTGGAACGACGAAACCCCACGTCTTTTTTTGTCCTTTGAAACAGTCGCTCCCTCACCGAGAAGCTTCACCATTTCTTTTATCATTCGAAATTGTACGAAATTTGTTCGGATAGAAAAATAAACCCCTAAAATTAATAGAAGTGCAATTAACACATAAGTCCATAAGAGCTCATTTCCCCATCCGACGATTGATTCTAACCACGACACAATAATTCACCTCAATAAAGTAGTATTAAGCATACCACGCTTTATTGTATTACATCATTAAACAGTTGTCATTGGGGATTCCTGGTAATACGATTTATGTATGCTTACAATCTCTATTTCCACATAACAAATTGAGATAAACTTCCAATTATCGTTATAAAATGACAAAAACCAGGAAACCATTTTAATAATATGGTATCCTGGTTCCTGCAAACTTATTTAGCACGGTTCAGAAAGGCTTCAATCCGTTGTTTATGCTCGATTGTCTTCCTCATCTTACCCTGTGCTTCACTTTCTAAGTCTAATATTTTCGTCAATTCCAATACTTCAGTTGCGTTCAGAATCAGCTTCGATTCGATTTGAGCCTGGAAAGGTTGGTTCAGATGTTTTCCTGCAAGCTCAAATGCTGCCTCTAACGGGTCGTCCTCAACAAAATAATCAATAATTCCTAGCTCCTTTGATTCTGAAGCGCTGAAAGTCTTTCCTTGCCAAATCGCGTGCTTCGCTCGTTGATAACCGATTCTCTTCTTTAGTAGATAGTGGCATCCACCATCCGGAACGAGACCGACCTTGATGAAGTTCAATCCGAAACTCGCTTGTTGGGATGCAACGATGTAATCCGAGGCGAGTGCAAGACTGAACCCAAGACCAGCAGCAGGACCCTGGACAGCGGATATAACAATTTGGGGTAGGGTAAACACTTTCAATATCATTTCATTCACTTTTCCCATGATCTCTTTGAATAACGGATCGGATATTCCAGCACTCATGGATTGAATGTCACCACCTGATGAAAAGCCTGTTCCAGCACCAGAAAGGATGACAACCTTCTTTTCGCTTTTAATGATTTCTTCTAATCGTTCAATTAAACAATCTACCATTTCTACATTCATCGCATTCAACCGCTCAGGTCGATTCAATTCTATGTGGACAATTTCATCCTTAACACTCATTCTTACGGGTTCCATTGCTAAATTCATACAAGTCCTCCTTTTAAATACGCTCAATAATAGATGCTGTCGCCATTCCATGTCCGATACAGATGGTCAGTAGTCCATACCTTCCTCCTGTTCGTTCCAACTCATGTAACAAAGTGGTCATCAGCTTTGCTCCAGTCGCACCTAAAGGATGTCCTAATGCTATCGCACCTCCATTTACATTGACCCTTTCCAGTGGATAACCGATTGCTTTTTGCCAGGCAAGAACCACTGGTGCGAAGGCTTCGTTAATTTCAACGAGATCGATATCCTGAATCGACATCCCCGCTTTCTTCAATACTTTTCTTGTAGCTGGAATGACACCATCAAGCATCATCGTGGGATCGGAGCCGACTACGACACGTTGGAGGATCCTGGCTCGTGGCTTCAACCCTAATGATGCAGCTTTTTCTGAACTCATAAGTAGAACAGCTGCAGCACCGTCGCTCATTTGACTTGCATTTCCAGCTGTTACGACACCGTCAGGCTTGAATACAGGTTTTAAATTCGTCAATGCATCGAATGAGGTATCCTTCCTTGGTCCTTCATCCATCGTCACTTCAATAGCATTACCATCAGCATCTTGTCCCATCATCGGGACAATTTCCCGCTCAAATCTGCCTTCAGCTTGGGCTTTCAACGCCCTTTTGTGACTTTCAAGAGCGTATTGATCAAGCTCTTCTCTTTTTAACCCATACTGATCTGCAATCAGTTCAGCCGATACTCCTTGGTGTATGAAATTGTATTTATCCTTTAATGAGTCGGGGATGGTATGCTCATTTCCATCGCTTAAGATCGGTACCATCGTCATATTCTCGACACCTGCTGCAATGGTGATATCCATATCTCCTGCCAAAATTTCTTGGGAGGCAAAATGAAGTGCCTGTTGACCGGAGCCACACATCCGATTGATTTGGACAGATGGAACCTCCACTGGAAAGCCCGAATCGAGTGCAGCCAGACGCCCGATGTTGAAGCCTTGTTCGGAGTGAGGGGTTACGCATCCCATGACGATGTCTTCAATTAAAGCTTTATCAACTTTCGCTCTCTTCGTCACTTCATCCAATACTTTGCCTGCCAAATGAACAGGATGTGTATTCCGAAAAGCCCCTTTTCTTTTTCCAATTGCTGTCCTGACCGCTTCAACAATCACCACGTCCCTGTTCATGTCGATCCCTCCAATACTTCTTGATCATTCATATGAATAAAATCCTCTTCCTGTTTTCACTCCATAATGACCCGCTTCGACGAGCTTCCTTAAGATTTGTGGCGGACGGAAACGGTCCCCAAACGCTTCAACCAGTCCCTCACTCGCAAACAGCATCGTATCGAGTCCTACGTAATCAGCAAGCTGGAGTGGACCCATCGGATAGTTCAAACCGAGACGGATCGCCTTGTCTACATCCTCCAGGGATGCAACACCTTCTTCATAAATCCTCATACATTCAAGCATATGCGCAGAAAGTGCCCTTGTCGTGACAAATCCTTGTGTATCTTTGACTAGGACCGTTTCTTTTCCAACATCTTCAGAAACTTGTTCAATTGCCTTCACTGTATTGTCTGAGGTATCAATCCCTTTTACGATTTCAATCAATTTCATGATTGGAGCGGGATTGAACCAATGCATTCCGATGACTCGATCTGTACGACCAGTCGAAGCAGCAATGGAAGTTACACTTAATTCTGACGTGTTCGTTGCTAGGATCGTATGATTAGGCGCATATTGATCAAGCTTTTCAAAAATTGATTTTTTTAATTCGAGATTTTCAGGAACCGCTTCAATAATCAAGTCACGATCCTGGCACGCCTGCTCAAGCTCTTTCGTCGTCGTGATGTTGGAAAGTGTTCGCTTGGCCTCGTCATGGTTGATGTGACCTGCTTTTTCAAGACGTGCCAGGCTTTTCTCAATTTTATGACGGGCTTTAGATAAAGCGTCCTCTGTGATATCTTGTAAAATCACTTGTTTGTCTTTCATCGCCATAGCTTGAGCAATCCCATTTCCCATCAAGCCAGCACCGATGACTCCGATTTTCTTCATTTATTACCGTCTCCTTTATGAACCTATGTACAATGTTTAGGAATGATGGGCTGACCGTTATTGATTCATTCGATCAGCCCAATTGTTTTCTATAATCCTAATTCCTTTACTATAATCGTCTTCATTATGTCATTTGTACCTGCATAGATGGATGCAACCGGAATATCCCTGTAGCGTCTTGCAATCTCATATTCTTCCATGTAGCCATAACCACCATGAAGCTGCATGCATTCCGTTGCAACCTTCCGGGCCATTTCTGTCGTCCAGTATTTAGCCATAGACACTTTTTTGACCACATTTCTGCCTTGGATGTGATGATCAATTAAGTCATCCAAAAACGTCCTGCCAATTTCAACTTCAGTAGCCATTTCCGCAATTCGAAATTGAATGCTCTGGAAGTCGCTGATTTTCTTACCGAACGCTTCTCGATTTTTCACATATTCGATCGTCTGCTTCAGCATTTCTTCAGCAGCTGTCACCGCTTCAATCGCTACAATGAGCCTTTCTTGTTGGAGTTGCTGCATCAAGTAATAGAATCCTTTCCCTTCATCACCAAGGAGGTTTTCAGCAGGGACACGAGCATCCTCAAAAATAAGCTCTGCAGTATCCTGACTATGCAGTCCTACCTTATCCAGCTTTTTCCCTCTGGAAAATCCAGGAGTGCCCCTTTCGACAACCATCAAACTGATACCTTTATAGGCTGGTGACGCTTTTGGATCCGTTTTGCAGACAACCACAATCAAATCAGCATGAATCCCATTCGTAATGAAGGTCTTTTCACCATTTAAAATGTAATGGTCTCCATTTTTTCGAGCGGTCATACGGATGCCTGCAAGGTCGGAACCAGCGCCCGGTTCAGTCATCGCAATTGCAGTAATGAATTCACCACTAATGCATTTTGGAAGCCAACGCTGTTTTAGTTCTTCTGTTCCATATTCTGAAATATAGGGAGTTACAATATCGTTGTGCAAACCGATTCCGACCAAGCTCGAACCAACTCGCTCCATCTCTTCCAACAAAACGACGGAATATGCAAAGTCAGCATTCAAGCCCCCATACGATTCATCAACCCATGGACAAAGGAACCCGTTATCCCCCATCTTTTTCCAAAACGATCGGGGTATGAGCCGATCCTTCTCCCATTGGTCGTAATTTGGATAGGCCTCTTTTTGAAGAAATTTACGAAAGGCCTCCCGGAAGATTTGATGTTCTTCTTGCAAATATCTAGCTGTCATAAGACCCTCCTCTTCCCTGACTTCTATGGCATTTGTGTTTCACGGTCACGTTTGAATTGTTTTTTGAGTAAGAATTTTTGGATTTTACCACTTGCGTTCCTCGGTAGATCATCTACGAAAATGTACTGTCGGGGACGTTTGTAATCTGCTAATGCAGTACTTGATTTACAAAATTCCTCTAAAACTTCTTCATTCAGTTCCTTGTCTTTCTTCACGATGACAGCAGTGACTTTTTCGCCCCACTTCTCATCTGGCGTACCGAGAACGGCCACATCAAGCACACCATCATGTTCATAAAGCAAATCTTCCACCTCACGAGGATACACATTCTCTCCCCCTGATATAATCATGTCATCCACTCGATCAGAAACATAGAGGTACCCCTCTTCATCCATGTATCCAAGGTCTCCGGTATGATACCAGCCTTTATACATTGCTGACTTGGATGCCTCCTCACGGTTATAATAACCAACCATCATACTCGGTCCTTGTACAATGATTTCACCGATTTCACCTGGTGCAAGAATATCTTCAGGATCTGATGGGCCATGTTCATTCGTTTGGACGACGCGGATCTCATGGTTTAAGAATGCTTTGCCCGCTGATCCTGCTTTTGAGAGTTGTTCATCCTTGGATAGGAAGGTGATTGCAGGTCCCATTTCCGTCATACCATAAGCTTGAATTAGGTCGACTCCAAGTTTTTCCTTACATGCCCTTACGAGTGCAGGTGCCATAGGAGCAGCTCCATATAGCCCGTACTTCAAACTACTCCTGTTATAGGAAGAAAGATCTTGCTGTAGAATCATATTCCACATCGTCGGAGCTCCAAAGAAAACCGTGATTTTCTCTCGATCAATCACTTCCAATACCTGTTGAGGATCGAAGTGATGAATGATGACATTCGTCGCTCCCACATGGACCCTTGGCAGGAAGCAACAATGTAATTCCGCACAATGGAACAGCGGTGCACCAACCAAGCCTCGATCGTTCTCCGTAATATCAATCATGGCAATACATGCTAAACTTTGTTCAACCATGTCTCTGTGACGATGCATGACCCCTTTCGGCCTACCAGTCGTTCCACTTGTATACATGATGGCGTACAGGTCGTTTTCACTTACTTCGATCTTGGGTTCATCATCGGAACAGTTGTTGATTCGTTCATGATAATCCACTGCATAAGAAGGACATTTTTCACTAATGCACCAGAAAGACGTATCCTCTGCTTTCTCCTGAATCGCAGCAACATAAGGCTCGAGCATCGATTCGAACAAGAATACGGTCGGTTTTGCATCTTCTAAAATATAGGCGACTTCTTGTGCTTTTAGCCGGAAGTTTATCGGGTTGAGAACAGCTCCAATCTTGGCACATGCAAAAAATGTCGTTGCAAATTCCATATTGTTAAATAAGTAAGTAGATACCCGGTCTCCCTTCCTTACGCCTGACTCAACCAGTGCATTGGCAAGCTGATTAACTTTCATATTCCATTCTGAATAAGTCCAACGTTGATTCGTTCCTGCATCCACTAGTGCCTCTTTGTTGGGAAACTTCTGTACGGTTTGACTAAACAACTTTCCAATCGTTACATACATACTTGTTCCTCCTTCTAATAGAGAGAATATGTTTTTCATTTTATCCTCGAGCACTGATGCTAATTGACTACGAATCCTCCTTATCTCTAGCAATCTATTTAGTTAATTCTTTATGAGCGGTATTAAATCCTACTAATTTTAGAATTTTCGTACAATTAATGAAATTAAATGGTTGTTTTATAGATTTTTGATATAAATAGGGTTAATTGTCGAAAAAACGGGGTAATAACCTAGTAAACAAATCACAAGATAAAAATAAAAAAGTATAGACTTCACAGGCTTTTGGACTATGTAAAAACCATACAAATACCAAATGGATAGGAGGAATTCGAAATGAGTAGCCTAAAGCTACCGATTTTCCAGAATGGAGATTGGGTCAGGGGGAAAACAATTAATGACGAGATTTTACAAGGATTTATTCATTCGATTCATCCTGCTAACGGTACTGTCAAAATTGTTGTGACACAGTCTGATCATCACAAGATCGTAGGGAAAACGGTTGAAACGTTCATCCACCGAATCCAACCTTTGACAGAATCGATTGATGACCAGGAGACTTTCCTTGAAAATCTTATTGATGTCGCTCTACTGACCAAAGATAAAGATTGGTTTATGGAAATTTGGGATCGCCTCGATGAACTACGCAAGCAAAAAGAAACGACGATGCCATGTTAAACAGGAAGGATAGACAGACCTGAACTGAAAGGGCTGTCTATTTTTTGTGCATGAAATCATGTCTTTTTTATGGTCACGTCGGGCATTAGTTCTGAAGATGGATTCATGAAGACATCGAAATACTCAATTGGCAGGGACTCTCTATCTAGCTGGTTCTTTCTCCAAATTTGATTGCAAAATTGCCGAGCAACGAGCAGTTTTCGTTCTCCCCCCATCTCAGCCTCTTTCATTGCCGAAACACTCAAATATAGATCAGCCATGAGGTTGGCTATCCGTTTAGAATGATAGGTCTGATGATCCGGCTCAAGCCTTTGTACATGTGTAAGGGTCTCATGTAAATGCTCTAAGCCTGACTCGATATCATCTGTATAAGGTGTAATATGATCTGGGAGTCCAGTCATTAGCTTACGCAAATACGTTACGAAGATTTGATCAGCTTTGTAACGATTTGTTAATTTTAGAACTTCTAATCCAAGAATATTTGCTGTCCCTTCCCAAACCGTTAATACTTGAGCATCCCTGAGCAGCCTTGGGGTCACGAAATCTTCTATATAACCGTTACCACCGTGCATTTCTATTGCTTCGTGGGAAAATGTAACAGCTTCTTCTGCCGTTCTCAATTTCATTAAAGCAATCAAGAGTCGATGAAGAACCTTTTCTTCTTCAGATACACGATTGTTTTCTTTCTGCATCACACGATCAAATAGGGAAATGAGACGAAACAAAGCCCCTAACTGTACCTCTTGCCTACTCGTCAGATTGACGAGGTTTTCCTGAATCATTGGATATTCTATAAGATTCTTTCCGAATGCCTCACGTTGCTCGGCATACTTTTTAGCTTCAATGTATGCTCTTCTCATAATTCCTACGGATGCAATGGCATTACATACTCTTGATAAGTTCAAGGCTTCCATCATGTAATAAAAACCTTTTGATGCATCTCCAATCAAATATGCTTTGGAACCTTCAAATTCGACTTCGGCTGAAGGGACGGCTCTAACACCAAGTTTATCCTTTAATCTTCTGACCTTGATATTGTTCAGCGAACCATCATCTTTCTTCCAAGGGACGAGAAACAAGCTCAACCCTTTTGTTCCTTTGGGTGCTCCTTCCATCCTTGCCAACACCGTTGCCACTCCACATGCCCCTGCATTGCTTGCAAAATACTTTTCACCTGTCAGTCGAAAATGATCTCCATCCTTTACTGCAATCGTCTCGTTCGCACCAACATCAGAACCCCCTTGACGTTCAGTAAGGAAGGTCGCTCCTTCATAGAGCTCTGTTTCACCTGTAGAAAGAACGTGTGGCAGGAATTTATCTTTCAGCTTTTGATCCGCGTAATGATCCAACAAATAGGCCGTCGCCATGGTTAGCGTAACAGGGCAATAGAAGCCTGGCTCCGTTTGGGAAAGCAAATAACCTTGTGCATAGGAATAAACATAATTCCCTTTTTGATTCAGTTCTGGAATTTCTTTGTGGATATAGCCAACAATACCTGTTTTGTACGTCTCCTCCACGGTCTTTTTGTATCCCTCATTCAACCACACCTGTGAAATATCGTTTCCGAATCGATCATATTTGATTAATTTCGGCTGTCCTTCCCGATCAGTGTGGCGCGCTCGTTCGTCAAATTCTGTTCCACACTTCTTTCCAAGCTCATTGAGTTGATTATAAGCCCATTCCTGCATCGGACCTTCCAAATATTGCTTCAGGACAAATGTAAGATTTGAATCTTCCAAGAAGAAATTCACTTAAACACCAGCCTCTCTTCATATGTTTGTTTCTATTATATAGGACTGCATCTGTAAATCTAACATTTTTTTACATTACAAAGTTAAAAAAAGAGCTGCGTAACATGTTGTACGCAGCAAAGAAGTGTGTTTATGCAGATTAGGGGGTATCACAATTACGATTATACCGAACGTATGTTCTATTGTAAAGAAAAAAATGAGGCTGATCAATCTTGTCAGCCTCATTTGTTAAGAATATTAGCTTCCGTACCAATATTCGTTTTGTTCAATCTGGTCATCGTGGTGTTGAGCCCAATAATCGACGCTATACGAATAATCGTAATTCATAATGCATTTGATTCCACTACCTTGCGGATCATGGCCGAGTCCGAAGTTATGTGAAAACTCATGCTGAGCAGCATGCCAGGTATTGGTTGTACCCTGGTCCAAGTTTACACTGAATGCACTTCCGCTTGGTGCAGAAGAGTAAACGTAAGCGATTCCTCCAGCATCGAAATTCGCATCACGGGTGAAACCTACAACAAAGTCATAGCTGTATCCGCTCCAGTCGTTACTAAGATCGGATAAGATTTGAGATGCATTGCTACCTTCTGAGTACCAATTCCCTACAGCTTGCACTTGGAAATCGATGTCATGATCACGATAGAAAGCGTTATCTGCACTCTCAACAGCGTTCTGGATACGAGTTTGCCAGTCACTGTACTGTGCTCTATATTCCTCATCTGCAACCGCCAATACGGTTACGACCCTGGTTGCAGCTGCTGCTTGCACCATTGATTTGTTGTTCAAGGTATTGCTTTTGAATGTTCGTTTTCCAATTTCTTTCCCTTGAGCATTCAGGATCTTTGCAGTGGAGCTTGATTCCACTTTAGCAGGCTTCATACTTCGTTCATTCGTATTTTCTTTCGCTTTCGGTAATACTTCCACCTTAGGTGTTTCAGAAGCTGATGCATTTTTAGCTTCAGTTAGTCCTGGGACAAGTGCGACAGAAAGTGCTAATGACATAGAAAGAAATGCTTTTGATACTTTCAAAAAACTACCTCCCCAAAAATTTCATTGCGCGCGCTTTAATATAGGAATTGTCCATCCACATGCTGATTTCCTTCCATGTCATATTGGGAAAGAACCCCCTGATTTTCGTCAAGAATATCGTAATTTCTACTTCTTCTTTCCCAATGAATCTTTCTATCCACTTTATTATTCAAACTATTGAAAGCTATTTTACTAGTTAATGTTGATTCCAAAGAAAAGAAATATCTTATTGATATAGCTTTTCTTCTTTTAATAAGAGATCATGTTCGTCTCTCCTAAAGGTAGCCCTTTTGAGATGTTGACTAACCTCATCGTTTCGGTAGGTCTAAAATAACTTAACGAAATAGTTACTTTATTACTACATAAATTACATTTAAAAGAAGTTATTTATTTCATTTCATCCTTTTATGGTTATTTCTTACCATTTAATCGCTATGTGAAAACGCTTCCAAATTTTATAATTTTCGAATAAATAAAATATAAATTTTACATTCGACAGGATTCGTGTAAAATTATAAATCGTGAAAAAAAATATCAAGGGAGAGATTTGGTGGATAAGAAAAGAATAATAGATTGGCCAACGTTCATAGGAGCTTTTGTCTTATTACTTGCCGTAACCGTACCTTTGATTCTTTATCCTGAACAAGGGGAAGCTGTTGTACTGGCAATGAATTCATTCATAACAGGTAATTTTGGGGTTTTATACTTAGTATTCGGTTTAGGAGTTCTTATTTTCCTCCTCTATATCGCATTCAGTCGATTTGGGAAAATACAAATGGGGAAAGATATCAAACCGGAGTTTTCCAACTTCTCATGGGCAGCTATGCTATTCTGTGCAGGAATTGGATCAAGTGTCCTTTATTGGGGAACAATCGAATGGGCTTATTATTATACAAGTCCTCCACTCGGAGTAGAGCCGAATTCCACTGAAGCGATTCAATGGGCATCATCTTATGGAATCTTTCATTGGGGTCCGGTCGCATGGGCAATTTATTGCTTACCGGCATTACCGATTTCCTACTTCTATTATGTTCGTAAGAAACCTGTACTTAAAATCAGTGAAGCATGCCGTCCATTAATCGGTAAACTTGCTGATGGTCCATTAGGAAAAGTCATTGATGTCCTGTTCATTTTCGGACTATTGGGAGGCGCAGGTACTACACTTGCTCTCGGTACGCCTCTAATCGCAGCAGGATTGAACAACATGTTTGGATGGGAAGAATCCCTTTCCCTTAAAACTTATATTCTAGTCATATGTACGACGATCTTTGCAATCAGTGCTTACTCTGGACTGAAAAAAGGAATCAAGGTCTTAAGTGATATCAACTTATGGCTTTCCTTCTTACTATTAGGATTCGTCTTTATCGTCGGACCTACTGTTTTCTTAGCAGAAACGACGGTAAACAGCCTTGGATTGATTGCGGACAACTTCTTCCATATGGCGACATGGACAGAACCATTCAATAACTTTGGCCCGTTTGAAAAGACGAGTTTCCCAGAATACTGGACTGTGTTCTATTGGGCTTGGTGGCTTGTTTACGCACCATTCATCGGATTGTTCATCGCTAAAATTTCAAGAGGACGAACAGTGAAGCAAATTATCCTTGGTACCATCCTTTACGGTACACTCGGCTGTGTATTATATTTCGGCCTACTCGGAAACTATGGTCTATACCTTGAGCTTAGCGGTAAGTTCTCTGTCGTTGATGTGTTGAATAACCAAGGTGCACCAGCAGCTATCATGGGCACACTTGAACAATTACCTTTAGACTGGATTGTGATCCCGGTATTCCTTATTCTTGCAGTCATTTTCCTATCAACGACGTTCGACTCTGGTTCATATATCCTGGCTGCAGTCGTTCAGAACTATGTGGAAGATGAGCCTGTAAAATGGAACCGCCTATTTTGGGCTTTTGCACTATCCTTGCTACCATTGATCTTAATGTACATCGGCGGACTTTCCAGCCTACAGACAGCTAGTATACTCGGTGCATTCCCATTACTAATCATTATGTCAATGTTGGGTGCCTCGTTCATTAAAGCTGCTGATCACGACTTAATCATGGAAGAAAAGAAAAAGAAAGAACAGAGAAAAGCAAGCTAACCTATCTAACAATTTCCTATTTTGAAAGCTGTTAAACATGAAACCTCTGCCATCCATCAATTGGCAGAGGTTTTTTTACTCTTTTTAGAATAATGGTATACTTCTACCGTAAAGGGGGTGTTGGATATGTCATCGGTACATATTAAAGGTGATAAGGTCATATTAAGAGATTTACAGGATGATGATCTAGATGATCTCTATTACTGGAATTATGAAGCAGCAGACCGGGAACATCTTAAATGGAATGGACCCTATTACAAGAGACCTGCAATGGAAAAGGAAGAATTTAAGAAAACGCTAGATGATGACTTTCATAGAATTGCAACAGACCAAACTAGAAAGCTTTTAGTAATCGAGGTTGATCGTAGACTTATTGGTACCGTGAATTGGTATTGGGAAGATGAAGTGACCAATTGGCTCAGTAATGGAATCGTGATTTTTGATTCCAGATACTGGTCAGGAGGATACGGTACAGAAGCATTTACGCTCTGGACAGACTATATCTTTAAGAATATGGATGTTGTAAGGGTTGGCATTTCAACTTGGTCAGGGAATGACCGAATGATAAGATTAGCTCGAAAAATCGGAATGGTTGAAGAAGGGTGTATTCGAAAAGCTCGCATTGTAGATGGTGAATATTTCGATGCTATCAAGATGGGCGTACTCCGTGAAGAGTGGAATAGCGCTGTCATCAAATAAAGATTACCCTATTCAGTTACCTTAAGAAAGACAAGAACCAATATCGAAACAAACAGAAGGACTGTGAGCATCGGGATTCCAATATGGACTGCGAAATAACCTTGCAGTTCTATAGCTTCAGCGGTTTTGGTCCAATAGGATCCATAATCAAAAAGATTGGTCAAACTCCTTCCAGAAACACCGATGATGATGCCAATCAGAAAAATGATACTAAAAATGACAACCATTAAAAATCTCATTCCAATCCCTCCCCTTACTATCCGTGTACGTTTTTTTCTGCGTTTGGTTTCAGTTTTACACGTTTAAAATGAAATTGAATCGGTTATGGAATAGTACACTCGATATTCACTATAAATAAGGAGGCAATAGGAATGAGATTCTCCGAAAAACTAAGCAACCTAGAAAACAAAAAAGCTGAAGGTTCTCAGAAGATTTTATCCGTATACTTGAATACAGATCGAAGCCGACCGGATCAGCAAGGCGGCGAATGGAAAATTAAGTTGAAAAATGGATTGAACAAATTTGAGGAATATATTGAAGAAATGGGTGACCATGATGAATTGAAAGGTTACCGCGAATTAAAAGATAAAGTATACAACAAAATCACTGGGAGAGAGCGTGACTTGAAGCGAAGTGTCGTTCTCTTTGCGACCCCGGATGAAAGCATTTGGGTCATGGAAGATCTGCAAATCCCAATTGAAACGTCTTTCCACTGGGAAGACAAACCGGTATTGGACCAATTGAAAGAGCTACAATCCAACTATCCATACAGTGGAATCATCGTCATTCATAAAGAGGATGCAACTGTACTTGAGACGGAAATGGGTGTGTTAGTGGATGAATATCATTATTCATTCGACCCGGATATTGATGACTGGCGCGAGCATCAAGGACCATTAGCTGCTTCGATCTCCGCGTCAGAAACGAATAAAAAGGATGAATTCCAGGATCGTTTTGAAGAAAACCAAAAGCGCTGGTTAAAAGACTTAAGCTCTAAAATTACCAAGAAAGCAAAGAAAAACAAGTGGAAGGAAACCTATTTGATGGGTGAAAAAGGGTACTTGAATGAATTTGAGCGCCATCTTCCAATAAAAGAAACGAAGAAAACAGGTAAAAACCCTAGTCGTATGGATGCATCTAAAATCATTGACCAGGTGATTGCTGGATAATTCTATTAATTCTTTTGATCTCCCCATTTTATAAATAAATGTGAGGAGGGTGACCCGTCACCCTCCTCTTTTTTGTAGGGCTTTTTTAAAGAATTTTGCTTCACGAACCGCTTCAGGCGGACGCTTTCCGCGGGCAACGCTTCTATTTTTAAAACTTTTATAAAACTAATCGTGTATCCAGACGTTCGTACCGATTGGGACTAGGCTTGCGAGTTCGTTCACATCTTTGTTGTACATACGAATGCATCCCTTCGATACATTTTTCCCGATAGAGCTTGGGTTGTTTGTGCCATGGATACCGTAATGCGGCCTGGATAACCCCATCCACATCGTCCCATATGGTCCTCCAGGATTCGGCTGCTTATTGATAATTGTATATTCTCCAGTCGGTGTCGGCGTCAGCATTTTCCCTACTGCGATCGGGTAGGTTTTTAAAAGTTTCGTATGATCGAACAGTTTCAGCTGATGCTTTTTCAATGAAACATCGATTCAAAGCGGCATAAGAGATCGCCCTCTCTTTTTGATTCAACTATATGCCTGGATGGCTGTTTTTATTTTGCAGAAAGTTTAGGACATTATATTTAAGGAGTTTTCTTTTCATCTTGTGGAAATTTCGCTCCGACTTGTGGAAACTTAGCTAAAACTTGTGGGAAATTCACCCTTACTTGTGTAATTCTCACTCCGACTTGTGGAATTTAGCACTTTATTACTAGCAAATATAAAAGCACGTGCCGCAGCACGTGCTTACAAATCAATTAAAGTTCTGTTCGAATGTCCCAAAGCTCAGGGAAGAAACGGTGATCGAGAACGCGCTTAAGATAAGATACCCCTGAAGAACCGCCTGTGCCCATCTTATGGCCGATGATACGCTCCACTGTTTTCATATGACGGAATCGCCATTGTTGGAGCCAATCCTCGATATCAACGAGTTTTTCTGCTAACTGATACAGATTCCAATATTGATCAACGTTTCGATAAACCTCTACCCATGCAGCTTTTACTGATGGATCGCCTTCATACGTTTCAGAGAAATCCCGACTTAAAAGCTTCGGGTTAATTTCAAATCCAGCATTGGAGAGTTCTTGGATCGCTACATCATAAATACTTGGTGCTTCATAAGCCTTTTTTAACTTTGCATGAAGCTCTGGATCTTTTTTATAGATTTCCAATACGTGAGGCGTCTTGTATCCGAGTGCGAATTCAATCATGCGGTATTGATAGGATTGAAAACCCGATGCTTGTCCAAGGCTATCTCGAAATTCAAGGTACTCTGAAGGTGTAAGTGTCGATAAGACATCCCAAGCTTGGATGATTTGTGATTGGACCTTGGATACGCGTGCAAGCATTTTAAAGGCAGGCTGTAATTCACTCTTCTGGATTGAATCAATTGCAGCATTCAATTCATGTAAAATCATCTTCATCCAAAGTTCACTCACTTGATGAATGACAATAAAGAGCATTTCATCATGATGGCCTGATAGTCTCGTCTGACTAGAGAGGAGCCGATCAAGCTGCAAGTATTCTCCATAGGTCATGTTTTTCGTAAAATCCGTGTGGATTCCTTTTTCTGTCACATACTTCTCTTTTCCTTCTCCGTTATGGTTCTCCATCATCTCACTCACTTTCTAAAAAATGGTTTATGCGACCACGCCACGTTTATTTTCGTATTGCTTATATTGTTCTTCTTCCATGATTTTTTTCAATGTTTGAATGGCATGCCATACGTCCTCAAACGAATTATATAACGCTGCTGGGGTTAGACGGATTCCATTCGGATTCCTGAAGTCAGGTATTACCTTGTTCGCTTTCAGGGCTTTGCAGATCCGTGCTGCTTCAGGATGCTCCAAGTAAACATGCCCGCCTCGGCGATGATCTTCACGTGGATTTCCGATTTCAAATCCGTAATCCTTCAGTTCCTGATCAACAAGATCCATCATGTATTGGGTGAGCCGCAGCGATTTCTTACGTAGACGGTCGATACCGGCTTCGGCAAAAATCTCAAGTGATCCCCTTAAGGGGGCAAGACTCAACATGTGAGGGGTACCGATTTGAAATGCTCCTGCAGTATCAGCAGGTGTCAATTGATGGTCCATATCGAACTGTCTCGTTTTGTCTGAACTGAACCATCCCGCCAGTCCCGGGGCTTTTCCAAGATGCCTTTCATTGACGTAAATTCCAGCAACTGATCCCGGACCTGCGTTCACATATTTATAATTGCACCAGAATGCAAAGTCCACGCCCCACTCACTCAATGCATGTGGTAAAGCCCCGATTGAATGACAGAGATCGAATCCGACAATGATATTCCGTTTTTTCGCTTCTTCCGTCAATCTCTTCATATCGAGAACCTGTCCACTTCGGTACATGACACTTGGAAGCATGATCAAGGCAATATCATCCTTCATCGCAGCAATGATATCGTCTTCTTCTATTATTCTACCGTCCTTGCTTTTCACTTGAATGAGGTGTTCTTCAGGATCATATCCTTTCAGCTTTAATTGACTCTGGAGAGCGAAAATGTCAGAAGGAAACGTCAGTTCATCAGCCAGTATTTTTGTCCGCTTCCCTTCAGGTTTATAGAACGTAGCAATCAGCTGGTGCAAATTCACAGTCGTAGACCCTGTTGCAATTACCTCTTCAGGCTTCGCACCAACGAGAGGGGCTGATTTCTCCCCTAACTTTTCAGAAAGATAAAACCAAGGCTCTTCCCCTTCTGTCCAACCGTCAATTCCGAATTCTTTCCATGATTCTTTAATCGCTTCAAGCGCTTCCTCTGACCGTTTAGATAACAATCCGAGAGAATTACCGATCAAATAGATCGAGTCTTGTTTCGTATAAAATTCATCTCTGAAAAAGGCGAGTTCATCCTGCTGATCCAGATTGGATGCATACTCTTTAGAAGCACCAAACGCTTGCGTACCCATCAAATCGACTCCTTTAGTATGTATTAATTTCACTATACAGTTGGATCTGACAGGGTGTCAATGACATCGTGTCATTGACATATTCAAGATCGCTTTTATAAAATATACGTTATTAGCAGATAAAGGATTGAATACCTATGCCAGATAAAAATCAATCGTTATCAAGCCGACAGAAGAAATCCATTCAAACACGTGAAAACCTCCTGCATGCAGCAAAGCTCACGTTCATGGAATACGGCTTTCAAAAAACGACCATCACCCAAATCATCAAACAAGCGGATACTGGATATGGAACAGCGTACGTACATTTTAAGAATAAGGACGAAATCCTGATTGAACTGATTGAAGACGTGATGGAACAATTTTATAAAATTGCGGAATTACCTTTTCGACCTGAAACAGGTGAAGAAGCTGCACGGAAGATTCAAAAACAAGTCCGTATGTTTCTTGAAATGGCAAGGAAAGAACAGCGGATGTTATCAATCGTTGAAGAAGCAATTGGGCAATCTGAAGATGTTCATAATAAATGGAAGGAGATCCGTGAAAAGTTTATTGATCGAATTTCAGATGACATTCGTTATTCGCAACAATGTGGACTTGCGTACCAGGATGTGGATGCCGAGATGGTCAGCCGAGGATGGTTCTACTCGAATGAAATGTATTTATGGGAGATTGTCCGAAATACCCCTGTTTCGATTGATAAGGTTGTACATAACCTAACAACAATGTACGTAAGGGGATTATACCGTTAATTCATGAAGGTGACAGATTAAATGTCATCTTCTTTTTAATTTCATAGATTTATTGCATAGATTTGAAAAAAGACGGGTAGACAATTAAGAAGAATTCAATAGCAAAGCAGGTGTTCCCCATCGAAGTCAAAATGCCGAAATCTATGAAAAAATATTTTAAAATGTCCAAGAGACAACGCTGGGAAGAAATCAATGCAACCTTATGGTTCACCCCTGGTATTTATATCTTTTTATCCATTATTTTAGCGGTCTTCACCTTACTGCTCGATTTAAAAATCGACCTTAGCCAGTATGTAAATGTGAAATTCACTTCTGAAGCACGACTGACTCGTATTCTTGTCAGTACGTTGATTGGCGGTATTTTAACGTTAAGTGCATTTACCTTCAACTCCTTGCTAGTCGTCCTCACGACGTTCAGCGGTCAATTCTCGCCGAGAATGCTTCTTAACTTCGTGTCCGATAAAAAGACTCAGCACGTACTCGGGATTTTCAACGGTAGCTTCATTTATGTATTGACCGTTTTCTTGTTCATCAGCAACACGGATGAGGAGCGTTATATTGCCATCCCTCTCGTCACCGTGTTTCTTGCGTTCTTGACAGCAATTACGTTCATTTACTTCATCAATCATGCTACCACCTGGATGCAAGTCCACAATATCACTGACAACATGAAAGAGATCACAAAACGGATCATCAATTTTTCCATATTAAAAGAAGTAGAACCGTATCGAAGCACCAAAGATACGAAGATGGATGACAAGGAATATCCGAAGGATGGACATCCAATCGATTCAAAGGAATCAGGTTATATCCAGCTCGTCAACTATGTCAAACTGATTGAAATTGCATCAAGGGATAATGTCATCGTTCGTTTTGAATATGGCGTCGGGGAATATGTGTTAGAAGGAGCTCCGGTGCTCACGTATTGGAAAGAAAAAGAAACGGCAATCAATGAACTTGAATATTTGAAAACCCTCGAAATCGGGCATAAACAAACCGAAATCCAAGACTTGGAGTTTGGCGTGAATAAACTGTCTGAGATTGCAATTAAAGCCTTGGGGAATAACGATCCGAAAACCGCTCTGAATACAATACACCAAATGTCCGATCTCTTGACCATCATTGCCCGATACACGCATTTTTCTCCATTTCTTATTGATAAGGATGAAAATATCCGTGTCATTCTGAAAGAGGAGGATTTCGAATACTACCTATATCGTGGCTTTGCCCATATCCGACACTACGCAGACAGGAATTGGGTAATCATAACAGAAATCTTAGCTTCATTGAAATCAATGGCGAGATCGATGGATAAAGTCTTCCATAAGGACTTATGGAACTTTGCCGTCCAAACCGTTAAAGGGATCGAAAAGTATGAAATCTATCACTTGGACCGAAAATATTTGCTTCAGGAACTCTCACAACTCTCCATTGAAACCGACAGAGAGAATGAGTACCGTGAGTTGGAAAGAGCATTTGATAACAAGTAAACGATAAAAAGAGGCTGATTAAGGATCAGCCTCTTTTTATTTGAATTTAATATCGCATGCGATTGATTAAAACTGTTTGAATTTGTCAGCATCGAAATTCTGGAAAACATGTTTGTCATACATCGGGAAGATCTCTTCGCCTGTAAGATGGTTGATGATCACTTTATTCCGATGAACGGCTAATCCTAAATTGGTTGAGCCGACACCATGAGAATGTGAAATTCCGCTATGAACATAAACTTGATTTGGAACAGTCATTCGTAAACGGTAATCGGATTCTACTTCATATCTTCCTTTTTCATCCCATGAAATATAGTCTTTCAAACCATTGATGAACGACGGGACATTTGGTCGATACCCTGTTCCGATGATGACGACTTCACTATCAATCGAGAAATCCTTGTCCTGCTGCCATTGATGACATTGCAACTCATAGGATCCACTCTTCTCTTCAATAGCCGTCACTTCTGTCATCGCTTGCAAACGTACTTTCATTTTTCTGCGAGAAACAGTATTTTCATAAAGCAGGTTATAAATATCCGTTACCGTATGTGAGCTGATTCCCTTATACAAAAGGTCCTGCGTCGCAAAGATTTCGTCTTTCTCTTGCTGTGGAAACTCATAAAAGTAATTCACATAGTCCGGCGAAAATTGCTCGACACTCAGCTTCGATTCTTCCATCGTCAGAAAGCTTTGAGACCGAGTAATCCAGTTCAGGGTATACTCGTGTTCCATATGATCTTTCAGCAGCTCCCGAAACACCTCTGCTGCACTTTGACCAGATCCGATGACGGTAATGGAATTGGCTTCTTTACAACGATCTTGTCGGTTAAGGTATTCTGCCGTATGAAAAACATCCTGGTTTGAAAAACCGCGAAACGTCTTTGGAATTGCTGGTACTCCTCCTGTACCTAACACGAGGTTTTTACCTTTATAAACCGTTGTTTCCTCCGTATGTATATCAAGTACCTTCACTAAGTAGAGCTCTTCGGCTTCATCAAAATCCAATTCCACCACTCTTTTTCCAAAACGGCAATTGTCCAGTTCACGTGCAACCCATTGACAATAGTCATTGTATTCACGTCTTGGAATATCTAATCTTTGTAAGAAATAAAAAGGATACAAGCGATTTTCATTCGCCAGATAGTTCAAAAAGCTATATTTACTTGTCGGATCCGCCAATGTAACAAGATCAGCCATGAACGGTACTTGAAGCCTCGTTCCGACAATCAACATGCCGGGATGCCAATCAAACTCTGACTTTTGTTCGAAAAAAAGCGAATCAATCTCAGTGCGATCTTCAAGTAAAGCAGCGAGACTCAAATTGAATGGTCCTATTCCTACTCCTAATAAATCATATACATGGTCCTCCATAAAACCCCCACCTTTAACTTTATCTTATATAAAAACTCTCCCTTAAAGTATGCCAAATAAAAGCATTCTAATCAAAAAAAGGACTGGGCTAACTTTTTCAAGCCCAGTCCTTCTCTCTTATTTTGTAAGATCATTCAACGCATTTGTTACTGTCTGGATGATGAAATCGAGGTCTTCCTCTTCAAGATTCAATGGTGGAGAAAGTGCGAGCACATTGTTATATCCGTCGACCGTAGCACCATTTTTACCAATTAGAAGCTTGTTTTTCTTACAAGCGGCCATCACTTCATTCAAACGATTCGCTTCAAGTGGTTCTTTCGTCTTCTTGTCTTTTACAAGCTCGATTCCGACAAGAAGACCTTTTCCTCTTACATCTCCCACAAATGGATGATTCTGAAGTCGAGTACTCAATTCATTAAGCAGCCGTTCACCTAACTCCTTCGATCGATCGAAAAGATTCTCATTTTCCATGATTTCAATGTTCTTCAATGCGAGGGCACAAGCAGCAGGATTCCCTCCAAATGTGTTGATATGACGTAAATAATCGTATTCTTCGGATCCTTTAAATGCTTCATAGATTTCCTTCTTCACTGCAGTCGCTGACAACGGAAGGTAACCGGAGGTAATCCCTTTCGCCATTGTAATGATATCTGGTTGGACATCATAATTCATGAAGCCAAAAGGCTTTCCAGTCCTTCCAAATCCACAGATCACCTCATCGACGATCATAAGTGCGCCGTGTTTTTCACAGATCTCCTTTACCGCCTTCATGTAGCCCTCGGGTGGCATGAGAATGCCGCCTCCAGTAATAATCGGCTCCATGATCATCGCTGCAATCGTGTCACTCAATTCCCACGTCATCGTTCGATCGACTTCTTGGACACATGCCATTTCATGGGCATTTTCCAAATCTGCATCCTTCATCCGATACGAATCTGGTGGTGAGACATGGATGAATCCCGGTGCAAGAGGCTCGTATTTGAATTTTCGTTGAGCTTGCCCTGTTGCCGCAAGCGATCCCATCGTATTTCCATGATACGCACGGTAACGTGAAATGAACTTATATCGGTTCTGTTCCCCACGTTGTTGATGATATTGACGTGCAATCTTAAAGGCAGTTTCATTTGCTTCCGAACCACTGTTGGAAAAGAAGATTACATAGTCCCCGCCGAGCATCTCATTTAACTTCTCAGCTAGATCGACTGCTGGAACATGACTATGAGTTAGAGGAAAATAAGCCATTTCCTTCAACTGCTCATATGCAGCATCCGCTAATTCTGTCCGGCCATATCCGACATTGACACACCATAAACCAGCCATCGCATCTAAATATTTTTCGCCGTTGATATCCGTCACCCAAGCTCCTTTTGAGCTCGATACAACCATCGTAGCTTCAGGATTGTACGGTTTCATAGAATGCCAGACATACTGATCATCCTTTTTTAAGATATCCTTCGATTGATCGACTTGATGAACCATAGTTGGACCTCCTTTTAATACTCGAAACGAGAAGTGATCATTTTCTTACGAGTGTAGAAGTTGATGCCGTCTTTTCCATTCACATGGAGATCTCCATAAAAGGAATCCTTCCACCCAGAGAATGGGAAGAATGCCATAGTCGCCGGAACACCGATATTGATGCCAAGCATGCCCGCATCTGCCTCTTCTCTGAACTTTCGTACAGCAGAAGCATCTTTCGTGTAGAGGGTCGCACCATTTCCGAAGCGTGATTTCCGGATGTACTCAAGACCTCCATCTAGATCATCAGCCCGCAAGAGACTGAGGACGGGTGCGAAGATTTCTTCTTTTGCAATCGTCATCTCCGGTGTGACGTGATCAAAAATTGTCGGACCGAGAAAGTTCCCTTCCTTCAATTCACTCATTTCCCTCCGGCCATCTCTGATCAGATCCGCTCCTTCTTCAACTCCCTTTTCAATATATCCAAGTACTTTCTGACGATGAGCCTCCCGAATCACAGGGGTTAAAAGAACGGTATCATCCAAACCATTTCCAATCGTTAATTCATCCGCTTTCTTTCTTAAAGCTTCAACGAATTTATCGTTATCTCCTACAACAACAACGGCACTACAAGCCATACATCGTTGACCTGCGCTTCCAAATGTTGAAGTGATAATGTTCTGGACCGCTTTTTCCATATCTGCATCCGGCATGACGATATGATGATTCTTAGCTCCAGACAAGGCTTGAACACGCTTTCCTTCTGCAGCTGTTCGCTCATATACATATTTCGCGACAGGCTGTGAACCGACGAATGAAACCGCTTTAACATCAGGGTGTTCAATCAAACCGTTCACAACATCGTGTGCCCCATGGACGATATTGAATACGCCATCTGGAACACCTGCTTCCGTCAGCAGCTCACCTAATCGGTTAGCAAGTATCGGTGTCCGTTCTGACGGCTTTAACACAAACGTGTTTCCACATACAATCGCTAACGGGAACATCCACAACGGCACCATCATCGGGAAGTTGAACGGTGTGATTCCACCAACGACACCTAAAGGATATCGGAACATTTCAGAGTCGATTTCTTCAGCAATATTGGATAACGTCTCACCCATCAAGTGGGTCGGAGCACCTGCGGCGAATTCTACACATTCAATTCCACGTTGGATTTCTCCATATGCTTCCTTAAATGCTTTCCCGTTTTCCTGGACGATTAATCGAGCAAGTTCTTCGTGGTGCTCGTTTAAGAGATGATGAAATTTATACATATACCGAGCTCGTTTTGGTACAGGAACATTCTTCCACGTTTGAAAAGCAGATTGAGCTGATTGGACAGCACGATCGACATCCTGCTTGTTGGAAATCGGTACTCGAGCTAATACTTCACCTGTTGCCGGATTCGGTACTTCCAAATCCTCTGTGCTTGCAGAAGCTACCCATTCACCATTGATATAATTCTTCAACATCTTCGTATCACTCTTTGTAACTGTCATTCCACTCGCGCCTCCTTCTATTGATCGTTCTTTCTTCATTATCTGTGATTATGTCTTGGGTTACATTAGACATTCTGTAAAAATGTAGCCGGCACCTTCATCACATTTTGCCTATCTTTTAAGTAAATACACGATTTGCAGATTTTACACTTTGAACATTTTCTGGGCAATTAAGGTACTCATGGGCAAAAAGCATTAGTTCAATGGCGAGACGTTTATCAGGGTTCGATATGAAATCATCCCCTAGCAGTTTGGCAAGCTTTTCAATGCGGTAATAAAGCGTTTGTCGGACGACGAACAGCCGGTTGGCTGTTTCCTTCTTGGAGCCATTACAAGCAAGATATACCTTCAAGGTTTGTAAAAGCTTACCGTTATACTTCCGGTCATGATCGATGACAGGGTCGAGATATTCATGAATCATCTTCTGAAATTCACTTTGTGTCTTGAATAAGCTGATGACTCGATACATATGTAGGTCTTCATAATAAATACAAAATCGCTCAGGCTCGATTTTCTTCTGTAGCTTGATTGCATCTACAGCTGTTTGATAGCTGTAGCCAATGTCACTCAAGTTTTCGGTATATTTCCCTACTGCAATCCGTGAAATCTTCAAGGCATGTCTCTTCAGGAATTCCGTATTGAATACACGTTCCATGCCTCGACTTAATCGCTCTTTCCAGCACTCTCCAGAACGAAGGTTCAGTAAGAGATAGACGGTGTACCCATGTCTTTCCGTTGTTATTAAATAGAAGCCTTCCTGCTCGAATATCGATCGGATAAAAAGATTCAAGTATGTCTGATCTGAACTCGAGGTATTTTCAGGGAGCTTGCATGTTGCAACAGTGCCACCTTGCACCTTCAATTTCCCTTCATAGTAGGTCAGATTTTCAGTTGCTTCCTGTTCTCCAAATTCTCCATCAAGCCATTTACTGATCCATTCATGTTTTTCAGTGCGTCTTCTTTCCTCAACATACAATTCTCTTAAGAAGAGTTGAGCAAGAGCAGTAGTCGTCCGATCCAGCACAAGTAAATCAAATTCATTGATTTCACGTTCTTCGGACAAGATGAACAATCTTCCAAACTGTTTTTCCATCACAATAACGGGACGACTTGCAATGAAGGGTGAATCCTGAGAAAGAGCAGGTTCCATTTGAGCCTGTCTGGTTTCAGGGACATAAAGGTCTTTTCCATCTGATGTTTGCATGATGACTTGGAGTCCAGTGTTTTCATGCATCAGCCTCAGCATTTCTTGACTATTTTCTATGGTCAAAAGCTTCTGATTAAGCATTTGCGAGTAGTTCTCCAGGTCTTGGATCGTCTGATAATGCTGGTTGATCAGCTGAGCATGGATATCCTGAGTGATATTGACGAATTGGACTTCTTCCATAAAAAGAATGATCGGAAAACGATTTTGGTCAGCCAAATGAATCACACTCTTCGGTATGTTGGATGTGTAGGTCCCTATTTCAATACACAAACCAGCCGCTCCACAATCAATCAATTGCTGTAAGAAATCCAACAGTAACGTATCGTTATCCTTCCAAACGACCCCTGTCGATAAAATCAACTCATTTCCATTCAATAGCTTTTTAATCTTCGGCACTTCAACAACGTGAACCCACTTCACCTGTCGAGTAAGCCCCTCATACCCTGCAATCACATTCGTATTTTCAAAGTGCTTTCTCTTCAAGATATCTTTGACTGCTAGACTCGATTGGTGATGCACGGTCGACCACTCCGATCTCAAGCTAGAGTTTGAGGATAAGAGGGTTGGTTTCCCAACCCTCCCCTCTCTCAAGAGCTATTCATAGGTAAGTACTTTTCTAAATTATTCAGCATCTTCTGGAAGGAGTCCTGCTCATGAAAGTCTTCCGGCCCCCAATTTTTGAAGATCCACGTTGCCAATTCTTGAGGGGTGTTGAAAAATTCCCCACTGGAATCAGCTTTTCTTAACATGTAACGACCATTATCCTCATCAACGACAACCTCACAAGGAAATTCACTTTCCTTACACTTCAATGAATATTCCATTTTTTTAATCTCCTCCTCTCCTATAAAAAGCTACACTTGATGACTCAGGTGGAAGATCTTATTTGAGAAATACTTTCGTCCATCGGCTGTTTTGACATGAAGCGTTTGGCTATCTTCTTTCTGTTTCTTGAATGTCACGAATGCGCCACTTAAATTTTCAGTAACGCTACTAATCTTGTAACCCTTATCCAACAATAAATCGATTTGTTCCCGTTCAAGAAGATACGCATTATAATCTGACATGGTTGTATCGCCCCAATCTCTATTTGGCATCCTTCAGTTTCATAGGTGCCTTTTCATCATCCAGATTCCAATTACGCCCGACTGTAATCCCCAGATATTGTTCATCATTAGGATTTTCAATCTCCGCCTGCTTATATTTTTGGAAATACCAATACTTGCACAGGACGTAATAACAAGCCGCTCCAAGACCGAACCCGATCAGGAAAGAATAACTCGGGAAGAAGTAGGATACGGCAGCTCCTACAATCCAGGAGATGAAGCCGGCAATGTTCACTCCTCCTGCATACTTGAATTGACCATCAGCCTTGTATAAGTCATATACGTTCACCCGGCGTTTTCGAAGTAAATAATAATCAGCGAATAGGATACCTACGATAGCGGATAGGATACCTCCAACCACGAGAAGAACGGGGATGATGACACCGAATAAACTCCATGGTTGAACAATGGTCCCTACAACCCCAGCAGTGAATACGCCCGCCCAGAACGGAAATTTAGGGCCTCCTACATTTGAGAAGATGGTGGCAGCAGGCACGATGTTAGCGGAAATATTCGTAGACCATTGAGCAAGCACAATCATTAGAAGCAGAATTCCCAAAACAAAACCTGTTGCCGTTTCTTGCAGGGCAATGACGGGATCATAGTTTCGTACAGCAATATAGGCGACGCCACCGATAATGATCATGAAGGTTTGAGTCAGCGGAAGAGCCACGAGACTCCCAATAATTGCACCTTTGTTACGTTTAAACCAGTTCCGCTCAAAGCTTGGTGCTTTAATGAAACGTGAAATGGACGGAATATCCGCTGATAATGTAGCCCAGAAGCCCATGTTACTGAAAATGACAACTAGAAATGCAGTAAAGGCTTCTGCTCCCGTTACAGGATTCTCTGCCCACGTCCAAATGTTTCTACCTTCTGAAGCTGCAGTGCCAGAAAGCTCGAGGAACATCCAGATTGAAATCAAGATGATGGTCGGTGCCGCCATGTCAGCGAATCGTTCTACCGCCTTGATTCCAAGTGACGTGTTCAACAATTGTACGAAAGCAAATAGGAAAAAACAGAGTAGCCAGTTGTCAAAGCCGAACAGCATACCGAGAATGCCATTCATCGCTGTTGCTCCGAAATACGTGTTGATCCCAAACCACATAGACGCTGCTACTCCCCGGACGATTGATGGGATATGGGTACCCATCGTTCCAAAAGGTGCTCTCATATAGACCGGGAAGGACAAGCCGTGCTCGATTCCGATATCCGCAATCAATGCGATGAATAATCCGATTGCGACTGATCCGATGATGGTCCCAAGAATGACAAGTGGTAATGGCAGCGACATGACACCTGCTCCACCAATCGCAAATGTTGCAAGGACAACAACCATACCAACCCACATGAAGGAAAAGCCTAGTGTTGTAATCTTTCTCCCTTCCTGACCAATTGGCAGCAGATCGGGAGATTTCAAATAACTTTCTTGTTTTTTCAACACAATCACTCCTTTTACCCTGTCTCGATTGGTGTGCAGGTCATGCTGCTGATCGTGTCATTCCTCCTTTCAATTACAATTTGCTAATCCGTGTGCTATATCGTCAGCTTCTCATCAACTGGTTTCAATAGTTGATTGTAGCGCGCACGCTTCAAGTATTTGCCCGTACCCGGCTTTCCGACAAACTTCTTATCACGAACAACAAATTCACCTCGAGATAATACAGAAACAGACTCCCCAGTGACCTTCATTCCTTCAAAGGCATTGTAATCAACTGCCATGTGATGCGTCTTTGCAGAGATCGTCCGCTCAATATTCGGATCAAAGATGACAAGGTCGGCATCTGCCCCGACTGTAATCGTCCCTTTCTTCGGGAACAATCCGAATAGCTTGGCAATACGTGTTGACATGATATCGACAAATTGATTGAGGGAAATTCTGCCCTTCTTCACCCCTTCTGAAAACAGGATACTCACCCTGTCCTCAATCATTGGTCCACCGTTCGGTATTTTGGAGAAATCACCTTTCCCTAGATCTTTCTGGCCATTAAAGTCGAATGAGCATTGGTCCGAACCGAGGGTTTGCAGTTGTCCATTCTTCAACGCATTCCATAGGACATCCTGATGCCATTTTTCTCGGAGTGGAGGTGACCAGACATATTTTGCCCCTTCGAAATTCGGCTTTTCGAGATAGGTTTGATCTAATGCTAAATATTGCGGGCAGGTCTCGCCCCATACGTCATATCCTTTATTCCGGGCCTCGGCGATCTTATAGACGGCATCCGCACAAGAAACGTGAACGACATAAAGCTGGGAGTTTGCTAATCCTGTTAATTGTGCCGCTCTGCCCGTCGCCTCACCTTCCACCTCTGGCGGTCGAGTCAAAGCATGATAAATCGGATCCGTATTCCCCTTTTCAAGTGCTTCCTTGATCAGGTAATCGATGACATCCCCATTTTCAGCATGGACCATGACCAGTCCGCCTTGCTCCTTCGCCATGACGAGTGTTCTGAAAAGCGTCTCATCATCAGCTTGGAACACATTCTTGTAAGCCATGAAAACCTTGAAGGAAGTGATTCCTTCTTTATTCATAATCTCTGGCAACTGATTTAGAACATCTTCGTTCAATTCCGAAATCATTAAATGGAAGCTGTAATCAATGACAGCTTTATCCTTCGATTTCTTATGCCAGACATCAATGGCATTTTGCAGAGGTTCACCTTTATTCGTCAGGCAAAAATCGATGACCGTCGTCGTCCCGCCAAAAGCAGCAGCGATTGTACCTGTTTCGAAATCATCCTTGGAAACAGTTCCGCCAAATGGCATTTCCAGATGTGTATGAGGATCAATGCCCCCAGGAAACACATAGCATCCCTTCGCGTCAATTTCTTCTGCTCCTGAACCATCGAGATTGTCACCGATTGCGATGATCGTTTCATTTTCAATCAGAATGTCTGCACAATACGTATCTGAAGCCGTTACAATCGTTCCGTTACGAATAATCTTCTTCATAAAAAAATACTCCTTTCTTTTCTAGGAAAAATTTTATTTGACCGAATCTAATCTACCTTCTGTCCATGAATCGCACTGAGGGCAGCTTGACGCTCATTCCATGTCATTGGCGGATGTTCACTTGTGACTTCGACCATATCGATGGCACCATCGACTGGACATACGATGGAGCAGAGGTTACATCCTACGCAGTCTTCTTCTCTTACTTCCAGGTACTTGTTTCCGTGGTTATCCTGCAGCATGTCGATACATTGGTGTGAAGTATCCTCACAAGCGATATGGCACTTGTTGCAGTTAATACAGACATCATTATTGATTCGTGCTACAATGTTGTAATTCAAATCGAGATTTCCCCAATCGGAATATTTAGGGACGGATTTTCCTACGATTTCCCTGACAGAGGCGATCCCTTTTTCATCCAGATAATTGTTTAACCCATCAATCATATCCTCGACAATACGGAAACCGTGATGCATGGCTGCCGTACAAACCTGGACGTTCGAGGCACCCATCAGCATGAATTCCACTGCGTTCTGCCAGTTCGAAACGCCTCCCATACCTGAAATCGGAACATTGATGTTTGGATGACGCGCACATTCGCCAACCATGTTCAAGGCAATCGGCTTCACCGCTGGACCACAATAGCCGCCATGAGCTCCCTTTCCACCCACGTGAGGTATCGTATTCCATGTATCGAGGTCGACCCCTGCCAGGCTATTGATTGTGTTGATCATACTTACAGCATCTGCCCCGCCACGTACTGCTGCTTCTGCTGTAGCTGTAATGTCGGTGATATTCGGAGTCAATTTCACGATCACTGGCGTTTGGGCAGCTTCCTTCGCCCAATAGGTTTGCTTTTCTACTAGGTCTGGCACTTGTCCGGAAGCTGAGCCCATCCCGCGTTCTGCCATACCGTGTGGACAACCGAAGTTCAATTCAAGGCCATCCACTCCCACTTCTTCTACCTTTTTTACGATTTCATGCCATTTTTCTTGTTTCGGTTCTACCATTAAAGAAGCTACGATCGCTCTGTCCGGAAAGCGTTTCTTCGTTTCGTAAATTTCCTTCAGATTGACCTCGAGTGGTCGGTCAGTAATCAACTCGATATTGTTGAAGCCAGCCACCCTTTGTCCGTTAAAGCTGACCGCAGCAAACCGAGAGGATACGTTCAAGATCGGTTCTCCGAGTGTTTTCCAAACAGCTCCTCCCCAGCCTGCTTCAAATGCCCGTTGGACTTGATAACCTGAATTTGTTGGTGGTGCGGAAGCAAGCCAGAATGGGTTTGGTGATTCAATACCAGCTAAATTGCTACGTAAGTCTGCCATTTCATACGCCCCTTTCTTCTTATACGTGCTTATAAGAGTATCTATATCGTCACGGATTCTTCCTGATATTGTTTATGGATGGCATAGGCTGCATTTTTTCCTTGTTGAGCTGCAGTAACAACCATTGCCTCTCCTTTCCCTTTTCCAAAGATGATATCTCCACAAGCGAAAATGCTCGGATTGGACGTACGATAAGACTCAGATACTTGAACCACACCATTTGCATGTTCTAAATTGAATTGGTCAATCAGAGATTGATGTCTCGTCTGACCAATTGCTTTGATGACCGCATCCACCGGAAGGATGAAATTGGACCCTTCTACTGGAACCGGTCTGCGGCGACCATCTCCATCAGGTTCTCCAAGCTCCATTTTTAAGCATTCAATGGCTACAACTTGACCGTCTTCATTGCCATGTATTTTGACTGGCTGGGTCAACCAACGAAATTCCACACCGTCCTGCTTCGCGAATTCATACTCGAAATCATAAGCTGACATTTCCTCTTGTGTACGGCGGTATAAAATTTTGACATTCTCTGCTCCTAAACGGACAGAGCAGGTCGCGCCATCAATTGCTGTGTTTCCGGCACCGATCACTGCCACATTTTTGCCTACGAAGGCATTTGGCAGCGGCTTTGTTTTCGTTTCCTTCACGAACTCGATCGCATCATAAACCCCTTCCAGTTCTTCTCCTTCAATGCCCAGATCTGGTACATGGGCCATACCTGCGGCCAGGATGATTCGATCGTAAGTACTTATTAGATCCTCAGCCGTAACGTCCTTCCCGACTGTCGTATTGGTTTTGATTTTCACATCCAAGCTCTTCACCTGATCCACTTCCCAATAGGAGATGGCTTGAGGCAATCGGAAGGAAACAATTCCGTAAGTGTTGAGTCCTCCTGCTTGCTGAGAAGCTTCATAGATGGTGACGTCATAACCGAGCAATGCAAGCTCCCTGGCAGCTGACAAACCAGCAGGTCCACCACCGATGATTGCCACTCTCTTTCCGTTTTCTTTTCCTTTTTGGAAGAGAACCTGATCATTCTGGATTGCCCAATCCGTTGCGTGACGTTGCAGGTTGCCTATCATGATCGGTTTTGTAGAATGATTCAAAACACAAGCCCCTTCACACAATTCTTCGGTCGGACAAACACGTGCACAGCTTGCCCCGACAGGATTGGCAGACATGATGGTCTTAGCAGAACCCTTCAGGTTACCTGATGCGATTTTCTTAATGAATGCAGGAATATCAATCCCAGTAGGACAAGCCTGGATACAGGGTGCATCGTAGCAATACAGGCAACGGTTCGCCTCTTCTACAGCCTCACGGTTTGTTAATGCAGGCTCTACTTCTTCAAAATTCCTGGAAAGGTCCGTCAATGAAATATGAAGTTTATCCGTTTTCGCCAATTCAATAAGCCCCCTTTTGGAAGATTCAATGAAATAAAAATAAGCTGACCAAAACCTCTGTGTTGCATCACAGACATGAGGACTTGTTGATCATCATGGTGTGAAAAAACACGCTCTTAGTCAGCTGTTTGTTGATTATGGCAGGAGGGACGTCATCTCTCCATATGTTTCGGGACGACGATCACGGTAGAATTGCCAGATGTCACGGACTTCACGGATCATCTTTTTGTTCATTTCTCCGATGATCACTTCTTCCTGATCACGGCTGCCCATGGCGACAAAGCTTCCACGAGGGTCCACGAGATACGATTGTCCATAAAATTCACCCATATTCCAAGGTCCTTCCGTTCCAACCCGGTTTATTGCGCCTAGATAATAGCCATTGGCGACTGCATGGGCGGGCTGCTCAAGTTTCCAAAGATATTCAGATAGTCCAGCCACTGTAGCAGAAGGATTGAATACGACTTCAGCACCGTTCAATCCAAGGAGTCTTGCCCCCTCAGGGAAATGCCGGTCGTAGCAAATATAAACACCGACCTTTGCAAAAGCGGTATCAAATACTGGGTAGCCCATGTTACCTGGCTTGAAATAATACTTCTCCCAGAATCCACAACCCTCATCGCCAACTTTCACATGTGGGATATGCTGTTTACGATATTTCCCAAGGTAAGATCCATCTGCATCAATGACTGCGGCGGTATTATAGTAGGTTGCTATTCCCTCTCGTTCATAGATTGGCAGGACGATAACCACACCTAATTCACGTGCGAGGGCCTGGAACTGAGATGTTGTCGGACCATTCGGGATCTCCTCAGCAGAGTCATACCACTTGGAATTCTGCTCTGCACAGAAATAAGGCCCATAGAAAATCTCCTGAAGGCAAATGATTTGAGCTCCTTTTTCAGCAGCCTCTCTGACAAGCTTTACATGCTTCTCAATTGCCTTTTCCTTATGGACGGACACTGGTTCATTCCCATCAACATCATGTTTGGCTTGAATTAGACCGATTTTCACTAAATCTGACAATTTGAACTCCTCCTTTGATAAAGTGAACCTTGTATGTAATGCATGCATGTTGTGTTTTTCTGAATTATTTGAATCTTTAGTTTATTTTACGATGTCGAACGGTCGTTTACATTTTACATAACGTAAAACGTTCTTTCTTAATATTTGTCCATTCTGTTAAAGGGAAATGGTTAAAAATGGTTGATGCATCGTGGTGGTATGTTCCATTTTAAGTTAGGAAAACGGGGTATTATGGAATGAAGTGAATCAGTAAGACAAATTTAGAGGTGATGATTTCCATTCAAATATCCAAAGGCAATCCCCCTGTCCAATTTAGTCTTAAAGTAAAAAATACGTTGTTTAATTACAAACCTATCATAAGTTTTTTGAGAAGATTGTTGAATTACTTCAGAAAAAAACTGTTTTTTTGTCGGTTATTCAATCATTTTCGTTATTTACCCAAACTTTTTACCTTATGTTAAAGTTAGAAGAAAATGACAACATTATGAGAGGGGATAGGAGATGGTCATGCAATGAACTGGATCATCATCATAACCGTGTTCATGGGTGGCGTTGCTGTTGCTGTCCAGGCCAGTATCAATGGTGGATTAGGAAAACAGATCGGAGTAATCGAAGGCGCTTTCCTATCTTTTTTGATCGGGACCGTTTCCTTACTGATCATCATGCTTCTGTTCGGGAAGGGAAATGTCTTTCAAGTGAGCACAGTACCGAAGTGGCAGCTCATTGGTGGCATTCTTGGAGCCTTCTACGTTTATACGATGGTCTTATCTGTCCCGAAAATAGGGGTAGCAGCTGCTCTGGTGACTGTCATCGCCGCTCAACTCATCGCAAGTTCTCTAATTGATCATTTCGGTCTTCTCGGTATGAAACAGATTCCAATTGATGGTCAAAGGATTGTGGGGTTTATCTTGCTTCTTGCAGCACTTTTCCTTATTACGAAAAAATAATACATAACACACGGGCTGGCTTGATAAAAGGGTCGGCTTTTTTTCATGTCAGCACCTTTAAATTGCCTGCTTTCATGCATAGGTGTAACAAAATTTGGAAAGCTAACATGTAACGTAATTTTCTAAAGGAGCTTTTCTAATGAGACTGAAGCGACGCTGGCAAAAGCAAGGGAAGGAAACCCAGAACGATCCGAACAAATCTGCTTCTGACAAGAAGCAAACCGATCTCTCTACAGATTTGAAAAAGAACGAAACAGCTTTAAAGGATACATTCAAAGATTGTCAGGATATCGTCTATCACACCTATCAGTTCAGCCAGGAGTTCAGGGAACAAGCTCTCGTCGTATTCTGTGAAACCATCATCCAGAATGAAAAGGCCAATGTATTGAAGGAAGTCATGCAAGATCTCGTTACGCATGAAGTTGGTCCATCCACAGAAGTAGACCTTTATGAAATCAAACGTTTTTTCATTAAACATGGCGTAAGCTCCCGTGCCTTTGAACTGGTTGAAACCCAAGAAGAGGTCCGTGATAAAATTCTCGAAGGTCATATCATCATTATTTTTCATAATTGGAACAAAGCATTGACTTACGATGCTTTCTCAGTCGAGAAAAGATCCGTGAGTGAGCCACAGAATGAAGTTTCAATCATCGGACCTCGTGAAGGTACGATTGAAAACCTGACCAAAAACATCGGTCTCGTCCGATCCAGATTGAAGACCGAAAAGTTGAAGTTCACGATAAAAAATCTTGGCAACAACACGAAAGCAAAGGCTGCCTATGCATACCTGGAAGGATCCGTCCCAGAAGATACCTTGAAGCAATTCAAACAAAAGTTTGACAAGATCAACGAAGAGGAAATTCTAGAAACCTCTTATTTTGCTGAGCTCTTTGAAGACTCGACGTTCTCTCCCTTTCCACAATACCGGACGACAGAACGCCCAGATGTTGCTGTCTCAGCACTTTTAGAAGGGAAAATCATCGCATTATTAGACGGGACACCGACTATCCTGATCTGTCCAGGCTTATTCACGGAGTTTTTCCAGTCTCCCTCTGACTATTATCAGCGGACAATTTTTTCGTCATTCATCCGCTCGTTACGAATAATCGGCTACATTATCAGCTTATCGTTACCGAGTATTTATATTGCTTTATCCACGTTCCATACCGAATTGATTCCGACAGTCTTATTGATGGCCATACTGGATACGCGGGAAGGAATGCCTTTCCCTGCATTGTTGGAAGCACTCATCATGATCTTTTTCTTTGAAATGCTTCAGGAAGCAGGGCTACGGTTACCGAGACCGATTGGTTCAGCAGTAAGTATTGTAGGAGCGTTGGTCATCGGAGACGCTGCCATCAATGCTGGAATTGCATCACCGATGATGGTCGTCGTGGTGGCGTTGACCGGTATCGCATCCTTCTCCATTCCGCAATATGACTTTGGAACTTCCGCTCGTATCTTACGGATACCTTTAATGTTTGCGGCAGCTGTTTTAGGAGGATTTGGCTTAATGATCGGCTTTCTCCTCATCTATCTTCATTTAGCCAGCTTACGTGCCTTAGGTCAGCCTTACTTTGCACCCCTTGGTCCAATACGACGAGGTGTATTATACGAATTTTTGTTCCGATCACCATTAACTGTTCAATTGAGGCGTCACCAACGAGATGATTTAAGTCCAAACTCCAAAGTGAAATAAGGTGTTTCCAATGAACGTCAAAAAATGGATTGCAATAGGCGTTTTGCTCAGCAGTACCACTGTCTTAAGTGGTTGCTGGGATCATGATGAATTACCGATCTATGCGTTCGTTCAAGCCATAGCACTGGATATTTCAGAGGATAATGAAAATAAGCTTGAATTGACAACACAATTCCTAAAACCTGCACCCAAGATCGGAAGTGCAGGCGGGACAGGAGACAAAGCTTTCGTCAATATCGAAACAGAAGGAGATACCGTTTTTGAAGCAATCCGGGACATCACCAACCATTTAGGAAGAAAGGCACAATGGAGTCATACTCGTATGATCTTGATTAGTGAGGAGTTGGCAGAATCGAGACACATCGGAGAGATGCTCGAGTATTTTTATCGAGACCATGAGCCACGTTTGCAAATTAATCTGGGCATCACTGAAGGAAAGGCAAAGGATTACTTGGAAGGAAAACCGTTTATTGAAAATACAATCGGTCAACAATTGAAGGAGTTAGGAAAATCCGCTCATCGGTACAGCTCAAAAACGATGGAAGTGAACCTACTCTCTCTTGGCAGGCAGATGAACAGTGAAGTCCAGACGAGCAAAATGCCTTACTATAAGAAAACAAAAAAAGGGGATGCACTCGTCTCTGGTCTGGCTACCTTCCAAAAGGGTAAAATGACAGGGAAAATCCAACCCTTACAGACTGAAGCACTTCTCATGCTGTTGAATGAGTATGGTTCTGGCATCGTTGAAGTTCCTTGTAAATCGGATCCAGGTTTAAAAGAAGCTGTTGAACTCGGAACTGCCAACACAGATATGAAAACACATCTCGGCAAAAAGGGTGAAGTAAGTGTTAAAGTGTCCATTAAATTGGAGGGGAGTATCGGAGAGCTCAAGTGTACCTCTATCGATAAAAGTGAAAAGGTCGCGAAGTACAATAGGAAAGTAGAAAAGGTCGTAAAAGCGAACGTTGAGCAGACCATCCAACAAATGCAAGAAGACAAAGTTGACTTGCTAGGTCTAGGTAATGCGATTTTTCGTAAACATCCGAAACAATGGATGAAAATGAAAAAAGATTGGCCGGAGACATTCAGTAAAACAGCGTTTGAAGTGGATGTAAAAATGAATATCGTAAATTCAGGTGCTGATATCGGCGTACCATTCATCAAAAAATAAGAGGGATGAATTATGAAAGAACCAATCATCGTGATGGTCATCGTCTATCTGTTACTCTTCTATACAAGGCTACTGGATCGGACGAAGCGTGAATCAAAAGAAAATTGGGTTTTTGCAGGTACATTATTGGTATCCTTCTATTTAACGTATCTATTCATTACAGGTCAGGATGGATTCAATCTGAATGATCTCTTGGATTTACCATTTAAAATGCCTGCAAGAGCTGTACTACATTTCTTCACCTCCTAATTAGAGAAGGATGTTTTCCGAATGAGACAAGCTGAAACGATTGGGAATTGGCAGATGATCATATTATTTCAGGCTTTCATAACGGGGTCCTCCATTATCAATATCCAGGGGCCTTTGATTGGCATTGCCAAAAATGGAGCTTGGATCTCCATATTAATCATTAATGCTGTTTCCTTTTTGATCTTAGCGCTCGTTTTAAGACTCTATGAAAAGTACCCATCGAAGTCCTATATCCAATATTCCAGAGATTTGTTAGGTCTCCCACTAGCCTTATGTTTAGGTGTTCCTTTCCTGTTCCTTCTCTACCACATCACTGGCAATATTACATACGGCATGGGACAGTTTTTCACCACATCCATGATGAAAAGTACACCCTTATACGTTTTCCACTTTCTAATCCTAATGGTGGCTGGTCTTACCGTCAGAGCTGGAATCGAAGTAATCGCTCGGATGTTCAATGGCCTCCTTTTCTTCGTTTTGTTCATTATTTTCCTTATCTTCGTCTTGAACATCACTCATTATCATCCTGAATTCTTACTACCCATTGTGCCTGAGGGATGGAAACCTGTCTTTCATGGTGCATACGTCGGTTTTGGGTTTCCTTATATGGACATCATGTATTTTGCGATGGTATTACCTTTTCTGAAAAGGGAGCATGATAAACCCTTCAAACGTTGGATGTATGGAGGCTTATTATTCAACGGAATGGTCCTAGCCTTTACAGTTGTCACTTCCATCATGATACTAGGTCCCATTGCCATGAATGAGAAGTTCCCGATTTATCAAGCAGCGAAAATCATTGAAATCGGGGAGATCATTCAGAGGATTGAATCCGTTTTCGGAATGGCTCTGATCATCGGCTCTTACATGAAGATCACCTTGATGCTCTTCATCATCAATGAGGTCATGACACAGCTGTTCAACTTGGCTGATAAACGTGCTTTCGTCTTTCCGAACGCACTGCTCGTGTTTCTTCTCTCCCTTACCATGTATGAGAATGAAGTGGAATTAGGGGAAAGCGGAGCAATCATGGAGACGATCCTCGCCTTCTTCTTAGCTTTCATTCCCCTCGTCATTGTTACAATTCGGAGTCTTTTTAAAAACAAGACTTCATAAAGTCTTAATCTTCAAAATTGTCGTTGTTTGATATACTGAATTCAAAAGCAAAGGAGTGTTGATTGTGGCAAACCTATATCCATACATATTCAGCGAGGATGCAAGGAAGCAATCTGAATTTTATGCACAAGCTTTGAATGGTGAAGTCGTCAGTGTACAAACCTTCGAGCAAGCACCTGATGTAAACCCAGAACTGAAGGATAAAGTCATGCACCTTACATTGAGCGCAGCTGATCAAATCTTCTTCATGGCTGATTCCGTTCAAGAACCTGTTCAACTAGGCACTCAGCTAAATTTGGTATTAGAATATAAAACAGAAGATGAAGCGCGCACTGTTTTCGAAAACCTGTCAGAAGGCGGCAAGATATTGATGCCATTTGAAAAGATGTTTTGGGGAGCAATGTTCGGACGAGTTGAAGACAAGTTCGGATTAACCTGGCAAATCACGACTGAACACGAATAAACAGTAACGGACCCTTAATGATGAAGGGTCCGTTTTTTTACGATTCTATTTTTTCGTTTGATAGCTTTCCAGCAGTTCTTTATCAATACTCCGGACATGTAGGTCACGCTGAGGAAAGGGTATCTCAATGTTGTTCTCATTCAGCAACCGATATATTCTGAAGTTCAAGTTGCTTTTCGTCTGAATCACGTATTCAGGATTTGAAATCCATACAAACAATTCAAAGTCCAAGGAAGAGCTTCCAAATCCAGTAAAATTTACGTACGAAGGTGGATCATTCAAGACAACCTCAGACGCTTCGAACTCTTCTAGAGCGGCCTGATGCAAAACCTCCCGCACACGTTCAACATCCGAACCATACGCCACACCAACAGGAATGACAAGCCTGAGACGCGGATCCCCATACGAGCGGTTCACGACTTCTTCTTCAAGGAAGTAGGAATTCGGCATGATGATCCGTTCGTTATCGAGCGTACGGATGATCGTTGCCCTCATGTTGATTTTTTCAATGTCACCAATTACATCATTGATGATAACCCGGTCCCCCACTTTTATTGGCCGTTCAAACAGGATAATCAAACCGGAAATGAAATTAGACGCGATGTTCTGCATACCAAAGCCGATCCCGACACCAAGCACCCCTGCAAAAACAGTAAGCGCACTCATATCAATCCCGACGGTTGTAAAACTGATCAAGAGCGCAAAAACCATGATGATATAATGGAAGATCCGATTGAATGTAAAACGCAGCCCTCGATCGAGCTGATACCGATCGTATACGTTCGGAAGCAAAAATTGCGTAATCACCTTTGAGGTCCGATTCGCAAAGGAGATGATTAAAACAGCAAGCAAAATCAAAAAGAACGAGACATCCACATTACCAATGGAAAAGATGCTGCCGAACATCCATCCCGCATCTGCAAAATATACAAGCATGAACACGATGATCCCATAAGTTGTCACCCAGTTGGTAATCGACTTCAAAGCCGGACCGAGACGGTTTTTGAATCGCTCATGCCGACTTTCCATCTTATGTAGGAAAATAATGATGATGGAACGTAGTAAAAACATAAGCAATACAAAACCAAAAAAGATGACTGCATCGACCCAGTTGAACTGGGTGATGAATTGTTCCCATTCCTTATTGAATAGACTGGATTCGTTTGAAATAGCCCCCACCTCTTCCGTATACTTCAAGCTTGATAATTCCTAGTTTAGCATACAAGGAAATGAAATCTATCAGAATGCCTGCCCCCTACTACACTTGTATAGAACCCTCATTTTTTGACCGTGTCTAAGTAATCAATTCGGGTCCTATATTATTATTTCGGAATAAAACAAATGTTGTAGGATTGGTAGTTCATATAGGGTGAATATGCAATGAACACTAGATTATAGAATTTTATTAGAATATTATGATAATTAGGTTCAAAATAAATGAATGGGTCTTCATTCATTTTCTATTACTCTTGAGGAGGGACGGATCGATATGTTCACGCTACTCACCCGCGAATTATCTAAGCTATACACAAATAAAGCGATTCTTGTTTCTGTGATTGCGGCATTGTTCGTACCAGTTTTGTATGGCGGCATACTCCTATCAGCCACCTGGGGACCTTATGACAACCTGGAGAATTTACCTGTTGCTGTCGTAAATAACGATCAGGGCGCTATATCTGGCGATGAATCAATCAATGTCGGGGATGATTTCGTCACAAAACTAAAGGACGGAAATAATCTCGGCTGGGAATTCGTCAACGCAACGGACGCGATGAAAGGACTTGAAAAAAATGAGTACTATATGGCGATTATCATACCAGAAGATTTTTCGCAGCGTGTTACGACCGTCATGGAACCCGAGCCGAAAAAACTGGAACTGGAATACATACAAAATGAAGGTCTGAATTTCCTTGCCTCAAAAATTACAAAGACCGCTACCGAACAGATTCGGGAAAAACTCGCTAATACAATAACACAGAACTATACATCAAAGGTTTTCACGAGTTTAGATCAGGTCTCAGAAGGGTTCAATAAAGCAGCTGATGGTTCCTCGCGTTTATCAGACGGAACCGCTAAATTAAACGATGGAACGGAAAAATTAAGTGATGGAACGGAAAAACTGAATGCAGGGACGGAGCAGCTCCTGAACTCCGTCACGTCCAAACAATCGGATATCACGAAATTAGCAAACGGCTCACAGGACCTGAAGGATGGGACTGCCTTACTGTTAGAGAAGCTTCAAAATAAGTCGTCGGATATCGGAAAGCTGGCAGATGGGTCAGAAGAATTACATGATGGTACTGTGAGATTGAAGGATGGGACTGGGCAAATCCTTGCAGGCCTTCAGAAAGCGGAAGCTGGGAGTGAAGAATTGAAGAATGGTGTCGCGAACAACCTTGCTCCAGGTGCTCGTAAAGTCGCTGACGGAACTGTTCGTTTGAAGGATGGAGCTGCTAAACTGGCAGCAGGAGCAGAAAAGCTTGTAGCAGGTTTGAAAGAGTTCAGAGATGCAAATCCATCTACACAGCTGCCACCTTATGCAGAGTCCTATCAAAAGATCATTGATGGCGCTCAAGATCTTTCAAATGGTCTTGGCAGCTTATCGACTAAATCCGTCGCACTAAGTGACGGAGCCATCACAGTGGCAAATGGCGTAGAAAATAAAGTGGTACCTGGTACGGCCGAGCTTCATCAAGGGATGAACAAGCTCTTGAATGGTCAGCAACAAGTCGATGATGGTGCGACAAAATTAGAAGACGGTGCAAAACGGATCGCTGACGGAAATGCGAAGATCGAAAAAGGATGGAACGATTTAATTGATGGTGTTACAAAATTAGATACAGGCGCAGGAAAAATTGCTGATGGAAATTCGGCCGTCAATGAAGGCTGGAAGAACCTTTCCGATGGTGCAGAAAGACTAAATGACGGAGCAAGTAAAGTGAATGATGGTGCTAGTAAGGTGAACGACGGAGCAAGTAAAGTGAACGATGGCAGTGAACAGCTTGCTACAGGTCTGAAGGAAGGGGCAGAGAAAACAAGTGGCATCCAAACGGATGATGAAAATATTGGCATGTTCTCCTCTCCTGTGGAATTGAAGAGCGAGACGATAAATGGCTATGAACATTACCGCGACTCGACAGCACCATACATCCTTACATTAGGTCTGTTCGTCGGGATTCTGATCATGTCCATGTTTATCAAATTCAAACGTCCAGCCAATATTTCAAGCGTGAAATGGTTTATCATCAAATTCATCAAATTGGCTTCATTAGCGATGATCCAGGCTTTATTACTCATCGGGGTCGTATTATTCTTTCTGGATTTATCGGTTACGAATCCGTTTTGGCTGACGTTATTCGCTCTCTTCGTTAGTGTCGTGTTTTCAGCTATTGTCCTTTTTCTTGCATCACTTGGGAATATCGGACGCTTTCTCGCAATCGCTCTCGTTATCCTCCAGCTATCCATTACTGGTGCAAATTTGCCGATTGAAATGCTGCCGGATGAACATAGACAGTTGAGTGAATACCTTCCATTCACCTATTCGATTGCTGGATTCAGGGCTGTCATTTCATTGAATCAGATAGGTGAAGCACTTACGAATATGGGGATACTCACCATCTACCTCCTCATTTTCGCAGGATTATCTTATGGTGTTTTCTTAATTCGAAAGCAACGAAAGATACAAAGTCACGATTCAGAAGTACCTGCATAATAAGAAAACAGCCTGCACATAATGCGCAGGCTGTTTTCATTACTTCTCTTCTACAGATACCAATTCCGCTTGGATAATATAACGTTCCGGTGCTGAGCCGAGATAATCAAAAGGATAACAAGTCGTCAACGTCAAGGTCGGCTTATCTTTCCTGACGATCACCGAGCGGTCGTCTTCATCCGTAATCCAAATTTCCCGGACCTGGTAATCATAGGTTGTCCCTTCAAAATTCACATAAAGATGATCACCATTCTGGACTTGATTCAGGTTACGAAAGACGGTATCCCGATGACCAGATAATACGACATGACCGGATTGACCGGGTGAAACGGTCCACTTACTATCATGTAGACCGACACCTTTCTTCAACGTGTCTTCGTCTGTTCCCCAGAAGACTTCATATTGATTCCCTATCCGGGGGATATCCAATGTACCAACCTGTTCACCTTTCTCATAAACGGTAGGCATTTCTACCGTTTTCGTCGTTTTTACTGGTTGAATGGTTTGTTGACGTTCAGTCTTTTCCCAGCCTTGGTGTACCTGTTGGATTTTTTCCGGTTCATGTGTAACCGCTTTGCCCTGGTCCCACCAGGAATAACCACTCCAAATCATCAATGTTGCACCTGCTGTCACTAAAAACAACCCAAGCTTTTTCATGAACCATCAACCCTTATTCAGATGCAAAACGTCTTTTAGCAATAAGGACAAGTCCGCCAAGTGCCATGATTCCTGCACCTGCTGTCATCATAATTGGTAAGGACGTTGCTGTATCCGGCATTTCACCGCCCTTACTCGTACCTAGATTGTTCATTCGATCAGAGAATACCCATTTCCCTGCTTCATAGCTATAGTCGATTGTAAGTGTATAGTCGTCACGCAATTCATTGCTACCTTCTTGTGTCAACTTATAATGGTTTTCACTCACTTTTTCCAGCGTGTAATCTTCATCCATATTCAAGCGGATTGGACCGTCTATAGACTCCATATATAACTTTCCGTCTTTTTCGTAGAAATATTTGTCCACATAGTAATCAGCCAATGGCCAGACCATGATTTGCCTCATTTCTTGTTCTACCTGATCTTTCGAATCATACTTTTTTACTGCTCCATCATCCCCTGTTTCAAGGTCCATCAATTCATTGAATCGGTTTTCAAGATCCTTGACCGGCGGTTTTCCATGGTCCTTGGCAAGCACAGGACTATGTAATCCTGTAAATACTAATCCAGCGACTAAAAGGATGAAGAAAATCTTTCTAATCACTCTAAAACCTCCTTAAAAGTATTTACATTCTATGTGTTCCGGTTTTGTTTTGGAGTTAAACGTTTTTTGTCATTTTTCTGTAAAAAACTTAACCTTTGATATGTTGATGCAATAAATAGAACTTTTATTTCCATTTATACAAGTATTCGGTCATAGCGAAAAAGGAGTGCCTTCTTTATGAAGGCACTCCTTTGTAATCGAATTATGTATGGTGGAGCATAGCGGGCTCGAACCGCTGACCTCTTCGCTGCCAGCGAAGCGCTCTCCCAGCTGAGCTAATGCCCCGTCATTCATTTTGTCCACAAAGCTTATTCTACCTATCCTACTCCTCATTGTCAATTTCGTTATATGCGTCATGCCTACCCTCGAAATAAATAGGACTTTTTTCACCCATATCGCTATAAGAGGGCAATTATTTTACCGATATAAAGAATAAGAACATATAAGGAGACTAATGTCGTATGATGAACCATACCATTTCAGCCTTACATACAGTCAATACTATGCGAAAAAATGTAGAAAAGTCGACGTATGCGATGGAGAAGTTGGGTAGCGGAATCCGAATAACGAAGGCTCGGGAAGATTCAGCAGGATTGGCGATATCTGAAAAGATGAGAGCACAAATCCGTGGACTCCAACAGGCACAGAGAAACATCCAGGATGGGATCTCACTCTTGCAGTTAGCTGACAGTGGTCTAGAAAAGATCCAGAACCCCTTTCTCCAACGGATGAGGGAGCTTGCAATCCAAGCTTCGAACGATACGTTATCCGGATTTGACCGCCAACAAATTCAAGTGGAAGTAGACCAAATTAAAGAGGGCATAGATGAAACGGCACATCAGACGGAATTCAACAAGATCAAGCTTCTTAGAACGCCGATCATCAAAACACCACCTAAAATCACCGGTGGAAAAACAGATATCGTCTTTATCATCGATGATACAGGTAGTATGGGCTCAGCCATCAATAATGTAAAAAACAACATCACGGATTTCGTAGACGGAATTGCCTCAAAGGGAATTGATGTCCAACTAGGTCTTGTGACTTATGGTGATGTCTCTCCCTCTGAAAACGGAAACGGTATCGCGAAAAAAGAATTTGTCAGTGATGTCAACACGTTCAAAACGTATCTCTCTGACATTCGTGTAGTTGGCGGAGGTGACTGGGAGGAATCTGGCTTAGAAGGGATTAAAGACACCAGCTCAGGTGCTCTAAGCTATTCGTTTAGAGAAGGAGCGTCCATACAATTCGTAATGGTTACAGATGCACCTGTACACGATAATGCGATCGACGGTGATGGTGGAGACGGTCAGAGTATATACGATATCGATCAAGTAGCGGATGAATTGAAAAGCAAAAATATCAAGCTTCATGTTGTCGGTAATGATAATAAGTCCAGCACGAATAATCCATATACACAGCTGCAAAGATTGACCGAGCCAACGAATGGAACATTCATGGATATTAACGGGAGCTTCTCAGAACAATTGTCTTCTCTTGCGACTACAATCGTTTCAGATGCTGGTACCACAACAGAGGGTAGTGAGATGCCTACTTTAAAATTTCAGGTAGGTGCCAATTCAAACAACACGTTCTCTGTTCAATTATTTGATTCTCGAACCTCTGCTTTAGGTATTGAAAACGTGAATCTCACAAACCAAAGTCTTATTCGCACTTCATTAACACAGATTGATAATGCGTTGGAAATTGTAGCAGCTGCAAGAGGGAAATTCGGGGTTTATCAAAACGCGCTGGAACACATTTTAGAAAATGTCAGCAATAGTGAACTGAATCTTGTTGCTTCTGAATCGATGATCCGTGATGTGGATATGGCAAAGGAAGTCTTAGAAGTGACCAAGAACGATATGGTAAACGAAGCTTCGAAAACGATCCTGACTCAAATCAATCAGAATTCCAAACAAGTTCTCGATTTATTGAAATCGTATTAAATAAACCTGAATTTTTCACTTAGCTTTACTTTAGTCAAAATGTCCAACTCTTCTACCCTTTTCTCCTGATATGAGGAGTTGGACAGCACGTATTGATCGAGGTAAGCAGGGTGACACATGACCTCCACTGATTGGCCATCTTCAACACGGTTCACCAGCTCTTTGAAATAACGGACAGTTACATTTTCTCCAAAAAAATCCGAGAAGAACACATCAGTCAACAAGCTGAGATCAACATCTCTATCCGTAAAGACATTCCGCACAGGTAATTGATATTTCTCAGATAAGCGTTTCACGATCGGCAGTAAACGAGGCAGTCCATGGACATGGTGATGGCTGTCAAGGTGGGAAGGCATAAGTCCAGTCTCTAAAAAAGAATGGATCTGCGCTTCCCATTCTTTTTCCACGTCATCAAGCTTGATCGACGCGTATTCTTCCATGCTTTTTGTCATTCGGAATTGGCCGTCGCTATCCGTTAAAGATGAAACGGACTTTGTGAGTGGGCTACCACACGTCAACGTCAAATGAATCCCGACCAAGAGATCCGGATTTTCCTTCGCAATCTGGATTGCATGTGCAGTCCCAGGCATATTCATGAGCATCGTCGTCGAATTGACGATCCCATACTTGTATGTGTCGAGTATTCCATAATTGACCCCGTTCGAATACCCGAAATCATCTGCATTCACTCTTAAGCTAATCAACAGGAACCGCTCCATCCTAGCGTTTGTTTCCCTTTATTATACGAATCCTCGGTATCAGAACCAAATCATTCACCTTTTCCGATCGTCACCACCAGAATTCAACATCAATATGAATTGGACAAGGAAATAGGATAAAAAGCCATAGACAATTAATGCGAAAATACTTGTAAGCTCCAATTCATAACGCCCTTGGATCACAGGCGATGGGAAGATGTTTCGGAACGGTGATAACAAAGGCATCGTCATGTTGTAGATCCATTGGACAAACGGTGTATATGGGTTCGCGCCGAAAAGTTTGAGGATAATCCGCAATAAGATGAGTGCTTCAATAATGCCCATGAACAGATTGACAAGATAAACACCGAAGGGTCTTTTTCTCATTTTCGTCCCCTCCTTTCACAAAAGTTTCTATCCGATAAGATATGGTTATACTGCTGATAATGACACGATTGGACAAAGGTGAATTCATATGAGAGCGATTGCCTTACATTATCTCCGACTACCGACATTCTTACGATTAGTCATCATCGTTTTTACGGTCCTTTTTTTATTCGGGATCATCATGCATAACATTGAGCCGAACAAGTTCGGTACGGTATTTGATGGCATCTATTGGGCTGTGGTTACCGCATCCACTGTTGGATATGGCGATCTGGTCGCTCAAACCTTCTGGGGGAAAGTTCTCACGATCCTGTTGATCTTTTCAGGTACGGCATTCATCACTTATTTTTTCACGCAGTTTGCCACTTATACAGTCAAACGTCAGAATGCCTTGGTGGATGGAGAGGTCCACTATCGAAAGAATGGACATATTGTCATTGTCGGTTATAACGAAAGGTCCAAGGACTTGGTTGGCCAGCTGCATCATGAAAACCCGGAGCAAGATATTGTATTAATTGATCGGACTGTAAAAAGGAATCCCTTTCCGAATGGGAAAATTCATTTCGTTCATGGTAAAGCGTATGAGGATCAGGTTCTGGAAAAAGCGAATGTTCGATTTGCCCACACTGTCGTCATTACAGCGAACAACGAAGTGAGCGAAGAGCAATCAGATATGGACGCTATCCTGACCATTATCGCCGTTTGTGGCATGAGCCCGACTGCTCGGACAGTCGTCGAGATATTGACAGCGACACAATGTGAAAATGCGAAACGGGCTGGTGCAGAAAAAATCATCCACACCTCCACAATCGTTAGTACGAACTTGTTCAATAAAATAGTTTAATCAAGTAATTGATCTTCGAGGTTCTTGACCATCTTTTCACCAATTTCAACCCACTTTTCATCAATGGATCCATCCGGGTCTTGGGGCTCTGAGAATTGGTTCAACGAGGCTGTCTTATTCCATACAGAAACATTGTCATCCAGGCCTCTTTGGTAGACATGATGCAAGAGATAAGGGGTCCCAAGTTCGACGATACAACCGTTCTTATCGAGCTCACCTTTCACGGCACTGAATGGGAGCCGAAGAAACATATAGCCTTGTTCATCGTCAAGCTTGTAGTCAAAAGCACCATGATCATACTCCCATCCCCCGCCGATGTCATACCCAAGAGGTTTCAGGGCATACTCAAGCTCATTGAGCTCATATCTTTCTCCTTCTAATTTCGAATGAATTTGACGCATTGTCTATTCTCCCTTCCATTCATCTATCCTTAGCGTGTCCACTCCATTTGGATTTCATGAAAATAAAAAAACGAGGGTGACCCGATTTCGATCACCCTCGTCATTTTTGTTATTTCAAACGTTTTTCCAGTTCTTCTTTCAAATCTTCAAATCCTGGTTTACCCAGCAAGGCAAACATGTTTTTCTTGTATGCCTCAACACCTGGTTGGTTGAACGGATTTACGCCCAACAGATAACCACTGATTGCACAAGCCTTCTCGAAGAAATAAACGAGATAGCCGAAATGATAAGCATTCAGCTCAGGGATGTTCAATACTAGGTTTGGTACCCCGCCATCGGTATGGGCAAGAAGAGTCCCTTCATATGCTTTCTGATTAACGAAATCCATCGTCTGACCTGCAAGATAATTCAAATTATCCAGGTTTCCTTCATCTTCTTCGATCGTCAACTCTTTACGAGGCTTCTCCACATTCAGGATCGTTTCAAATAGATCGCGACGACCTTCCTGTACATATTGGCCTAGAGAGTGCAGATCCGTTGAAAAATCAGCTGCTGCAGGAAAAATCCCTTTGTGATCCTTCCCTTCACTCTCTCCATAAAGCTGTTTCCACCACTCTGCAACGTAGTGTAGGGCCGGCTCGTAATTCACCATGAGTTCGGTCGTCTTCCCTTTGTTGTATAACGCATTACGGACAGCTGCATATTGATATGCTTCATTTTCAGACAGGTTCGGATTGTCATAGGCCTGGCGGGCATCAGAAGCACCCTTCATCATTTCTTCAATTTCAATGCCTGTAGCAGCGATCGGAAGCAAGCCGACAGCTGTCAAGACGGAGTAGCGGCCACCAACATCATCAGGGATGACGAAGGTTTCGTAGCCTTCTTGATCCGCCAATGATTTCAATGCACCCTTCTCACGATCTGTCGTTGCATAAATCCGCTTCCGTGCTTCTTCTTTTCCGTATTTTTCTTCAATATAGTTACGGAATACGCGGAAAGCGATCGCTGGTTCAGTTGTCGTTCCGGATTTCGAAATGACATTGATTGAAAAATCCTTATCCTTCAATACATCGAACAGGTCCTGCACATAGGTAGAACTGATGTGATGACCGACAAAGATGACTTGTGGTGCGTTTCGGTCCTCTTTCCCTACCATGTTGTAGAAGGAGTGATTGAGCATTTCAATCGCTGCTCGAGCGCCGAGATAAGAACCTCCAATTCCGATGACAAGAAGGACATCCGAATCAGCTTTTATCTTTTCTGCAGCTTTTTGAATACGTGCAAATTCTTCACGGTCGTACTCTTCGGGAAGATCGACCCAGCCTAGAAAATCATTTCCGGCTCCCGTTTTATTATGTAAGGCGTCGTGTGCAGTCTTCACCTGATCAGAGAATTGGTCAATTTCATGCTGACCGATAAATGACAAAGCTTTTGTATAATCAAATCGAATTGTGGATGACATGTTAACCCTCCATCTGTTTTGATGTTCATTTTCACTTTATCGGATTGAAAAATCGAACGCAAGCTTCTTGACGAATGTAAACGGTTACTTCGCCAAATCGTCCATTCTTTTGTAAAAAGGTGAAAATAACAGGACGATAATCAGCAATAAACTCGTACTCAGAATACCGGTCCAGGAAAAAAGATCCCATAGCTTTCCGACTGCGGTACTTCCGATGGCGACACCTAAATAATAATTGATCAGATAAAAGCTTGATGCGCCACTCTTGTGATGCGTTGCCGTCTGGTTCACCAGTGCAGCTGCCATCGAATGAGAAATAAAAAACCCTGTACAAATCAATGTTAAACCGAACACGATAATGAAACCGCTCTGAATAGCAGTAATCCATGTACCTAGACCGAGGAATAACAAACCTGCAATCATGACACGAGACAGGCCATACCGGTTCGAAAAACGACTCGCAAGCGGAGGAGCAAGCACTCCGAGCACGTATGCCAAATACGTGAACGAAATCCATTTAAGGGACCAATTGAACGGGTCTCCTTTCAAATAAAACGGCAGGTAAGTCCAAACTGCAGTGAATAGGACTTGCAACAAAAGCCCTACAAGAAAAAGTGGCATCAGCCTTTTATCCAACAGATGAATGAGCATGCCTTTCAGGTCGGAGGTTAAAGAAACACGACGGGTTGTTGTGGGAGGTTCTGTCGGGAGTAAGACCATGAACGCAATTGTCACGGCTACTCCAAATCCACCTAAACTGAATAAAGAAGATTGCCAACCCCATTGGTCTGCGCTAAACCCTCCCCACACCCGACCTCCCATACCTCCAAGTGCGTTACTTGCAATATAAAATGTCATGGCCATACCTAGGTGTTGAGAAGCAATCATGTTTCCGAGGTAACCCATGGCTGCGGCAGGAATTCCTGCAAGAAAAAAACCTTGAATGAGGCGAAGGATGACAATCAGTGTAAAGCTTGTTGTGTAAGGAATGAGAATTAAGGTCAGGACTGTCATAACAAGTGAGAGGATCATGATGGTTTTTCGACCGTACCGATCCGCTGAAAAACCAAGCACGAACAAGCCGACCATCATCGTTACAACAGATGCGGACATGAGAAAGCTTGAGACCGTAGCGGTAATGTTGTATGTATCAACAAAAACAGGGAGCAACGGTTGAAAAATGTACAAGGTTGAAAAGTTCAACAAGGACGCAATCGTCAGGGCAAGAATGATCTGCCAGAAACGACGATCCTGCTTTTGATATGGTTTATGATTATCCATTTGCGTCATCCTTATGTGATAGGCTTACTTAAAGAAATAGAAGCGTAGGGCGGCGACTCCAGCGTTGCCCGCGGAAAGCGTCCGCCTGAAGCTTCTATATCAACAACATTCTTTAACAGAGCCATGTGATAAAAAAGAAGGTGGCTGTTCAGTTAAAAGCTCACACCTTCTTTCTTACGTCAAGTTATTTAAAAGAATCAGGGAAGCTTGTTACATCGATTCCCCAAATCAAAGGCATATAGAAGTAGATCGCAAGCGTCACAATGACGACCGACACAACATTCAACCAGAAACCTGCTTTTGCCATATCCGGGATTCTCAAATATCCTGAGCCGAAAACGACAGCGTTAGGCGGTGTAGCAACAGGCAACATGAAGGCACAGCTTGCCGCAAAACCTGCTCCAATCATCAAGGTATATGGATGGACCGTTAATGCCGAAGCCAGTGAAGCCATGATTGGGAACATCATCGTTGCTGTCGCTGTATTGGATGTAATTTCAGTTAAGAATATAACGAGAGCGACTACAATGGCAAGGATCAAGAATAGATTGATTCCTTCAAGTACTGTTAAACGCTTCCCGATCCATTCGGCTAAACCGGATTCTTGAAAGCCTGTCGCAATTGCCAATCCAGCACCGAATAAGAGTAGAATACCCCACGGAAGTCCTTTCGCAGTATTCCAATCCAATAAGAAGTCACCTTTTTTGTTAAGGGATGGAATTAAGAAGAGGATAATCGCTGCGGTCATCGCTATAATCGTATCGTTGATGTTCGGGTTTAATTCCGAAAGCACAAATGAACGGGATATCCATGCTAAAGCAGTTAATGAAAAGATCGCCATGATGATTTTTTCTTCAATACTCATAAGACCGAGCGCTTTCTTTTCCTTTTTTATGACCGCTTTTCCTCCTGGAAGCTCCCTTAGCTTCATTGGGAAAGCGAGTTTGACAAGGTAATACCATGTTCCAAATAGCATAACAATGACAATCGGTACACCGAACATCATCCATCTAGCGAATGAGATTTCAATGCCGTACGTACTTTTCACAACGGCAGCAAAAATTGTGTTAGGCGGTGTTCCAATGAGTGTTGCTAAACCTCCGATGGACGCGCTATACGCAATTCCTAGCATGATGGCTTTCCCAAAATTGAACTTATGGACGTCTGTCGATTCACTACCCTCTTTCTTGAGTTGTTCAGAAACCTGGTAGATGACCGCCATACCAATCGGAACCATCATCATCGACGTGGCAGTGTTCGAGATCCACATGGAAAGGAATCCTGTTGCCACCATGAAGCCCAATATGATTTTTTCTGTACTTGTACCAATAGCCGCAATAATGGAAAGGGCGATTCGCTTATGGAGATTCCATTTTTGCATAGCCAGCGCAATTAAAAAACCACCCATGAATAAGAAAATCGTGTTATCACCATAAGATGAAGCTGTGAGGTCTCCGCTCAACCCTCCTGTTAGCGGAAATAAGATTAAAGGCAATAATGAGGTCGCCGGAATAGGGATTGCCTCGGTAATCCACCAGGTAGCAATCCAAATCGTACTCGCAAGAACGGCCAATCCTTCATCCGACAAACCTTCGGGACGAAAGAACAGCAGTGTCGCCAAGAATAAGAGTGGACCAAGGATCAGCCCCATACCCTTCCGTTTGTCATACGACGGACCTGGGTCGGATTGATTCGATGTGCTTTGGTTTGTATACGATCTTGCGGTAGAGCCGGATTGGGAGGATGACAGCATCAATAAATCTTTCGCTTGATGATGCCATTTCCACATACCAGTCCAAATTGAGCGTATTAATGAGTGTTGCACTTGTACCCCTCCATTCATTCCAGTTATTCAACAGGAAAATTCCCGTCATGACGCTTTATAAAACGCTTTCGTATGTAATTGTGCAAACTTGGGAGTCAAAAGTAATCGACCCACGATACAGCTGATAAAAAAACTGCACACCGCCTAAAGCGGGTGTGCAGTATACATTTTTTATAGGGACATCTCCAGGATGCTTTTCACATCTTCTTTTTCTTGTTTACGGAAATTTCCGAATGGTCCTCTTGCCATTGCTCGATCAGTGATCAGTTCAAGCTTCGAATCGTCGATGTCGTAATCGGCGAGACGATTCGGTGCACCGAGTGAAGTCCAGAATTCCGAAAGTTTATCAACTGCTGCAAGCGCAAGTTCACGATCAGACTTACCTTCGGAGTCGATCCCGAATACCCTTACGGCGAGCTGCTTCAGCTTCGGTTCAGTCGCTTCGATATTGTGTCTCATCCAGTTAGGGAACAGGATCGCAAGCCCACCTGCATGAGGGATATCATACACCGCAGAAACCGCGTGTTCGATGTTGTGCGATGCCCAATCACCGCGAGCACCCATTTGCAGGGTACCATTCAATGCCATTGTTCCACTGTATAGGATGGTCTCTCGATGCTCATAGCTTTCAAGGTTTTCAAGCAATTTAGGGGCAGTTTCCATGACGGTCATGAGAATCGCTTCTGCCATGCGTTCTTGAAGCTTTGTATTGGTTGCCGGATGGAAATAGGATTCCAGGACATGGCTCATCATATCGACAATCCCATAAACCGTTTGGTCCTTAGGGACTGTGAATGTATTCACTGGGTCAAGGATGGAGAACTTTGGAAAGTTAAACGGGCTGCCCCATCCATATTTCTCATTCGTTTCCCAATTAGTGATAACAGATCCAGCATTCATCTCTGAACCCGTCGCGGCAAGAGTCAAGACTGTTCCGAACGGTACAGAATCTTTCACCTCAGCCTTTTTCGTAATAAGATCCCAAACATCACCATCGTATTTCGTCCCTGCAGCAATGGCTTTGGTACAGTCAATGACACTACCGCCTCCGACTGCTAGAAGAAAATCCACATTATTCTTCTGAGCAAGCTCTACTCCTTTACGTACTGTTGTCAGACGTGGATTCGGCTCTACTCCGGATAATTCTGTCACGGTTGCGCCTATCGTTGACAACCTCTCCATTACCTGATCATATATGCCATTCTTTTTAATACTTCCCCCACCATAAACGAGCAGTACGTTTTTACCGTATTGAGGAACCTCTGTATCTAAAGCTTGTATTTGTCCTTCACCAAAAATCAACTTGGTAGGATTTTGAAATTCAAATGAATCCATGCGTATCCTCCTCTAAAAATCAGATACTGTTATTATCTCGAAAAGAAGGAATCTGAGTAAAGTATTTTGATTATAAACCACCATATTTAAGTGAGCTATGTATAAAAAGAACCATCATATTCCAAAATAATAAAGAAGTAAAATCTTCCACTTAAAAAAAGGAGGAAACAACATGAGTGCAATTCAACGTACAGCTTTAGTGTTAGTCATCATCGGTGCAATCAACTGGGGACTTATCGGCTTTTTCCAATTCGATCTTGTAGCAGCGATTTTTGGAGGACAAGATGCTGCTTTGGCACGACTTGTGTATGGATTGGTTGGACTAAGTGGTCTCTACTGCCTGACTTTACTGTTCAAACCATCTGAAGAGTTAAGTACAGAAGACCGAAGCGAATTGACGTAACTGGATTATAGTGAAGAGAAAACCTGGGCTGGAACCGGCTCAGGTTTTTTGCTGTTATAAAATAAAAAAGCAGCCTTTTGGCTGCTTTTACCCTGAACGTTATTTATTTCTTAAGACGCTTGTTAAGCTGTGCCTGGCGGTCATTTGATTCCTTCAACCAGCTCTTCAACTTGTCTTCAAGTGTATTGAATCCTTGTGTGTTTTCTTTTTGAGCTGGGCGCTGACGACGAGGACGTTGCTTCGGTTCAGGTGCAGCTTGAGTTTTACGAATTGAAAGGGAAATCTTACCGCTATTTTCTTCTACGTTCATAACTTTCACTTCGACAGTATCGCCGACAGAAAGGTGATCATTTATATCTTTCACGTAATCGTGAGAAACCTCAGAAATGTGAACAAGGCCTTGATGCTCATCATCTAGGGCAACAAACGCACCGAACGGTTTGATCCCAGTGACTTTCCCCTCAACTGTGCTTCCAACTTCGTATTTCATACAAGTAACAACTCCTACATATTTTTTAACTTTAACAGTATAACACACATACCCTATTTATACAAAAAGCCGGATAGTAGTCATTAGGAAAACCACCGGGACTCCGATGGCTTTCCTTAATTACGTTTTCAAGTTAATTACGTTTTCAAGTTGTCGCGATATTCAACTCTTGTTTTTTTTCGCTTTCAACTTCTTCTTTATATTGTTCAAGCTTCAAGTCATCAAAATCGTATAGTCCTTCAACGTAAATTTGATGCCAAATCATGAAGATGATGACGGTCCAAATTTTACGACTATAATCGATATTACCCGTACGATGAGCCTCTAACATATTGAGGATTACATTCTTATCAAGATAAGCATCAGTCGGGCTTTGCTTGATCAGGTTTTTCGCCCATTCGTACATCTCATTCTTCAACCAATGACGAATTGGAACAGGGAATCCAAGCTTACGTCTATGCAGGACTGAATCAGGTACGATACCCTTCATCGCTTCTCGCAATGCGTATTTGGTCGTACCGTTTGTCACGGAATCCTCAGGTGAAATTTGTGAAGCAACCCTGAAAACTTCCTTATCCAAGAATGGAACCCTTAGTTCTAATGAATTCGCCATTGTCATCCTGTCCGCTTTGACAAGGATATCGCCACGTAACCAAGTGTGCATATCAACGTATTGCATTTTATGAACATCTGCATAGCTTCTTGCATTATCGTATAACGGCTTTGTCACCTGCTGATAGTTCCACTCCGGGTTGTATGAGTTCAGAAGCTGCTCTTTCTCTTGCTCCGTAAACATCTTCGCATTCCCGATATAACGTTCTTCCAATGGCATGCTTCCGCGCTCCATGAAGCTCTTACCTTTCGTCCCTTCAGGTAGAAGATCGGATAACTTCTTAAACCACTTACGAAGTCCTAAAGGCAGAGATTGATACCCTCTCAAGGAATTTGGTTCATTGTAGATCGTATAACCTCCGAATAATTCATCGGCACCTTCTCCGGAAAGGACGACCTTCACATGCTTCCGAGCTTCCCGTGATACGAAGTAGAGCGGGACTGCGGCCGGATCTGCGACTGGATCATCCATGTGCCAGATTATCTTAGGTAGTTCACTGATGAACTCCTCTGGTTTAACGATGTAATGGATGTTTTCAACATTCAACGCTGCAGCTGTTGAAACTGCAACATCAATTTCACTGAACCCTTCACGTTCAAAGCCGACGGTGAACGTTTTAATATTTGGATTAATCTCACTTGCTAAAGCTACAATCGCACTTGAATCAATTCCGCCTGATAAGAAACTTCCGACAGGAACGTCACTGCGCATATGTACTTTAACAGAATCTCTCATCACTTCTCGGATATCCTTGATGATCCGCTCCATCGGTGCTGCTTTCGCTCTGAAACTAGGCAGCCAATAGGATTGAACGTTCATCTTTTCGCCCGGTCTTTTTGTGAAAAAATGACCAGGTGCAAGCTTTTTGATGCCTACGGACATCGTGGCAGGTTCTGGAACGAACTGATAAGTAAGGTAGTGATGAAGCGCTTCTGGATCAACTTCGTCTTTTTCCCTTAGTGATAAGATAGATTTCTTTTCTGAGGCACAATAAAGCAAGCCATCCTCTTCTAAATAGAAGAATGGTTTGATTCCGAAAGGATCTCGTCCTCCGAAAAGAACCTTCTCTTCTTTATCCCAAATAAGGAACCCGAACATACCACGGAGGTCTTTTATCGAATCGGTACCTTTGCGAACATAATTTGCCAGGATCACTTCTGTGTCTGAGCTTGTTTCAAATTCGTAACCTTCTTCGATAAGCTCATTACGCAATTCAACGTAATTATAAATTTCACCGTTGAATATGATCCAGTAACGCTCGTTTTCATAGGATAAGGGTTGATTTCCACCTTCAAGGTCAATAATGCTCAACCTTCTAAAACCAAATCGTATATGCTCATCATAGAAATGCCCTTCATCATCTGGGCCTCTATGTGTTATAACATCGGTCATCTTCTTCAATTGCTTAATTTCCTGGTCTTCTGCCTCAATTTGATGATCTGAGACATAACCGACAAAACCACACATCTAAATTGCCTCCTTCTTACGAAGTAATTCCTACTCTAGTTGTTCTAACATCGAGTTTTTGTCCATTCTTGTATTATAAATCATATCACTAGGATTAGACGAGTGTCTTTTTACATTGTTTCAAAAAATATCATAAAATAATTTCATTTCACATTAAGTAATAAGTATAAAACAAGAGGGCTGACCTTAGGTACAAGTCAGACACCTCTATCCAAGCTGTATCAAGGTCCCGAATTTCCTTCACTTAAAAATCATGAATAAGTATATTCCATGCGGGTTCCCCATTCGTTATACAAGGTTTTCTGGGTCGAGCAGATCATCTGCCTCTTCTTCTGTCAAGATCTCCCTCTCAAGGATAATCTCTCTTACTGTTTTCCCTGATTTAAAGCTTTCCTTCGCAATTTCTGCAGCCTTTTCATAACCTATTTTCGGATTCAGTGCTGTCGCCAAAGCTAGACTCTTCTCCATCAATTCACTCATTCTGCCTTCGTTCGGCTCAATTCCTTTAATACAACGTTCTGTAAAGGTATCCATTCCATTCGATAAGATGGTGATGGAGTGAAGGACGTTGTAACCGACAATCGGCATCATAGGATTGATTTCCAATTGACTCCCTATACCTGCTGTTGATACACAGGTGTCATTTCCAATCACTTGTGAACAAATCATATAAAGGTTTTCTGGAATGACGGGGTTCACTTTACCCGGCATGATGGAAGACCCTGGTTGTACGGCAGGCAAGGTTAGCTCTGCAATGCCTGTTCGCGGGCCGGAGCTAAGGAGCCTGAAGTCACTTGATATCTTAATCAAGTGAATGGCTGCTTCTTTGAGGGCATGACTGACTCGAATGGCTGCTCCTGTGTTCTGCATAAAACTGAAACGGTTCTTAGGCTGCTTAAAAGGCAAACCAGTGGTTTCAGCCACTGCTTGAATGGCACGATCGCTATATTCAGCATGGGAATTGATGCCCGTCCCGACAGCATTTCCTCCTAGTCCAATTTCATAGAGGAACGGCTCGGCCATCTTAACTGCATCATATGCATTCCGTAAGCTTTGCGCATAACCTTCAAAGGATTGTCCTAAACGCATCGGCACTGCATCTTGCAAATGGGTACGACCAGATTTGATATACGGTTGAAACTCCTCCGCTTTCTGTTCCAGAGCTTTGATCGTTTTCTCGAGAGCTGGGTATAAGCTACGATGAAGCTCCTCTGCAACAGCGATATTGATGGCGACATGGATTGTATCGTTTGTGGATTGGGCCATGTTGACATCATCATTTGGGTGGACCTTCTTCCAGTCCCCTCTTTCGCCACCTAAGATCTCGCTCGCACGTGAGGCGATGACCTCGTTTGCATTCATATTTTGAGAGGTACCGGCTCCTGCTTGATAAGCATCGACCACGAATTGGTCATCCAGCTTACCATCCATTACTTCTTCCGCTGCTTGAATGATTGCATTGGCTTTACTCTCTTCAAGCTCACCGGTATCTCGGTTGGATACCGCTGCGGAGCGTTTAATGATGGCTTGGGCACGAATGAATGCACGAGGCAGACGTGAACCGCTTATCGGAAAATTTTCAACGGCTCTTTGGGTTTGGGCACCGTAATAAGCATCTGCAGGGACTTTTACTTCTCCTAGGGTATCTTTCGCTATGCGATAGTTTTCCATGTTAGACATTCCTCCCATTCCCAGTTTTGAATTGTTATACATTCATGTTCCACATATGAACCATTCGAAAACCCATTTCATTACCAATTGAACCTTAATCAACGCCATCTCATATTCGGAAAATAAGGGTAACAACGATGCTCCGGACGAGGAAACGGATAAACCTTCGCCTTCGGCTTATTGATTTTGCGATACTCGGTCCTGTAACCTGCCCGAGCCCTTTCAATGAACGTCTTTTCAGAAATTGGACGTGGTGCTGACCACTCCAGTGATTTCGGATTCATCCAAGAATCATGTGTAATCAGTTCTTTTTTATAGTAATACCTGTTTCCACTAGGATATTCTTCACAAATGTAAATGACGGTTTGTCGAGAGTGCATAATTTACCTCCATTAGTAGGGAATTATGTAACAGTTTACCCAAATTTTGCGAAAACAAGTAAAACTTATGATCAGGTAACAAGTGTTTTCAAGGCGAACGCCCGCTTGTACGATTTTGTCATACCCTAAAGAAAAGAGCTTGAGATTGAAAACCAAGCCCTTTCTTCAGAGTCAGGTTCCTTATCGGAAACCTCCGTAGCATGACCACCACCAGAATCCAGCAATGATCAATAAGATGAAGAGAATGACGACTACAGCCCAGACCCATCCATATCCGAATCCACCATAGTAAGGATATGGCGGATAACCTGGATATCCTCCATATGGTGAGGCATTATATGGACTCTGTGCACCTGCGACCAAGGATGGTGATTGTGCTCCTGCTACCTGACCAACAGGCATACAGTACAGCAAATTTGCTTGTGGAGCCTGTTGTGTTTGAGCACCAGCAACCTGTTGAGGCGCTTGAGCAGGTGGACAAGGTGGGTATGGTTTTGGATAACAACCTGGTCTGTCATCGGTGTAGTCAGCATTCGCTTCGAAGTCATATTCTTCGTTATCGTAGTATTGAGGCATTCCCCTAAACCTCCTTATCATTCTTCATAATAAAATATGTACCTACCCTGAAAAACGGAAGAGGGGTTTTAACAGAAATGCGCCCTTTTTTGTCAGGAATTAACTACATGACAGCTAAACAGTTGGAAATCCTAATAAGGAAACCTATGTAGAAGTCTAAATAACGTGATCAAGGGGGTGAAGAATAATGGAAATCATGACTTCTGCTGTTCATGAAGATCATCCAGCCAAAGAGACCGTCCTTCAAAATACGAAATTGTACTATGAACATTATCCACATCCGAATCCAGCTGCTCCATCCCTCATCATGATTCATGGTTTCTTGAGTTCATGCTTCAGTTTTCGAAAGCTGATTCCATTGTTAAGAAACCACTTTCATCTCTATGCAGTGGATCTACCTGGCTTCGGAAAAAGCGAAAAATCAAGGACATTCCAATATTCATTAAAGAATTATGGCCAATTGATCCTTGACTTTATCGAGGACATGAAAATCGAAAATGCGTATATCATCGGTCATTCAATGGGAGGACAAGTTGCGATGCATGCAGCACGGCTCGGTCCTGAACGAATCAAGAAATTAATCTTGATCGGATGTTCTGGTTACTTGAAGCGTCCGAGTTCCTTTATCGTTCGATGTTCCTATCTTCCATTCTTCGTCCATGTTATCAAGCGTTGGGTAAGTAAGAAGGGAGTAAGGGATAATCTTTTGACCGTCGTCCATGATCCCGAATTAATTGATGACGAACTGATCAACGGTTATGCTCAGCCTTTCAGTGACCAAGAGATTTTTCATGCTCTGATCAGAGTGCTCCGACACCGGGAAGGAGATATGCTCCCTGAAGAAATGAAGGAGATTAAACCGCCTGTTCTCCTGCTATGGGGACGCCATGATCGTGTCATTCCTCTTCTCGTTGGAGAACGGATGGTGAATGATTTACCCGATGCAAAGCTTAAGGTGTATGATAATGCAGGGCACCTCTTACCTGAGGAGATTCCGATGGAGGTAAGTGAGGAAATCTGTTCATTTATTGACATAAAAAAATAAAGTGTTTGTCCACCTTAAGGTCTGGTGACAAACATTTTTTTATGCACCTAATACATACTGAACCATATTTCATGCGCCTTATTTAATGGTTTCGACAAACCGAGTTAACTTTCATATGCTTTCGACAAAATTAGAGGTAGATAATGACGAAAAAAGGTCTACAATTAGAAGTGAAGGGGGGAACTTTATGAGAAAAGTAACAATTTTTTCACTCATTGTCATTTCTTTGACCCTGGCATTCGTCTTTCTCATGACAACTGGGCGCTTCACAGACACGCAACCAGAGCAGCCAGAAGAGCCAAAAGTCGGCAACAGCCAGGTTGAAAGTACAGAACCGCATAAAGAAGAAGATGATGAAGAACAAAAACCCGAAAAAATAGTCCATTCAGCATCGTTAAGGGCAATTGGCGATGTCCTCATACATAAACGTGTATACAATAAAGCCGTTACAGGAGTCCAACAATATGATTTTACCCCGATGCTCCAACATGTGAAAACCTATCTTGAAAACGCAGACCTGACCATGGCCAATCAAGAAACGATGATTGGCGGAAGTGCAATCGGTGTTTCTACCTATCCGAGGTTTAATAGTCCCCAAGAAGTAGGAACCGCATTGAAAGAGGCAGGAGTTGACATCGTCACGCTCGCCAATAATCATACGCTTGACCGAGGTGAACAGGCAATCATGAATGCTTTGGATCATTGGAATTCAATTGGCATGGCGTACACAGGAGCTTATCGTTCAGAAGAGGACCAAGCTGAAATCCGTATTATGGAAGCCAATGATATCCGTTTTTCATTCTTAAGCTTTACATATGGAACAAACGGAATACCAGTTCCAGATGGTAAGTCCTATCTCGTCAATTTAATCGATGTGGAACGGATCAAACTCGAAATTGAACAAGCAAAGAAAATTTCCGATGTGGTCGTATTAAGCTTACACTTTGGAAATGAATATGAACGACTTCCGAATGAAGGTCAGAAATATCTCGCTTCCATTGCAGCTTCATCAGGAGCTGATATCATCATCGGACATCACCCCCATGTGTTACAGCCACCAGAATGGATTACACAATCCGATGGTAGGAAGACGTTTGTCATCTACTCACTGGGTAATTTCTGGTCAGGTCAAAAAGGAGATTTTAAAGATATCGGGGGAATTATTGAAATCAACGTTGAGAAAGTGGTTGAAGGAGACGAAACGACCATCAGTTTGAAGGATCCATCTTTCCTTGCCACCTACGTCGATCATCAATATGTTGTACACCCGATGTATCAGTTAGAGGATAAGAAAAACGCCTATGCTGAAATCAAGCAACATATGAGCCGGTGGATTCCTGACCTTGAATTTATCGAAGATCAACCTTAAACCAAATAAACAGAGGGATTGATCTGAAAAAACTCAGTCAATCCCTTTTCGTTATTTTTCAGGCCGCTTTCCTTCTTCAACGTATTCCTTCAAGAAGGTACCAAGCAACTCTTTCCAACCATCGTCATGAGCATCTCGCCAGTTAGGATCCAAAAGTCCATGTGCATGATGGGAAAGCTTCAGTATTGTGTCCTCTCCTTTTTCCTCCAACTGATACGTATAGGCGCTATTGACCGCCCCTTTCATACCTAGTAAACCATTCAAGCGAATTTCCTCAGGTGCTTTTATATACGTGACGACTCCCCATAATGCGCCATGATTGTCATCCCATCGCTCCACGAATCGTCCACCGACTTCAGGCTCGAAAGTCAAGGTGGAATCACCATCTTGTTTCAACCGATAGGCCCACCATTGATTGATATCCTTGGTCAAGGCTTGAAAGACTTTTTCTCTAGGGGCATGAATCGTAATTTCCTGCTCAATTTGAAATGTATCCTGCTTTAGACCATTTTCCATCTGTATATTCCTCCCGTCATCTTGCTCTAACTTTTCTTTTAACGACAAAAGAGATTGTGCATCAAAAGACTCGTATTTATTCACCCACCGATTGTATATCTCCCTTAATGGAACAGCATTCAAATAATTCAAGCGGTGTCTCCCTATACGCCGAATGGTAATCAAGTTGGCATTTTCGAGCATTCCGAGGTGTTTCATTACCGCATACCGGGTAACATCAGGAAACTTTTCATTGAGATCTCCTGTTGACATCGGCCCATGGATTAAAGCATCAAGAATTTGACGTCTTATCGGATGGCTTAATGCTTTAAAGGTAATGGATAAATCATCAGCTCTTTCAGTCACTTCAAACACCTCACTTTTATGTGATGATACGGTAACATGTCATGTAAGTGAATTGTAATGGGATTTTCTATCGCTTGTCAAACAGGAGTTAAATCCAATGAATTAAAAAAGACCATAAAAGGGATTGCCTCATGGTCTTTCTAACATTTATGCCATTACTTCATTTAAGGATTTTAAATCGTTCTCAAATACTTCCCGGTCTTCCTTCTTATTAATCTCCTTCCCAGAAGCGACGGCGAGTTCCATGTATTCCTTGAATTTTGTTTGATCATCAGCTACGAAGGATGCACGAGCCAATGCTTCATAAGCGTATGCCAAATCGAAATCTCCGATCCCGTTTTCTTTACAGTGCTCAAGAGATAACTGTGCGTGGAACGTCGCTCTTTCTGGAACTTCAAGAAGTGAATATACTCTTGAAATTTGCCATTCTCCTCTAGCAAGATTGACTGGTTCTCCAACGATTCCCCAATGATAACGTGAAGCATGGGAGGAATGAATCATATTCACATCATCTACCTGTGTCCGGTTGTCATTCTCCATAAGATCCCATACTTTATTGAATAAATCGACTGCGCACTTCCGATGAAACGTATGTAGGTCCTTGTTATCCATTAAACCCCTCCTCGTATTAATCCCAACTGAACCTTTCTTCCTTCCAAGGGCGTCCGAGCATATGATAACCATTTCTTTCCCAAAAGCCTGGCTTGTTTATCGCCATGAATTCGATTCCCCTCACCCATTTCGCACTTTTCCAGAAATAGAGATGTGGGATGACAGCTCTTAACGGAAAACCATGCTCAGGAGTCAAGGTTTCTCCATTATGCGTATGGGCTAATAAGCTCGATTCCTTTAGAAAGTCCTCAAGGGGCAAGTTGGTTGTCCACCCTTCTTCGGCGTGGATAAGAACATAATTCGCTGTCGAGGCGAGCTTTACCTTTTTCATAATTTCCCTTGTCGCGATTCCTTCCCATTCATTATCAAGCTTTGACCAGCCTGTAACACAATGAACATCATTTTTCAGAGACGTTTGTGGTAAGTTCAATAGATCTTCGTAGGATAGAATAACTTCTTCTTCTACTGACCCAAATAGCCTTAAAGTCCATTGATCCATATTCTTGTAGTAAGGTACATTTCCGTGATGTAAAACAGGCCATTTCTTTGTTACGACTTGATTTGGAGGTACACGTTCCGAACCTTTCTCCCGCTCTTTACCGAAATACATACCCTCACGCCCAATCTACATGATTTATCTTCATGTTACTAAATCAAGAAAGGAAATCCTAATGGAAAGGAAATAGGCGAACCCAAATGTGTCAAACACAATTGAGTCCGCCTCCTTTTCCGTTCATCACAGGATTAGAATAGCGATCCAACCGAAAAGAACAAGTGGAATATTGTAGTGTAAGAAGGTTGGGACACATGTATCCCAAATGTGGTTATGCTGGCCATCTGCGTTCAAACCAGCTGTCGGTCCCAGTGTGCTGTCTGATGCAGGTGAACCCGCATCCCCTAAGGCCGCAGCCGTTCCGACAAGGGCAACAATCGCTAGCGGACTAAACCCTAATTCTTGAGCGAGCGGAACAAAAATAGTTGCTATGATTGGAATCGTTGCGAAAGAAGAACCGATTCCCATCGTAACGAGAAGACCGACCAGTAACATCGTTAATGCAGCAAGGACCTGGTTTCCGTCAAAAAGAACAGCAGTCTGGTTTACAAGCGTTTCAATATCTCCCGTTTTCCTCATTACTTCTGCAAACCCTGCAGCCGTAATCATGACGAATCCGATAAATGCCATCATTTTCATTCCATCTGTGAAGATGACATCTGATTCTTTCAGAGAAAAGGAACCTGTAAGGAACAAAATAACAATGCCTGATAGCGCCCCTAGAATCATGGATTCAGTCATAATCTGCACAGCTACCGTCCCAATGATGGCGAGCACCGCAAATCCTATCGATCGTTTCGTATAATGGGATGGAATCGACTCACTCTCATTCGCTATGTCACGATCTTCATACGTACGTGGTTTACGATAAGTAACAAACAGCGCAATCAATAATCCGATGACCATACCTGCAACTGGCAGCGCCATCGCTTTTGGAATCATCGTCATGTCGACGCTAAGTCCGCTTTTCTCCATTTCCTTTTGGAGAATTTGATGGAAAATCAATCCGAATCCGACTGGTAACAAAATATAAGGCGCAGTCAGACCGAATGTAATGGATGAAGCTAACGCTCTTCGATCCATTTTCAATTCATTGAATATCAACAATAATGGTGGCACCAAAATGGGTATGAAAGCGATATGAATCGGAATCAGATTCTGTGAAAAAATTGAAATCGTCACTATGATAAATAAGAGCAATGCTTTAGATAATGCCTTCTTTCTTGTATCCCCTTGTTTCTTCGTCACCTTCAGCGCACCAGAAACAAGGAGCTCAGGCAGTCCTGTTTTAGAAAGACCGAGCGCAAATGCACCAAGCAAAGCGTAGCTTAAGGCTATGGTTGCATTGTTTCCTAGGCCTTCTGTAAAGACCGTAATGGTTTCATTCAATCCAAGTCCGCCGACTAAACCACCAGCAAGCGCACCGATTGCAAGTGCTAAAACGACCTGAACTCGGAGCAAGCTCAGTACGAGCATGATGAGTACAGCGATAACAACAGCGTTCATGTTATGACCTCCAACGAAAATGCTTTATCTTGATAAATCACTAATGTATTAAAACATGACACAATTTATCATGATTTTTGAGAAGTGTCAATCCTTTCTTCTCACATTTCCATTGTTTACTAATAAAGCTTAAAACATTATTGAAGTAGGCTTTTTAAAAAATGTACTTGAATGTGAACAGCTTCAGGCGGACGCTTTCCGCGGGTTAAGCCTTAGAACAAAAAAAGAACCTCCTCCGTTTTAAACGAGAGAGGTTCCTTTTATAAATTAAGTTATTTTTTCGATTCGAATTTTTCAACCAGTTTTACGATTGAGCGTGTCATCGCGCCGGTTGCTCCTTTAGGACCAAGATCGTTGCTCTTATTGCTGTAGGCTGTTCCAGCGATGTCCAAGTGAAGCCAAGGTGTTTCACCGACAAACTCTGCAAGGAATGATCCTCCCTGAACCGGATGAGCAGGTCTGCCTGCTGAATTGACGAGATCTGCTACATTACTTGTGCGAAGAAGCTTTTTGTATGGTCCAAAGTATGGTAAACGCCATACATATTCTCCAGCTTCATCAGCTGACTGTTGGAGCATATTGAAGAATTCATCATCATTACTCATGACACCTGAGGCAATGTCTCCTAAAGCGACCACAACACCCCCAGTAAGGGTAGCTAAGTCGACGATGTAGGATGCGCCTTGTTCTTTAGCATAAGTAATGGCATCAGCTAAAATCAGGCGACCTTCAGCATCTGTGTTCGTCACTTCAATGGTCTTTCCACTCATGGAAGTGAGCACATCTCCAGGCTTCATCGCTGATCCGTTGATCAAGTTCTCACTGGATGGAATGACAAACATGATGTTTACATCAGGCTTTAAGTGACCGATCGTTTCCATCGCACCTAAGACCGCTGCGCTTCCACCCATATCTGATTTCATTTCATGCATATTCAATGCTGGCTTCAAGGAATACCCACCCGCATCGAATGTGAGCCCTTTTCCAACAAACGTAAGGACGTCGTCCCAGTTCTCTTTTGCTTTATATTTGACGACAATCATCTTCGGTTCTTGATCTGATCCCTGGCTGACGGCCAGAAGGGCGCCCATTCCTAACTCGAGCATATCCTTTCGCTCCAAAACATCGTATTCGAACCCGTGTTTTTTCGCGATATCGACTGCTTGTTCAGCGAGATCTGTCGGTGTCAATAAATTCCCTGGTGTATTGACCAGGTCTCTTGCCACGTTCGTCCCTGCAGCATAGGCTTCTCCACTTTTAATTCCACTCTCAACAAGCTCAGCATTTTCATCTGAATGGACCTTGATGGATGCGAGTGTATAACGCTTTTCATTTTTTCGCTGTTTATAATCATTAAATTGGTAAGTCGCAAGTAAGAATGCTTCAGCCATAGCGTGCACAGTCTGTTTGAAGTCTACTGCTTCAGATGTAAACGAATCCAATGCAACCGAGATATCCTCTTGTTTATGCTGCTTCAATTCCTTTGCTGCTTTTCCAAATGCTTCACTTAGTGTTCGGTATGTAAGATCCTTACGAAGACCAAGACCGACAAAGTAAATACGTTTCGGTCCTAAAGCACCAAATGTATGAATTCGGGTCACTTTCTTCAACTTAGCTGACAGATCTTCATTCTTGAACAACTCTGTAATATGACCATCCATTGCATTGTCTATATCACTTGTAAGGCCCGTCGGCTTCTTATCATCCGAATAGATCCCGACGACCAAAGTTTGCATATCTTGTTTTAAATCTAAACCTTTTTCGACTGTAAACATCGAATTCCCCCTATGTTTTATTTTTATTCTTACATTATATCTGAATATTTCGATAACCTAAACATCTTCTTTTAAATACAGATAAATTTCCGGTAATGACGGGAGTTGACAGACTTCTTCAAACGGAACCGTATCAACTTTCTCAGGAATCGTATTCAGACATGCCCTGGCATAGGTACTTAATTCAACCGTATCCAATCCCCAATAAAACCGGGGATATGGTTCAAAGCATTCAAATGCACGCTTGAACATGAGCCTCGCCCCTTTTACATTACCATATTCATAATGATAAATCGCGACTGACAACTGCAACAGACCTTTTAAGAAAAGGTTCTGTTTGTCCGTCATCCATATTTCCTCAATCAAATCATGACACGTATAATAATCTCCTTCGTTAAAATGAATGAAAAACTGATAATACGCCAACGGATAATCCGTTTCCATGAGAATGCCTCCTCTGTACGGTATCTCGTGCATACCTTGGACGTAATCCGGGTAATGATTAGCTATACAATATGGTACACTAATATTAATTGTTTGTAAGAAAGGAAGTTGCTTTCTTGGACGCATTATTAACGAATTTTCCATTATGGTGTTCTATTTTTGCAATTTTGTTTGCTCAAGCCATCAAGATCCCGATCATGTATATTTCTACGAGGAAGCTTGAATGGAACCTCTTTTTCAGTACGGGTGGAATGCCAAGTTCACATTCCAGCGGCGTTACCTCGCTTACGACGTCAATCGGCTTGATTGAAGGAGTTGGATCGCCACTATTTGCGATTACCGCTGTCTTCAGTATCATTGTCATGTATGATGCGAAGGGCGTCCGTTGGCAAGCAGGTGAGCAGGCAATCGTACTCAATCAGTTGGTCAGGGATTTCCAGCACCTTACAAAAGAAATCAAAAACTGGCCAAAGAAAAATGAAGAGGAAAAAAGACGAGAGCTGAAAGAGTTGTTAGGGCATCGCCCAAGTGAAGTCTTTTTCGGAGCTCTTCTTGGCATCGGTTTGAGCTTTGCGATCTACTATGGATTCATTGCATAAGGGGGGATTATGATCAGGCTCGTTTCGATTTGCCCCAGTAACACAGAACTTGTTGCCTATCTTGGATTAGCACCTTTTCTCGTTGGAGTGGATGACTTTTCCGATTGGCCTGAAGAGATTGACGGTTTACCAAGACTGGGACCGGATTTGGATATTGATATGGATAAATTGGAGGCACTTCAACCGGATCTTGTCTTAGCCTCCTTAAGTGTTCCAGGAATGGAAAAGAATATTGAACGATTGAAAGAAAGAGGGATCCCCTTCCACATCTTCAATCCGAATTCACTGGAAGAGATCGGTGACGACCTTCTGACATTAGGGCGTTTAACCGGTCATGAAAAACGCGCAGCTGAAGTCGTTTCAGACTATAGAAAAACGATTGAGGAGTATCGTCGGATATCAAGGACGATTGATGAAAAGCCCTCGCTTTATTGGGAATGGTGGCCGAAACCGGTATTTACTCCAGGTGGCGTGAACTGGCTGACTGAAATCAGTGAGCTGGCTGGTGCTAGAAACCTCTTTTCAGACGAAGAGGTTGCAAGTGTGCAGACGGACTGGAAAACAGTGAAGGAAAAGGACCCGGACCATATTTGTCTTGTTTGGGTAGGTGTGCGAACGAACAAGGTGAATCCTTCTCTATTGGATAAACGTCGTGAATGGGATGAGATGAAGGCGATGAAGACGGAACAGGTTCATGTACTCGAAGAGCCTTACTTTTGCAGACCTTCTCCAAGACTATTAATCGGTCTCCAGAAGATCGCTTCGATTGTCCACCCTGAACTCTATCCAGACTTCAAAGAGCATGGACAGGATCCCTTGTTAAAACAAAGGTAACGCAGAAGAAGTATAAAAATTGGAATAGGAAAGAGGATGCCCCATCGATATGGAGCATCCTCTTTTTACGTGCTTGAATTACGTATCATTCGGCTTGAACATTTGCTCTCTGAATACTTGCATAGATTCTTGTTCATTGAGTTCTGTCAGTTCTTTTTCTGTCAGCTTTCCATTTCCTCGTTCAATAACATAGACATCAAGGGTCTTCTTGCCCCACTGGCTGTAGACATCCTCTACCTTCTCATAGTACAGGTCAATTTTATGCTGCTTGATTGCAGAGCCTGTATCTGCTACGACACCAAATCCGTAGCCTGGAATCCATAGGATACTACCAATCGGGAAAATGGACGGGTCAGCAGCGATTGTGGAGTAGAGGTCCCGGCGAACCTTGACCCCGGATTTTGTAATTCCATATGCCGGATGCGCCTCGGTCTTACCGGTGGATTCGATACCTGCCGTATACCCAGTGGCCACGACATTCACCTTCGGATAACGCTCTTTTATGGATTCTTCTAGTGATTTCTCTTTAGCAATTGCACTTGATGATAGCTTCAATGGATTGTTGCTTGATCTTAGTATGTTTCTAACCATTGAGCTTGTCCGCTTTTTCATATGCTGAATCGCTTGCGCATCAATCGTAAATTCCTTTGCGTTCGTAACACTCAAGAGTCCAGAGGCTTCAACTCCTGAAACCTTACCTAATGTAGTGAATAGCGCAAGCACGAACAAGAAAATCATAAGAGAGCGTTTCAGAATTGTTTTGCTTAATTGCATCACTTCACTCCTCTCACGCCTAATCCTTTCCAAAAAGGCCGATAAATATTCATGCAGCCAACCAAAAGTCAAAATATACAGAATATTCGTGGTGTCTGACACCGTTTCCGAACCCTTATGTATCAACGCTTCTTGGAAAGTGCCTGACACCGTTTTGGATCTCAGGCCCTTCAACGGTTCCCGTGAAGTGCCTGACACTTCCAAAAAAGTGCCAACATTTAAGGTTAGTACCACTTGGAGCTTAAAAATAAACATAAAAAAGGCTGTCGAGCAATCTCGACAGCCTTTTTATGTTGATCTTATGCGTATTTGGTTTGTTGATATGGTTGTTTATTACCTTACTAAGAGGTAATCTTCTAGAACATTTGGTACCCGCGGACCCTCAACATCTTAATTGAAATGCCGGATAAAATCGCGCCGAGCAACCCGAATAATAGAACTAAAATATCGGAAAAGTGCAATTGAATCATATTACCCATCAAATCTTGGAAGGTTGTTCCTGGTGCTGTGAAGTAATCGAATAATCGTGCATCATCTATAATCATCACGACAACCACAGGATAAATAACAGCCATGATCCAAGTCATTCGTAATAACATATTGAGCAAAAAGCCGATTCCAAAAAACAAAACCATAAACAGCAGCATGGAAATGATCAAAGTTGGAATGGTTAACGGCATACTGGTCACCCCTTTATATCCAATGACTAGTTTACTGTATTTCCTATGATACAGTCAATGCCACTGGATGGGGAGGGTGGTCACCGCACTCACATGTTCAAAAACCTGTCATAACTTCCTTAGTTGTGTTTCCTTCCGCTTCCACCACAATGGTCACATGTTTCAGATCCACCTAACAGTAATTGGAAATACCCTACCCCTTTGCAATACTTACACGTTACAGTTTGAGGATTACGATGCTTTTGTTCTTTATTCATGCTAGACACCTCTTTTGATTGAATTTTCTGATAATATACCAACTAAACTTTTTTTTGAAAAATCTGATATTTGACCGAATTCCTGCGTGTAAACGGATACAATTGGTTTTTTCTTATGATTAATATGTTTTTTGAACGTTTTTAATGCATGTTGAAGATTTTATAACTTGTGTATCCAAATTGAGTTCCAGGGTTCAAATCGTGTGTCGAAAAGCCGTTTTTGGCGTTCGTTTGACCAAGAAAAAAGTGAATCATGAGAGACGAGGAGGGGTCATTTAATAATTTTGTCTTAGAAAAAAATCCAACCTCCGAAATTTCGCTTTCCTGTGCTTTCAATTCGCCACCAATCGCGTCCATTTCAAAAATCACCATATTATCGCTGATTTCGTCACTAATGACTCCCGATCGGATCCCCGCAATCCCTTTGATTTCAGCCAATATCCCGGTTTCCTCTAGAACTTCACGTTTGACCGCTTCATCAATTGTTTCTCCTTCATCAACAAAACCAGCAGGAAAAGACCATTTCCCTTTCAGTCCGCCATATTTCTTTTTTACGACGAGCCACTGGTTATTATGTTCGATAATACCTGCAACAGACAACCATACTTTCTCCCTTTTTCTGCTCATTCTGATTCCTCCCTACTTACAAACTGTCTCTATAAAGAAAATATAGACCAAATTTAGAAATTATAGCTCAGATTCAGGAATTATAGCTCAAAATCCAAAATTATAGCCCAGATTCAGGAATTATAGCTCAAAAACCAAAATTATAGCCCAAAACCGTCATCACTATGTAAAAAAAGAGCGAAGTCGTGGCTACGACTTCACTCTTATTGTATCAAATATGATTTAGAATAATTTAAGCTTCCCTTTTTTCACGACAAGAGGGATTCCGCCTAGTAGATAGAGGTAACGGTTGTCGATGATTTTCTTCATCGCTGCAGCTGTTGCACCATAAAGTTTCTTATTTCCGACTTTACCGATCGCTTCACCTTTACCAAGGGATGCAACGGTACCTTTAATGTCTGGCACAAATGTTTCGAGCTTGCCACCATTGATCAATGCTTTCAAGTTGCGAGCGACCGTGAATGCTTGCTGGATCGCGATTTGAGCAGTCGGTGGGTATGGACGGTTGATCTCTTCGTTGATGATTAATGCACAATCTCCGACGATGAAGATATGATCCTTACCTGGAGCGCGAAGATCCTTTTCAACCTTGATTCGACCACGCATCGTTTCAAAACCGGAGTTTTCTACGATGGAGTTTCCTCGGATACCAGTTGTCCATACGATTGTGTCCGCTTTAATTTCTTCCTCTTCAAGAATTACACTGTCTTCAGTAACTTCTTTAATCGGTGCGCCTAGCTTGAACTCTACGCCTTTACGCTCAAGAAGATTCACTGCATACTCGACAAGCTCTTCATCAAATCCAGGAAGAACAGTTGGAGCAGCTTCTGCACAGATCAGGCGTACTTTTTCACGTGGTACGTCAAATTCTGCACAAAGCTCTGGAATTCGGTCTGCCATTTCACCAATGAATTCGATTCCTGTAAATCCAGCACCAGCAACGACGATGTTCAGCATGCCTTCAGAAGGATTGTCTTCATTGTTGTAGCTTGCGAACAAATACTCGATGTGCTCACGGATTTTACGAACCGTATCAACACTGCGGATGTTGAACGCATAATCTTTAACACCAGGAATTCCGAATGTTTCAGATTCGAAACCAAGACCGATGACAAGATAGTCATAGGTTAGTTCGCCATTTTCCATCTTGACCGTTTTATTTGCATCATCAATGGATACGACGGTATCTTGAACAAAGTTGATTCGGTTTGTATCAATGACATCCTTGATCGCCATGCGTGTACGATCGTGATGCAATGTACCTGCAGCCGGCTCATGAAGCCATGTTGTTTGATAGTGATAGTTATGTTTGTTGACGAGTGTAATTTCTGCTTCGTTCATCCCAAGTTCTTTTGTGAGACGAGTCGCAGTCATAATTCCGCCATAACCTGCGCCGAGAATGACGATTTTTGGTCTACTCATATCTCTCATCCACCCTTTTTTGTATGTTTTAAAATTGGACAAAGGCCTACCGTATATAGACTGAATTTAAAAGTTTGTTACGTATTTCACGTACTCTTTCGTAAATTGTCACAAAATATCCGTAATTGTCCCATTGTCAAGTGTAGTGCTTTTTAAACGTTTTTTCAACCCGTTTCTAGCGACTTTTTTTGAAGACCTTCCTATTACACAGTTTTTCCCTTTTCTTAACGCTTTATTAAGCTTATAATAATTACAACAGTAAACTGGGGGTGTAGAATGATATGACCGAGCATCAAGATGTCTACGACGTTACGATCATAGGTGGAGGACCGACTGGGTTGTTCACCGCATTTTATGGAGGCATGAGACAGCTAAAGGTAAAAATCATCGAAAGTATGCCTCAATTAGGAGGTCAATTAGCGGCTCTCTATCCTGAAAAATACATATACGATGTGGCAGGATTCCCTAAAGTTCTCGCACAAGACCTTGTCAACAATTTGAAAGAACAAGCTTTCCAATTCAATCCATCTGTTGCGCTTGAACAATCCGTCCAGGAAGTTGAAAGAACGGAAGACAACATTTTCAAATTAAAGACGGATAAAGAGACGCATTATTCGAAGACCGTCATCATCACAGCAGGTGTCGGCGCTTTCCAACCGAGACGATTGGAGCATGATAATGCGAAAAGCTTTGAAGGGAAAAATCTGCATTACTTCGTAAATGATATCAATGCCTTCGCTGGTCAGAAGGTCGTCGTATGTGGTGGTGGAGATTCCGCTGTCGACTGGGCGAACATGCTGGAGCCGATTGCAAAGGAAGTCACACTCACGCACCGTCGTGATAAATTCCGTGCCCACGAGCACAGCGTCGAGCAATTGATGAATTCAAACGTGCAAATCAAAACACCGTTCCAAGTGAAAGAAATCATTGGCGATGAAAATGGTGTGAAGAAAGTAGTCCTTCAAGAATCCAAAGGGGAAAAAGAAGAAGTCATTGAATGTGATTCCATGATCGTCAATTATGGATTTATTTCCTCTCTTGGACCAATCAAAGAATGGGGACTTGATATCCAGAAGAATTCAATCGTTGTTAACTCCCGTATGGAAACGAACGTCCCTGGTATCTATGCTGCAGGGGATGTGTGTACGTACGAAGGGAAAGTCAAATTGATTGCAACTGGATTTGGCGAAGCACCAACGGCGATCAACAATGCAAAAGCATACATCGATCCGAAAGCAAAAGTACAACCGATGCACAGTACAAGCTTGTTTTAATATTGAAAAAAAGCTCCGAAAGCATTCGGAGCCTTTTTTATGTTTAAGTACCCTGTTAAAACATCCAAGTTTGATTACCAACGAAATTCACGACACTCCTGCGGGAACAGCGAGCCAGGCAAGACCCCGCAGCGAAAAAACTAAGCCTAATGCTAATGAGCGAGGAGGCTTGCGGTTCGCCCGCGGAAAGGGAGTGAATTTCGGACTAATCAAACAATCCTACAAAAAGCCTTCAGCCCATACAAGGACTGAAGGCTTTACATGGTTTACAAGTTGTAATACAACAAAAAAGCAAGTAATCCAATAAAAGGAATGGCTAAAATGAGGCCGTATACGAAGTAGTTGGCGTTCATGATCTTACGGTCGCGGGCAGACTTGTCGTCCATAATGCAGTCATCTCCTTTTTACAGTTAGTATGACCAATTCCCGCGAAAATAAATAAAGAGTTGAACCCTTCTGCAAGGTTCAACTCTTTGTAATAACTGTCAGCACTCTTCAGGCGTACCAGCGTTCGTCGCTGTCTTGAACGAAGAACCGCAACCGCATGATGCGATGGCGTTCGGATTGTCGATCGTGAAGCCTCCGCCCATCATATTCTGTTTATAATCAATCGTTACACCGTCGAGAATTTTCACACTGTCAGAATCTACAACGACATTGATGCCGTGTTGATCATATTTCGTATCACTATCCTGGACCTCTGTATCAAAGCCCATTCCATATGAAAGACCACTGCAGCCTCCGCCTTTTACTCCTACACGAAGATAAAGGTTTTCCTCTTCTTCAGCAGCCATCATTTGTTTAATCTGATTTGCAGCAGATTCTGTGATAATAATCAACAAGATCACTCCTTTCATACCTCTATTTCAAGTATACAGGTGCAGCTCTTAAAGCTCAACTTTCCCCGGTCCGATCTAAACTTCTTCCTTTAGCCGGAGAAGGTCATTATGCCGTCGATCGATCTCCTGGCTGTAATATAACACTTTCGGATGATTTAATCCTAACACACGAGCGGTCCTGATCATTTCAGTACGCAGACATTCGATTTGCTCATTGTACTTTTTGAAAAGGGTTGTTTTGGATGTCTTCATCTTGTGCCTACCACTCCTACATCACACCCCATTAATGAACGAAGTGTACTTTATACTTATATCGGAAAACGGTCTCTACTTATTGAATCCTTCATCTTCATAATAGTACGTACCTTCACAAATGGTGACGGCCGGACCAGTCATCATGACTTCACCTGACGATGTCCACGTAATGAATAAATCACCACCAGCTAAATGAACAGTCACTTCTTCATCACGATCAGCTTTTCCTGTTAAGACAGCTGCGACAACAGCTGCACATGCCCCAGTCCCGCATGCTTGCGTGACACCAGAGCCACGTTCCCAGACACGAAAATGCATTTCCTTATGACCTACCACTTCGACAAATTCAACATTAACCCCTTCTGGAAATCTTCGGTCTTTTTCTAAAACAGGGCCCATTGTACGTACAGGAGCCGTTTCAATATTTTCCACAAAAAAGACGGCATGAGGATTTCCCATCGATACACCAGTCATTTTAAAGGTTTCCCCATTAAAAAGAAGCTCTTCGTCCTTAATCAAGCCATGTGGATCGTTCTCATTTATCATAGGAAGATCTGAGCGCTTCAGTCTTGGCTCCCCCATATTAATCGTCACATTGTTCACACGTCCATCTTCAGGGTGAACATGCGCCTGCACAACGCCTCCTAATGTTTCGATTGAGAATTGTTCCTTCGTGACAATCTCATGCTCGTACACATATTTTGCGACACATCGTAAGCCATTTCCGCAATTTTTCGCTTCGGAGCCGTCGTTATTGAAAATCCGCATGGAAACATCCGCTACATCAGAATCTCCAATCAAGATCAAACCATCTGATCCTATGCCTGTATATGGATTGGAAACAGCGATCGCAATAGAGGATAAGGCTTCCTCTGATAAGTGTTCTCGAAACGTATTCACATAAATGTAGTTATTGCCTAGCCCGTGCATTTTGGTAAAAGTAAATTGGTTCATTGTATTCGTTCCTCCACTCAGCGCAACTGTTCCGTCGTCCAAAAGTAATCTTCATCTGCTTTCAGTATCGTCATTTTAGTATGACAGCATGGCATGATTAAGTAAGTACGGAAGCCTTCCATCGCATGCTGAAGGTCATCCTCTTTCATGTTCGTCAACACGTTATCCTCTTTGCAATACGGACATGTGTGGATATATATATCTTTCATCATACGCTCATATGGCCAAGTGTTCCGGAAAGAAGACATTCCCTTTTCCCCCTGCTCGCTTTCTTTATTTGTTTAGTATAATCACGTTTACGAATTCTGACAATGAATTGAATCGGCATGTAATAAAAACGTCACTTAAGTTTGTTTATAAAAAAAGCGAAAGGCAGCGACTCCAGCGTTGCTCGCGGAAAGCGTCCGCCTTAAGCTGTTCAAAATCACCAACAATAAAAAAACTCCCCGTTCAGAACGGAGAGTTTTCATTATTCAAGATCCATTTTATTAGATCAACATACCTGCGATTGCTGCACTTAGTAGGTTTGCAAGGGATCCAGCGATGATCGCTTTTACACCTAGTTTTGCAATGTCGTTACGACGGCTTGGTGCAATTCCACCAAGTCCTCCAAGAAGGATTGCAAGTGAAGATAGGTTCGCGAAACCACAAAGTGCGAAACTGACAACTGCAACTGTCTTATCCTTCAGTTCAGGAATTTCAGGTGCGAATGTAGAATACGCTACGAATTCGTTCAAGACAAGTTTTTGACCGATAAAGTTACCAGCGCGCACTGCTTCATCCCAAGGTACACCAACGATGAATGCAAGTGGTGCGAAGATATAACCAAGGATCAGTTCTAGAGAAAGTGCATCGTATCCGAACCATCCACCGATCCATCCAAGAAGTCCGTTCAACATTGCGATCAATGCGATGAAGGCAAGCAACATTGCACCAACGTTCAATGCAAGCTTCAATCCATCAGATGCCCCGCGAGCAGCAGCATCGATTACGTTGACTGTATCTGCATCTTTTTCCATTTTGATTTCGTCTGTTGTTTCAGATACTTCTGTTTCAGGCAAGATGATTTTTGCCATAACAAGTCCTGCTGGTGCAGCCATGAAGCTTGCTGCTAATAGGTACTCAAGCGGTACACCGAGCAAGCTGTACCCGATCAATACGGAACCGGCAACGGATGCAAGTCCCCCGACCATGACGGCGAAAAGCTCTGATTGCGTCATTTTTGCAAGATAAGGACGAATGACGAGTGGTGCTTCTGTTTGTCCTACGAAAATGTTTGCTGTAGCGGAAAGTGACTCAGCTTTACTTGTTCCAAGAAGCTTAGAGATCGCTCCACCAATCAAACGGATAACCCATTGCATAATTCCAAGGTAGTACAATACTGCGATTAAAGATGAGAAGAAGATGATGATCGTAAGTACTTGGAATGCGAAAATAAATCCGATTCCGCTATCTTCTGCAACCAATCCACCGAATAGGAATTGAATCCCTTCGTTTGCGTAGTTGACGATGTTTTGTACGATCATTGATGCTTGTTTCAATGCGGCTTTACCAGCTTCCCATTTAAGAACGATCAATGCGAATCCAAGTTGGATCGCGAGACCACCTAAAACGGTTCTTAAACTAATACTTTTCTTATTGTTCGATACAAGAAAGGCAATCAGCAGAATGGTGATTATACCACCGATCCCCCAAATGTATTGTTGCATAAACCCTTCACTCCCCTAATTTATTGTGAACGCTTTCTTTTTGCGTCGAGGTATGTTGTCTGACATCTAACATTCAACATAAATAATGTAACAGAATTCGACAAAAAAACAAGTGGTTTTATTATTTTCAGAATAGTTTTCCATGCTCCAATATCTTCCTGAAGCGTTTTCAAAAGTAATCTTATGGATAGAATCCCCTTCTTCCTAATAGATATCCATAGGATTTCGTGTTTAAGGTCACAAAAAAATCCCTACCTTAATTAGGCAGGGATTTCACTTTATAAGATTAAAACATCGGGTTTTCTTCTAAATATTGATAAATGTTGTCGACAAGTTCATCGGGCGTTTCCCCTGGTACATACTCTCCGTTTACCAAAGCATAAGGAGATCGGAAGCATTGCCCGCAATTTCCAAGACAACCGTATTCAATTACATCTAAATTCGGATCACGTTCAAGGACTTCTCGTGCGCGTTGAGATCCGTTTGCCAAGTTACTGACACAAAATTCGATGATTGGCCTCATCTTCAACCACCTTTCTTTCCATTCTTATCCTACAACCAACTTCGCATCTTCGTCAACTTCCGTGTTTTTATGTTGATTTATAAAGAATGTTGTAGTATTGTTACAATTTCGATATACTACAAATGACCACGGTCATATAAAGGAGATGCGGGAAGTGAACCGCAACAAAAAAAGGAATTATACAGAAGAAAGTATTATAAAAGCTGCACTCGAGCTTTTTTATGAAAATGGTTATGCGAATACGAGTGTTAAGGATATAACTGAAAAAGCGAAGATCGCCAAGGGGACATTTTTTAATTATTTCCCTACCAAAGAAGATCTCATGCAACATTTTGCTGAAGAAAGGTTACATACATTGCGTATTTTTCTTCAGAAAGGGTATATACTTTCCCAACCATTCAATAAGCAAGTGGAAGTCATGGTCGGGCATTTACTGACCTATTACGATCTCGATTCAGATTTCACAAAGGATCTTTGGGCGACTGTCATTCGTGAAGAAAGTCCGCTGGTAGAATGCTGGATGTTGATTTTAGAGCGAGGCAGTGTCCGAGGAGAATTAAGCTCACAGATTGATTTGAAGACCTGTGCACATATTTGCAACAGCCACTTCCATTATGTCCTATCGACCTCAACTGCTCAGGACACCAAAGAAACGCTGATCAACCGTGTGATGGCATTAATGGAATTAAGCATACAAGGATTTCAAGGAAAAAGGGGAAATGACGTAATGAAAAAACTGGTCATATTAGGTGCTGGATACGGCGGAATGAAGATCCTTCATGGATTATTGGATTCTTCCGATCTTCCAAAGGACATCCAAATTACCTTAGTGGATCGCTTACCATACCATTGCTTGAAAACAGAGTACTATGCGCTTGCTGCCGGAACGGTTTCCGACCATCATATCCGCGTACAATTTCCTGAAGATCCACGGGTTATCGTGAAGTACGGCGAAGTGACGGATATCGACCTGAAGAAGAAAGCGATCCATTTTGAAAAAGAAGATTCCATCGAGTATGACGATCTCATCATCGGTTTAGGCTGTGAGGACAAATACCATGGTGTACCAGGTGCTCCTGAGCATACATTGAGCATCCAAACGATTGATAAGTCACGTGAGACCTATCAACACCTTAACAATTTGCCTCCTAAAGCAGTCGTAGGAGTTGTCGGTGGAGGCTTAAGCGGAGTTGAACTGGCCAGTGAACTCCGTGAAAGCAGACCAGATCTCGCCATCAAGTTATTTGATCGAGGGGACACAATCCTTTCAACATTCCCGAAACGATTAAGCAACTATGTACAAAAGTGGTTTATCGAACACGGTGTTGAAGTCGTCAACAATTCTAATATTACGAAAGTAGAGCCGAAAGTCCTTTATAACAAGGATGAGCCGGTTGCATGCGATGCAATCGTCTGGACGGCAGGTATCCAGCCAAACCGGATCGTACGTAACCTTGATGTCGAAAAGGATGATTCAGGACGTGTTGTTCTCTCCCCGCACCATCATCTTCCGGATGATCCACACGTTTTCGTGGTTGGGGATTGTGCAAGCCTCCCTCACGCGCCAAGTGCACAGTTAGCAGAGGGACAAGGTGATCAAATCGTCGAGGTCCTGCTAAAGCTTTGGAAGGATGAGCCTCTAGGTGACCTGCCAAAGATCAAGCTGAAAGGTGTGCTAGGATCTCTCGGGAAAAAGCACGGCTTTGGTATGATGAAAGGAACGGCCTTGACTGGACGTGTTCCCCGCTTATTGAAATCAGGCATCCTATGGATGTACAAATATCATTCAAACTAAACCAATAAAGAAGCTGTCGTCATTCGACAGCTTCTTTTTAGTTAATCTACCAGTTACGGTGATACTTGGAAAGATGAAGGCCGTTAATTGTAACCATAATATCCTTTCCCATTATTTCTGCTTCTGGAAAGGAAATCATAAAACTCCTATTTCCAATTTCTCCTTCCACTGGAATGGACCGCTCCTTATCGAATACTTCGATTTTTAAATCCTTAAAGTCATTAGGTAAGGTTAGGATTTCTCCCTTAAAAATGTTCAGTTCATCTTCCAGTTCAAACTTCAACGAAGCTTCCCCATCCATGATGGTTATGCCTTCTAAAATGATTTCAGTATGCCCCTTCTTCAAAATCGGTTTACCATATGCGTAGTATCGTTCACCATTACTATCTTCAAAATCGGTGGACTGCACACGAAATGTATAACTGAACAAAACGGTATTATGCTTCTCCTCTAAAACGAACCCTTCCCCGTCTCTTATCTCTTTGTATGTAGGAAGCAGGTTTGACTGGAATGGTCCGATGTAGAGTAGCCAAACGCCAATGATAGGGATGATCCACAACGTCCTCTTCAAAAAAACACCACCATAAAATCACCACATCCTTTTCCATCTTAATTCTTAAGATTACTACGGAACAGTTCCTAGATATATTCGAAAAAAGTGCCACTTAATGTTCGGCTTTATTAAGGAAATATGATCTAAACATTTATAATGATACATATTTTTCCATTACTTTAGCACCTACTATCTTAAATCATATTGAAAAGAGATTTGACTGTGTATAAAATGGTTCAAAACATCTGTTGTCTATTTCTGTAAATTTCGTGCACAGGAACTATTTCCTAAATTCATATGTTGATTTATTTAGACAAAATCCTTTACATAAACCATTTTGGTGAACAAGGGTAAAACATTTGTCTAAAAGGAGGATAGTTGAAATCACCAAATAACTTTCAGGAGGGAAATTGATGAGAAAGTTTATTCAGCTGGTTATTGTTGTTCTATTGATGTTTGGTATGTTTGCACTTCAAGCCAATGATACTTTTGCATCTAAGAAAAGCAATGATAAAGTCATGACATTCAAAACCATGACGGGACATGTCCTAGATGGAAAAACGAATAAGTCAAAATTAAGTCAAGTTTTTCTCAGAAATTTCAGCATGACCCTCAACAACGGTTCATCAGAAATAAACGGAGATGTTTTGAATAAAAATCAAAAATTTGAATTATCTACGACCGGGTCTCTTTATCCCGTAAAAGGAAAGGGCGTGTATGCCAATAAGGTAATACTTGGTGAATATAACACGTCTTCTAAAATCAATTTGATACAGTTCAGAGTAGAAAAAGATGCTCGATCCACTCATTTAATACAGATGAATAAAGCCGATAAAGGAAAAACGATATTGTCTCTTACTTTAGAAGACATGGATACAGGTGATTTGTATGTTTTCCAAAAAACGATCAACACGAAAACATTCAACACACTATTAGAACGTGCAAACCAACATGTTGCTCTACAAAACCTCACTGAAAAGCAGCTAAATGAAAAGACCTCCTCCTTAATGAACTTCAATAACTTCAAAAAGAAAAATAAATCAAAAATGAAAAAATCAGAGAGTACAAAACAAAGCTTCGATTATGACTCTTCTACCGATAAAAATACGAAATCAGGATTTTCAGCGATGGCTGGAGCGTCCGTCAGCTATTACGATCTTGATAAAGTACTAAAAGATGTAAAACAATACGGAACGATTGATTTAGATAACTATAATGTTTCGCACAGTATTTTTAAAGATGGTGGTTGGAAGCAATATCATCAGTTGAGCACTCATCCTAGATTCTTCTATCACGCATCTACTCAAGAATACTCGGGGGCATATGGTTACTCCACTACTCAAATCAATTTTGTCGATGTAATCGCACAAACCTCTGGCAGTGACTCCTATGAGGTTCAGACGCAGCTTAAACACGCTATTATGCTTGACTATGATCATTACAGTCATGAATTATCAGTGGTGTATTACGCACTGGGATTGGAATTCAAAAATATCGAGCTAGCCATTAATAAGTTAAATGACAAGAATGTGTTCATTGACCGCTGGGTAAGCGGTATTCTAGAAGGTAGCCCAAGTTACGTAAAGGGCGCAATGTCCCTTGTACCATATGCCAGCACAGCTTATGGGTTATGGGATAATTTCACCACTAAAGAAACACATCAACTGAACACGCTTAAGACATTTGATAATACGTATGATAAACAATACCAACGACACAATGGAGAGGTCATAAGAGGGGTGTTAGGCGATTATAGCGGTTATTCCATGGAAGACGAGGGACAATATGCCATTCTAAGAGGTGGTATGTACACACCAACTACTTGGTCGTTGACATGGGGTTATTCATACACCGCATATAGCCGTTAAGTTGAGACTCACTCCCAATACTTTAAATCATTTACTTAAGGGCTGATTTCTAGCAATTGAAATCAGTCCTTTTTCTTATTTAGCCCGTACTAATTGAGAATGGCCCACAAAACATCTTTAACCTTCAAAAAGCTTGTCATTCCGCTCTTTATCAGGAGTATTGGAATATGGTACGATAAAAACATCAAAGAATCAGCTCTTAAAGATAGCATTTTTTATCAAAAATGATTATAATAAAGAATAGAAAGGGGTAGATAAGAATGCGTGAACAAGTCGAAGAGGTCCTTGATAAGTTACGCCCGTTCCTACTTCGTGACGGTGGAGACGTTGAGCTCGTCGATATCGAAGACGGAATTGTAAAAGTTCGTTTAATGGGAGCATGCGGAAGCTGCCCTAGTTCAACCATTACGCTTAAAGCTGGAATCGAACGTGCACTTCTAGAAGAAGTACCTGGCGTAACCGAATTAGAACAAGTATTTTAATGAATCGATCCAACATATAAAAAAACAAGGGGTTGTCCTTTCCGGACATCCCCTTTTGTTTTGCCGTCCATTCTCACCTGTTCCAGTTTACTGGGGTTTCAGGTTTTTCACCTAATAAAACATTTCGGATATTCCGGGACGTCAACCGGCACATCTCCATCCTCGTTTCAATGCTTGAGCTTCCGATATGCGGTAGGCAAACAACATTCGGAAGCTTCATGAGTGGGTGATCCTTTTGAATCGGTTCTTTTTCGAACACATCAAGTCCTGCTCCTGCAAGCTCCTTTTGTTCGAGCGCTTTTACCAGATCGTCTTCCACGACAGATCCTCCTCGTCCAGCATTGACGAAGATTGCATTCTTCTTCATTTTACTGAACACCTCACCATTAAACATTCCTGTTGTCTCAGGGGTCAAAGGTGTTAGATTCACAACAAAATCAGAGGTCTCAATCAATTCATCAAAGGATACATATTTTGCACCCAATTCTTGTTCAGCACGTTCATTTCTAGATCGGTTATGGTACTGGATATCCATTTCAAAACCGGTCGCTCGTTTTGCTACAGTCTCACCGATGCGGCCCATTCCGACAATACCGATTTTCTTATGATGGATATCATGCCCTGCAAGCAATAAAGGACTCCAATTCACCCATTTCCCATCAGCAATATAACGTTCTGCTTCAGTCACCCTTCTTGCTGCAGCCATCAGAAGCGCAAATGCTAAATCCGCAGTCGTATCCGTAAGAACATCTGGTGTATTGGTCACAATGACATTGTGCTCCGTTGCTGCATCAAGATCGATATTATCGTAGCCGACTGCTAGATTTCCGACGACCTTCAGGATTTTCGCCCTGTTCAACAACTCTCGGTCGATTTGATCGGTAAGCATTGTATATAAACCTGAAGCTTGTTCCGCTTCCTCCAAAAGAATATCCCTCGGAACGGGCTTGTCCTCATGATCCCACATTTTCACATCCGCTACTTCTCGGATTGCTTGGATTGTTTCTTCAGGAACTTTTCTGGTGATAAATACATAAGGGTTGTCCATTTCTACTCCACTCTCCTTGTCATAATTGGATATATGTACAGCAGGGGCGACCTTAAGACTAGTACTAACAAGGTCTACCCTACTCGAATTACGATTTGGTAAGCCAGCCGACAGGCTCGATGTTTACGACGCTCCTTGGTAACGAACTGATATTGAAGAAATTTTTCATGAAGGATTCATGGTTTTCTTCCACAGCCAGCACATATTTCAAGTTACCGAGCAAACTGTTTCGTTCATGGGATCGAGATGTATTGTAATACGATTCGACGACATCCAAATAAGTCGCTGGATACAACAGCCTTCCATAAAGGAGACGCCATCCTCCTCTAGTTAGAGGTTTCACTTGGGTGTAGTCATCTAAAAAGGATGCAATCTCACTCCCTGGTGCTTGTTGGGTTACAAGAAACCGAATGTATTCAGCTATATCCCGGACAGGATGATCGATGACTAGATTCATCGGCAATTTCATATATAGATTATGGTCTTCCTTGACTGGTATCCATGACCCTCCATGAAACCGCTCATGCGTTATGGTATAGCTTCCCTCTTCCTTCCCACCGCGATCCCACTCATAATCGACGATATATTGAATCGCATTTTCCGTCAAACCCTCATAGTACGGGAATGATTCGTAAAACAAAGCATCAAATTCACCTTGCGGACCATTGGCAGAAATGTGTTCGTACTTTTCCTTCAAATGATCCAGGCGTGATGCCCACAGGGTCACCCATTCATTGTATCGAAGTAAATCTTCACTCATCATGTTAAAATGCTCGCCCGCTTTATGGAATCGAGCGAGTTGCTTTCCGATCGTTCCCCTTTCCCCTTTTTCAAATTGCGGGAGTTCAAAAAGCAGTACGTCCTGTCCTTCTACCCTTGAAACCACCCTTCCCCTTTGGTTAGGGACCCAAACAGGCAGATCTTTTTCCCCTCTTTCCATCAAATACGATACGAGTGCTTGCATCTCTTGCAGATTTTGCTGATGGATATTTGGAGCAGGTACAAGAATATAGTATTTCCCTTGTGCTCGAAAGCCCTCGTATCCCCCAATATGAGTCTTCCGATCCACATATAGATTGAAATGGTGATATATTTCACGTTCTAACAATGGTTACACTCCCTCCCATTTTATAAGTAGTTTATGAAGAAACTGGGTGGAGTGTTTATCATTTATACGCAATTTTTGAATTTGTTCATAACATAACCTAAACACCATATACTAAAAAAGCATTCAGAAGGACTAAAACAGATAGGGGACATATATGATGCCAGAACAAAATAATACTCCTGAACCGCAAAGCAAGGTTGAGCAGAAAGCACGAACATGGTTGAAAGACCGCGGCGTATCTGAAGATGACATTGCTGAACTTGTCTATTATCTTCAAAAGCAATATCATCCAGAGCTGACTCTAGAAACGTGCAAGCATAATGTCGATCGCGTACTTGCTAAACGTGAAGTACAAAATGCGATTCTAACAGGGATCCAACTCGACGTTCTTGCTGAGGAAGGTAACCTTGAGGAGCCTTTACTTAGCATTTTAAGAAAAGATGAAGGGCTCTATGGAGTGGATGAAATCATCGCCTTATCCATCGTCAACATCTATGGATCAATCGGTTTTACCAATTATGGTTACATCGACAAGCAAAAACCAGGCATTTTAAAATACCTTAATGATAAGTCAACCGGCGAGTGTCATACATTCCTCGATGATATTGTAGGAGCGATTGCAGCTGCCGCTTCCAGCCGCCTTGCCCACAGCGCTTCAAATTCCGAGTAGAGTTGGTTTAGAAATCATCCAACTCTACTGCCATTTCTATTCTTTATGGACATCCCACAAATCGAGTGAATCGACGGTATATGTCGGCCGCTCATCCGGCGATATATCATCGACCTGTCTCGTTACCCCTGTATACACTAACAACGTATCAATCCCTGCATTCCTACCAGCTAGAATATCCGTGTGATAATTATCACCAATCATTAGGACGTGCTTTTTCGGTAGGTTCAGTTTCTGCATGGCCAATTCCATGATGATCGGTTCTGGTTTGCCAATGAAGACAGGATCAACTCCTGTTGATACAGCTACTACAGAGGTTAGCGCACCATTACCTGGAACAAGCCCACGATCTGTTGGAAAGGCGACATCCTTATTCGTCGAGAGCAATTTAGCTCCTTTCCGGACTGCCAAACAAGCTGTTTCCAGCTTCTGATACGTAAGACTCCGATCAATCCCCATAACAACGTAATCTGCTTCTTCATCTTCAACGATTTCACAGCCAGCACCTTCCAACGCATCCCGAAGACCTTGTTCGCCAATCATGAAGATTTTTGCCTTCTTCGTTTCACGTCTTATGTATTCCGCAGTAGCCATGGAAGAAGTAAATACATGCTCAGGTTGTGCAGGAACCCCGAATTTTTGTAAACGTTCCGTCACCTGTTGGCGTGTGTTTGCTGAATTGTTGGTAATGAAAAGATAAGGGGTTCCGTTCTCCTTCAAATCCTTTACGAAATCTACTGCTTCCTGGATTTGCTCTTTTCCCCGATACATCGTTCCGTCTAAGTCAATCAAATAACCTTTATATTTCATCGTTCCGTTCCTCCTGATCCATTTCATTTGTCGCAGGGTTCAACCTCACCTAAAGGGTTCCCTAAATGTCTTAACGGTATTGCTCCCCCTTTTAAGAACAAGAAAAAGCCACCAGTGAAGGTAGCTTGTACATGTCTATTCTTCTGGAAGGAAAGCACTTACCGGGCCTAATTCCTCTGTCAGGTATGTCCTTACCTGCTGAGGGAACGCCTTCATCGCATCTAAATTCTCCGTCAATGTTTGATGAACATGAGAATGATCGATCCGTGTGTAGGCTTGGACGAGTGGTTTACGAAGGGCGATGACTTTTTTGAGCTGATCTGCATGATCAGCCGGTACGACCTTCTCATCCTCTAAAATATCGATAATATCCTCATAGCTTCCTGGATCCCTCATGATGAATCCATCAATCATGCTGTTTCCTACATCCAGCATCGATTCAACCAGCATATGTGCAATTCGCTCGAGTGAATACATATCCTTTTTGCTCTCATCAAAAGTAGCATTTTCGAGGGTTTCCAAACAGTCACCCATGAATTGCAAGTGCTCTTCGATTTTCTTTCTATCAACAAAATACATCTTTCTCACCTTACTTCTCTTCCTTTTAGACTGAAGGGGTCGGAATCAGCCTTGGACGGGCAAAATAGAATCCTTGGACCATATGAACGCCGTTCCTTTTCATGACAGATGCTTCTTCTGCAGTCTCAATGCCTTCTGCTACAACGAGGGCATCCGCTTCCTTCGCAATAAGCAGCAGACCTTGCAGCATGGACTCTTTCAGCTTGTTCCCATCAATATTTTCAATTAATGAGCGATCTATTTTAATAATATCAGGACGGAGAGAAGAAATCGAATTTAAGCTAGCATAACCTGCCCCTGTATCGTCAAGGGCAATCCTGATCTTCCTTTCACGAAGTCCTTCGATCGTTTGTTTGAGATGAGGATATCGGTCAATCGATTCCCGCTCCGTAATTTCGAACACGATCTGAGCAGGATTGATATAAGAATTTTCAGCGATAATCGCATCTACATCCTCAATGAAATGTTTGTGCGCAATCGTCATCGGTGTCACATTGATAAACAATGTTTCGTGACCTTTCATCTGACGGAGAGCTTTTCTGATCACTAAAAGTTCAAGTGGATACAACAGGTTCGTTTGACGTGCCATGCTGAACAGCTGCAACGGATTTTGATAAATCGTATCCTCAGGCCCTCGCGTCAATACTTCCCAGGCTGTCACCTCCAACTGCTCAATGTCGATGATCGGCTGGGAATATAAATCTATATTTTCCCGTTCAATAATGTCCTTTATTTCATGTAGCATCAGGTTGTACTTTCCACCTAGACCCTTCTTGGCCATAACAAGTGCTTTCTGATAGGCACTTAGAAAAGTATGAAAGGGATTATCCGTTTCGTCATCCAATACCATATATCCAGTAAGAAAACTGTCTTGGTCCTCTTCTTTATAGGCGAAGAAATGTTTATTTATATTTTTCTTTATTTGTTCTATGTAGCTTTCAATCAGGCTGATGACCTGTTGTTCAGAGTCCAGTGATAGCAATAGGACGATATCATCCCCCCAGAATTGTTGCAGGAAGAGGATCTCTTCATCCTTTACTGTTTCGGTGACTACCTTCTTGAACTGTTGCCGGATGTCTCTTTCAAATTGTTGGACATACACCCTTCCGAATTGCTCGATTTGATGCTTATAAGTCTGCACATCAAACACGATTACGGCAGTCGTATTATCCTTTTTGTAGGCTTGATTCAAGATTGAGATGACCGGATTCCTCAACCAAAAATGGGGTGGGAAAAACCTGAGGCTCTGATTTGTTGCAAAAAGGTGCTTGAAAAATGCAAGCCATTCTTTCAGTTGATTGTTCAAGATTTACTCACCTCATGTCCTGCACCATAGTCCTTTTAGTGTACCATAAAAAATTGAATATTCTTATTATCGAAGAAATATTTTTCTATTCGACAAATCCTTGTTATCATAATAAGAGCTTAATGTCATACAAATCAGGATTTATCACGCGATTTAGTATAGAACATTTTTATATTTTTCACACTAAGGGGGAAGAAGATGGATCGTGAATTAGCATTAGAAATTGTAAGGGTTACTGAAGCTGCCGCTCTTGCTTCGGCCCAATGGATGGGACGAGGTTTGAAAAATGAAGCAGACCATGCTGCGACCACAGCAATGAGAGCGATGTTCGATTCTGTCAACTTGAAAGGAACTGTTGTCATCGGGGAAGGAGAGCTGGATGAAGCCCCTATGTTATATATTGGCGAAGAAGTCGGTACCGGTCATGGACCTGAAGTCGATATCGCTGTTGATCCTCTGGAAGGCACGAACATCGTCGCCAAGGGACATCCCAATGCAATGGCTGTCATAGCCATCGCTGACCGAGGCAGTTTATTGCATGCCCCTGATATGTATATGGAAAAGCTCGTAGCAGGAAATGCGGCTGCTGGGAAGATCAGCTTGCTGGATCCTATCGAAAAGACGATGGATATCATCGCTGAAGCGAATAATAAACGCATGCATGATTTGACAGTAATTATCCAAGAACGTCCGAGACATGATGAGCTCGTGGATCGAATCCGGAAAAAAGGCGCACGTGTGAAATTATTCGGTGATGGAGATGTGGGAGCTGCCATTGCAGCTGCTATGCCGAATACTGGAATTGATCTCTTCATCGGTACAGGTGGAGCACCTGAAGGTGTTATTTCTGCCGCGGCCATCAAGTCCCTTGGTGGGGAAATGCAAGCAAGACTCGTTCCACACAACGATGAGGAACGAGAACGATGCATCAGGATGGGCCTTGAAGATCCGACTCAGTTGTTGTTCCTAGATGATCTTGTACGAGGTGACGATGCCATTTTCGCAGCAACCGGAGTAAGTACAGGTGAACTTTTGGAAGGGGTTCGTTTCCTTTCTGGCGATCAGGTCGAAACGGATTCGATCGTGATGAGAGCGAAAACGAAAACGATCCGTTCAATTAAAGCGCAGCACCATTTAGACCACAAGCCGAATCTGGTAATGGAATAGGAGTGTAACATATGACTGAACGCTTTTTTCTTTATGATGATGTAGAAGAGACGAAAACACGCTTTGTAAGCTTCATGGGCGATAATCAGCGGTTCGATCTTGCTATTACGAAAACAGACCGCCACTATGGGAAATCGCTTGTTTTGGACATTCAAGGCGGACGATTTGCAATTATCGGACGGGATGATTTGGAAGAGCCCGGATACCTTGAGCATGCCTTCAGCTTGAATGAAGAAGATGCCCAAGAATTACGCGAGTTCTTAGAAGAAGACGTACTTTCTTGATGGCTTTGTTGAAAACATTGTGATCTAGCTTTGTTGATTGAAGCGTAAAGGTGCGAGACTCCAGCGGGAAAATCGAGCCAGGCAAGACCCCACAGTGAGCAATTAAGGAGCTTCGACTTAAATCCACAACGACTTGTGGTGACCATGCTTGCGAACGAGGAGGCTTGCGGTTCGCCTGCGGAAAGCGAGCAGCCTTTTAGAGAAAATTAACAAAGCCTCACAACAAATTGTAAGCTTTTACTACTGTAGGCACCACTTCTACTGGGCAAGCTAAGGTTGGATGGCTTTTATGTCATCCAAATGCCTAGAAGGAGTGGTGTCCTTTGGCTAGAAGGAAAGGGTATCGAAAAGAAACCGAACAATACACGGACTTCTCGAACGTTGAGACGATGCACCGTTACGTCTTACCCGAAGACTTACCTGAAGGACCATATGGTTCTCCTGTGAACACAGCCCTTGGGAAGACCACACCATTTGATGAGGATCAGCGCTATTACAGTGCCTTCAACTACGAAAACAAGTCCTTACATCAAAACATCCCACGACAATTCCCAGGAGCTCATCCTACCCATGATGATCCAAACCGAAATGAAGAACCACCTTATGGGCTTTCATAAAAAAAAGGGACTGACAATGTCAGCTCCCTTTTTCTGATTTATTCGTTTGCTTTTGCTTCTTATTTGATTGATTGTTGTGACCATTTGAATTGTTATTCGATGATTTGCTTTTCACCTTTTTAACAATGAAATATGGGCAGCCGAAATTACAGAATTCAAGTAAGTACTCAGGGGCGGAACTGATCTTCGTCTCAAAATTGGCTTTATCACTCTTATCTTCAAAAAATCCACGCAGGCGCAATTGATTGTAGCCCCAATCGCCTACAATGTAATCGTATTTATGTAAAATTTCACTGTACCGAGATGTAAATTCTTCCTCATTCCAACCGTCACGATAGTTTTCAATGACTTCATAATGGTTCCCATTTACGACGCAAACCAATTTCATCACTCCATTTCCCATAACCATTTTATCATGTTTTCGGTCCGTATGCGCAAGTTCTATCTGTATAACCATATCTATTCCAGCAAAATCTATATCTAGGAGGTGAATGTAACTTGAAAAAATTCATAATTGCTGGACTGACTTCTGCTCTCTTCTTCCTCCCTGCATGTGGTATGGATAAGGGAGATTATGATGGTGCAAATGGAAATGGGGTGAATCCAACAGTGGATGCACGAGATCGTGCTGGTACTCCTGGAAAGACACCTGAAGATGCCATAAATGACTATGGATACACTCGTATTCAAAGTCCTAGCGATGACCGACGCCCAATGACCATTTCCCCACAAATTGATAAAAAACAGCTTTCCAACATCATTTCACGAATGATTATGCAATTCCGGGAAGTAAAGGATGCAGCTACACTTGTAACAAGTGACAAAGTACTTATCGTTTACGACGCTAAAACCGAAGACCGCAACAAAACAGCGGACATGGTCAAGAAAACCGCACTGTCTGTCGTTCCCCGCTGGTTCCATGTCTATGTTTCTGATGATATCACATTATTTGAAGATTTAGAGCGGTACAAAAATCTTGATGAGTCCACCCTTCATGTAAAAGCGAGTATCGACGCCCTTGTAAAAGAGATGAAAAAGTCTCCACAAGGAAAACGAATGAGCGGCTATGAAGGCGAAGCAGGCGAAATGGACGATGAAATGTTGGACAAAGACCTTAACGGGAAGATGAAATAAGGGAAAGATGGTGATTCTGTCCGCCATTTTCGATAAAGGTTAAAATGGAGGACAGAAAAACGCTGATTCTGTCCTCCATTTTGAAGAACGACGAAAATGAAGGATAGAAAGACGCTAATTCTGTCCCCCATTCCCAGAAAGACCAAAAATGAAGGACAGAAAAACTCATTCTGTCCTCCTATCAAAGAAAAGGGGCTGATCAATAGGATGAATGAACATCCTGTTGAGTCAGCCCCTTGTTATTTTTATTGAGCACCTTTCTGACGTTGAGCAGATGCCGCATTTACCTGTTCATCGGCATGGTAGGAAGAACGTACCAATGGACCAGCTTCACAGTGGCTGAATCCTTTGGACATTGCAATCTCTCTCAACTCAGCAAATTCGTCAGGGTGATAGTACTTTTTGACCTTCAAGTGCTTTTTCGTTGGTTGTAGATACTGTCCAATCGTAATGATATCTACATTGTTTTCACGTAGGTCATCCATTGTTTGGATGATTTCTTCCTTCGTTTCACCTAGACCAATCATGATACTTGATTTCGTAGGAATATCCGGCTGCATTTCTTTTGCACGGCGAAGGAATTCCAATGAGCGTTCATAGGTCGCACGAGCACGAACCCTTGGTGTCAATCGCTCAACTGTTTCAATGTTATGATTCAGGATGTCCGGACGCGCATCCATCAACGTCTTCAAGTTTTCATAATTCCCCATCATATCAGAAGGTAACACTTCAACTGTACAGAACGGGTTAGCACGACGAACCGCGCGGACGGTCTCTGCATAAACACCTGATCCACCGTCCTTCAGATCATCACGAGCAACAGCTGTAATAACCGCATGCTTAAGACCCATTAGACGGACAGATTCCGCTACACGTTCAGGCTCTTTCAGGTCAAGCTCATTCGGCAAACCTGTTTTGACTGCGCAAAAACGGCAAGCACGCGTACAAACATCTCCCAAAATCATGAATGTAGCAGTTTTACGCTCAGCCCAGCACTCGTGAATGTTCGGGCAACGTGCCTCTTCACATACTGTATGTAGGTTATTCTCACGCATCATCTTCTTAAGGCCTGTATAGTTATCATTTGTATTTAATTTGATTTTGAGCCACTCGGGCTTACGAATGTGTTCTTCTTTTTTCGCCATCTTACTCACTCCAATGTTGGATTCGTTTTTAGAAATTCGGTACTGGGTTCAATGTACTCCGACCCCATTAATCCAATCCTTTACTACTGTATCATATCCTGCGTTCAAGTTCCATTATCCGCACTGCAAGTACCTTTTCCAACATTTGATAGTCATTAATTACCTCTTTCAATACAAACTAACATTATGATCAAGAAAAAAGCTTCTCGTATGTAAGAGTGGTGGAAGAAAGGAATCAAACACTTTCTTTACACGTAAAAATACAGGAAAGGACTGGACTCCCTGTATGAAAAAACTTGTATGGATCATCATTTTCATAATAGGATTTAGCTTCTTCGTAGCAGAAGTATCGTTCGCAAAAACGACTTACCAGAAAGAAGATGTCGCAAGGTACGCCCTATACCATAAGATGGAGGCACTGACTTCCATTCCATGGTATTATCTTGCTGCAATCGATCAATACGAACGGTCAATACGTCGAGCACAAAAGGATCGGCCAGAGGAAGAAGGACTGATTGGCATTTATTACTCCCCGCTACAATGGGTCGGACCTTTGAACCCGAATCTGGATGATAAAAACGCAAATACCATTTCGCTTTTCGGTGGTGTTGGCCTTGATGGAAATAACGATGGTATTGCAGACCGGAACAATGACGAAGATATCTTATACACGTTCGCCCATTACTTACAGTCCTATGGTTTTGATGAAGAAAATGTCAAAATCGGTTTATGGGATTATTACCAACGGGATAAGACCGTCGACATCATCATGGGAATTGCAAAAGTGTATAACGAGTATCAAACGTTGAGTTTGCATGATCGTGCCTTTCCTGTTCCTATCCGTTCCAATTATAGCTACAGAAGTACATGGGGAGATCGACGTGGTTTCGGTGGGTTGAGAATCCATGAGGGCACGGATATTTTTGCTAATTACAGCGTGCCTGTACGAGCGACAACATACGGAGTTGTTGAAATGAAAGGCTGGAACCGTTTTGGCGGCTGGCGTGTTGGTATCCGGGATTTGAATAACGTTTACCACTACTATGCTCACTTGAACGGGTTTGAAAAAGGGATCGAAAAAGGATCCGTTGTAAAGCCGGGACAAACGATAGGTTATGTAGGCAGCTCCGGGTACGGACCACCGGGGACACAAGGTAAGTTCCCTCCCCATTTACATTACGGTATGTACCGGGATAATGGTTACAGTGAATGGTCATTTGATCCCTACCCTTATTTAAGAGCATGGGAAAGACAAGAACGTACGAATAACCGTAAAAAGTAAGCCAATATAAAAAGATGTACCGCGAAAACGCAGTACATCTTTTTTCCATTATTTATTCTGTCTTGAAACTCTGATTGCATTTCCGATACTGAGGGCTAGTCCACCCCAGATCACTACTGCCCCAATCACGAACATGACAATTGCTGATCCTGACATATTAGCCTACCTCCTTGTCCTCGGCATCGACATCGATGTTCCATCGACGTGCCGCAAATAAGAATCCAGCTACAAGTGTCAATCCAAGTGCTACCCAGCCGTATGTCACAAGGAATGAGAGCGGGTAAGTGCCATCTCCATACGGACTTACAATATCGGTATACACATTCTTGATCATCATGAAACCGAGAAGTAATGGTGTGATGATTGTCAGACAGATGACCCACCAGCTACCAAGACGAATGTCAGAAAGCTCATTCGCATATCCTTGCAGGTATTTCACCTTACGGAATACCCAAGCGATAAGGATAACTTCTACAAGTCCGGATAATCCGACACCCATGGAAAGGACGAAATGGTCGACAACATCAAGCAGCCATAGTCCTCCCTTAGTCGCATATAGGATGGAGATCAATGCAGAAAGACCTCCACCGATCGCAACCGCTTTTGTACGGGAAATGTTGAACTTGTCCTGGAATCCGGCAATATACGTCTCACTGATTGAAATCAATGAGGATAGACCGGCCAACACAAGTGATGTAAAGAACAAGAAACCGAATAATTCATTGAAAGCCGGCATTTGGTTGATGATTGCAGGGAAGACTGCGAAAGCAAGTCCTACACCATCTGTCGCAACCTCGCTGATATCTACTCCAGATGCTTTAGCCATGAAACCTAACGCACTGAATACCCCGATACCTGCGAGTAATTCAAAACTGGAATTACTGAAACCAGTGATAAAGGCATTGTTCGTAATATCCGATTTTTTCGGTAGATAACTTGAGTACGTAATCATGATGGCAAATGCAATCGACAAACTGAAGAAGATTTGTCCGTATGCATCAATCCACACCTTAGAGTCACCGATACGACTCCAGTCCGGTTTGAATAATGCGTCTAATCCGATGCTTGCACCATCCAGCGTCAATGCGCGAATGACAATCATCAAGAAAAGTACGATAAGTGCCGGGATGAAAATTTTGTTCGCAACTTCAATTCCCTTCTTAACACCTTTAAATAAAACGCCAAGCGTAATCACCCATACGATTAACAACGGAATGAAAACATCAGGAACGATTCCACCTAAAGTACCAGGATCCACGTCTAGCGCCCCAAGGTAATTCTGAAGTAAGAATCCTTCCGTGTCATCTCCCCAAGATAACTTAAAGGAGAAGAATGCGTAAGCTAATGCCCAAGCGATAATAACGGCATAATACGTCGAAATAACGAATGATATGAGAACTTGCCACCATCCTAGCCATTCAGCTTTCTTGTTGATTCTTCTGAAAGTAAGTGGTGAAGATCCTCTGTAGCGATGACCCATTGTGAATTCTAAGATCAAGATTGGAATACCAGCTGTCAGCAGGGCAATCAAATACGGTAAGAAAAAAGCCCCACCACCATCTGCATATGCGATATAAGGAAAACGCCAAATATTTCCTAGACCGATTGCAGATCCAACAGCTGCTAGAATGAAGCCTGCTCTTGTGCCCCATTGTGCTCTGTTGTTCTCCATGTTAGCTCCTCCATTCTATTTGATTTTGTGACATAAGTCATAATAAAAACCTTTTGTCTTTTCTGACTATTTCGTCTATAAGTATAGCGAGTCAATTTGGACGTGTCAAAGAATTTTCAAAAAAATTAGTGATATCTATCTACATTAATTTTTTCCAGTATTAGTATGATATGACTACACTCTTTTACAGTTATGTAACAGTTTATCCAAATGTAGATCCCGCTAAGCACTTTTAAAAAACAAAAAAGCCTGAGGAATTGTACAATGACAATCCTCAAGCTTTCCTTTTCATTCAAATCTGAATTTACTCTGAAATGGTATCTACTTTCACAGCGCCCATGTTCCTTAGTACAAAGGCCACTCCCACCATCAGAACTATGGAGATTAGGAGTGAAATCGTAATGCTTTGTGTAAAGCCAAGAATGATAAATCCGATCGAGCTGACAATAGCAGCTAGAATCGCATACGGTAATTGCGTCATCACATGGTCGATATGATTGCTCCCCGCACCGGTGGACGAAAGAATCGTTGTATCGGAAATCGGTGAGCAATGGTCACCAAAGACGGACCCAGCCAACACTGCAGCTAATACCGGCAACAGATACGTGATATCCGTTGCAGCAGCGATTTCTCCTGCAATCGGAAGCATGACACCAAAGGTTCCCCAAGAGGTTCCTGTCGCAAATGCCATGATTCCTGAAATCAAGAACAGCAATACAGGCAGATACGCAAGATTGATGTTTCCGTCTACGATTCCGGCAAGGTATTTCCCTGTTCCGATCTCATCAATAATAGCCACAATCACCCATGCAAAGAGCAGAATATAAATGGCCGGAAGCATGGACTCGATTCCTTTCCAAATTCCTGTTCCAAAGTGTTTAGACGGGAGACCCTTCGTTAAGAATAAGATGACGATGACAGCAAGTCCGACTAGTCCACCGTAGACAAGTGATTTCGCTACATCTGTATTCTCGAACATCGAGAGAATCGTAACTTCCCCTTCTGTTGCTTGTGCACCCGTATAAAGCATCGCGGCAACAGTCCCGATGATCAACGCGACAATCGGCCAGATCAAGTCGCCAACTTTCCCTTTATCACTTTCAGGAAGATCGGACTGTTCTCCTGGAACCGCTTTGTTGTCCGGGTTTAAGACTTGTCCTTTGTTCACAGCACGTTCTTCATGTGTCTTCATGGAAAAGAGATTAATATTGAAAAGAGCTGTTGCAAACACGAGCAGCAAGGCAGCTAATGCATAAATATTCATTGGGATCATTGTAACGAACGCTTCTAATGCTCCGATATTGGTCACTTCATGTGTGACAAGAATGGTCCCGATCAATCCGATGATGTAAGCACCCCAGCTGGAAACAGGGGAAATGACACAAACAGGTGCAGCTGTAGAATCGATATAGTATGCAAGCTTCGCACGTGAAATTTTATGGCGATCTGTCAACGGACGGCTGACATTCCCGACCGCAAGTGAATTGAAATAATCGTCGATAAAGATGATGATACCAAGTACGATCGTCAATATTTGAGCGCCGACGCGGGTTTTCACCTTCTTGATTGCCCATTCTCCGAATGCGCGGCTTCCTCCCGCAATGGCGATGAGTGACGTCATGATTCCTAAAATCAATAAGAACAATAGAATGAAGACGTTCCATGTATTGACTTCCCATCCACCGGCATCGTTTTGAACCACAAATATGCCACGGACGATTTCAAAGATTTTCATACCACTTGCCGGAACATTGAAATCATGAAGCATGAGCGCTCCTACCACGATACCCGTACCGAGTGACAGTAACACCCTCCTTGTCAATGCCACCATCAGCAAGGCCAAGAGCGGCGGTATTAATGAATAAATTGTGTTCTCCATTGTCACTAACTCCTCCTTTTTTAAAACAGAAGAGTGGTCTCTTCTGAGTACCCCCAATACAATAAAAAAAAGGCAACGATAGATAGAAAATAACCTATCGTTACCTTTGTAACGGTTATCCCCCATCGATCACGTAGTTCTCCACTATTCAAACTTTCCCGAACAGTGACAGTGCAGTACTTATTCAGTACAGCCCCAACCAGGATTGATTTGACGGTCTTCCCTGGCTTCGGCAATGAACCCTTTCGCTGATGATCATTGATGTCATACTCCCATCAGGCTACTCTTGTTCCTTGCTCCACTACCTCATCGGATGATAAGGTTTATTATTTTGTTTGCGCCAAGTACTATTATACTAAAACCTCTATAATAATACAAGCCATTCTGTTTTCAGGATCACGGTTGATCGCTATCTTTCTTATCATCCCCCACATTCGGTGTGATTGGAACAACTGGCTGAGCACCGGTTCCGGTTCCGTGGTGATAATAGTACGGTACATCCAACGGTATGAATTCAGACATGACCAGGATGTTCGTCTTAATGATCTTCTCTTGGGTCTCGAATGGAACGATGACCCGGACCTTGACGACGACTTCAATCCATCCTTTTAACTTTACATTATTAATACCGGCTTCTTCTGTGGCTTCAATATAATCCGTCTGTACACTTCCAATTACCCTGAAACGAACCGGTATATTAGGTCCTAAGTTCGCAAGCAAGGAATTGTTCGTAGCCCGCCCCAATGGAATCTTCGTTATGATTCCATTTTGATGTTCGTTTTCCCGCTCTACTTCAACACCAGCAAAATTAGCAAAATCCGGTTTTTTTCCGTTTTCAATCTGCTCAAGTAAGGATTGGACATTTGCTGTAGCCAAGGACTGGATTTCGTTGACGACCTTTGGGTCCGTACTCACTGAAGCTACCCGTTGATCGCGATCATATCTGATGACGACGAGCCCTTTCGTTTTCCCTGAATCAACGATCCTGTTCTTGATGGCACTTTGGATAGCAAGCTGAGCAATGTCCTCGGTTTCTGTTTCAGCAATTTTCATAAGAGCTGGTTGGATTCCACGATCGACAAGCCACAATGCTTGAGCCGTGAGGAGTATGAAAATAATGAAAGAAATGATGAATACATATTGAAAAGGAAGCGGTCCTCTCCCTCGGGGACGTCTTCGTATCCGCCACATTAAAATACCCCCTATCTATTGCTATATGTATGCAATGAATGGGGGTTGTATCGCTATTTATTTTACAGGCAACCATTCTCATTGAGCCATTTTGAGAAGAGCTTCCCGTCCTGTCGTCCCTTTCGTGATTCCGATCGCTTCTGCCTCCAGTGTAACGGATTCCAGAGGGGCTTCTAATAATTGATCAAGCGTACGGACGCCTACTGCTCGGCCAGCGATTATTTTACGCTCTGCCAATTTTTCATTCAAAAGAGCTACATCAAGCGCTCCGCACATGATATACCCTTTATCATTACTGATTGACATGAAATTCGTCTTCGGTAAAGCCACGGTCACCCCGGTAAATAAATGCCCATCGATTTCGATAGGTGTCACCGTAATCATCTTCTTCACGCTCCTTTACTCTACTATGAATATGTTATAGCAGAAAAAAGCGTGTTGGCGCTTTGCCTATCTTTCAAGGGTTTTTAGCTTCCATGCAAGAACGTCCCGGATCATTTCAGGTAGAAAATATTCTTTCTTTTCCGCATATGCGACGGATGGCAACAGGCGGCCGAACGTGAACATGTCTACGGTACCGACCGTATAAATCCGCTCTTGCTCAAGCGGCTCCCCGTTTATGAAAATCCTTCGCACATGGTATTCGCCGTCTTCCAGCAAGCGCCCTTCGGTTTCCACACCATCGAAAATCATCTGGCCGATGACCTTTCCACGGAACCCAAGCCCTTTAATCTCAAGATTGACAAGCTCCTTCGTCATCGCTTGATGGATCATTTCTTTCAAGTACTCTCCTTTTAAAAGGAGCTTACAAGGATTTATTGGGTGAGGACATACGCGATGAAGATCTCCCTTCGTCACTGGTCCAGCGTTTAAAGGCTCTAAGAGGAGGCCGGCATTAATCATACCTATTTCGGTGTTACACCATTCCCGAATTGCTTCCGAAAGTAAGGATGTAAATGAGGATTTCTTAAACCACTCTAAGTCGAGGGGCTCTTCAAGAACGGTTACGACTTCTTGTAACTGATGTCGAGCAGCTTCCTTTAATTGATGGAGGTGCCGTTCGCTTTCTTCATCAGGTATCTGATTCCGGATGTCGATTACTTTCGCATTCACATGGTGGATTTTCTTTTCATCCTCCTTCCAATCAATTTCCATATGTCCGACGTAAAAACCAAATTTTCCGGCTTGCCCGATCGTGATGCCTTTCGATGATCGGATCCCATCGGGTAAGACATGATGCGTATGTGAACCGAGGATGATATCCAGCTCATCCACCTCTTCAGCAAGCTGTTTGTCCGCTTCAAGACCGAGGTGAGACAAGAGAATAAGGATATCAACCTGATCCCGGATTATTTCCGCAAACTCTTTAATCGTATCGTAAGGATCAAGAACGTCCCAATCCAACAGTTCATAATAAGCCTTGAAAGGAGCCGTTGCAGCAATGACTCCTATTTTCAAACCGTTTGGTAGCGTATGAATGTCATATGGCTTAGCCCAGTGCGGACGTTCACCGAATTTATCCTTCAGATTCCCGAGCACCACTTGGAAATTTGCATCCTTATATAGAGCATCCAGCTGAGCTTTTGAAAAAGTGATTCCTTCATTATTTCCGATCGTTGCGTTCAAAAATCCGGCCTCATTCATGAGCTGAACATTCCCCTGGCCTTCCGTCCCTTCTGTCAAAGGATGGACGCGATCCGCATGATCTCCAATATCAAATCGGATGACATGCTCACCGTTTTGATTATGGATCTGTTGCCGTTCCTTCAGAAAGCTCATGATTTTCGGCCACTGTTCGAGGTGGCTATGTAAGTCATTTGTATGATACAGATGGAGCTTTACGTTGCTCAATGTATCATCTCCTTTGATGGTTCTTTAAAGTATTTTTGACGTAAAGATGTAAGACTCATTTAGAAGAGATCAAGCTGTCTCGGAGCAAGTCCTTCATAATCAATGCCTAATAGCTCAATCATCTGTTTTGCATTGTCAGCTGCATCTCCACCTGAATTATTGTTGAAAAGGACCGTTAAATCATGCCCCGGTTTATGGAGGTTGAGAAGCTTTTCCTTCCATTCTATGAGTTCATCTTCAGAATAACGATAAAGATATCGAACATCTCGCCAATCCTGGTTGTTTCTGCCTTTCTTTTGCCAGCCGTGCACATTTCGACCATGGAATCGGATCAATGTTTTTTCCGGGTGAGTAGGTTCAAGTACTGTTGGAACAGACCCTGTACCAGCTTGTGGTTCATCACAAATACTATGGATCCAGCCCTCTTCCTTCATGAATTCAAGTGTCCGATCTTTGAAGGATGGGTGGAACCAGGACTGATGACGGAATTCCAAGGCAACTGGAATATCGCCCATCTTTTCCTTGGCGTCCCTTAAATGTTCAACATTTTCACGGTTGCAGTCAAACCAGGGAGGATATTGGAACAGCACCATCTTCAGTTTCCCAGCATCCTGAAGAGGTTTAATAGACGTTTTGAAAAGCTCGAACATTTCTTCAGGCCTCTCAAACGGAATGTCCCCTCTCGTATGCCCTGTCATTCCTTGATACGCCTTCACAACAAAAGAAAAACGCTCAGGAGTATCCTTCACCCACTTCTGATAATTCTTAACCGGTTGAATAGCATAAAAGGACGAATCGACCTCTACAGTCGGAAAGAAGCTGCTATATGTTTTCAGTTTATCTGTCGCTCTGATATCAGGTGGGTATAGCGAGTCGTGATCGCCCCAACCCGTCACTCCGATCTCAATCATACACACGTACCTCTCATATTTTAATTCGTTACTTTTATTTTGAGTTGTCCACACAAAAAGTGCAAGTATTTGAATGGTAAGAGGGTCTTTCAATAGCAATATAAAAAGAGCTCTTATTGATTAAGAGCTCTTTCTCACCCTAAGTTACCGAACGCAGCCATGCTTAGGGATATCAAGATGACGATTCCTGTTGCAAGAATCAGGTATTGAATACGTAACATACTTTCCCTAGCCCTTCGTGTTCATATTTACTATATACACGATTCGGCCAGCTGAACCTCTGCGTAAGGGTCATTTATAAAATTCATTAGATTCCACAAGCGGCAGAACCATTCTTTTGAAAATACTTCTGATGATATTCCTCTGCTTCATAGAAATTAGAAGCTGGATTTACTTCTGTCACGATCGGAAGCTTGTAAACTTCTGCTTCGACCAGCGATTTGATTTTCGCTTCCGCTTCGCATTTCTGAGCTTCATCCGTGTAAAAGATCACCGAACGATATTGATGGCCAATATCGATCCCTTGACGATTCACAGTTGTAGGGTCATGGATCTCAAACAGTTTGTTCAGTAATTCTCGATAGGTGATGATGTTAGGGGCGAATTCGATCTTAATCACTTCCGCATGTCCCGTGCCTCCAGCTTTTACTTGTTCATAAGTCGGGTTTTCTACAAGTCCGCCAGAATACCCTACTCGCGTAGAGATCACTCCTTCAATTTGTTCAAAAAATGCTTCCACTCCCCAAAAGCATCCTGCACCAAATAGCGCTGTTGCCATTACTCATCTTTCCTTTCAAAATAACGAAACTTCTATCGAGAGTTTATTGGTTCGTACCCAAAATAAGAACCCTTTTCTTATCCAGTAAGAAAAGGGTTCGTTAGTATCATAAACGATCCTCTCATCTTCTAGGATAGTTGACTATCCTACAGGAATTGGCACCGTTCTCCTCAATCACAAGATTGATTCGATGGTTGCCGGGCATCAAAGGGCCAGTCCCTCCGCCTCTCTGGATAAGAAGTTTTCATTATTCATTTGAATTTGATTTAATTAGAATCTTACTACGTTTCGATAACGTTGTAAAGGATTTTTTCTCGTAAAATTATAGCGTTAAATTAGCTTGTTTCAGTAGTACATTTATTTTATGAACAGAGGTGGTTATGTGTGATTTTTCTAAGTAGAATTTCCACAAAAAATATATTCGTCCCTCATTTAACTTTTTTCTAAATTTTGGGGACGTTAAAGCCTCTTTAAGATCCATCATTTTCCGCTTTTCTCAATTTCGAGGACGTTAGAACCTCTTTAACGTCCTCCATTATACTTTTTTCTCAATTTAGGGGACCTAATGTAAACTCTCCTCCTCTTACATATAAAAAAACCCTGGCATTATCCATGCCAGGGCTTATCAACATTGTTATCCGATTGAGCCTTCCATTTCGAACTTGATCAGTCGGTTCATTTCGACTGCGTATTCCATTGGAAGTTCTTTTGTGAATGGCTCGATGAAGCCCATTACGATCATTTCTGTTGCTTCTTCTTCAGAAATTCCACGGCTCATGAGATAGAAGAGCTGCTCTTCCGATACCTTCGAAACCTTCGCCTCGTGCTCAAGGGAAATGTTTTCGTTCAGGATCTCATTGTATGGAATCGTGTCAGAAGTCGACTCGTTATCCATGATCAGCGTATCACACTCAACGTTCGAGCGAGCACCTTGTGCTTTGCGTCCGAAGTGTACGATACCGCGGTATGTTACTTTACCGCCGCCTTTGGAAATGGACTTCGATACGATCGTGGATGACGTATTCGGAGCCAAGTGAATCATTTTCGCACCAGCATCCTGGTGTTGACCTTTACCAGCGAGTGCGATGGACAACGTCAGACCACGTGCACCTTCACCTTTCAAGATGACTGCAGGGTATTTCATTGTCAGCTTGGAACCAATGTTACCATCGATCCATTCCATCGTTGCGTTCTCTTCAGCTACAGCACGCTTTGTAACAAGGTTGAATACGTTGTTTGCCCAGTTTTGGATCGTTGTGTAACGGCAATATGCGTTTTTCTTAACAACAATCTCAACGACTGCACTGTGAAGTGAGTTCGTTGTATAAACCGGTGCCGTACAACCTTCAACATAGTGTACAGATGAATCTTCGTCTGCAATGATCAATGTACGCTCGAATTGACCCATGTTTTCAGAGTTGATTCGGAAGTACGCTTGAAGTGGTGTCTCACATTTTACACCTTTAGGTACGTAAATGAAGGATCCACCAGACCATACTGCAGAGTTCAATGCTGAGAACTTGTTATCAGATGGAGGAATCGTTTTACCGAAATGCTCTCTGAAAAGATCTTCGTTCTCTTTAAGAGCTGTATCCGTATCTTTAAAGATGATTCCCATGTTTTCAAGGTCTTCTTGCATGTTGTGGTATACGACCTCAGATTCATACTGAGCGGATACACCAGCAAGATATTTCTGCTCTGCTTCAGGGATACCGAGCTTATCAAACGTACGCTTGATTTCTTCAGGTACCTCATCCCATGAGCGCTCAGACTTCTCAGACGGTTTTACATAGTAAGTGATGTCATCGAAGTTCAATTCTTTCAAGTCTCCGCCCCATTGAGGCATTGGCATTTTATAGAACTGTTCAAGTGATTTCAAACGGAAATCGAGCATCCATTGTGGCTCGTCTTTCATACGTGAAATTTCACGAACGATTTCTTCCGTCAATCCGCGCTTGGATCTAAAGATCGAAACGTCTTTGTCTTTAAAACCATATTTATATTCGCCGATCTCTGGCATTTTCTTAGCCATCGTTCAATCCCTCCTTAAAGGATACATACATCCAGAGCCAGTTGTGTACGTTGTGTCTATACCTCTATTGTAAGGGGCATAGGAACAAATAACAACCAGAGTTCCTTATTCCTCTTCGTTCTCTTTCTGTTCAACACTCTTCTCCAGTGCCTTCCATGCAAGAGTTGCACATTTGATACGTGCAGGGAATTTCGATACGCCTTGAAGAGCTTCCAGATCGCCAAGATCCAAGTCGCCTTCATCATAATCGTTTCCGAGCATCATCTCAGAGAAGATTTTTGAAATTTCAAGTGCTTCGTCAACCGGAAGTCCTTTGATGGTTTCTGTCATCATCGATGCAGAAGCGAGGCTGATGGAACAGCCTTCCCCTTCAAACTTCGCATCCTTGATTTTTCCGTCCTCCACTTGCATGGATACTTGGATCCGGTCTCCACATGTCGGGTTGTTCAAGTTGAACGTCAGAGCGCCATCATCTTCAAGCTCCCCTCGGTTACGAGGGTTCTTATAATGGTCCATGATGACCTGACGATATAGCTGATCTAGATTAGAAGACATGACCAAAATACTCCTTTGTTGTCTTTAGTCCATCGACCAGAGCGTCTACATCTTCTTTCGTATTATAAAGATAAAAGCTAGCTCTAGCAGTCGCTGTAACATCAAGCCATTTCATTAATGGTTGGGCACAGTGATGTCCTGCACGTACGGCAATCCCTTCCGCATCAAGTACGGTCGCAACATCGTGTGGATGGACATCATCAATGTTGAATGTAACCAGCCCTGCACGATTCTTCGGCCCGTATATTTTCAAGCCTTCAACAGCTGACATACGTTCCATCGCATAGGTGACCAGTTCATGCTCCATCTTCTCGATTTCAGTGCGGCCAACCTGTTCCAAGAAATCGATGGCAGCACCCATGCCGATTGCACCTGCAATGATAGGCGTACCTCCTTCAAACTTCCAAGGAAGGTCCTTCCACGTCGATTCATACAAGCCGACGAAGTCAATCATCTCACCGCCGAATTCGACTGGTTCCATTTTTTCAAGAAGCTTCTTTTTGCCATAAAGTGCACCGATTCCAGTCGGTCCGCACATTTTATGAGCAGAAAAGACGTAGAAATCACAATCAAGTTCACGTACATCCACAGCCATATGAGGAGCAGCCTGTGCTCCGTCAACAACCATGACAGCACCGTTGCGGTGAGCGATTTCTGTGATCTCTTTGATTGGATTAATCGTACCTAGAACATTTGATACGTGCATGATCGATACAATTTTAGTATGTTCTGTAATTGTGTTTTCAACATCTTTTAAATCAATTGTTCCATCCTCTTGAAGAGGAATGTACTTTAATGTCGCACCTTTTTCCTTTGCAAGCTGCTGCCAAGGAATGATGTTACTATGGTGCTCCATCGGCGTGATGACGATTTCGTCACCCTCACCGACATTAGCACGACCATAACTTCCAGCAATCGTGTTGAGCCCTGTGGTCGTTCCTCTTACAAAAATCACTTCTTCCGTAGAGGAAGCATTGATGAACCGTCGGACTTTCTCACGAGCGCCTTCATAACTGTCTGTCGCACGAGTCCCTAACGTATGAACACCACGGTGTACGTTAGAGTTGTCATTTCTGTAATAGTGCTCGAGGGTTTCAATGACCGAAATCGGCTTTTGTGAAGTTGCTGCACTGTCCAGATAGACAAGCGGTTTCCCATTCACTTCTTGGTTGAGGATTGGGAATTGTTTGCGAAGCTCATTCGCAATCATTTGTTGACTTTCCCTTCGATCACTTCTGTCAACATCTTCTTCACACCCTCGATTGGAAGTTCGTTTACGACTGGTGCAAGGAATCCATGGATGACTAGACGTTCTGCTTCTTGTCTAGAGATCCCTCTACTCATAAGGTAGAACATTTGGATTGGATCCATGCGTCCGACTGAAGCTGCGTGTCCAGCTGTTACATCGTCTTCGTCGATCAGTAGGATTGGATTCGCATCTCCACGCGCTTTGTCACTGAGCATCAATACGCGTTCAGTTTGTTCACTGTTCGCTTTTGTTGCACCGTGTTCAATTTTCGCAATACCGTTGAAGATGGAGCTTGCATTTTCCTTCATAACCGCATGGGCAAGAAGTTGCGCATCCGATTGTTTACCCCATTGGTTTACACGGATGACGAAGTTCTGCTTCTGGTCACCACGGCCGACAGAAACGGTCTTCGTATCAGCAGCAGATCCGTCACCAACAAGGTTTGTCGTGTTATCTGAAATGGTGTTTCCATCGTTCATCTGACCGAGCGCCCATTCGATTTTTCCATCACGCTCGACATGTCCACGACGGTTCACATACGTCGTCATGCCTTTTGCGAAGTTATCGACAGCACCGAACTGTACGCGTGCATTCGGGCCAGCGTAAACTTCTGCAACGATGTTTGCTACTGAAGCTTGATCATCGCTATGAGAAAGGTAGTTTTCTACATACGTAACGGAACTGTTATCTTCTGCTACAACCAGTACGTGGTTGAACAGAGATGCTTCTCCATCTTCCTGTACGAAAACAGATTGAAGTGGTACATCAACTTCAACGTTTTTTGGTACGTATACGAAAACTCCGCCATTCAATAGAGCAGCGTGTAGTGCAGTCAAACGGTGCTCATCGATTTTCACAGCTTGATTCATGAAGAATTTCTTCACAAGATCGCCATGCTCTTGTACAGCTGTCGCGATATCTGTGAAAATGACACCCTTATCTTTCAAATCTTGAGAAAGCTGTTGGAAAGCAGGAGTCGAGTTACGTTGTACGATGAAGTTATCTGTACGGTCCTCTTTCCCGATCAAATTCAAAATATATTCAGGAAGGTCATCCACTTTTTCAACTTTAGATGCTTTTACAACATGCTGAAATTGAGTGAAGTTCCAGTTGTCGATCTTCGTTTTCTCCGGCTTCGGCATCGGTAGGCTTTCAGCCAGTTCCAATCCACGAAGACGAAGTTCCGTTAACCATTCTGGTTCATTTCTTTGTTTCGAAAAGTCACTTACGTATGATTGATCGAAGGCAATCTTCGTTTCGTTCGTTTCCACTGACATATAAATCCTCCTTCAAAGCCTATGCTTGTTCTGCGCTCACAGTTTCGTCTTCAATTCCGAGTTCTTCTTTAATCCAGTCGTAACCTTCTTCTTCTAGGCGTTGAGCAAGCTCAGGTCCGCCAGATTTCACGATACGACCTTGCATCATAACGTGTACTTTATCTGGTGTGATGTAGTTCAATAGACGTTGATAGTGCGTGATGATCAAGCAACCAAAATCAGGGCTGCGCATGTCATTGACACCTTTGGAAACGACTTTCAATGCGTCAATATCTAGACCAGAGTCGATCTCGTCAAGAATTGCGATCTTCGGCTCAAGCATCAACAATTGAAGAATTTCATTACGCTTCTTCTCACCGCCAGAGAAACCTTCGTTCAGGTAACGTTGAGAGAATGATTCATCCATGTCGAGAAGCTCCATCTTGCTGTCCATTTTACGGATGAACTTCATTAGTGAAATTTCATTTCCTTCTTCACGGCGTGCATTAATAGAAGAACGTAGGAAGTCTGCGTTCGTTACACCGCTGATTTCACTTGGATATTGCATTGCTAGGAATAGACCCGCTTTCGCACGCTCGTCTACTTCCATTTCAAGCAGATCCTCACCGTCGAACGTCACTTTTCCTTCTGTGATTTCGTACTTAGGGTGGCCCATCAATGCAGAAGCAAGTGTAGATTTACCTGTTCCGTTTGGTCCCATTACTGCGTGGATTTCTCCACCGTTTATTTCAAGGTCAAGACCTTTGATAATTTCTTTTCCTTCAATGGAAACATGTAGATTTTCGATCTTAATGTTTGGTGCAGTCATGACTTAACCCTCCAATTTCGTATTTCAAATCAATTTACTCCATTTAACATTGTAACGAAAAACAACACAAAAATGAAATAATCCTGATTCTTTTTCTTTATTATCATTCTAATTTTAAAACAAATCAAATCAATTCTCAACAAGACACTCGGAAATATGGGCATAAATAACTCGCTAATTGAGAATGAATGCGACTTATTGAAAGCGACAAGCCTATTAACACGGCTTTTAAGAAGGGAGAAGAGTAATGTGGGATGAAGGACATCTCTGCTGTTTTCTGGGGTCGTTTTGTCCTTCATTCCTTGGATGAAGGACATTTCCGCTGTTTTCTTGGGTCGTTTTGTCCTTCATTCCCTGGATGAAGGACATTTCCGCTGCTCGCTTAGTCTGATTTGTTCTTCATCGCCCTTATGAAGATCTTTTCTGCTTCTTTTCGCCCTGTTTTGATCTTCATCACCCTTATGAAGATCTTTTCCTCTGCTTTTCACCCTAGTTTTGATCTTCATCTCTCTTATGAAGATCTTTTTCCCCGCTTTCTCACCCAGTTTTGATCTTCATCGCTCTTATGAAGATCTTTTCTGCGACTTTTCAGCTTCGTTTTGATCTTCAACACTTGCTTTATGTACAGTCTTGCATTAATAGGATCCAGAAACTCCCTCCTTCAAAATAAAAGGACCTTATCTATTGTGCGATAAGGTCCAAAATATATTAGCTCAATTTCCAGTTTTTCTATGCTGTAGTTGTGAATTATGACTTATTGACTTTTCCCGTAAATTCGTTGAGCATTTGCAAGCTTTGCTTATACTCACGATCTCTTTTACGTTCAATTTCCATACGTTTCTCCAGGCTACGTTCGTATTGCGCATAACCTATACCGTGTGATTGGTGCATGGCTTTCTCCATTTCACCTGTATGGTTTGTGTCAATGTGATGGATAATGAATCAATCCTTTCAAGATTTCATAATTTTTATTCACTACAGTTAATACCCTACCAGTTGATTGTTAAAACACCAAATTCCATATATGTTGATAATTAAGGGTGTGACTCTCTCACACCCCGCCGGACCATATTAGGGGGACGGTTATTATATATCCCCCGAATACATCCCATTTTCTTGCTATTCTATCTATATCGACGGATTAATGTTTCATCTGACTTAAATCGGAAATCGCTTCTTGGACAAGCGTCACTGATTGACTCATTGCTGCCCCGCCTCCAAAGGCAGCACAAACACCGACAGATTCAAGGATTTCTTCTTCTGTACATCCTTGATCAAGGCATCCTTTTGTATGGTAGATGATGCAGTATTCATCTTGAGAATAGATGCTGATACCTAGAGCGATCAGCTGCTTTTCTTTTTTCGTCAGCTTTCCAGCTTTGAAGCATGATTCTGTAAATGCATTGTATTTACGTGCAATATCGGGCATTTTTTCAGTGAATACGCCAAGACCGTGTTTATAATCCATTAACGCAGCTTCAGTTGGTGTCCCGGGATGCTGATGAGATTCATTTTGATTCATTTAAATCACTCCTAACATGTCGATTATTCATCATAGTTAGTATGATTCTTCTTAGAAAATGTATCCCGGGAAAATTTTGCTTAAACCATTATATAAAAAAGAGCACCGATAAATCGGTACTCCTTCTTATATATTATTCACTGACCGGTACAACGGCACCTTTATATTCTTTTTTGATGAAGTCTTGAATTTCTTTAGATCGCAGCACTTCTACAAGCTTTTTGACTCTTTCATCCTCTTCATCGCCTTTGTTAACCGCGATAATGTTCACATATGGGGAGTCTGATCCTTCAAGGGCGATGGCATCTTCCTTTGGATTCAATCCAGCGTCAATCGCATAGTTCGTGTTGATCAGGACGGCATCTCCTTCCCCATTATTATAGATCTTCGGCAGTAGTCCTGCGTCTACTTCAGCGGTGAATTTAAGCTCCTTCGGATTCTCAGCGATATCCTTGATCGTTGCTTCCGACTTCTTCACGCCTTCTTTCAGGGTGATCAAGCCTTGGCTTTCAAGCATGCTAAGCATGCGACCATGGTCAGCTACCGCATTACTCATGATGATTTCTGCTTTCTGAGGGAGTTCTTCTAGACTTTTGTATTCTTTCGAGTAAACACCGATTGGCTCAATGTGAATGCCACCTGCATTTACGAAATCGTAGCTTTCATTTTCCTTCATTTGTTGTTCCATATACGGGACGTGCTGGAAATAATTCGCATCCAGTTCTTTGTTCGCTAGTGCTTTATTCGGAACGACGAAGTCCTGGAACGTTTCGATTTTAAGTTTAACGCCTTTCTCTTCCAACAACGGTTGCGCTTCTTCAAGAATTTCGGCATGAGGAACATTGGATGCACCTACGACAAGTTCCTCTTTATCACCATTGCCTCCACCACAAGCTGCTAGGACGGACAAAATAAATACGGTTGTCAAAATGGAAATAAGTTTCTTCATGTTGTTTCCCTCCAGTTATCTTTTATCTGTACGCTGTGTCAAAAAGTCACCAATCCATTGGATGATAAACACGATGATCAAAATGATAATTGTAGCGATTAATGTTACGTCGTTCTGGTTCCGTTGGAAACCATCAAGGAAGGCAAGTGTTCCAAGACCACCTGCTCCGACCACGCCAGCCATTGCTGTATAAGAAATCAAGGCAATTGCCGTTACCGTAATTCCAGATATTAACGCGGGTAAAGATTCAGGCAGTAAAACCTTATAGATGATTTGCATATCGGTTGCGCCCATAGATTTAGCAGCTTCAATGACACCCTTATCAATTTCACGCAGAGCAATTTCGACCATTCTTGCATAGAAAGGTGCCGCGCCGATAATCAGTGCAGGTAGAGCTGCATTCGCACCAAGCATTGAACCGACTAGCCATGTGGTAAAGGGCACAAGAAGAATAATTAAGATTATAAATGGAATAGACCTGAAAATATTTACGACTGCAGCAACCACTGTTTGAATCGGTTTATTTTGCCATAGACTTCCTTTCTCTGTAAGGAAGAGCAACAGTCCCAAAATGATTCCAAGTATGAATGTTGCACTGACGGAAATGACCGTCATATAAATCGTCTCTAAAGTCGCTTCCCACATATCCTCCCAATCGACATTAGGAAATAGAGTTGTCATGGATCATCACCTCGACTTCCACATCTTGCTGTCTGATGTAGCTTATTGCGTTTTCAAGTTCAGTTGGTTCACCCTCCATTTGGATGAACAGTGTTCCGTATGCCCCTTCTCTCGTATGAGAGATTTTCCCTTGAAGGATGTTGATATTAATTTGAAATTTACGGATCAGGTCGCTGATGAGCGGTTGTTCAGCTTTCCCGCCAACAAAAGTAAGCTTGACCACCCTATGTTGGTCTCCTTTATCAATAAGATGCTGAATCGTCTCATCTGTTTCTTCAGGTTCAGTGACCTGTTTGACGAAATTCTTCGTAATGGATTGCTCAGGGTTCCGGAATACGTCCAGAACAGGTCCTTGTTCAACGACCTTCCCATCTTCCATCACAGCAACCTGATTACAGATTTTACGGATAACATGCATCTCATGTGTGATAAGGACAATTGTCAATCCGAGCTTTTGATTGATATCAACGAGTAAATTCAATATCGAATCCGTTGTTTTCGGATCGAGGGCTGATGTTGCTTCATCACACAGAAGAACATCCGGATTGTTTGCAAGCGCACGAGCGATTCCAACACGTTGCTTTTGGCCCCCACTCAGCTGAGAGGGGTAGGATTCACCGCGGCCATTCAGACCCACCAGGTCAATCAACTCATTCACTAGCTTCTCGCGTTCTTCTTTTTCGACTCCAGCTATTTCTAATGGGAACGCAATGTTTTCATGAACAGTACGGCTCCATAACAGGTTGAAATGCTGAAAAATCATCCCGATGCGTTGACGGGCTGTACGAAGCTCTTTGCTGCTTAAATTGGTTAACGTCTGCCCGTTCATATCGACTGAGCCCTCAGTCGGTCTTTCAAGCATATTCAGCATACGAATCAGCGTACTTTTCCCAGCACCACTATATCCGATAATCCCGAAAATCTCCCCTTTTTCAATGGTGAGGTTTACGCCATCGACAGCATTCACAGCACCATCTTTGGTTTGGAAGACTTTCTTTATGTCTTTAAGCGTAATCATGAGGTCGTTTACAACTCCTTCTTCCCCTTATCTTGTGCAAAATTCCATTCGTATACATGCAAAAAACCTTTCCACTCTGAAAATGAGTAGAAAGGTTAAGGTCATCTCTCCATCTCATCTTCCAAAGCATTGTACTTTGCAGGAATTGGCACCTTCTCAAAACCAAAATCGGTTTGATGGTTGCCGGGCTTCATCGGGCCAGTCCCTCCGCCACTCTTGATAAGATTTTATTTATTTGGGTTGGTCTCTTTAATCCTTTAGCTTATTTAAGCATGAATGCATTGTAGCATGGTTGTTTTTTTAGTGTCAATCCTTTTTTATTACAGTTTTTATAGGAAGTTATGTTACGTTCATTATGAAGATATCAAGAAAAATGGAAACAATAATCATGTAATCATACATGATGGCATAAAGGAGATGTGGCAACGTGACAAAAAGCATGGGATTCAGCTTGAGAAATCTCAAAACTGACGAGATCGTCTCATTGTCCGACTTTGAAGGTAAACCTGTCATCATTCAATTTTGGGTATCCTGGTGCCCTGATTGTATGCGTGAATTACCGTTATTGGAACAATTCTATAAATCGATGAGAACAGATGAAATTGTAATCTTGACCATTCATGTAACGGGGCGGGAAGGTAGCGATGAGCAGAGAGATGCGTTCATTCAGAAGAATGGAATCACGCTCCCAGTTTTGATTGACAATGGCACAGAGGTTTATGATCAATTTGATTGTCACTCTGTACCGACCACGATATTGTTGGATGCTGATCATCAGATGAAAGCACGCTACACAGATAAAGATAAGTTCCAGGACATTTTATATGGCGTCTCTCGACTGCTGGCTGGATAAATAGAATATTGACTCTAACTTCAGAATCAGCCGATAAGAAGCATTCACTTTCAGTTTCCCTTGAAGAATAAGGTCGGACATTTTTGATCTACCGAGAATCAAGGACTCGAAAGATTCAGTGCATCCAAAGATTTCAACAGCTCCAAAAACGTCTGCTCGTTCATCAATGACTTGGCATGAACGCCTCCGAAGACGAATGGCGATGGTTTCCTCGTCCGTTGTCAACGCGACAACGTAATCCTGTATTCTGAAAAAAGGTGATAGATGGGACTGCTTTTCAAACCTCGAAGAAAACAAATCGATAACATGATGGATTCCCATGAGCTCTCCCTCACTTTCACATGTATTCTTCGAGGGGGAAGTAACCATGTCCTGTAAGAAACGTTCGACAGTTTCTCGTCTATAATTCGATAGGAAAATGCAAAAAAGAGGGTGATATCCAATCACCCTCTTCCTATTTATTGACGGTTCTTTAAACGTGAGACTCCTGCAACAAAACCGAGCACCCACAACAGCCTTATGCTACTGAGCTATATGTAAGCGCACACGAACATGTCATGACACTCGCCATGACTTCAGCTAGCTGATTCACTTTGCTTTGTCGATATCTGTGATATAAATTCGCAGGTGTTTTCCGTTCTCATCATCTAATCCATCTTTTAAATCTGAAAGATCCTTGATGTGAATTTTGATTTTCACCTGCAAATCTTCATGGTCATCCTTTTTTTGAGCTGCAGCGTTCGGTTTTTTCGAACTTACATTCCGCTTTTGTTCATCATCATCTTCTTTTTCATTTTGTTCCTCAGCATCGTCTTCATCCTCATGACGCTCTTCTTGATCCTCTGATTCGTCATGATCCTCTCCGCCTTCCTCCTGATCCTCTTGCTCTCGATCGTCTTCAGTCTCTTCTTTCTTAGGTGGAGAGATTTCGGATGTTTCTTTTTTCGGAGTCGTATCTGCTTGATCCTTCAGCTTCGGCATCGAAGGCTCTTTCACATCCTCCTTTTGCGTTTGTGGAGGCTGTGACGTTTCATCCTGGGAATCATCGATGTTTACTTTTGGTAATGCAGATTCTTTAGTATCCGGATCTTGTGATGAAATTTCAGCTGAAAGATTTCGAACTTCTTTTATTGAAAAATTTCGTAGGTCTTCCAATTCTAATGAATCATTGTTTTCAGCAGCATCTTGGTAGACTAGAAATTTACCCATGGATAACCCGAGTTCATTCGCTTTCTTCCTGGAGTCTGGAGTCGCTTCCATAATCGAAATCACGATATTGGTGTTTTGGATGTGCTCAAACGACTTGAATTGTTCAATTTCACCTTGGAGGCGTTTACGCAACTCTGGTGAAACCGATGATTCCTTATAGGAAGAAGCGATCAATAAATCATCAAACTTATCAAAGTATCCGTATTCTTGCAGCAACCCGAATAAATCTTGTGAAAAGTATAATAAGGACGCGTCTTCATACCCGTCTGTCCCTTCAAGAAGTTTCTTGGCATCTTCATTCAAGGCACGGACTTTGACGATGTTCATGTCTTCGTCGACAGCTACTTCAATACTTGGGTTGATGTCAAAGCTGACATAGGCTGCGGCAGAAGCCTTCTGATGTCCGAATGGCAAGCCCCCTGCGAATAATACAAATACAATAATAGCAACTAACGCAAGTGAAAAAGAGGGCAAAAAGACACGATTCGGTCGTAGGGCAGTCTTCACTTCATCAGCTGGACAGATATATTCCTGTCCAACCTCAGGCTGTTCACCTTTTTTCAACCTCACCTGCTCAAAGCTGCCGTCTTTTGTCAAAATCACGGCTTTTCGCCTTGAAACTTTCATGATTAAGCCACGCTTCACTCATTGGTCCCTCCCTTCTTTGTGATCAATCGGAGGGCTCAATGTAAGATTTGAGCGATGTATACCCTCCAATATAGATCAATGCAATTGCTATTATATATTTTCGATTCCGTTCAATTGTTTTACGACTGCAAGAGACCATATTTAATAAATCTTTTATCGGTAGCTGCTTCTTCTCTTTAAGATAGGCAGCCAGCTTTTCATCTTCAGCGAGTAATTGTGCAATTTTCTTGGCATTTTCACGAGCATCGATGTGCTTCGGGCAGTTTTTGCTTAAAACTTTGAAAGTAATGCCATATTCCTTTAACAATTCCCGATATTCTTCAATTTCAAATACACGGTTTTCTACTTGTTGCTGTTGATCATAATGGTGAATAGCAGCTTGTTGTTCTGCATAACTGTCTTCAAGTCTGCCTTCTTCATCAAGTTCTTCAGGCTCGAGAAACACATAACGGTTTTGTCGAGCTTCTTTACGGATGAAATCAATCACCCGTCTTCGGATGACCATATCTGCGAACGTCAAGAAACGGCTTCCTTGTCCTTCTTGATATTGGTTGATCGCTTCATTAAAAGCCGTCAATCCGATACTATATTCATCACGCGATTGATCAATATATTGATTGCATACTTTAGATGTCACTTTCTTAATGAAGGGTTGATAATCCTCCAATAACTCGTTTCGAAGTCTTTCATCTCCACGAGCAATTTGTTTTACTTTATCTTCAATCGTAACGTTTTTCTTGAGTGTTTTATTAAAAGTCGGTTTTACTAATAAGTTCATATTCATTGATGTCATAATTTGTATCCACCTCGCTACGGACAGAGTTTATCTTATTGAGGATTTATTCTGTGAAATTTATGATGTATGCACGAACTCTCAAATGAATGAAGAATTCATAGTTCATTTATATCATTATTTTCGCCGTTTGGAGGATACAATTTGATAACAATGTTACAAGCTCTTTAACAATTGTAACACACTCTTATTAAGACTGATTTGTAAGAATTTTAGGATAGTATTAGAGTGAAAATTCGATAGCCTCTTAACTAACACTACGTATGCGCTTTCAAGATATTCAAAATAAAAACAACCTGAACGACATTTTCCGTCAAAATCAGGTTGTTTTTTGACATAAATAAGGAAGATTTATCCACTACTTTTTTTTGCATTTTGGTGGAATTCTTTGATTTTACTGTAGATATGGTCAACTGAACGGATGGAATACACCTTATCGATAAACCTTCCCTCGTCTATAAAAACGACACAGGGTACACTTGTGATTTCCCAATCTCTCGCGATGGCAGGCATCTGGTTCAGATTACATGCTAGAACTTCACGAGAATCCGAACCCTCTCCGGCTTCCAATGCTACCTCCAGCATTTTCTTGGCCAGCTTACACGTACCGCATAAGGGGGTATAAAAAAATACAATCATTCGTTTACGGTTAAATCGCTTCTGAAGGATTGTTGAATAGGTTGTTTCTTGGATCATGTAGTACTGCGTCCTCCTCATAAGGAAAAGCCCGTCAATCTAGTGGAAACTTGATAAGCTTATCATCATCTTTCTTCGGACTCCCTCTACCATCAGTGTTGTTCGTAATCGTATAAAGGTTTCCATTCCTTATGATAACATCTCTCATCCTGCCAAAGCCATCTTTCCACAATTCATGAGTTCCAGTCTCCAAATCAAAAACTCTGATTTGTTCACCAGCTAGAAAGGCAACATAGATTTTACTCCCATCAATCGCAAGACCTGCCGGTGCCCAGGTTTCATCACCTGAATGGAACAGGGGTGTCTTCATCCCATCCTCTTCCTCATCCCCCTGTATGACTGGCCATCCGTAATTGCCACCAGAAAGGATGAGATTCAGCTCATCGTGCCCACGGGAACCATGCTCGGTACTATACATTTTTCCATCTGAAGTCCAGCCAAGTCCTTGCGGATTCCGATGGCCATATGAATAAACCGGTGAATCAGGGAAAGGGTTATCCTTTGGAATCGTTCCATCCAGATTAATTCTAAGAATTTTACCAGCAAGACTTTCCTTATCTTGTGCTAGAGAGCTGTGGCCAGCATCTCCAGTGGTGATGTAAAGGGCATCATCCGGCCCGATTGCTAATCGTCCCCCGTTATGGATCCTCCCTCCAGGAATCCCTTCAACAAGGGTATCGGTTTCCTTCCAAACGCTCTTTTGTTTTTGTACTTTGACAACACGGTTCAGACGCTCTCCATCTTCTTCATATGTATGGTACAAAATGGCCTCTAAGGGTTCACTCGTACCATCCAGGATAAGAAAGCCAAGCAGGCCTCCCTCGGTTTCAGCTATGATTTCTTTGTTGAGATCGACGCTTTGCTTTTGTTTTGAGTCTCCTTTAATGCTATAAATTTCACCAGATCGTCCAGATAAATAGAAAACCGTCTCATTTATATGATTGATTTGCCATGGTACCCTTAATCGGTTGGCGAGTATCGTTGCATCCTCATGCTGAGCAACATTTTGAACCGTCTCCGCTGCAGGTTCGGTCGTCGAGTCATCAGCAGATTGTTCTGTCTGATCGGATGAACAGCCAATAAGACCGCCAATCAGCAAAACCATCATAAACAATCGTTTCATGTTGCACCTCCATTAAACAAATAGCGTTGATCAATTCGAAAATTTGCATTCATTAAGATTTTTGCGAGGTACATTAACGGGGTTTCTGCAACTTCTTTATAGACACTCTGAGTGTAAAGATGTTGTGCATTTGGGAGCTCTCTTTTTAAAATCTTCCTCAGCTTATGACCGGCATCATCTTCATCGACAAGGATGTAGATCTCTCTGTCTTCAATCAAGTTAATCAGTTCTTCCAGCTTCGTGAAGCTGATTGTACCATGTGTACAAATGATTTCTACAGGTTCATTCAGCAGCTTTTTCACCTTTTCACGGTCCGTCTTCCCCTCGACGATTAATACTTTTTTCTCTATCTCATCCATATTGAACCCACCATGTCGTTTATATTTTTATTCAGCTAAAATCGACTTCCTGGCTCGCTGCCCCCGAGGAGTGTCGTGAATTTTATTTTCAGTACTTATCAGGGCCTTTCTTATAAGAAAGCTTTGTTAAAGAATGTTGTTGAATTTGAATTGCTTCAGGCGGACGCTTTCCGCGGGCAACGCTTCAGCCTCCTCGACCTCGGTCTGCGGGGTCTTCAGCTGTTGCTTTTCCCGCTGGAGTCGCCGCCTTACGCTTCTTATATTCCTATAAGCTAAGTGATCTTAAATGAAAAAAAGCAGCGATCGCTTGGACCGCTGCTTAACACCAACCGAATTCACAATCATCAACGAGTTGTTGTTGACCTTGAGCTTTAGGAGCTGAACCTGAATCTTGACGGTAGATCTTGTCCCCATCAAATTCAAACCCTTCTCCCATCTCATACAAATTCCCTTGATTGGTAAATCGGATATTCCCTATCTTGTCTTTGTTCAAGTACAGAGACATAGAGCCTTGATCCATTTTCCCATAGACCTTATCCGTGATATCAGTTCGACGAACGTTATGGTCCATAAAGTTCACACCCTTCAACTAGTATAATATTCATATATTAACCAGCTTTGATGTTCATGAATCCTTCTTATGTTCTGTTACTTATCCTTCTTTTATTCTTCGCTGACCATCTTCTGATATCCTTCTGAATCCATCAGATTTTCAAGCTCTGACTCATCAGACATTTCAACGACGATCATCCATGCTTTCTCATATGGAGATTCATTGACGAATTCAGGATTGTCTTCAAGTTCTTCGTTAATTTCAACGACTTTACCGCTGATAGGCGCATACAATTCAGATACCGTTTTAACGGATTCTACACTTCCGAATGGCTCATCCACTTCGATTTCGTCACCCACTTCAGGAAGTTCGACGAATACGATGTCACCCAGCTCATCCTGTGCAAACGCTGTAATACCGATATGTGCTTTGTTCCCTTCAACCTTCACCCATTCGTGTTCTTCTGAATAACGTAATTCCTTTGGAAATTCCATTCTAATCCCTCCGATTTATTTATGTAATATCATACCTACCGTAATACTATTATAAAACAGTCCACATTCGCAATCTGTACTATTTCCAAGTTTGCTCGAATGTGTCCTCTTTAAAGCCGACTGTCACCCGATCACCGTCTGTCACAATCGGTCTCTTGACCAGCATACCTTCTGAAGCGAGTAGCTCCAACAGTTCGTCTTCAGATGCCGTTTTCAATCGCTCTTTCATATTGAGCTCACGATATTTCTTTCCACTTGTGTTGAAAAATTTCTTCAGCTCAAGGCCGCTTTTTTCATGTAAAGCTGCAAGCTCATCCTTTGAAGGTGTTTGTTCTACAATATGAACCGTTTCATACGATAGACCTTGCTCATCAAGCCATTTCTTTGTCTTTTTGCACGTTGAACAACTTGGATATTCATATACCGTCAAAGCCAACTTAGACACTCCTAACTCACCATAGTCTGTATTTTCTGATGAACTTCTATTCCATTCTATCATAAGTCAATGTCTAAATAACGGAGAAAAGCTTCGTGATTGCACTTTAATGGTGGGGATTATTAGTGATGTAGCCCTGAGATATCTGTTCTACTTGCATCTCCTCTTTCATTTATTAATAACAGACAAGCTTTGAAGGAGGATATTGATGCTTGCAACGATTTCAGGTTACATCATACTTGGACTCTCCATCGCAGCACCGATTGGGCCGATCAATATTGAAATCATCAAGCGCGGTCTCTTGTATGGCTTCTGGGCAGCGTTACTCGTCGGTGCCGGGGGAATCTCCTCCGACCTTGTTCTTATGGCTCTTATGTTCTTTGGATTATCACATATCATGTCCATTGTCTGGGTGAAAATCACCCTGACAATGCTAGGTTGCATTATTCTCGTCCATTCCGGTATAAACAATCTACGAATGACTCGCCTGATGGAAGATGTGACGGCTCCTGACCAACGAAGTGGACGAGTGAAAGTCCGTTCCTACTTGTCTGGATTGACCATCGCTGCTTCTAATCCGATGAATTTGCTCTTCTGGCTTGGGATCTATGGGTCGGTTTTAAGTGGTGTGCTTCAGCAAAGCAACCACCTCCATGCCTTTTTAGTGAGCAGCCTTGTTTTCCTCGGAATCGGCTTGTGGAATTTGAATCTTGCCTTCACTGTTCATTTCGGTCGGTTGTTAATGAACACGAGGATCATGAAGGTTATAAATATTGTAGCGAGTTTTGTGTTGATCGGCTTTGGCTTCAAGTTCGGTTGGATCGGCCTCCAAGAATTGTATGATTTGCTACTTTGACGATTAATGGTGAACTTAAAAAAACGTATAAAAAGGTCCCCGGAAGCCGGAGACCTTTTTTTGAGAGAGTGTGGTTTTTCATTTGGAAAAGAGAGTGTTTTGCATAATAGTCAATGGGCTAAAATTAGACGACGTACTTTTCTTCCTCTAACAATACCGCTGCGATTTCACGTTTCTTTTTGATCATATTGCCCGGTGTGTAACGGGTCAATTTCTTCAATGCAGAAAGCATCATGCGGAGCTGATCTCCGTCTTCAATTGCCACGATGGATTCCTTCGCATGAGCTTCAATACGCTCAAATGCTTCCTGACAGAATACTTCGGTCAATAGGATCTTCTGCTTCGCTTTTTCTGCACCATGCTTTTGAATCGCTTTTTCGGTACGGAGTACGACCGATTCAATTGCATACGCTTCGCTCACGATATCTGCAACGTTCGACAGTACCTCTTGTTCGTGCTCGAGCTTTTCACCATACTTCTGAACGCCCAAGCCTGCAATCATCAAGAAAATCTTCTTCGCATTCTTTACGAATTGCTTTTCTTGAGCCAATGGTTCATCACTTAATTCCTCAGGCATAAGCATCATCAATTCATTTTGCAGTTCTGTGGCTTTTTGCAGAAGCGGAAGCTCACCCTTCATCGCTTTACGTAGCAATGTGCCCGGAACCAGCAATCGATTGATTTCATTCGTACCCTCGAAAATTCGGTTGATACGGGAATCACGGTACATGTTTTCCACTTCATACTCGGACATGAAGCCATATCCACCGTGAATTTGAACCGCTTCATCGACTACATGGTCAAGTACTTCTGAAGCGAACACTTTGTTCAAGGAACATTCAATTGCGTATTCCGCAATCCCTTTCGCCAACAGCGAACCATCCTTTTGTTCTTCTGGTGACAGCACGCCTAGTCGATCTTCGTACATCCCTACTGTTCGATAGACGGAGCTTTCTGCAGCATAAGATTTAGCCGCCATTGTCGCCAGCTTTTCTTGAATCAATGTGAAACGGGAAATCGGCTGCTTGAACTGCTGACGTTCATTCGCATATTTAATCGATACATCCAATGCTCGTTTCGCTGCCCCTACACAGCCAACCGCAAGCTTGTATCGCCCGATATTCAAGATATTGAAAGCAATGACGTGTCCACGTCCCGCTTCACCTAACAAATTCTCTTTCGGAACATACGCATCTTCAAGAATCAGCGTACGTGTAGAAGAGCCTTTGATCCCCATCTTCTTCTCTTCTGGCCCAGTCGATACACCTTCATAATCACGCTCTACGATGAAAGCAGAAAACTTGTCGCCATCAATTTTTGCATAGACGACGAAAACATCAGCAAATGCAGAGTTCGTGATCCATTGCTTCTCACCATTCAAAATGTAATGGGTTCCTGCATCATTCAGCTTGGCGACCGTCTTTGCACCAAGTGCATCTGATCCTGAACCTGGCTCAGTCAATGCATAGGCTGCAATTCGTCTACCGGAAGAGAGATCAGGCAAATATTTCTGCTTTTGTTCTTCGTTACCGAATAAGACGATCGGCAACGACCCGATTCCGACGTGCGCTCCATAACTAAGTGAGAAAGAACGTGCTCTTGCGAACTTCTCCGTAATGATGGAGGAACTGATTTTATCTAGAGCGAGTCCGCCGTATTCTTCCGGCACATCCGCTCCTAGTAATCCTAATTCTCCAGCCTTCGTCAACAGCTCACGAGAGATATCGAATTGATGATTCTCAATCTTCTCAAGTTGAGGAACGACTTCCTTGACGACGAAATCCTCTGTCGTCTTCCCCATCATATACTGCTCATCTGTAAAATCTTCAGGAGTGAAGACGCTTTGCGCCTCGACTTCCTCTACAAGAAAACTTCCGCCTTTTGCTGCTTTTTCAACACTGCTCGACATAGGTTTTACCTCCCTTTACTGAATCAATTCAAACACGCCTGCGGCACCCATACCGCCGCCAATACACATCGTTACAACACCGAACTGTTCGTTACGACGAATCATTTCATGCATCAACGTCAAAGTGAGTTTCGCCCCACTGCATCCAAGTGGGTGTCCTAACGCAATCGCTCCACCATTGACATTCACCTTCTCTTCATCCAGACCAAGCTTTCGGATCACCTGAATGGATTGAGAAGCAAACGCTTCGTTAAGTTCGAACAAGCCGATATCCGATTGCTCCAAGCCAGCCAGCTTCAACGCCTTCGGAATGGCTTCAACCGGGCCGACGCCCATGATCTCAGGGGCAACACCAGCTACTGCAAATGAACGGAACTTCAAGATCGGCTTCAAGCCTTCTGCTTCCGCTTTTTCTCGGTTCATGACGAGAACAGATGCTGCACCATCACTCATCTGAGAAGAGTTCCCTGCGGTAACGCTCCCTCTCGGAGAGAATGCTGGTCGCAATTTACCTAGCACGTCAAGGGTTGTGTCTGCACGAACCCCCTCATCCTTTGAAAACATCATCATTTTTTCTTGAAGTTTATTTTTCTCATCCACCCAACGTTTCGTTACTTCAACCGGAACGATTTCATCATCAAATTTCCCTTCAGAAATTGCTTTTGCTGCACGTTGGTGGCTTCGTAAAGCAAACTGATCCTGATCCTCACGTGAGATTTCAAATCGGTTCGCAACTTCTTCTGCCGTGTAGCCCATTCCCATGTAATATTCAGGTCTTGAATCAAGTAATTTAACATTCGGTTTCACGACGTGACCTGGGACAGGGACCAAGCTCATCGATTCTGCGCCACCTGCAATGATGGCATCCGCATGCCCGATCATGATTCGTTCAGCACCATAAGCGATGCTCTGTAATCCGGATGAGCAATATCGATTGATTGTGATAGCTGGAACGTTATCGGGTAATCCTGCGAGACCTCCAATCAAACGAGCCATATTCATACCTTGTTCTGCTTCTGGGATCGAACAACCCATGATTAGATCATCAATTGGTCCTTCATATCCTCCTGCTCTTTTGAGCGTCTCCTTTACTGTAAGGGCGCCAAGGTCATCTGGACGTACATTGGCGAGCGTCCCTTTCTTCGCTTTTCCGACAGGTGTTCTTGCACCTGCTACAATAACGGCTTCTTGCATCTTCACCCCTCCTTAGTTGCGTAGTGGCTTTCCTTTGACGAGCATATGTTGCATACGTTGTTGGGTAAGCGGTTCTCCGGCAAGACTCAAGAAAGCTTCCCGTTCTAGATCTAATAGGTATTGTTCATCGACGAGTGTTCCTTCTGGAACGTTTCCACCGGCGATGACGTAAGCCAATTTCTTAGCTATTTTTAAGTCATGGTCAGAAATCATGTTTCCGAATTTCATCGTCTGCGCACCAAGGTACATGGTTGCGTATCCAGCTTCACCTGCTACAGGAATCAATTTGCGTTGTGGCGGGCGATATCCTCTGTTATAGAGTGACAGCACTTGTTGTTTCGCATCGTGAATGAGGTGATCCCCATTTACACTGATTCCATCCTGCGGTCGTAAGAAACCAGATTCCTTCGCTTCGTGAGCAGAAGTAGACACTTTCGCCATTGCAATCGATTCGAATGTCTGGATTGCAAGCTTTTGCAGATCCGGCTTCACATCCTTCGGAACTTGCTCCAGCAAACGGGTATAAAGTTCTTTGTTCCCGCCACCCCCTGGGATGATTCCGACTCCTACTTCAACAAGACCCATATAAGTTTCAAAGGAAGCCTGTAGACCAGCAGCTGGCAAGGAAACTTCAGTACCTCCGCCGAGTGTCATGTTAAACGGTGCTACGACGACTGGTTTTGCACTGTAGCGAATCTTTGCCATCGTCTGTTGGAACTGACGGACCATAAAGTCCAGTTCAAAGAAATTATCATCCTGGGCTTCCATCATTATGAGCATCAGGTTCGCTCCGACACAGAAATTCTTTCCTTGGTTTCCGATGACGAGCCCTTTGTAATTCTTCTCGACTTCATCAATTGCATATTGGATCATCTGGATGATATCTGGACCGATTGCGTTGTTTTGGGAGTGGAACTCGAGCAATGCAACGCCGTCTCCAATATCGATCAGACTGGCACCCGTGTTCTTCTTAATGACCCTGTTTTCATCCTTTAGTCGGCTAAGACGGATCACCTTCGGGTTTTCATCAGCCTGGGCATATTCCCCATTATTATAGAAGGCGATGTTCGTTCCTTCTTGCTTGTAAAATTGCTTCTGACCCGTTTCAATCATTTGATTGATCCAATTCGGGATCGTTTCTCCTTCTTCCTTCATGCGGGCAACTGATTTCTCCAATCCGATTGCATCCCACGTTTCAAAAGGACCAAGTTCCCAGCCGAATCCCCATTTCATTGCATCATCGATCGCTTTAATGTCGTCAGCAATTTCAAATGCCTTTTCGGCTGAATAAAGAAGAACCGGCTTTAGAATCGACCAGACGAGCTGTCCAGCCCGGTCATCTGCGTATACAAGCGCTTTCAATTTATCCGGCATGGTCTTAGCCTGCTTGCTCATTTCGACCGACGCCGTTTTCAGCTTTTTCCTTGGTCCATATTCGAGCGTTTCCGGATCAAGCTCTAGGATTTCACTCTTTCCATTCGACTTTTGCTTCAGGTAGAATCCTTGCCCGTTCTTGCTTCCGATCCATCCCTTTTCATTCATTTTTTTCATGAAATCAGGAACATCGAAAACCTTCTTTTCTTCCCCTTCAACTTGGTCGTATACATTCCTGGCAACATGGATGAACGTATCCAGACCGACAACATCAAGCGTTCTGAAGGTCGCACTTTTCGGACGTCCGATGGCTGGTCCTGTAACGGAATCAACCTCTCCGACGGAGTAGCCGTTTTTGAGCATTTGTTGCACCGTCACAAGTAAACCATACGTTCCGATCCGGTTTGCGATGAAGTTCGGTGTATCCTTGGCTTCAACGACACCTTTTCCAAGAACATCCTCACCAAATCGGTTGATGAATGTTAATACGTCTTGGTTCGTATCTTTTGTTGGAATGACTTCTAATAATTTCAGATAACGAGGCGGGTTGAAAAAGTGAGTCCCTAAGAAATGAGCTTTGAACTCATCACTTCTTCCTTCCACCATGGCATTGATTGAGATTCCGGAAGTGTTCGAGCTGACGATTGTACCTGGCTTCCTGTGCTTCTCAATTTGTTCGAAGACTTTCTTCTTCACATCCAAATTCTCAACAACAACCTCGATGATCCAATCGACTTCCCCAAGCTTCTCCAGATCATCTTCCAGGTTCCCTGTTTCAATCATCTGAAGATGATCCTTGGAGCTGAGCGGTGCAGGCTTTTGCTTTAATAATTTCTGTTTAGCCGTCTCCGCCAACTTGTTCCTTACAACCTTGTCATCAAGGGTGAGCCCTTGGGCTTTTTCCTTTTCATTTAGTTCTCTCGGAACGATATCCAATAGAATACTCGGAATACCTACATTAGCTAGATGCGCAGCAATACCGGATCCCATTACTCCAGAACCGATGACTGCAACCTTACGAATGTGATATGACATGATGAACCTCCTTTGTATGAATGAACACTCATTCATTTTTTCTGCAAAAAATAGAGCTTGCTTAAATTTGTACAAGATGGACATTTCTGTACTTGAACTGTCTCTATACCTACTATAAAAAATTTGGCGCTTTTTCGCAATACAAATTTCAGAAAATTAACATGATTTAGTCTACTTATTTTCCATACCTTGCTTGACTACAGTAGATCCTGGGGTTTTCAAAAATTCTTTTTAGCTGCTCAAGAGGGACAGTTTTTCGGGATAGCCTTCTTTTCACCTGCTTTGACCGAGAGTGGCTCCCCTTGAATGAGCATATACACAATATCTTATGCTCGAAAATGCGAGTTGATGAAAAAAGGATAATGGCCTGGGCGATATTGGAGTGGATTAGCGTTTTTGTAGATAATTCTTCATTTTTGTAGGTAATTTCTCATTTTTGTAGATAAAATTTTATTTTCGTAGATATTTCTATTTTTTCGTAGATAATCCGAAATTTTTGTAGATAATCTTTGTTTGCGTAGTGCTTCTGATCTTTTTTCAGGAAAATCGTCAGTTTTTAAAGAGAGTTGATAAAAAATGACTCGGAAATCTGAAAAAAAGAGCAGATATGACTAAAAAACGCTCCTAAACGTAATGTGGAATAAAAAAAGTGCCAGGCATCTAAGCTGGCACTCTTCATCATTCTATTTTCCGAAGATCCCTTTCAACACGAACGCAACGTTGGCTGGACGCTCTGCAAGACGTCGCATGAAGTACCCGTACCAATCGTTTCCGTAAGGGACATAGACTCGCATCGTATACCCTTCATCACGCAGCTCACGCTGGCGATCGATGCGAATTCCATATAACATTTGGAATTCAAACTGATCGAGCGGGATGTTATGCTCCTTCACCAATTCTTTCGTATAAGCGATCATATTGTCATCATGCGTTGCAATTGCTGTGTAATTTCCATTGAGAAGATGCATTTTAATGATTTTCTTGAAATTCTCATCAACATCTTTCTTATCCGGAAACGCAACTGACGGAGATTCCTTATACGCACCTTTTACTAGACGGAGGTTCGGATTATAAGAATCCAGATCTTCAATATCTGAAACTGTACGGTACAGATAAGCCTGCAGGACTGTTCCGATATTTTCATACTCCGATTTCAATTCTTTGAATATATCAATGGTCGCTTGACAACGCGATTCATCTTCCATATCGATCGTGACGAACACATCATACTCATCAGCGACTTCCATAATCCGTTTCATATTGGCGAGCACCAATTCACGGCTGATATCCAATCCCATGGAAGTCAATTTCAGCGAAAGCTGGGAATTCAAGTTTTCCTTTGAAATAGCTTTTATCGCTTCAATACAATGGTTGGTCATTTCCCTTGCTTCTTCTTCGTTATCAACGAATTCACCGAGGTGATCGATGGTTACAGGAAGATTCTCATCGTTCAGCTTTCGAATTGCATGCAATGAACTTTCCAATGAAGCGCCAGCAACGAAACGACCTGCTCCGAAACGAAGGCCATATTTCTTCGCCATTTTGGTGGCTACTTTATTTTTACCCATGAATAAGAAGAAGTTTTTTAATAGTTGTTCCATCAGCAGATCCCCCTATGATAACGGATACAAAATTTCTTGATTATCTATGTGAACGAAGTTTAATTTATTTAACTTCCAACAGTATTTTATCATTTTTTCGACAACTTTTTTACTTTTTTCAAAATTTAATTTTTTCTTCCTTTTACCATAATAGGAGTGGATTCAAAATGTGAATGGAGAGTTTATGATTTTGAATAAATCGGGCCTTTCCCCATCTCCACTCTTGAATAACATCTTTCTTGCGTGGCAACCTATTTTTGAACTCAGAATCCCCTAAAAGGAGGAAAGAACCGTGCAACAACAACAATCCACTCAAAACCAGCAAGGAATCATGCCTCAGCCACCAAGAGTGATGACCTCTAAGGATCAGCTATACTTAACCGACATGATGAGTTGGAATCTATTAGCTGCGAAAAAATGCAGGCATTTTGCCAACCAGTGCCAGGATCAAGAAGTAAAGACGGCGATCGAACAAGCTGCCCAAATGCATACGAGGCATTATGATCAATTGCTCCAGCATCTTCAAAGCCACCTTGGTGATCAAATGCAAAGTCAAAATCTTTCTCAATAAAGGAGGGCCTAGCGAATGACCATACAAAATCCGCAAACGAATACACCACAGACGCCGGATATGAATGATCGGGATTTCATCAATGATATTCTGGCAACGGAAAAATATATGACTGATGCCTATTCAACGGCTATGAATGAAGCAAGCCATCAGGCGCTTTACCAGGACATTTCCGCAATCGCGAAGGAAACGCAGGAGTGTCAGCGAAATTTGTTCAATGTTATGTTCCAGAAGGGCTGGTACTCCTTCGATCAAGCCCAGCCTCAAGCCTTACAGCAAGATTATCAAAAGTTCACCGGTTATAAACAACAGCTCCCGAACGGAAGTACAATGCAGTAGCGCTATTATGGAACCATACCCGGTTCTTTATGTACAGCAAACGTACCCTGGGAACTTTGATGTAGAAAATAAAGAAAGATGGGCCAAACGCCCATCTTTCTTTTGTAGTTGCATCTATTTTTGTTCGTTTCGATATTGTTGGTTCATGTCCCGTACTTCCTCAATCAATTCCTTCATGCCTTCTTTCGCATCGGGGTATTTTTCATTCCAATGCTTTACAAGGGGTGGCATTGTTTTTGACATATGCGTATAAAGCGCCCACATGCGAATCTTTTCTTTACGTTCTTCACCTGCTTCTCCCACCATGAGCTCCGTATATTTTGTCATGAGGCCATCAAATTGTTCCTTCAATTTTTGATCCATCAACGTCACCTACCTTCGTCATTTCTTGTATCGTAACACATCACCCACTCAGTCAAAAAAATGGTCTAGTCTTTAAACCATTTGTTCTTCATTGCGATGACAGCAGCTTGTGTACGATCATGAAGACCGAGCTTCCCTAAAATATTGCTCACATGAGTTTTGACTGTCTTCTCAGTAATGAAAAGCTCTGATGAAATTTCTTTATTGTTCCGTCCAAGTGTGATCTGGTAAAGAACATCCTTCTCGCGCGCCGTCAACTGATTGAACATACGCTCTGACTCCATGTTTTTAGAGCCCGTATTCACATGATTCAATAGCTGTGTCGTTGCGGACGGATGCAGATGCGTTTGACCTGCATGGACGGCCTTGATCGATTTTACAAGCTCGTCAGGTTCAATATCTTTCAATTGATAGCCGTCTGCTCCAGCTTGTAAGGCTGGAACGACATGGTCCTGATCCGAAAAGCTTGTCAGTACGATGATTTTCACATCAGCTTTCTCTTCCTTGATCCGTTTGGTGGCTTCGATTCCATCCATGACTGGCATGGTCAAATCCATAAGCACGACATCTGGTTGTAGTTGATCGACCATTTCAATCGCTTCTTTTCCATTGGATGCTTCTCCAACTAGTTCGATATCGGATTGTGTACTTAGAAAGAATCGCAAGCCCTTCAACACCATGAGATGATCATCGACAAGTAGCACTTTAATCCCCATTGTTCTCTCCTCTTTCATCTGTTATACGAAATTGCACGGTTACGGTGGTTCCTTTGTTACGTACACTTTCAACCAACATCTTCCCACCCATGATTTCCGTACGTTCTTTCATGCTCGATAAGCCGAACGACCACTGCTGCTCAGATTCTGAAGCAGGAACAGTGAAACCACAACCGTAATCGATTATCTGCAAAAGAATATCTTTTCTTCTCCGTTGCAAGCATAGATAGACCTCATCTATCCGAGCATGCTTATGCACATTGTTCAACGCTTCTTGACCGACCCGCCACATTGTTTCTTCCACCAACCGTGGTATGTTTCCAACTCCTTCAATCCGCTCATGAACGGTCAGCCCTAACGATTCCCCATATTTTTTCAAAGAATCGATCACACCTTCTTCGAGGCCGGCTGGTTTGAGCTGCCAGATCATCGTTCTCATTTCTCCGACAACCTCTTGGGAAAGGGATTGTATTTCTGCAAGGGAATCTTCAAGTGTTTCATCTTGAGGCATTTTCTTTATATACTCCCTTAATCCTCGGGCAGTCAAGCTAAGTGAAAAGAGTTTCTGATTGACCGAGTCATGCAAATCCCTCGCTAAGCGATTCCGTTCCTCAATCAAAGCAAGTTCCCTTGATCTTTCAAAGAGTCGTGCTTTTTCAAGAACAAGTGAGACATGATCCCCCAAAGCTTTAAGGACATCGGCATCAATCGGGGGCGTATGAGATTCATCCCAGGAACAAATCAAACACCCGATCCATTCCTCTCCAATCAATAGTGGTAAGAGGATTGCCTCATCATCCAAATTTAGACCAAAGGCACCTAAATCCTTCTGAAGCTCCGGTTGCCTGAGGGTAGTGTCCAGCTTTCCATCAGAGGAGATTCGATAATGTTTATGAATTGATGTTGTTTGACCTTCACGGAAAACAGATCGCAATGCTAAAGCGTGTTCCTCTTTCATAAGGAGCGCCAATGAGTCCAGGTTGAACGTTTTTCCGATATGGTTGACAGTGTGTTGCGGAAGAAGGTGAAGGTCATTCATTTTCCAGATCGCACGACTGATTTCGTCCAGCTTTGAATATTGTTCAGCTTTCGTTTGTTGGGCTTCATAAAGCTTCGTCCGTTTGATCGCAGTCCCGATTTGAAAGGATACGGATTGAAGTAGGTCCAATTCATCTTCTGTGAATTCATTTTTCCCCGGTTCAGCAACATTAAGGAGCCCGAACTTTTCTCCACCTGCAATTAACGGCACAGTAGCATGGTGGGTGATCCCTTTCGTATCTCCCCACTCGTAGTCGATGGCGTCTTCAATTCTTTTGCAATTGATGATATTTACCGCTTTTTGCAAGCGACCATCCCACACTTTATCAAGACACCAGCAGCTTCCCTCACACATCGGCTTCTTTTCATCCCAGCTCAAGGCAGGAGGAAGATTCACATCCGCGACAAAGGCATAAATCGGTTCTTCATTCGTAAGAAAGATCCATCCAGTCGATAAATCCGTCACTTCCAACAATTTTTCCAGCACAGATTGCAGCATTTCTCTTAAATCATTCGATTGATTCAATGTTTCTGCAATGACTTTCAATGTATGTACTCTAGACATATGCTTCGCCCCCTTTCTGCAATTAATAAGATAAATATGTCGATCGAATCAAAAATAAATCCGCCATATCAGGATCTATCACTAGATTACCATGAAATGACGGATTGATATCGTTTTATAGGACTTGTTCATTTGTTATCGCTGCGGATTTCTTTGATAACGTAACAAGTAAAGTTGCCATATCTTCCAAACGTCCTACGGCTTCACGGTCCACTAGGTTGTACTCGTCATCATAGCAATACGGGTCAGAAACGAATTGATCTGGAAGCACAAGAGCATATAATCCTCTCAATACAATCCGCATATTGTTCAAGGCATTTATACCGCCTTTACTTCCACCTGAGGCTGCAGCAATTGCTGCCGGTTTATGTTTGAAATGGCTTCCTCCAAGGAAATCCAATGCGTTTTTCAATGCACCGCTCATACCATTGTGATATTCAGGCGATGCGATGAAAAATGCATCAGCCGTATCGGCTTCTTTTTTCAGCTTTTGAAGTGATTCATTCTGATCGTTCTCTTCATCTCCAGGGAAAAGGGGAAGCTTTTCAGTACCAAGATCAAAGAAAGTCACTTCAGCACCTTTTTCTTCTAATAGCTCTTTTGCCAACCTCGTGATTCCACGGGTTCTCGATTTCTCCATCGGACTGCCATTTACAACTAAAATTTTCATAAATCAATCACGCCTTTAATCAAGTTATACCTTTATTATATCGAACGTGCCTCCATCCGGCATCCTTAAGAGGTTGGAATATTTCCTCATTCAATGGATGTAGTGTTATCAGACATTTCTACGACTATTGTTGTAGAAATCTAAAGTACACCTGAAATCAATGCCATATAAGCACTGAAGGTTACCACTAAACCTGACAGGACGCTGACGATGATCGGCCATCTTTTCATGATGCTGAACGTGGTAAACGAGATCGTGGCAGCAGTGACAATCGCCCAGATGGTAGATGCTTTCGTCCATGCAAACGTCAATATCAATTGCGGATCAATTTCTCCATCGTATTGGAGCATGAAAAGTGGAGATGGCTCTTCTTGAAGCAATGTCCGCCAAACCTCATGGGGAGGGACTTGCTGAGAAAGAAAACCGGTCACCGCAAAAACGAATAGGATGATGATTGTTTCCCCTTTTAAAGATCTCTGTATATGTGCGCTTCCGCGTAGCTTGATCGACTTTTTCAAATAGATACTGTGTATGATGGCATAAAGGAATAATGGTATGAGCAACAGGTGCTTGATGAGCAGAGCTTGACCATAATCCAGAACCCATGAATCCACATATTGCGGTGCTACTATTTCATTGATAAGGAGGCCACCACCCGTCAAAATCAGGACGGTGCCGATTGAAAAAGGTGTAAACCAATTCAAGAACGGTAGCCATCTGCTATTTGGATCAGCACTCCACGATACATACAGCAACACGCCGACCCAGCTGACAATGGCACTTACATGAATGAAGTGAGCAAGAAATCCAAGGACCGGATAAAGAGAAGCGGAATGGCTGGCAAACGAATAAGTTCCAATTAGAATCGCCATCAGGAATAAGCCTAACCTTGCATAAAAAGTGTTATTGGATAAATTATTCTTGTAGACGAGCAAGAACAGAATAATTGAAACCAACACACTCGCAAGCCATGCTTTTCCGATTGTAAAAGTAAACAAGACGGAAGTAAAAGTTTCCCAGTATCCGATACTTTCAGATAAATAACGAATGATATCGAGCATCAAAACAAACGTAATGACTGGTACTGTACCAATCAACCAAAGAAGCAGCTCTTTTGAAATCGTTACTTTCGGTTTCTGATTTGAAGGTATGGATTCGAGCAACAAGCCTCCTACAAGTAGGGAATAGACGATATACAGGACGGCTTTGAAGAGGATGATCATGCTGTCCCCTTCCTTCTAACCATCCAAAATAGAAAGGCTGCACCGCCAAGGATTAATATCCCTGCAAAAATGAGGACGATGGGCGATAACCCATCTTCAACCTCCCCTTTTTCCGTCAAGCCATTTTGGTCTTTCGCTCGATCAGTTTCATTGCTCGTATCCTCATCCTGTTGTTCTTCTCCAATTGCCTCATCTTCCTCAACCTTCTCCGATGACTCCTCTTGCATTTTCGTGTCATCCTTAACTGTGAATGTATAGTCGCCCTCTACAATATGGCTATCTTCAGAGACGATTTTGTATTTGACTTCATATGTTCCTGATGCGAGGGGATCACTCAACTCTCCGAGCATAAGGTTGCCGTCAATTTGAATGGTATTGACGTCAATTGATTGATCGTTTTGATCTTTTATCGAAAATTGACTGCCTTCTTCAATATCTGTGCTGAATTCAAACGTTACGACATCAACTGCATACCCGACAACCTCGCCCTCGCCAGGGGTTGTCCCCACCAACTCCGCATGTGCGGAAGTTACGAGCGGTTGACTGAGTACACCAAGTAGGATCGTAATACCGATGATAATAAATTTGTACATAAGATCGATTCCTTTCCAACGATTACATCGAATCCATCTTACCACCTATATCAACGGCTTTCTACTTTGTTCACAAATCATTCTTATCTCTTCTCTCCATCAAGACAAGAAACTTCGCACGGCAAATTGAAACCGGTCCTTTTCTTCTAAGAATGGATAATGATTACTATGTTGAAAGCGAAGAAAAGTTGAATTCATGAGCAGACCGTGTAATTCTTCAGAGCATCGGATTGGACACTGTACGTCGTTTTCCCCACAAATAATCAATACTGGAAGTTCAATATTGGATAATTCGCTTTTGTAGTCGAAGTAAGGGAATTCGTTCTCGCTGTAATAATCCAACCGGTCAGTAGATATTTTTTTGAAAACATCTGCAGAAAAGTAGGTTTCATATTTTTCTGGTTCATTTAACGAGAGCTTTATACGTTCCCTTGAAATCAGCTTCCTCTCATCAGGATGAAGGTTCTTCATTTTAAGCTTTGCAATCAGACTTTGCATCCGTTGATGGCGAGGATGTGCATCGTTATAGATGCTATCCATATCAGAAGCGTAGTCCCCACTTGCGGCACTCCCTACTACAATCAAGTGATTCAATGAGTCTGGAAAGTCGATTGCATATCGTAATCCTAGCATTCCACCTGTAGAGTGACCTGCATAAGTCCAACTCTCAATTTCCAGACCTTCTCGAATTGAATCAAGATCTTTTACTGTTTCGCTCATCGATAATTCATTTCGTGACTGGTATCCTGTTGATTTTCCTGTTCCTCGAAGATTGATAAGGATGGTTTGATTGTGACGGGTGAACGTATCTGCGAAATGGTCACCCGTCTCATTGAACTCTGAATAGAGATGGGTTACACATACAGGGTTCCCTTCGCCTTTCGTGAACACTTCAAATTGTCCTCGATCCGTATGAACGATGTGAGCTTTCCAATTTCTCAATGTCTCACTCCTTTCCTCCAAACGACCTCTTAATGGAGAGATTTCCCCTTTTTAATGATCCAAAACCACTGATTGATCGTATTCTTGGTAGCATTCTCTTTGAAAGGATTGATATCTAGGATATGCTTGAGAAAATATTAATAAAAAAGGAGAATGAAATGAATGAGTTGGATACCGAGCTCTATGAAAGGGTTATAAGGCAAGACAAAAAAGCCCTCGAGCTCTTATATGAACGTTACGAAAAGCTACTATTTTCATTTGCATATCGGATGACGAAACGGAAGGAACTTTCAGAAGAAATTGTCCAAGAAGTTTTTATTAAGCTATGGACGAAGCCGGGGATCTACGATCAATCAAAAGGGAAATTTTCATCCTGGCTTTTAACCGTCACTCGGAACACGAGTATCGATCAATTAAGAAGGAAAAATGAACAAAACTACGAAATAGAAGAGCGGGATTCCTTACAGGAGAATGAACCGTCCATTGAAGAACAAATTGAATGGAAAGAAGAAGGAAGGCGTCTACAAAAAGCAATGAAGTTTCTAGCGAAAGAACAAAAGGAAATTGTCGAACTCTTTTACTTTAAGGGATTATCACAAAGTAAAATCGCAGAAGTGTTCCAGATTCCACTTGGAACCGTGAAAGGACGACTGCGGCTTGCACTTAAACACTTACGAAAAGACCTGGATTCTACTGGACAAGGGAGGGATAGCGTATGAATAATCAAAATCATTGCGACTTGCTTCTAGATTATTTTAATCAGTGTCTCGATGAAAAAGAAAAGGAACGGTTTGAGGCACATCTTGCAAAATGTAAAGCATGTCGTGAAGAATTACATGAATTAGAAGAGCTGACAGCTGATCTCCCATACGCTTCAGAACCTGTGGAACCAAATGATGGAATGAAAGACCGGATTCTATCAAGTGTATTTGAGCAACCTGTTGAAAACGATGGATTCAATCCTGGAAAAGCGGAAAAAGCTACTGTGGACCCTATCCAAGAGACCGCTGTTCTACGAGCAAAGAAAACATCTCCAGTGAAAAGATGGCTTCAACCATTGCTGGCAGCCTCACTCCTCCTATCACTGACGGCTAACGTCTATTTTTATATGAATGATGAGCCTGCCCCACTCGCAGTCCCAGATGAAGGCGTCAATCAAGTCTTGAAAAACGTAGAGTTGGCAGCCACCGAAGGGTTTGATGCACGAGCTCAAGCAACTATGATTCAAAAGAAAGACGGTATGTCTCTTGTAATGCAAGCTGAAAACCTTCAAAAGCTTTCTGGTACAGAAGCCTATCAAGTCTGGCTGATCAATTCGAATGGTGAGAAGTTCAGAGCGGGAACATTCCTCCCGAATCACAAAGGGCAAGGTGGAGTCATCTATCCTGTCAATATCGAAGGGGAGCATGAATGGGATACGATCGCAGTAACCTTAGAACCTACACCCGATAGCGAACAGCCAAAAGGTCAAATTATACTTGCTTCTAAGTTATAAGGAAGGATAAAAGAACGTCAACTGACGTTCTTTTTTTATCGGTTAATCAGGCATTCCAACAGGCTTTTTGACCAAAACGTAATATGAAAATAAATTTTTTCAAGAAAAAGTGATCCAATTGGTGATCTCTCTCGTTAGCTTTACAAATAAACAAAAAGGAGAGATTCACAAATGAACTTGAAAAAAGGACTCATCGCCATTCCGTTAAGCACATCTTTATTTTTAGGTGGTGTAGCAACCACAGCATTTGCAGAGGATCATGCAAAACCGACTGTTACCACCCCAGCATCCGAACTACGAACATCTCTCGATCATCTCCTGAGTGAACATGCATACTTAGCGGTCGAAACGATGCGAAAAGGAGCAGAAGGGGCTGGCGATTTCGAACAAGCCTCTAGAGCATTGATGGCAAATGCAGACGACTTAAGTGCTGCGATTGCATCCGTTTATGGGGATGAGGCTGGAAAACAATTCGATGAAATGTGGAAAGGACATATCGGATTTTTCGTGGATTATGTAAAAGCGACTGGTGCAAACGACGAATCAAAGAAACAGGAAGCACTCGACAATCTGGCAAACTACAAACAAGAATTTTCTAAGTTCCTAGAAACGGCAACGGAAGAACGACTTGAAGCCGGCGCACTCGCTGAAGGTCTTCAAATGCACGTAAATCAATTGATTGGTGCATTCGATGCCTATGTGGCTGGAGATTATGAGAAAGCATACGAATATGAGCGTGAAGCCATCAACCATATGTATATGGTAAGTAAAGGGTTGTCCAGTGCTATTGTTCAACAGTTCCCTGATAAATTTGAGAATACGAAAGCAGTGACTCCTGCAAATGATTTACGTTCACACTTGAACCACCTGTTAACAGAACATGCTGGCCTAGCGATGATGGCAATGCAAAATGGCATTGATGGCTCAGAAGACTTTGAAGCCTCTGCTCAAGCACTCGCGAACAATACAGAAGATCTAACAGCAGCTATCTCTTCTGTTTATGGTGAAGAAGCAGGCGCACAATTCAAGGAAATGTGGTCCGGTCATATCGGGAACTTTGTCGAATATGTAAAAGCGACAGGCGCAAATGACGAAGAAAAGAAACAGGCAGTACTAGATGCCCTTGCAGCATACAAAGCGAACTTCTCTCAATTCCTTGAGACAGCGACAGATGGTCGTTTGAAGGCGGATGCTCTGTCTGAAGGCCTTCAAATGCACGTTGATCAGCTAGTTGGTACATTTGACAGCTATGTTTCGGAAGACTATGATTCGACGTATACAAATTTAAGAGAGGCCTATGCACATATGCTGAATCCGGCTAAAGGACTATCAAGTGCATTCGTTGACCAGTTCCCTGATAAATTTATGGGAGAAATGCCGACTGAAATGCCGAAAACAGGTCTTGGTGGAACAGCTGATCAGGGTATTTCTCTAACATCCATCCTCTTAGCAGGATTTGCTGCTTCAATGGCAATAGCAATGCTAGCTGTAAGAAGGTTTAGCGGCCAAACAAAATAACGAAAAAGCTTGGAGAGAAGGTTCTTTCCTTCTCTCTTTCTCTTTTCAGCGGATTGGTGCGAAGCGAGCACCAGCTCATGTGTAGAAAAGACGATATAAAAAGGGTGTGTGCGATGAAAAAGAGTCTCCTAGCCAATAGTTTCCTAATCCTCCTGTTAGCTTTAACGGGCTGCAATAGTCAAACGAACACCTCGAAGGATCACCAACTGAAAGCAGAAGCTGCTAATGCTGAGTTGAACGATGAGAACAATGAAGCAACCAATAAACTGAAATCGGATACAACAGAAATCATAAAAGATGATCGGAAAGGAATCGTCCCCGTTTCAATTAAAATCCCTGCAATCAATGTAAAGACAAAGGTGGAACACGTTGGCACGCTAGATGATGGTAGAATGGATGTTCCAAAGGATGCAGCTAACGTAGGTTGGTATGAACCCGGTACACTGCCGGGAGCACCAGGGAATTCCGTCATTGCGGGACATGTCGATGATCTAACCAGTCCAGCCGTATTCTACGACCTGCATAAGCTAAAGGACGGCGACGAAATTATCGTCACAGGAAAATCGGGTGAATCATTGACTTTTATCGTAAATACATCGAAAGTCTATCCTCGGCAGAATGCTCCGATTGAAAACATTTTCGGTTTCTCATACCGAAGCGTGGTCAACTTAATTACATGTACAGGAGAATATGACCCCCGAACGACTGAACGAGCCGAACGTCTCGTAGTATCAGCGGAACTTCATCAAAAAAAGGATTGACCATCATCATGAACTGGTCAATCTTTTTTTGTAGAATTTAAGAATGAAAGTTTTGGTTCGTATTGTCATACGCTTTTAATGAGCTTTACATTTCTGCTGATACACTTCTTTTCTCGCCCCGGCGCTTCAAGGTTTTCATCGTAAAGATGCATGTTAACAACCATGCTCCACCAGCAGCAAAGCCTGCAATCACATCACTTGGGTAATGAACGTGCAAGTAGATCCGGGAGACACCGATCAAGAAAATGAGTATGCTCGCCAAAGCGGCGATATACCAGTATGGCTTGTTTCTCCTGCCAAGATAGTATGCAATCAGATAGGCCATGATGCCATAGGCTGCACAGGAAACCATCGCATGACCGCTCGGAAAGCTGTATCCTCCCACTTCAATCAGGTGTTCAATACTTGGCCGTGCACGTTGAAAGCTGATTTTCAACAATCCATTCAAGCCCCAAGCCCCCAGGATCGTCAATAGGAGTATGAACGATTCCAGCTTCAATCGTTTCACGAGTAATACTACAAGATAAAGTGATACCACGACAACATAGGTCATCGTGTTACCGATATGGGTGATGAAAATCATCACTTCTGTCAGCCACGGGGCCTGTAAGCTATGTACCATTGTCGATAATACATGATCGAACGCTTCCAGTTCGTTCTCTAAAACACCGTCAGCTAATTGAGCGAATAAGCCGATCAAACCTAAAGTGACAATCAGACCAAGAACCAGTTTGAGACTGACCTTTTTCATTATCATTTCTTTCGTCTGCGTCTCTAGTTTACTCATTTTCCATCCCTTCCTCTCCTGCATCCTATAATCAAACGAACGTACATAAAAGATTCCCTATTTTATCATAGATAGTCCTTTTCTTCTAGAACCAATTACACAAGTAAGACATACAATTTTGTATTGTCTAAAAGGGATTTCATCGTTTTTATTGAAATAACACCATCACAGATAAAAAAGACATAGGGGGCGATCGTGATGAGACTGGGAAAGAAACAACGTAAAATGATCATTAATCGACCGACGCGAGATTTAGAATATAAGCTTGCTTTCATCGGAAGCATTCTTGGATTCTTCTCATCGTTTTTCCACTTTGTCTTATATGAATTTGTTTACGAATCGGTCTATCAGGTTTCCATTGCAATTTTAGGCAGCATTTCAGGCGCAGCTGCTTCCCTGGTGGCCTATATGTGTCTTAACCTCGTTGATTATCAGACACGTAAATTTGCTATCAGTATCGCAGTCTGTTCCATATGGGGCTTGATAAGTGTGAACTATTTCTACTCCATCCCTGCTTTCTTCTTACTCTTTGCCACTTTCCTATGCTTCTTGAGACGAAACCGTGAAATCAAGATCGTCAAATAATGAAAAAGGATTGCCTTATATCCAAAAAAATAGACAATCCCCCTACATTTATTCTTTATGCGCGTTGTTCTCTTTTGATGGAAATGGAGATCTCTTCACCTTCATCCTCTTGATTCGATGTTTTCAATCGAACCTCCTTCAAAAATAGAACGAGGATAACGGCAATGATCATCATGATAAAACCGAAGAAAAAGGCTCCGCTCAAAGCATCACTCAATGTCCTTCTCATCATTTCAATAAGCTGGTTGAAAAATGCGGATTGCTCGCTAGGGATTTGTTGCTTCAAAGCTTGTAATTGCTCTGGATCCATAAGAAGTTTAGGATCCTTCAGCTTTTCCACTAAACCACTTCCAGCCGGTTCTTGAGCTGATACACCACTTGAACCTTGCATCTTGGAATTCATGGTCAAGTTCATGATTGCTCCCATTATGGAAACACCAATCGTCCCTCCAAGCTGTCTGAACAATTGGACAGAAGATGTAGCCACTCCTAAGTGCTGATATGCGACTGCATTCTGAATCGTAATCGTGAAAATCGGGAAGCTGCACCCCAAGCCGAGTCCAATGATGATCAACCTTAGGATTGCATCTGTATTCGTGCTGTCCCCATTTAAGGTCGTCAATGAATAGATCCCGATGCCCATAATGGTCAATCCGAGAATCGCCATTTTCTTATATTTTCCTGTCCGTGTTATCAACTGTCCAACGATCGTACTTGACACGACCATACTAAGCATCATCGACATCATGATGAAACCGGTCTTCGTGGCCGAGGTACCGATGACGCCTTGGATAAAGAACGGCATATACATGATTGAACCGAACATTGCCATTCCAATTAATAGACCGATGACATTCGAGATCGTAAATACGCTGTTTTTAAACAAATGCAGTGGTAACACTGGGTTCTCCACTTTTCTTTCGGCAAAAAGAAAAGCAAGTAACGAAATGGCTGAGATGAGGAATAAGCCAATGACTTGAATGGAACCCCATGCATATTGATTACCCGCCCATGAAAAAGCAAGGAGCATCGGTATAATTGTTCCAGCTAGAAAGATGGAACCGAAATAATCAACTTTACCATGTGATTTCCTCGGCACGCTTGGGAATAAGCGCATAATCAATATGAAAGCGACAAATCCGACCGGTAGGAAAATCCAAAAAATCCATTGCCAGGAGAAGTGATCGACGATATATCCGCCCATTGTCGGACCGAACACACTCGCAAGTCCAAACACGGCTCCCATCAGCCCCTGCCAGCGTCCTCTCTCCCGTGGTGAAAACAGATCACCGATGGATGCAAATGCCGTCGAGAAGATCATACCACCTGCAAGACCTTGAAAGCCTCTGAATATGATCAACATGAAGATGGACGTTGCCGTACCACAGAGGAAGGTCGCAATGATGAACATCCCTAATCCTATAAGGATGAATGGTTTACGTCCATACATATCCGATAACTTACCGACCAGGATGGCTGTCACACTGGAAGCAAGCATATAAATCGTGAAGACCCAGCTGAAATAAGGCATCCCTCCTAGGTCAGAGACGATTTTCGGCATTGCAGTCCCGATGATGGTCTGATTCAGGGCAGCGAATAACATTGAAGCAAGTACAGCTACCATGATTGTAATTTTCTTTTTTAGTGGTAAGTGTTCCATCTTTACCGTTCTCCTATCCTTCATCAGATGAATAGTTCACCTGGTGAAATATTTATCAAAAAATAAAACGCCACCTTATGCCTACGTTGTTTGACCAATCCTTTTCTCTTAGCCGTTTATTTTACAGAAAAGTTGAAGGAGGTGTTCCATTTCGTCATCCGTCAGACTTTTAAATTTACCTTCCATGTACTTATGCTTCTTTTCAACAAGCGTTTCCACCAGCTTCTCCCCATCTTCTGTGATACAAAGATAGATGACTCTGCGGTCTGTCTCAGCCCGTTTTCGAGTTACTAGATTTCGTTTGACAAGCCGATCTGTCACGGCGGTCACATGACTTGTCGCAACATTGAACTCCTGTGAAAGCATGGAGGTCATGACCTGCTTCTTTTCCATGATAAATTTCAAGTAGGTGAATTCCATACCCGTAAGTTCATCTTCAAAGAGATGATTGATCTCTTTTCGGAACATCCGGAACGTTGTCCGAAAGCTCTTTTCCAAGTCCCAAATCAATTGTTGACGTTTTTCCATTTTACACACCCAGACACGTATCAGATTTCATAACTTCCTCATTATAACAAATCATGGATGTGATTTCCTGATAAATGCTCAGTATTTGGCCAAAAATGTATAGATACAGATGATTTTTGTGATTTTCATGTTTTACTGAGTCTTTCCGGGAGAATAAGTAAGGTGGAGTAATTATCAATTTACACCGATTTATACTATACTTATAATGGAGTCCTGATTGAAAGGAAGAGTCATATGAATATTGGCTTTTACTTATTGCCGAAAAGCGAAGTGAAATTCTTAAATCCGGAATCGACAATCCGTCAAGCACTAGAAAAAATGTCCTACCATAAGTATACTTCTGTTCCTCTCGTTGATGAGGATGGTAAATATTCAGGCACCCTGACAGAAGGGGATTTACTGTGGAAGCTTAAAGATGATTTAGATGAAGAAGAAAATTATGAAGAAGTCATTCAAAGGACAAAACTTAGAGATGTACCGAGACGTGTACAAAATATCCCGATTTCAATCAATGCGAACATGGAGGATTTGATCACCCTCGCTACCGACCAGAATTTCATTCCGATTACAGATGACAATGGCCACTTCATCGGTATCATAAGACGTAGGGATATCATTAAATATTGTGCAAGTGTGATTTGGGATCGAAACAACACGAATTCGAAATGAAAAGAAGCTGATCTGATTAAATTCAGGTCAGCTTTTTAACATGCAAAATCTGTGATTGAAACAGTTGAAACCTTCTTTAGATCCAGGAAGTCGGCCCCTACTTTAAGAAGTGGACGGTGTGGTTCATCATATGGGATGAACGTAATCGTCCCCCTCTCACCATTATTCAAAACCACATTCCTTCCGACGTATTGTTTCATAAGGTATCCTACAAAACTTTTAACAACAGCTGTGTTCAGCTTACCGGCTTTGGCATCCTGGACAAGCTGTTCAATGGCGATGAATGAAGACCGCCCTTTCTGATAAGCTCGCTCCGTACAGATAGCGTCATAAATGTCCGCAACGGCTAATATCTGAGCCAGATAAGGAATGTTTTTTTCTGTCCTGCCATCAGGATAACCTGAGCCATCCAATCGTTCATGATGTGTCAAAGCTCCAATCGAAATCATGAGATCAAGTCCTTCTACACCTCTCAGGATCTCAAAACCATATTTCGTATGTAATTTGATGGTTTTATATTCCCCATCGGTAAGTCGACCTGGCTTTTTCAGAATCTCATTCGGAATTTTCATTTTCCCGATATCATGGAGAAGCCCCATCTTTCCAAGAAGAAAGACCTGGTCAGAGGGTAACTTCAGGATTTTACCAATCAAACCGGCAATCAAGCCAACATTCAAACTATGCCTGAAAGTCGTTTCATCGTAATCCTTGACCTCATAAATCAACGTCACCGCATGATCTTCATTATTCATGACTTCTTCCAACACGGTAGAAAATTGTTGGAATACGGATTCTGCATTCGTATCTAACCGAGAGAGAATCCCTTTAAAGAACCCTTTGATATGATCAATCGTTTGTTCGTAAGCTTCCTGAATATATGGAGCCTCAGTTTCTTCTAGTTCCATAGGAGATATCGCTGCTTTTTCCAATTGAATAGGTTGTTGATTCAACAGCTCCCCCTCAAAAAGCCAATCGTATTTATCCAGCATATCAATGTGTCCTTGCTTCAAAGGCGTCCCCTCCTTTAAAAGGAGCACGCCCTTCCGCGTGTATATGTTCGACATGAGACGTATACCCGATACTAATCCACTTCGATCCATTAGACAATCCCCCGTGTCCAAATTCTAAATTTGACGGATCCTTATGTTAGTAAAATTATGGCTGAAATAGTTTCTATCAATATTTTTAAATGGAAAACTTGTCTTTATTATACAGGTATTTACATTCTTCTGCTATTGAATTTTTACGATGTTCGTTTTGTTTTTATCCTTTGAAGATAGGGTATTTTAAAAGATATCGTCTCTTTAGATGGAGGAATAGTTGATGAAACGTACCAGACAATTTTTCTTTACACTAATCCTGATTTTTTGTTCTGGAATTATCCTATCAAAAGAACAACCATTTGACATGAAGGTGACGGCCGGAATCGTTTATGGCGTCATCATTTTTTCCGTTATATATGCATTGATGCTTGAAAATCGATCTCCATATAAAACATTGCTTTGGATGTATGTCATTCTTTTCATCCCGATTCTAGGTTACATCTCCTTCATCTACTCAGGGCAATTAGAGGTTAAAGGACACTTATTTAAACAGAAGCGGCTTGATAACTTCAAACAATCCTTGGAAATGCAGCATAAGCATAAGTCATCTGAAAAATGGACCCATTTAAGTGAAACAGAACGGGAATTTTCTAAACTGATTTCTTCTTTAAGCGGACAGACCATCAGCTTCTACTCCCATACAGAGGTCCTTCGAAATGGAGAGGAGAAGTTCCCGCTTCTGTTGAAGGAGCTTGAACAGGCAAAGCATTTCATCCATATACAGTATTATATCTTCAGATCAGATGAGACAGGTCAAGCGATCATCGATGTCCTGTGTGAAAAAGCGAAGCAAGGTGTGGAGGTCCGCTTCATCTATGATGGAATCGGCAGTATTTCACTTTCGGACAAGGATATTAAGCGTATGAAGGAAGCTGGTGTACAAGCTTATAATTTCCTTCCGATACGAAAAGGATTTTTCAATCAAAAATTCAACTTCCGCAATCATAGGAAAATTGTAGTCATAGATGGGAAAATCGGATTTGTCGGCGGTTTGAATGTCGGTGATGAATACCTTGGGAAAGATGAACGCTTCGGATATTGGCGGGATACTCACCTGATCCTGCAAGGAGAGGCGTTACGGGATCTCCATCGCGTTTTCCTTCTTGATTGGAGTTACGTTCATGGTGAGTCCCTGTTTGAAGAACGTTACTTAAAGGTAGAGCCATTTGACGAAGGGGGAGGGATTCAGGTCGTTCCTAGCGGGCCTGATACGTCTCAAGGAATCATGAGTTATTTGTATTTCAGTATGATCACATCCGCCAAGAAATCGGTATGGATCACGACACCCTACTTCATCCCGAGTAAAGAAATCCGAACCGCACTGCTGATTGCTGCAGTAAAGGGCATCGATGTAAGATTGATCGTGCCTGAAAAAAGTGATGGCTTCCTGACCCAGTATGCGACACGTTCTTATTTCGGAGAGTTATTGAGAAATGGCGTCAAAGTTTACATGTATCAAAAAGGTTTCCATCATCAGAAGACCATCATTGTAGATGGAAATTATGCCACCTTAGGAACAGCGAATGTCGACTTACGGAGTTTCCATTTGAATTTTGAAGTCAATGTCTTCATGTTCAGGACACCTACAATCCAAACATTGATTCAACATTATGAGGAAGACTTGAAAGAAAGCGTTCAAGTCGATCTTGAAGATCATCAACGCAGAGGGTTGACCTTACGTACGAAGGAATCCTTCTGCCGCTTGTTTTCCCCGGTATTATAGATGAGGGATCATGGTAAAAAGGCTTAGTGTAAACTACAGGAAATGCATAATGAATGAAATAATCCTTTCAATCCGCACATACTAAAAAAAATTGTAGTTGAGGATGTGTTGGAATGATTGGATGGATCTTCCCAGTCGGTTTCTGGTTTGCCGGAACTTTAGTGGCCGCGAGTCCAGGAATCTTATTCAGGATTTTTGAAAAGGAAAAAGAACACTTAAGAAAGGAAGCTTCAGATACAAGGTTTCGTGATCATATGGCTTCCATCTTCTTCAGTGTAGAAGAAAAGATTTTAAGTTCGATTCCTTGGTGGAGCTTCACATTGATGTGCTCCATACTGGCCATTCTTCTATTCACTTTCGGCTTCATTGCCTTAACCTTTGTTTTAGCTGGTTGAATCCTCTAACGATTGGAGGAAGGCATCAATGTTCACATGCCACCGGCCGCTCAACTCTGATCGTTCTAATCTGAGAAGGGATTTATATTTCATCCGCCCTTCTCTTTTGCTTTCAATGACGGTCACAGGGTACTCCACGACTTGTAAGGAGAAGGGTTGTTCACGATAAGTGGACTGTTTACGGAACATAATGAAAAATCTGTCCAACTCTTTACCCTTATCTATATTGTTGATTGTTCTGTTGATGATTGACAAGTCTTCTTGGTTTACCGCTTGGATAAAAACATGCAACAGCTCTTCACTTGAAGCATCCTGGATATAATCATCGAGCATCCCAGCAGCCTTCATGATCATGAGTTGATGTGAAGGATCTTGTTTACTAGAGCGATGAGTCGTACTTCCAGGCAAGTGGATGCAGAAATGGCCGGGGAAGTTGTTCGCCAACGCACCTGCACCGTGTGGCATGCCATGCATGGAAGCCGGTATGAGGTGGGCTCCTTTTCGAATGAAGATCGCTCTTCTCTTCCAGCTCCACTTTCCGTCATAAATTTCTTTCATGATTGCTGTGTCAATTTTGGAAAGGGGTTGGACGTCCGCATGTTTTGCTCCTGCTCTTCTTTGGACTTTGAAATATAAGCCCGTTTCAAAATCAACCACTTCAAACTTGCTCCATCTCGGAATGATTTCATTCGCTTCCTCCCAGGTCATCCATTGAATATGCTCGGGTACCTGTGTTCCATCATCGAAAATGGTCGGGAGATTTTCCACTTTGACTCCTCCCCTGGCATTTGCCTGCTGTTCGTCCCCTATTCCATATATCGATACAAGCATACCCAGTACAATAAGTAGCTTTCGTTTCATCTGCATGTCTCCGTTCACAAAAGATTCTTCTCCTTATATTGTTGCTATGCGGAATAAGTGTATGTGAGGTAAATTTGTACCAAGCTGGTTTCATTTTCTAGTATCGTTTAGGTCCACTTTAAGGGAAAGATAGGACCAAGGAGGGTGGAAAACCGATGAATGAAAACAAGAGAAAGCAACAGATTGAAATCGAGCATCCACGTATCCGAGAGATTGACGAACGTACCGTACACCCTGGAGTGGAAATTGAAAGGGAGCAAGAATTCTTGCAGAATACGTACGATGAATACGAAGTCAATCAAGCCCAGGGCTAAAAAAAGAGGGTGACAACAGCGTCACCCTCTTTTGTGCTTTATTTAAGAAGCTTTTTCATGATTTTCAATCCGTTTTTATAGGAAGGATATCGAAACTTGATATCAAAACGGTTCGTTTGTTTCACGATACTTTTCTTATGGGAAAAGGCATCGAAGCTTGCTTTCCCATGGTAACTTCCTGTTCCACTTTGACCAACGCCCCCGAAAGGTAGATAAGGCGATGCGACGTGAATGAGGGTATCGTTGATGCATCCTCCTCCAAAGGACAAGGAATCAATAATGTGGTCCTGTTGTCTTTTTGATTCTGAGAATAAGTAGAGAGCTAACGGTTTGGGATGCTTCCGTACATTGTTGACAACTTCATCAATGTGCTCAAAAGAGAGAACGGGAAGGATTGGACCGAAAATCTCTTCTTCCATGATCGGATCCTTCCAATCAATATCATCGAGCACTGTCGGTTCAATCTGTAATAATGATCGATCTGAATCACCACCGATAATTGTCCGACCGTTATTCAAATATTTTTTCAACCGATTAAAATGATTTTCGTTTACAATCTGTGCCATATCCTCATTTTCAAGAGGCTCAACACCATACATTTCCGTAATGGATTCTGCGATTTTCTTAAGAAGCTCTTTTTTTACATTTTGTTGAACATATAGATAATCCGGTGCAATACATGTCTGTCCAGAATTTGTGAATTTCCCCCACGCAATCCGTTTTGCCGCAAGCTGAAGATCGGCAGTCTCGTCTACGATTGCCGGGCTCTTTCCACCAAGCTCTAACGTGACAGGGATCAGATGTTTCGACGCAGCTTCCATCACAATCTTCCCGACATTCACACTTCCCGTGAAAAAGATCTTATCGAAAGCTTGCTGGAGTAATTCCTGGCTGACTTCAACACCACCCTGTATAACAGCTACATACTTCTCTTCATAGATTTCCTGTATGATGTCCGCTATCACTCCGGATACTGAAGGTGTGAGTTCAGATGGTTTGAGCACTGCACAATTCCCGGCGGCAATCGCTCCAATCAGCGGGGATAACTGGAGTGAGAAGGGATAATTCCATGGTGCTATGATTAAACTGACTCCGTAAGGTTCGGAGTAAAGGTAACTTTTTGTTCCCAAGTGGGTCAGTGGTGTTTTCACCCTTTCAGGCCTCATCCATTTCTCCAAATGCTTCATCGCAAAATTGATTTCTTTATATAGGATTCCAATTTCAGTGGAATAAGCTTCAAACTCAGACTTATTAAGGTCTTGCTTCAGAGCTTGAATAATCTCGCGTTCATGGTTTTTTATCGCTGTTTTCAGTTTCTGAAGTTGTTCTCGTCGGAAGGATGCAGGCTTCGTTTCCCCAGAGTAATAGTACAACCTTTGATTTTCCACGATTTCATGTATTGTAGGCATAACAACGAACTCCTCTGTCAATTGGTTCAAACTCTTAAACATAATGTATCCTAGATCTTTTGTTCAGTCAATTCTTAAGGTAACCGTTCAAGCATTTTGGTATGATAGAGGCAGGTAGTTTGTCGAAAGGAGGATTTCAGTGCACCCATTATTAAAGAAAATGAATTATAAAAACCAGCCTGAAATTTGGATTATTAAAGCACCTGAAGAATTCGAGCCAATCATGAAGGAAATGGCTGAAGAGGTTACCATTATGGAAGACATGAAGGCAGGGAATAAGATCAACTTTATTCTGGTCTTCTCGTATGAAAAAGCAGATGTAGACCCATTCGTTCAAGAAATGCTTCCTCAGCTGGAGGAAGAGGCGATTGTATGGTTTGCCTACCCGAAAAAATCCTCAAAGCGGTATCAATCGGATTTGACCCGTGATAACGGTTGGCAGCCTTTAGGTGATGCTGGGTTTGAAGCGGTTCGCCAGGTGGCAATCAATGACGATTGGTCTGCACTCCGGTTCAGACATGTGGATCATATCAAAACGTTAAGCCGAGAAAAGAAACGGGCGATGAGTGTGGAAGGTAAAAACCGGTCATCGTAAAGTGAACCGCATGAAAACGAGCTGGCCCAATAGGGTCAGCTCCTTTTTCACGCAGGTGGTTTTTAGGGGAACTATTTCTCCGTTTTGACCAGCTCTTGCGAATCCTTTTCTCCTCTGGTTGGAACCCCTTCACGAGTCCGGGTGATTTCACGCGTTAGATCATCCACACTTGAGCGGATGTTCCCTTTTCCTGAGAAGTTTTCTATGAGCTCCTTCACATCAAGTCCTGATGATGCCTTCAACGATTCTTGAAGAGTAGACATCAAGTTCGTTGCATATCCGGTCACTTTATTCGCCCCTCCGGCTGCTCCGCTTCCTGTGTCAACGACTGTAATCTTATCAATATTTGAGAGAGGACTTGCTACTTCTTTCGCATACGAAGGAAGCATGTTGATGATCATATCGAGGATCGCAGCCTGACCATATTGTTCAAATGCTTCTGCAATCTTTTGTTTCGCTTCTGCTTCTGCTAAACCTTTCAGACGAATGACCTCAGCAGCCGATTCCCCTTGAGCTCGTTCTGCATCCGCTTTCGCAATACCGTCGATCCGTACTTTTTCAGCTTCAGCTCTCGCCATCGATTCCACACGGTACTGTTCAGCATCTGCTGAAGCAATCTGTTTTCGCTTTTCGGCCTCTGCCGATTGCTCCACTGCATAACGGTCCGCATCCGCTTTCTTCTTGACTTCGGAATCGTATTGTTTCTCACGACGGGCAATTTCCTTCTCTTCAAGTTCAATCTGCTTTTGTCGCTCGATAATTTTGATCTGCATTTGTTGCTCTGTAACTTCCTGCATGGCACGTGCTTCTTCCAAGTGGTATGCCTGATCTGCTTTAGCTCTCGCATGATCCTGCTCTTGACGATATTCAGCAATCTTCAATTTGTTGATTTTCTCTGCTTCTGCAACTTCCGTGGCACGTTCCAACTCGGACTTCTTCGCTTCTTTATCCGCCTCAGCACGCTTGATCCGGGTTTCTTTTTCAGCCTCAGCAGTCGCAATGTCGGCATCCCGCTTTACTTGGGCGATCCGCGGTTTACCGAGTGATTCCAAGTATCCGTTCTTATCGCGAACATCTTTGATCGTGAAGGAAACTATGCACAGTCCCATTTTCGCAAGGTCTTGAGTAGCGACTCGTTGAACTTCCTGGGAGAACTTTTCACGGTTTTTATAAATCTCCTCAACCGTCATCGAGCCTAATATCGAACGAAGATGACCTTCCAACACTTCTCTCGCTTCGTTTTCACGGTCTTCTTTCGTTTTACCTAGAAATTGTTCTGCAGCCGTGGCAATCTCCCCAATCGATCCACCAATCTTAATGATCGCCGTGCCGTCCGCCATGACGGGTACGCCCTGTTCTGTGTACACCTCAGGCGTCTGGACATCGATTTTGCTTGAGAGAAGACTTAGTGACTCAGCTTGTTGGAAGACTGGCAGTACAAATGTACCCCCGCCTCGAACAATTTTAATGCGGTTTCCTGACTCGTCAATATTGACGTTTTTTGCGCCTAAATAACTTCCTGTTACGATGAGTGCTTCATCTGGTCCAGCTGTACGGTATTTGGATACAAAAACACCGATCAGCGCCAGAAGTAAAATACCGATAATTCCACCAACAATTAAAATGATGTTCATGAGAACCTCCTATTAAATTAACGTTTTTTCATTACATGTGAATCGAAGCACCTTCATAAGGGGCTACATGGAGGACCCCATTGTCAATGTCGATTACAAGGATTTCGGTCCCTTCTTTTATTAACGTGTTATCCAGGCTTTTGGCGGCCTTCGCAATGTTTCCGCCGTTTCCTGAGATAAGTACCTCGCCATAACCATCAACTGGGATGGTTATGATGACTTTACCGATCCGGCCTTGTAAATCCTCAACAGCATAGGTATTTGACTCTTCAGCTGAGGACAATGGAACAAGCACGAATATATTCAGTAACGTGACAAGCACCAAAGCTGTTACAGTCGAACCGGCCAATATTAAAAGACTGTTGAGTGATGTCAATTTCTCCATAACAAAACCTGTACCGCTTAATAGGGTTATAAAGGAGAGGACAAGGGTAGGATTGAATAACGAATCAGACAGTACTTCAAAGATCCCTTCTAAAATATCGCTTAACAGGATGTATAGGAATGTTAGAATTCCTCCGATGATGAGACCATAGAGATAAAGCGTTTCCATGGTATTTCCGAACAGTTCCATTCAATCCCCTACTTGTTTGTGACGTTTGCTTTGTTAGCAAGTTTCTTTTTTAGGAGATTCAACTCTTCATCGAGTTTTGTTTTTTGAGTCATTTGCTTCAGCTCATCATCCAATGAACGGCTTTCTGCATTTAGATCTTCACTTGTTTCCGCTTCCGCTTCATAACGGAGGACCTTTTCCTCCATCCGTTTGAATCCTTGTTTTGATCCTTCACTATTGTGGATTGACATGGATCGGTTGATATTCGCTCTTGCTTTCGCTGATTGTGCACGTGATTTTAGAGAAGCTTTCTTCATTTCCATATCACGGTATTCGGCTTTCATTTCAGTCAGCTTCCCCTTCAAATCAGCTGCTGTTTTAGACGCTTCAACATAAAGATGCTGAAGCTGCTCCGCTTCTTGCTGCAAACGGAGCTTATCCTCCAATGCTCGTTTCGCAAGATCCTCGTTCCCATCCTGCAGGGATTGCAATGCTTGCTCCTCTCTTTTCTTAACCATGTTCTCTGCTTCTTCCCACTTCAGTTTCTGAAGCTTTTCTTCCGCCATCATCTTGGCAGTCGCTTTTTCAGCCTCATGAATGTCAGATCCCATCTCGCGTAAATATTGATCAACCATGTTAATTGGATCCTCAGCCTTATCAATCAGGCTGTTCAGCTCTGAATGAACAACTGTCTTTACTCTTTTGAAAAGCTCGAACAAATCCATCCCCTCCATTTTTTCATTGAATACGACTGATTTTAATTTCATTCTTTATAACGGATAAAAATGTAAAAAGTTTCATATTTTTTCAAAATATTTCATAATAAATCAAGTTGGTAGTAAAAACAAAAAAACTGCCGAAAATTTCTCGACAGCCTTGCATCCCTATGTTTATGACGTTGTGCCAACCTCTAGGATTTTCATTTTTAAATCAACTTTAATTGGCATTTCGGGATACTGCTCTTCCTTCCATTTTTTAAAATCTAGATTACGGACTCGATTATCGATGATACTGCCGAGCCCGAGAGGATCAATTTTATGTTCTTGGAATTTCTTTATCATTTCTTCGGCTTCTTTTTCATTGTATTTTTCAATCGTCTTTTCCATCTTCTTTATTACAGGTGGAGTAAGCTCCAAGGCGAGTGTAGGCGCATCATTGATGATACCTGTCATCGTAATTTTTATCGTGAAAGCTGGGTTGTCTTTGTCCCCATTGAAGATATATTTTACATTCGATCCGATACTCTCTACGACAATATAACGTTTCTCAAATTCAATTTCTTGGGTTGCCTCTTTAAAGTTTTCCTTCAATAACGTAAAGGTGTAGCTTTTCTCATAAGGCGCTTTATAGACGAATTTTCCATCATTAAAAAATGCGATTCCATCCAAGGCCAATTCATCCCGGTCGTTCAACTTTAAATAAGGGAGGTAGCCGTCCATGCCTTTTCCAAAATGGGTATATAAAAATTCATGTAAGTTTGTTCTTGGAAAATTTGTGGCCGCATTCTGTTCAATGAGACCCGAAATGAATTTTCCAGTTGTTTCATTTTTTGAAATCCCTGCATCTAAAATCTCTTTCGTATTACCCTCCGTGATGGCAAGATAAATATTTCGTCCTATTCGAGGATCTCTTGCCATACTATCGATCACTGAACCGATGCCTTTTTCAGCTAATTCTGCACTGTAAAGGGCGACTTTTAGTGTTCCAATCGTAATCGGCCTTGCTGCTTTCGACTGTAATTTCGTATGAATTTGTTTGGTCGAATGTGCGGTTGACGTCAATGTTTCTTCCTCAACACCTTTTCCCTGCTCCATCCTTGAAAAATGTGGAACAACAACAGTCCCTCTGATCTCGTCATCCTTCGCAACATCATAGCCGACAATTTGAATTAAGGACACGTCTTCGATACTGTCTCGTGGCAAACATCCTGTAACAAGTGACACTGCAAACATCGACATGAGTAACGGTGAAAATTTCTTTCGATTCAACTTTTTCCCCTCACTTTATTAACAATGGTTTGAATAACCAGAAGAAATGGCAGGTATGCAGAGGTGAAATAAAATCCTACCTCCCCAAGAATGGAATTCAAGAAATCAATTTGCGTTCGATCCTGGACTACTCCACAGGTAATGACAATAATCAACATATATCCCCATAAAACGTAGGTCTGGCGGATGTGAAACGTCCTTTTAAACGTTCGAGTAGCGCTCCAGAGACTCACACAAATATTCGGAATGATGACGAAGACGTAGATGGCGATTCCTATATATTCAAATCGTGAGATGAAGGGGAATTCGACGATCTTCCAAAGTGTAATCGTAGACCAAATGACCTGTTTGAGCTGTCCTTCACTGTAATAAATGAAAGAAGTGATTGCAGTGCCCAGGTAAATGAATATGGCGAACATGATTCCGAATTGAGCCCATTTAATGGATTCTGCCGGCCTCTTGATGAAAGGATAATAGATAATGAGCAGTTCAAAGCCGATATAGCTGAGAGACATGGTTTTCGCAGCCTTCAGTAAGTCCATGATGGAAGCATCCACTACCGGAAATACGTTTTGAACATGAGAATATTGCAGAGGATAGAACTTTAGTAATATTAATGGGATTCCGAGAACCACACTAAAGAAGCAAATTCCCGTTACTGTACGTAACCCGCCCGTTACAAAGTAGCTGGCCAGGAGAACAAACAGTGCAGAAAAGACCCACACGTTCAATTGTGGGAACATCCATAGTTGAATTAACTCAGTGAAGGTACGTAATACGGTTATACATAGCACCAAAAAATACAAGCTGACTAAAAAGCTCAAAAAACGTCCAATAATCCCTCCAAAAAGGGATTGATGAATCGCGACGATATCTCCTCCACCATTTTTCAACAGTTGATAAATGATCCAAACCAAAAAATGAACCCATACTCCTCCAAGCAATATTGAGATCCATGAATCATATCCAGCATCCTTTACAATATATCGCTCAAAACCGAGTACACCGATACCAATTATCATGGTATGAACTAAGAAGAAGGCCATCTGAGGCGGAACCTTCAGATGATCAGGTACGGATTGCTGTAGGCTGATTTTATTCATCAATATCCCTCTTCTCATTCATTCGATCCGAGTTGTAACGTTGAGGAACACCTGGGCGAGTCTGTAAAGGTCTGACGTTTTGTTTATTAAAAGGTAATCGGAAAAGGGCATCCTTCATATCACTGATTCGCATTGGGTAAATAGGTGCTAAGAATGGTCTTCCTAGAGACTGAAGTCGCAGCAGGTGTCCAATCAATACACAGACCATCATCGTGACCCCAATTAAACCAAACCATTGAGCCGCCAATAAAAAAGGAAAACGGATCAATCGAACAGTATTCGCAATTTGATAGATAGGTGTCGTAAAGGAAGCCAAAGCAGCCAGCGCTACGATAATCAAGAGTACGTTGCTCGTCAGCCCTGCTTCTACTGCTGCTGTTCCAATAACAATACCTCCAACGATACCGATTGTTTGTCCAACTTTCGTTGGTAGCCGGGCTCCTGCTTCCCTCAACAATTCAATCGCAAGTTCTAGAATGATCACTTCCAATACCGGTGGAAATGGAATATCAGCTCGGGAAGTGATGATCGTCGCCATCAAATCTTCAGGGATCATATCATGATGATACGTCAAAATCGCTACGTAAAGCGGTGTAGCGATGATGGAGAAGGCGACGGAAAATAATCTTAATAAACGTATTAGCGATGCCAAATGCCATGTTGTAAAGTAATCATCGGCTGATGAAAAGAATTCGATAAGGGTTGTCGGACACGTCAAAGCATGAGGTGATCCGTCAACGACGATGGCGATTTTCCCTTCTGCTAATGACTCAACGACCCGGTCAGGTCGTTCCGTATCCACGAATTGGGGAAATGGAGAATTCGAATTATCCGATAACATTTGAGAAATATAAGTACTATCGATAATTTCATCAAATTCAATGTCGCCAAGCCGCTGGCGAACCGTGTTGATGTTGTCGTCATCGGCGATACCGTCGATATATAAAACGCATACTCTTGATTTTGTGAGTTTTCCAACGACTATTTCATCGACTGTCAGTTCAGGAATGGGTAAGCGTTGACGAATTAAATTCAAGTTCGTATCAAGGGATTCTACAAAAGCTTCCTTCGGCCCCACTACACTGAATTCAACTTCAGGAATGCTGACTTTCCGAGTCTCAGTCGTATCGGCAGGTATGAACAAGACTTGTTCGTCTTCTTCTTCCATTTGGATCATGACATGCCCTCGTAATAAGCTTTGTTGAATCATGTCTTGATCTTCTGTGATAAAAAGGTTTTGAACTGTTATATGATCCTTAATCTCCTTGAGCGAGGTCAAGGAGCGATTTTTTATGTCATTGAGAATATTTTCAGAAAGTATTTTAGGTTCAACTAATGTTTTTATATAAGAAATGACACACTCAGTTTGTCCAGTATGATGATACTGCACAAAATCCTTGGATTTTTTGAAGGTAGAAAGAAGATCCGTAATGGATTGACGTTCTTCTTCTTTATTGGATTCTTCTCTTACTCTTCTCCGCTTATTCAACCATTTTGACCTCATTACAATATCCTCTCACGATTAGTGAAATGCTCTATACGTACCATTTTTAACTACCGAATGATAATGTATACCACATGTTTACAGGAAAGTGGACATGGAAAAAATAGTTCGAGGAGGTGTCTGGAACATGATTTGGCTTATGTTGAGCCCTTATGTTTTAATCGTTGTGTTTTTTGCATTCGTCTATTTTTTATTGGATTTTTTCGCTATGCTGTCTTTGTCCATCTATTTGATATGGATCATCCTTCTACCATTGGTCGTTTTTGTGGTAGACGAAAAGAATCGGGTAAAAGAGGAACAAGAAAGTGAGGAGCGAAAGAAAGTTTGAAGAGAATAAAAAAACAGCACTTCTATCAAGTGCTGTGTTCATTCGTTTTCAAATTGGCTCGGAAGGGCAATTCTAAATTTAGTACCAACATTCACCATGCTTTCAACCTCGATGGTGCCTTTATGATTTTGAATGATCTTGTAGCTCATCATGAGACCTAGGCCAGTACCTTTTTCCTTCGTAGTATAGAATGGTTCCCCCAGTCGGTCTAGAAGGTCAGGAGGTATACCGCACCCTTCATCCTCAATCTCAATTCGAATTGTCGACGCCTCTCCTTTGGTCATGCGGATATACAAGTTACCGCCACTTTCCATAGACTCAATCCCATTTTTAATGAAATTGATGAATACTTGTTTCATTTGATTTTTCTCGCATAAAATAGGGGGAAGATCTTCTTCAATATCAAGGTGGATCCTGATATTTTTCATACTGGCCTGACTATCTAGCAAAATAAGGGTTTTCTTCATGATTTCCCGGATATCTTCCTTTGTCATTTGGATCGCTTGAGGCTTTGAAAGCACCATGAATTCAGAAATGATGGTTTCAATTCGTTGAAATTCACTTAAAATGACATCGAAATAATCACGATTTGTCGAGTCTTCCTTTAAAAGTTGGATAAATCCCTTGATTGCTGTCATCGGGTTCCTGATTTCATGTCCGATTCCTGCGGCAAGCTCACCGACCACCTGTAAGGTTTCTGATTTCCTTAGTGATTCCTCGAGCTTTTTCCTTTCCGTCACATCTCTTAAAATTGTGAGATGCATGTTCGGCAGGATATTGGCTCTGGTTACATTTTCAACGAATCTACGGGTGCCGTCTTTACGTGTAATTTCAGTTTCGCTTTTTACAACGCCGTCTTCATTTAACTTTTTAAAGAATTGAGGGATTTTTTCTTGTACCTTTTTATCGAAAAGAGTAATGTGTTTTCGTTGTTTTAGTTCATCAAAAGTGAGGCCGAAAAGCTCAAGGGCTGCAGGATTCGCCTCCAAAAGGCCTTTATCATTGAATAAAATGATCGCATCATGGGCTTCATTAAAAATTGTCGCGAATTTACTTTGACTGGACGCCACTTCTCCTTGCATTTCTTTCAACTCTGTTATATCAATTGCTGTTCCTACAACCTCGAGGGTTTGACCAAATTGTTGGAACGGAGTAAGAATGACAAAATAACTGAAATTCTTGAATGTCAATTCATAATTGACGGAGTCACCTCTATAGGCGCGTTCATATTTCTCTCTCAAGTATGCCGTCGTTTCTTCATCAAACAAATCCTCAAGTGTTTTGCCGATGATGAAATCAGATTTAAAATTAGTGTGTTGGAGAGGCTTCCCATTCATATAGGTGAACCGGAATTTTCCATCCGCTTCACGGATGAACTTGAAATGGATACAATTCACAAGATCAAATACCTGTTTTACGTGTCTTAGCTCGTTCTCCAATTTGAAGTTTTCAACACTGAGCTTTTTTAAGCTTTTTAACCCTTTTTCCAGTTCTGATATTCTATAGTCAATCTTATCCAATGCAACCCCGCCTTATGTCTTAAGATACATAGAATAGCCACACCTAATCAAATGGGTTCGAAATGTGTAATATAAATATTTCTTTAAATCAACACCAAATTCCTTTTTATGAACACCCTAATTTATTTGAAAACACGCAAAACAACAAAGAAGATGAAACCAACAACCATTCATTATATAATAGGTGTCAGGCACCTTCGGAGAAGCGTTGGGAGAGTAGGCGCAAGAATTGGTGTCAGACACCAATCGAAACTGCTTGTGAGAGTAAGCGCAGTGATTGGTGTCTGACACTGATTGAGATGCTCTGGGAGAGTAAGCGCCATTTTCAGTGCCTGACACTGTCTAATCTATAAAGGATGATGTATTATGAAGCGTATTCTATTAACAGGTGGGGGGTCTACTGGGCACGTTGCTGTAAACCTTGCCTTGATTCCGCACTTGAAGCGTAACAATTGGGAGGTCCATTATATTGGATCCCATAATGGTATAGAACGAGAATTGATTGAACCGATCACTGGTGTGACCTATTATCCGATTTCCACAGGAAAACTACGCCGGTATTTTGATTTGAACAACTTCAAGGATCCTTTCCGGGTTGTAAAAGGTGTCACTCAAGCCTATCGCATCCTTCGGAAA